>NZ_JARVRC010000032.1:0-14911 GCF_030209895.1 Agrobacterium sp. CFBP2214 | reverse complement strand
ACTGGTTCATGACCCTTGACGACGCGCGGGCAAAGATGGAGGATTGGCGTAGAGAATATAACGAGTTCCGGCCACACAGCGCGATAGGCAACAAAGTGCCGATTTCGCTTATGAACAGCTCATCGGCACCCCCGCCGAACTGAGCCAAAACCCCGGAAAATTCCAGCTCCCGCTGGCCCAAATTCGGGGAGCACCTCACAAAACCGCTGGAGCGAACTCAAAACTGGATAAAACTTGGGGGCAAGGTCAGTGACCGAGAACGAGGATTTCTACGTCTCTAAGAGTTCGGACGAGATCGACGCGGAACAGCAGCGGGGTCGTAGGTTCGACTCCGCTCAAGGCGATGAAACGGCTATTTCAATCTAAGCTCGTTGCGTCCAAGCGGCCGACTCACTTGATGAGGTCCAAGCCTCCAGGGCGGTCCGTTCTGCGCATCCACATTTGCTCCCGCGTGTCGGGCTCCCCCTGAATTGTTTCGGAATGTGCAATAAACGTAAGCGGCAAGCAGACCCCATCTGGCAGGCTAATGGCGATCAGGTTATGGCATTAGGCATTTGATTTGAACTCGCTCGTCAAAAGTGCCGCTGAAATTCTTCGATGCTCTTCCACGCATTAATGGATTTTTTCAGCAGAGCCTCATTATCTATCCTCAAATGTCCGATTTGACCCAATTCGTTGCTCGAAAGCTATGTATCAACTTTTGGCGAGAGAAAAAGGAGCGTGGGGTACCGGGGTATAGGGGAGCTCGCCGCAGAACCTTCAAGCCATAACACCATCCGGACGCTAATTTTGGCGGTTGGTTCCCAGCTTTTTTTCATCACCATTGCACTGTCCACCCGTTCACAGATGGAGGATTGTATATTGAGGAGCTATTGCATGCTGCAGAAGATCTACCGATTAGGTGCGTTCTCGGTCGTTGCGCTGGTTGGCCAAGCCATTGGTCTGGCTGATGCCGCAATGGCACAGGAAGCGGATGCCGATCTTGCGAAAAAGCTCAGCAATCCCGTTGCGTCGCTGATCAGCGTGCCGTTCCAATTCAACTACGATCGGGGCTTCGGACCGAACCGTGGCGACCGGAAGACGCTCGATATCCAGCCCGTCATTCCATTTGCGCTGAACGAGGACTGGAATTTGATTTCCCGTACCATCGTTCCTGTCACCTGGCAGCATGACATCGCCGGTTCCTCCGGCAACCAGTTCGGCCTTGGAGATATCTCGCAAAGCTTCTTTATCTCCCCGACGCAGCCGACCTCCGGCGGGATTATCTGGGGAGCGGGACCCGTCTTCCTCCTTCCCACGGCGACCGACGATCTGCTCGGAGGCGGCAAGTTCGGGCTCGGGCCGACTGCTGTCGTCCTGAAGCAGGAAGGACCATGGACGGTTGGCGCATTGGGAAACCATATCTGGTCCGTTGCGGGCAAGGGAGACAAGCCCGACATCAACGCGACCTATTTGCAGCCCTTCATCTCCTACAGAACATCGGATGCCTGGACATTCACGCTCAATACCGAGAGCACCTACGACTGGAAGGCGGATCAGTGGGCCGTGCCGATCAATTTCCAGGTGTCGAAGCTTGTGAAGTTCGGTGAGCAGCCGGTGAGCCTTTCCGCAGGCGCGCGTTATTGGGCTGCCGCGCCGGAGAACGGGCCGCACGGTTGGGGTGCCCGTGTCGGGCTGTCGCTCCTGTTTCCGAATTAGATGACGCTCAGTTCTCTTTCGCCTTCCGGTGTCACCGGGTTCGACCGGTGGTGCCGCTGCGCGATCGGGTATTTGAGGAAGAAATTCGTGGGAAAAAATAGTATCGTTCAGCCGTCGTCGGCACGGTCGAACTGGCCTCGGCGGCTTCTTGTATTTTCAACGCTCGCAGCGCTTTGTGCCTGCGCCGGCAATCCGAAGGATGTGCTGACGCCAGTGGCGGATACGTCCCCGAGCTCCCCTAAGGTCGATATGCTGATTGCCACGATGCGCAGTCGATCTTCGGTGCCCGGAGAGATGTTCACGGGGGAGCGTGCGCTCGCCCCGGCTTTCGCCAATCTCACCGTGTCGATCCCACCGGGCAAGGTCCGTAAGGAAGGTGAGGTAGAATGGCCAAAGCGGCTACCCGCCAATCCGGCAACCGATTTTGCAACGTTGAAAGCCAACTATCTCGACGCTGGCGACGCAAGGCGGTGGCTGAGCGCGTCGGTCCGCAAGAACCCCGATCGCAGCGTTCTGGTCTTCATTCACGGTTTCAACAACCGCTTTGAGGACTCTGTCTATCGCTTCGCGCAGATCGTGTATGATTCCGGCGTCCACAGTACGCCTGTCCTGGCAACATGGCCGTCGCGTGGGAGCCTGCTTGCCTATGGGTACGACCGCGAAAGCACGAACTACACCCGCAATGCGCTGGAGACGCTGTTTCAGTATCTCGCAAAGGATACCGAGGTGAAGGAGGTTTCCGTACTAGCGCATTCCATGGGCAATTCTTTGGCGCTGGAATCGTTACGCCAGATGGCAATCAGAAACGGTCGTCTTCCTGCCAAGTTTAAGAACGTCATGCTGGCGGCTCCCGATGTCGATGTCGACGTCTTCCGGCAGCAGATCGCCGACATGGGAAAACAGCGTCCCCAATTCACCTTGTTCGTGTCTCGCGATGATAAGGCACTGGCTGTGTCGCGTCGGGTTTGGGGCGGCGTTTCCAGGCTCGGCGCCATCGATCCCGAGGCGGCGCCATACAAGAAGGAACTCGAAGACAACAAGATTACCGTGATAGACCTCACCACGATCAAATCCGGTGACAGCCTGAACCATGGCAAGTTTGCGGAGGCGCCGCAGATCGTTCAGCTTATCGGACAACGCATTTCCGAAGGTCAGACGCTGACCGACAGCCGGATCGGACTTGGTGACCGGATACTGGCCGCCACGACGGAAACCGCCGCAGCCGCTGGAAACGTCGCTGGCCTGGTCCTTGCGGCCCCCGTTGCCGTGCTCGATCGGAACACGCGCAACAATTACGCCAAACACCTGGATGACCTCGGAGGTGCAAGCAGCAATGGGACGAAACGGTGACCCAGTCCTGCCTTGCCGTCTGGCATCCCCATGTTTGGCCAGCCTTCTGCAACGATGGAGATGGCGGCTCGTGCCAGCTTGTAGTGGCGGCAGCACGGCCCGAAGCCGACGGAAACGCGCAATCGCGCAATGAAGATATTGGATGGCTTTAGGATGCGCAGACTTCGACCCGAAATAGTGGCGGCGATCGTTATCGTAACTGCGATACCGGCTGTTGCTGGCACAACCAAAAGCGTGAGGTCGCCTCAACGTGGCGTGCTGTGCGATCAGTATATGTGCGTCGATGCGAGTGGCGTCTCCAGGACACTAACGGGAAAGTTCCTGGGCGTCACGGCAGCCATGAAACTGTTCGCCCAGGGTGATTTCAGGACGACGCAATTTACTTTTGCGAATGGTGTTTTCTGCGATACGCAGGAAAGAGCTTGTCATACGGACAGATATTTCGACCGCAATGGCAAGCGAAGCCCCATAGATATCAAAATGACAGATATTCTGTTCAAAGATTAACCGGTCGGGTTGTAACCTGTCCGCATTCCGGCCGTTGCGCTCCTGTTTCCTCGTGAGGGATCATTTCCCTCACAGAAGGAGCAATTTCTTTACGACGGACAGGACCTCCTTAAATGGCAGTTTCGTAGCAGCCACCGCGGCAAAAGGAATGAGCGCGGCGGCGGCGACCGGGATCACCACGGCCCTGTTGACCAGGATGGTCGAGAGCTTGCGGGTCGTCTCATATTGCTTGCCAGGATCGGCCAGTTCCGGTTCAGGCTCGGGGGTGGCGTCTGAAAAGACGTTCCGGCCAATGACCTTTCGTTCCGCGGCCCGACAAAATCTAGTTGCCTGAGCATCCAGCAACGACAGGCTCTGTTCCTTCAACCGAAGAAGGGGAGGGGTGAAGGCAGATAAGGGATAGGCGAAGAAACTGATGACGATCGCAAGCCAGCCGCTCATGATCATGCTGAGCGTCGTCGCGGATAGACCCTCCTCGAGAAAGTGGCTCTTTGCGACAGCCGCAGCGATTGCGCAGCTCATCCCGAAGACGAAAATGGCATAGGCGTTCGGATATTGCGCGAGGAAGGCCAATCCCCCCTTGCCATCAGGATGGGTCGCAACCAGGCGAAGATCGAGCTTTGCAATGTTGCGAAGCATGCGGGCCCATAAGAGATGCCTCCATGCGCCCCTTAGAAACAGAAAGACAAACAGGGGAAGGCTGAAGCAGATGGACCACCAGCCGGCGGCCGAAACCCTATTGCCTTCGGGAAAATACGTGACCGCCCATGATGATGCTTCCGTTGCGTGAAAATTGGCGTAGGAAAGAACCGAGGCGAAAACCGCCAGCATCAGGCAAGTGAACTCCGCCCCGCGAGAATCGCGCTGGCGAAGCGCCGAGGCTACAATGGCCGCGGCCGCCGGAATTGACGTCGGGGCGACAACGGGCGCGAGCACGAGTTGAGACAGCTTCGCCTTCAAGCCATTTTCGACCTGCTGCTCGGCCAGTATAAAAGCGCCGATCCCGATGAAAAATTTCGCAAATACGCCGAGATCAACAAGGTAAGCTCCCTGGCCGTGTTCCAGGGAGAAATTACCTGGCACGGCAAGCAGAAAAGGCATTCCCCAAGCCAAGGCTACGAACAACGTCGCGCGAGATCCCACCTGAAGGGCGTTCTGCCGAAGCAATTGCAGTTGCTTTTGCAGTTCAAAGAAGGGTCCGCCTTGAGATGCGAGAAACTCGTTGAGGATGGGATCACGCGCGGAATGATCTTCCTTGTTCATGTTCTCCGGGGCTGGAGCAATCGTGTCGTTCATTTGAAATCCGTTTTTTTATTCAGGATTCTCGAGGCTTTGGCCGCGTTCGGCGATGAGATGTTGTCGCGGCACGATGATCAAAAGAAGATCAGGATGAGGATCGCGTGGGACAAGCCCGCGCAACCGCACTCCGAAATCTGCCTAGAAATGATAGGCAAGCCCTAGGATCGGGCCTTGCTGAACGACATCGTAAACGAAGCCGTCATGGCTGTAGTCAACTCCAAGTGCTCTGTATCCTGCCACCGCAGACAGATTTTGCTGAATGCGGTAACCGAAAGCGGCGGTCACATCCCAGTCAAGCTTGGCCTGGCCGCCGCCGACAAGGGCCCAGCCTGTCAGATAGAGATTGTCGGTGAGGAAATATTGCCCGCGTATTCCCGCTACGGCGTCAACCCAGAAAGCATTGTCGCTCTTGCTTTTGCCATCGAGCAGGCCGCCTGAGATAGAGATTTCGGTGCTCGCGTACCAGACACGTGCACCCGCGACGAGGTCAAGGCGGCCCTTGTCATCCTCGAATACGCTGTAGCCGCCACCGAAAAAGCCTGAGAACGTTTGAGATGTGACGTCGACACTACTCTTGCTCAAAAATCCGACGGGCGAGTTCCCGTCTTGAGAAATCTTTGTATACATGACGTCACTAAAAAGGCTGTATCGGTCATACCGCGCCTCGGCTACGCCCATGAAGGAAAAGTCGAGATCGTTGAGAATGCTGCTAAAATCGGATTTCAACCTCGTTGGCGTGAGCCCGAATTGGCCGACCTTGCCATCTATTCCCGCAGCCCAGAAGTATGGGCTCACGCTGAAATGCCATTGATCGGGTTCCGTGGAGTTGCTCTCCAGCCGAGGACTGACCGGCAGCATATCTCCCGCATGGGCCGAGCTATACTTCCCGTACAATGCGCATAATGCAATCGACGTCGCGACAAAAAGCTTCATGATGCCCCCGGCAAATTATTCCTGTAGAAAGACTGAGAAGTCGGGCCACCAGGTCTATTGGGCCAGCAAGGCCGCATTTTCCGCTGCACAGCTTGGTCTGGAGGAAGAACCGTTGGCTTTCGCCGCCTGCACTTCCTTGCGAGCGGCTTCAACGTCGGAGAGGAACTCCGCATTGCTATGGAGCCTGGCCACGGTTGCTGCACCCATGATGCGGCCCGCATCGACATCGCTTTGCCAATGCGCATTGCAAATCACGCGGCTCTGGCCGAATTCGAGACCGCGTTTGAGCAGGGCGTCAGTTTTCTCGGGATCAACTTCGCTGAGCACCAGAGCCCATGCCCATCCTGCAGCTGTATGTCCTGACGGGTAGGAGCCGTCGGTCCTCAATACCGGTTCCTGAACGGGATAGCAGGTCCCTTCGTTATGAACCACGAAGGGACGGGTGCGGTTGTAGGTGTTCTTGACGCCATAGGTCGACAGGCCGGCATCAGTCAGGGTCTTTTGCATCAGACGATAAAGATGCGGAGTGTTTTTTTCATCGATGTCGATACCCATCGCGCAAGAGAAGCTCTTGGCCGGCTGCGGAAATTCGAGATCGGCGTCGAGACGCGCAAGCACCCAGCGCGATTTGCCTCGCAGCGGCAGGGTTGCAGTTCTTGCATCTTCGTCACGGGCAAGCGCGCCGCTTCCTTCTGCCGGTGGTGCTCCGAGCAGTCTCAGACTATCCGGCAGTTCCGCTTGCTTGAGATAGCCCGGAGCCAACTGGAAATGCGGATCGGTAACCCCGGGCGAAATCGCATCTTCTGCGTCAGCCAGACCTGTGCCTTGACCCGCAAATGCGATGACCGAGAACACAGCCAACCGGTGGATTTTCGACAGCATGCAATGACTCCTCAATACTTAGTCTCCGGACGGCGAAGAAATGAACGGCGCACGGCAAGCAGGTCACAGACCTCGTGCTTCCGCGCCGGATTCGCAGCCTCTGTTTCTCGCGTGAAAGTTACAGGGCTTTCGCACGGTGGATTGTGTCAAGTCGGACAATCGGGGATGGAAAAGTGGCGCATCCGATACCCAACCGCTTCCAATATTGTGTGATGGCAGCCCGTTGGCTGGGGCAGGTCAATCTTCCAGGTCCTGTTCAGCGTATCGTCGCAAAGCCGAAGGATTTGTGACCGTTATGGAACGATAGCCGATCTCAACCCAACCCGCGTCCACGAAGTGCTGGATTGTGCTGTTGACCTGCTTGCGGGATGTGTTCGTCATCACGCCAAGATTCTCCTGTGAAACCGAAATTGCCTCATCCGGTGCCCACGAGGTGCGATGCAGGACCGAAGCAATTCTGGCGCTGACATTCCTTTTCTGTAGGTCATAGACGATCCTGACCAGCTTATCGGATGACAGGATCGAGATGGCCCCGAACGCGCGAATGATGTTCGGATCAGATGCGGCCATCTGTTCCATGGTTTCCAGGGGGACGTGCATTGCCCAGACTTCACTCTGCGCACATAGCTCGATCCGTCGTGGCTCACCCGTCATGAAGGAGTCTTCACCGGTCCATCCCCCAGGCACGGCGATGTGGACAAGGCGTGGCGTCGAGTCGAGAGGTGCCGTGTTTATGACAACCGTCCCCGCGACATGCCCATAGATGCCTCCCGGCGAATCTCCGGGACGGAAGATGACCTGACCGGCTTCGTATTTCTGAAGCAACGCATTCTGAAACAAACGCGTCCTGAAGGCTTCAGGCATTTGAGCCAGCCAACCATTCTGGCTCAATATGCGTTCCGCTTCCGCTCGCGACATGCGCATTGTTTTCGATCCTCGTGCTCTTCCACGTTTACCGATGAGGCTCAGTTTAAGAGCTTGGCCTCGGGAAACGTCCATTTGCCGCTGACGATGGATTGGTCAGGACGATAGAGCCGGACGGTGTAGTTCCAACCCTCAACGATCGGCAGGCAGTTTGGAATTTTGCCGTCGCAGCCGCCGAACTGGACGTTTACCGAGCCGTTGGCATTTTTCTTCGCGGTGATATCGTTGATCGAATAGGCATCGTAGGCGTTTTTCTCGAAGAAGCCCTCTGCATTATAGACACTGATCGACCAGAATTCTTTCACGGGCACAGTCTTCGGCACGTGGAGAGTATAGACCGTCTTGCCGTCGTTTTTCTCGGGCGTGAAGCTTGGATACATGGCGTGCTTGTCCGGAATGCCACCCCAGCCAGCGGCTGTTCCAGTCAGGTGCTTGACCGGATCGACCTCGTTGCGGCCCCCAAAAGAGCCGCTGAACGATGTCTGGTGTTTTACGAGTGCGAGCAGCGCATTACGAATCTCTGTGAGGTCCTTTTCATCCCAGTTCGGAAGGTCAAGCTGCCCTTTTTCCTTCTGGTCCACCTTGATGGCATCCTGAAGCTTGTGGACTTCCTCGATATCCTTCGGGTCGTTGGGGTTAACCAGAGTCCGGACCGCTACGAAGACATATCGGGTGCCGACCGTTTTCTGGGTCAGCGTTACCGGTTTCGTTCCGTAGGCGACGATTGGCAGGTAGTGATCCTGATCAACGACCATCATCGACATATAACGCGCACCTGCGTCCGGCAGCGTGAGGGTTACCGGCCCGGCGGCAAGATCAAAAACAGCAAACGAATAAAGCGTATCCCGGTTCATGCGGATAACGGTTTGCTTGTCGATCGGTACGGGCTCCCGAGAATGCTGGAACTTGCCCAGTCCGCCTACGTCCTTTGCATTGGCCGCGAGGTAATGGTCGGTCTCGGCGCGGATGAAGTTGTCGACGGTGACCGGCACTTTGCCGTTTGGTGTCTCGGCAAATGCAACGCCGGTCAACGCAACCGACGCAAAAGCAAGACTGATTCCAACTGAGCGGAGCATTGAATACCTCTTCATTCAATTTGACTTACGACGTAAGGCCATTCCACGAGGCGTGGCACCGGCCAACTCAAATGCCATCCAGCCGATCTTCGTGTGGGCGGCAGACAAATTCTAAGCGTGCGTCGGGTCTAACCATGGGCAGACCGACCGTCTTGCCATTTCGTGCCAATTGTTATCCGGCGTGCGGATTTCTTCCCGCCGGGAGAAAGGGCGCAGACCGTTCATTGCGCCCAGTCGCCTGCGGTGTCATCGTCAGGGTTAGAGAGGCCGACATACCGCGCGCTTCGCTTCTACCGGTTCTTTCATCATGAAGGCGAGGGGAATTCCCGGCGCGAAACGCACTTATCCCAGTCGCGATTGCTCGCGGAACTGTCGCGGCGTAACGCCTGCAATTCTGCGAAATGCGCGGCTGAAGTGCGCCGGGTCGGCATAACCGGCGGCAAATGCAACATCGATAATCTTGGAATCACTGTCGCGCAAAAGCGTGCTCGCGCTCTCGAACCTGATGGTGTCGAGTATATCTGAATATGTCAGATCGACATGCGAGAGTTTGCGCTGAAAGGTTCGTGTGCTGACGCCCGCCATCTCCGCCACCTCGGCTAGCGTCGGCACCCCTTGGTCGAGATAGGACGGCAACATCATTTTGAGGATTTCGACGATGTCATAGCCCGAAGGGCCATCCTCGTGATCATGCGGTGGCGGATTTGAGGCGACTGAACGGTTGGAGAGACCAAGGCACGAGATCGGTACGCTGATCCAGGCGGCGTGCTGATCGGAGAGGAAGCGCACATTCGGCCATAAGGATTGCGTCTCCGCACCCGGCGTGTAGCGAGCTTGAAAGGCGATCGTCGCCGGTATCCAATTGGGACCTGTGAATTGCCGAACGATGTAGATGGAGAAAATATTCTGAAGCCATTGCGAATGTTCCAGATGCAGGAGCCCATTTGTTCTGGCGAGCCTGCTGCAGACACGCACATGATCGCTATCCCATTCCATCCACATGTTCAGGATCGTATCTTCTCGCGATGCCCAGTTGCAGGCGTGGCGCAGCGCGACGAGCAGTGTCGGAGAGTGCGCGATCAGCGCCCGGGTTTTTTCATTTAGATGGGAAAAATGAAGCCGCTTGCTGGCCAGGAAGCCGAAATCCGTAATGCCCTGGCTGCGCTGGGCAGTCTCCACAAAGCGGATCGTCGGCAATAGTGGGATATAAAGATTGCTTTTTGTTTCCAGAAACGATGGAAGCCGAAATTTCCCCAGAAGCGAATTTGTGGGCGCACCGATTTCATCAAGAATGCCCAGGAAAGGAAGTAGAAACTGGCTGCGGGTTACGGGGATGTTGGCCATGACATCTCGTCGCGATCATGTGGTGTTGTGTTCAATACGCACAATTCAGCGGCGACCGCTACTAGTTAAACGGCTCCGCTGCAAAAAATTGGATTGGTTAGAAAGGGGCGGTTTTCGTGGTCGTCAAGCGGTCTGACCTTCGAAAATCTTGGTGAGCAAGGCGACCGCTTCATCAGTACGCTCGATCCACTGCCGAAAGCTCGTTCGACGATACTGACCTGCCTCTGAATCTTTATCCAACGGCTCTAATCGCCGTTGGATAAAGATTCAGAGGCAGGTCAAGCTTTCAGCCTTTCTGGGAGAAGCGATCGAGGGCACGAGGCTGATCGTTGATGAGTGCCGAAACCTGACCGGCCCTGGGCAGACGACAACGTGAGGCGCGGCCGGCTGCTCCTGGGTACATTTCTTATGAATGCACGATCGTGAAGGTTCTGTGTGCCCGTGTCAGGCATCTCCGCTTGCGATCAGCGTCTCCCGTGTGGTGCCGTATGCATCCTGCAGAGCCCTGTGGCCTTCAAGCCCCTCAAGAGCGTAGCTGTTGAGGAACTGGCGTCCGGCGAACAGCTTGCGGTCTACGGGGCTGAGCTCTGCCTCGTCGCAGACCTCCTGCCAGTGTGCGGCGATGATCGTGATCTGGTCTTCTATCAGCTTGGCGGCTTCGGCCTCTTTCAGGTGATAGTCGGCGGCGGCGGCAAGCAGAGTGGCGAGCGTGCTGGCGCGCCCCTCGCCCTTGATGAGCATGGCCTGGGTGGCTTCGTTGCCGGTACGGCCCTGTGGGCAGATGTCGTAGGCTGGCGTCAGCGTGAGCATCCTGCCATCCCAGAAAGCGGCATGATTGCGGGCATGGTCGTCGGTGTTGCCGCACAGCACGTTGAAGCAGATCCGTCCGTAGAGTTCTTTGAGCGTGTCCTTAGGGTTAGTGAAGCGGTGGCGGATTAGCTCAGCCAGATCCTCGTAGGAGGCGTAGCGGGCCATCATCTCATCAAGCCCGAGCATGGTCAACGCCGACACCATCGCCTGCCGCGTCCAGCCATTGTCTGTACGGGTGCGGTCGAAGCGCTCGATCAGCAGTACATCCTTGTGTGCGGCACGGGTCATCGACACCGGGGCCGCATTCAGTCCGCAAGCACCTGCCAGCTTCATCGCGACGAACTCGGCCTTCACGACGCTGTAGGTGTCGTTGGTCGCCGAGAATTTGGCGATGAATTTCCTGGTGCCGTCTTCGATGAGCGCTTTCGGGCGCGCGCCGCCGATGGAGGTGCCGTGATTGAGGGCCTGGTCGAGTGCCGGAGTCAGCGGCACACCTTTCTCGACAAGGGCGGCAGCTTCCATGAGTTCATCAAGAGAGGCCTGTGCGGCAAGGCGGGGGACATATTCCGTTGCCGATGCCTGAAAATCGAGGGCGCCAATCCGGTCGGAGCCCGATTGGAGCAGGAAGGTAAGCTCGCTGATCTCGGGTACGCCGGCAGCGTCGGGCTTCCTGCCCGTCAGCCTGTTGATGATGACCCGGCGGCCCCAGACGTCGGGCGAACCGTCACGAATGCAGCTCGCCATCGGCAGACCGTTGATGGGGGCGATGACGCCTTCCTTGAGCGGCAGCTCCGGATCATAGATGGAAATGGAATTCTCACGGCGGCGGTAGCTGGCGCCGTAGGTGAAAAGCAGGCGCTCGCCATCCTGGTCGAGACGGCCAGCCACTACCGGTTCAGTGGCCCCGGGCAGCCACATCCAGACAAAAGCTTCCGTAGCGTCCGTCTTAGAAATCATCATCGACCTCCTTCACGCTTTGACGGACGCTCTTGGGCAGCAGGGCCAGTTTTTCGTCAAGGTGGTTATTGTGCATCTGGAGAGTGCGCTCGTCGTAATCGAAGAGGCGCACGCCCACGATGGATGCGACTTCAAAGACGATGCCGATTTCGGGGCCTGGTGCGCCTTTTTCGATACTGGATAGGGTCGTGCGGCTGATGCCGGCGCGGTCGGACAGTTCCTGCGCGGTCAGCCTGCGCTCGGTGCGGCCGACGCGGATGAGCTTGCCAAGCATGGCGAGCGCCTGGTGCGTTACGCGGGAGTAGCTTCTTTGACGGGGCATAGCTATACCATTTCGTTCGTTTAAGTGGACGTGCTGTGACTTTGCGTCCAGAAATTTGTACATTTTGCCACAGTTCTTGAGATAGGTCTAGATTTGTTCATTTAATTGGTCACAAATGCGTTTTGCGTCCAAATTTCTGCACATATGACATGGGGACCGCTGGCGGTGAGCTGCAACAGGATCAAGTCCCTGCGAATGGAAGACCTGTCAAGGGAGAATGGCAGCCCCGTTAACCATTATTTTTGGTTGAAGATGCCGCCGGACTACTTGTTGCACGAGGTGTGCCGCTGTAGTTTTACCGCGTCCTGCTAGTTAGAAGAACAATGGATAGCTATCTCGAAATCGCGCAAAAGGTCCTGAGAGTTTCGCGCCGTCCCATGACGGCGAAGGGTATCCTTTCGGTGTGACCGCCAATGATAGTTTCAATCTGATCAACGTGCCGTGCTCCGGGTCGGGACTGGTAAGATTGATGATCTGAACAGCCCGTTCGCCTCGGTGGATGACATGTGGCGCCGGTCCAGTGTTCCGACCGAGGCGCTTGTTCAGCGGGCGGAGGCCGATGCTTTCTTGCCAGCGCTAAGGCTCGAACGGCGCGATGCGCTCTGGGCGATCAAGGCTTTGCGCGACGAGCCCTTGCCCTTGTTTGCCGCCGCGGCCGAACGCGAGGCAACGGCGATTGCGGAGCAGCGGGAGCCGGAGGTAGCGCTTCGGCAAATGACCGACGGCCATAACGTCATCGAAGACTACAGCCATACCGGGCTGACGTTGAGACAACATCCGATCGCTTTCCTGCGCGAGGACCTTTCGGCACGCAACATTATCACCTGTGCAGAGGCAATGAATGCTCGCGATGGGCAGTGGGTTTACACGGCGGGCTTGGTGCTCGTGCGGCAGAAGCCCGGATCGGCCAAGGGCGTCATGTTTATCACCATCGAGGACGAGACAGGACCGGCCAACATCGTCGTATGGCCGACCCTGTTTGAGAAGCGCCGACGGGTGGTGCCGGGCTCCTCGGTGATGGCGATCAACGGCGGTATTCAGCGGGAAGGGGAGGTCGTGCATCTCGTGGCACAACAGCTGTTCGATCTCTCCGGTGACCTCGTCGGGCTGGCTGATCGGGATACGGAGTTCAAGCTGCCGTCCGGGCGAGGCGATGAGTTTGCGCATGGAGGCGGCGGGCCGGATTCACGCGACAGGCCGAAGCCGGTCGTCCCGCGGGACATGTTCATTCCGTTATGCCGAACTCGGCATAAAGGGATTTATCCCGAGCCCGATACTATGCCGAGCCCGTTCCCTAAAGCCCGAGATTTCCGGTAATCCAGGATTGAAAGCTCGGCATAATTCGAACGCGTTGGAAGACCGGGTTCGGGCCAAACCGGACTTCGAATATCATTTGACGGAGTTGACAGCCGCGAAACGGCTTTCCTACGACAGAGCAAGTGCAAAACCTGCCTGGCATCCATTTGGAGCCGTGCATCCTTGAGCCATCGACCTGGCAGGTCGCATTCGAATGCTTCCTGATCGGATTATCAGGACTAATGAAAAAAACTTTGTCGACGAAGTAAGCTCGTTAAAACCGCTGCAAAGCGAATGGATTTGAACTGAGGAATATCGGTAGGGATGAGAATCGTGAAGAAAGCTGTCAGCTTAGCCGTCTATTTTGCTTTGACTGTATCATGGTCATCAAGCCAGGCGAAGGAGCCGTAATTCTCGACTCGTTTAATTATATCCGTTGATGAGCCGCTGAATAAAGAAGGTGGGGCGGTAATCATATCTGGTCGTCAGGTTTCTGATGATGAATGGCGCGCCCTAGCTGCAGATTCGGGACCTGGGGACGCTCGCGAAAAGGCGTTCCATATAAGCGTGTCGTCGCCTGCCTCTATCGTGGATTTTGTTTACCCTGAGAGCGGAACCTACAGTTTTAAGTTTCAATCTCCTTCTGGCAGCAACGCCCCGCCCCTTAAAACTCGGGAGGTTTTAACTGGCAGTGCTGAGGTAGCCGATCCGGAAACCAAAAAGCAGGTGAAATGGCCCTCGATGAGCGTCATTTATGTTGAAGGTGCCACCTATAATGAGGGATGGGCGCGGATATTCGCTTCCACTTTCGATCTGGCTTTCAATAGCGAGGATAAAGCTGCCGTTTCTATCGAGCGTTTCTCTGCGGGCCGTGTTTTATCGTTGTCCCGGAGCGCGATTGAAACCTTTGTGAGGGATTCCAAATGAGCCAGTTACTTGTAGTGGTGAGGTCATTTCGTCTCAATAAAAATATTGGTCCGGGTGGTATTGTCTTCCACGGCGATTGGAGAGGATTATCGTAATTTTAGACTTCATTGGAAAAGATTGCGCGCTGGATCATCAGGCCATCCGAAACAGGAATTTCGCGGCGAGGATTTACCCCGAATTTCCAAGCGAGGAGGAAATCGCTCTCGTCGCCGCGCGTATCGGTAGTAACGAGATTGATTTCGCTGCTTACGAGTTCGGTCAGCCTCCGCGCCATTTTGCACCGCAACCGGTCGGGTTGGTGCTTGATGCACTGTTTGAAAATTCGCCTTATGGCCTTCTGATCCATTTTTCAGGTCATGATCTCTGGATCTGGGCGCCGGAGGATCACGAATACCTCGTTGTCTTTGGTGATACCAATCTGGTCCGGGCGATAGAACGAAGTGACATATTCTCATACAGCTTTGCTGAATATCTGGGCAGTGGTGTTATGTCGCAAGCGACAGTCACGCATCTTCGCGGCGTAGCATCGAACTATACGATCGGGTAATAGCGGGCGAGCCCACTGAGGGCGGATCATGGATGTGCT
>NZ_JARVRC010000027.1:0-16552 GCF_030209895.1 Agrobacterium sp. CFBP2214 | reverse complement strand
CGTGTCAAACCGCTTCAACATCAAGCTTGCAACGGGGGAACAGTCCATAGATATAGATGCTGGCATCGCTCACGCCGTGCTTGCGGCAAAGCTCCGAGACCGGCGTGCCAGCCTCTTGCTCCTTCAATATCCCGATGATCTGTTCGTCTGTGAAACGATTGCGCTTCATTCCCTGGTCCTCTAATGGGCCAGAGCTTACTTCAAAATGGATTATTTCAACCGGGCAAGGTCAATGTGGGCCAATCAATGTGGGGTTTCGACCGCTCGTAGACGAACCAAAACGTTATGCAAAAAGGGTATTGCTTCCCAATCCTCCTCTCCGTATTCGTTCGAATGTTTTTTTCTCCACTCGATCTCTTCGCTGGCGAGAGCCGGAGGCATGATGTCAAGAATGTGGAGGAGCGCACCTAAAAGCCCGGATGTCAGGGCAAGAGTGTTGATGAGCGTGGAGACGGTTCCACTCCAGATGGGCAATACTGACACGCCTATCATGATCATCATGACGGCGCCGGGAATAATGAGGCCAGCGCGGACGGCGGGACTTTTTGCATGGATAAGAATATCTAACATCCCCCTCACCCACTCAAAAAGTTTCGATATCGGTTTTTGTGAAATCGTCGCCCTTGAACAAAAGGGGTAAACGATACTCCTTTGCACACGCATAAACGAAGCAATCGCCCATATTCAAGCGTGCCGGATGAGCAACAAACTTTCCGTAGATTCGTGCTGCATCAATGGCTGCGCGATGGGTCTTCCCTCCTATGGGCATTTCGCGAGCGGCGATCAATGTCAAAAAGCTCTCGACTTTTTGTTGGGCGGTCTCGATAAATTCCGGAGGGATTGGGGCCTGCTGTCCCACCTTTGCATTTGCCATCTGGCGGGATAAGCTCAGAACAGCTTCGAATGTTGTTATCGATGAATAGAAGATCGGTTTCTTGGCTCCCTCCAGTTTGGCAAGTAGGGAGCCTGCGTCGCTCTCACTGGTAAGGATTGCGATGATGGCGGATGCATCAATATACATTTATTCTTCCCACAGTTCGTCGGTGAACGTCTTCATATCGAATGGCTGAGGAGTAGGGCCGAGCGCGGCTCCGATTTCGTCTTGCAATTTTCTCACACGGTCCCTCAAAGGGACGGCGTTCTCGGCGCGAGCAAGCTCGTTTTCAAGAGCACGCCTCACAGCTTCGGTTTTGTTCGGTGCCTTGGTCGCCATTTGAACTTTTCTTGCGAGTTCATCGACGGCGTTATCGCGGATATAAAGAGACATGTTCAAATCCTTTTTGTATATGCGTTGGCAGATATTCGTATATTCTACTCCGAATATACGCTTCTGCAAGCTCAAAAGAAGCTGGCTCCTGCGCCGATGGCGGGGTTTCACCAACGCGGATGCAATCAAACGGTTCAAACCCAACGAATGCAGAAACCATTTTTCAAGCCGCAAGCTACGATGCATTCTGATCGGAAATTGCTGGTCCGGACCGCGGTCAGAACCAACGTTACCGTGGCTTCTTCCTCAACATGCTGCCGATGAAAACGCAAATGTTAGGCTGGCTCACCGACGTATTCATTAGCATTGTCAGATCGGGCTGGGCGTTCTCCAGTCACGTACAGCAATAAACTGGTTCACTGTCGCTGCAGGATACATACGGATGTAGTTATCTCCGGCGTTTTCGGCTTCGCCGTGTGGACCTCCGCTTCGCTGCGGCGGCTGCGCCGAAAAGGCTCTTGATAACTACATCCGTATGTATCGATTTCCCTGATCTTGATCGCATTTAAAATATATTTGCACAGATTTGCTTGAATTTTAAAAATAGTAATAATATTGAAAGCTGGTTGCAGCTTGTTTAATGCTAATAGATTATCTTTGTTGAAAAGACGCCTATTCTTCAAGAAGTAAACCATTGCAAGGCGAGAGCGTTGCTTCCATCAATTGTTCATTCAAGCGATATCCCATCCCGTTCTCCTTCAGCCGGTGTGATCTGCCTTAGTAGGTCTCCTTATAAGCCTTCATCTCCGGAGTGAGATAGGTTTGGTTGCCGAGGCAGAGCGCAGCGCTGTAGACGTCGTCGGACACGACGATATCCACTCCGAGCGTGTAGTGGTTGGCGGGCTCCGAAGCCTGGAGGAAGTAGTGGGGAATGGGCTTATTGAGGTCCATCTCCGTCAGCACATCTGGATCATGGAAGCCGGAGAGGTAGTGATTGCCGTCCTTCGACCAGGTGGGGCGGGCGGAGGGCGAAATGATGGGAATGTGTGGGTATTGCTCCTTGGCGCGCATCTGAAGCTGTTCTTCAGCCTTGTCCTGGATGAAGGGAGCAAGGTTAGGGTGTGTCGTGACCTCGCGGCCCTTGAAGTGGGCAAGCGTGTCATTCACATAGTCTAGGGCTGCTCCAGTGCGGGGAGTGTGGAAGCCGACGACACGAAGACCCGCATCGACGAATGATTTCATCCATATCCAGTTCGGCCCCACGACGTTGCCCACCGTCATGTCCGATCCATGCTTTTCCGCGATGATTGACAACGCGTGAGGGTGGGGGCTGGGGACGATCATCACCGTTTCTTTCCAGTCGGGGGCGGGGTCGTTTTGCTCAACGAGTTGGATGAAGTGTTTGGCATCCCGGATACGGAAGGACAGGATTTGTACGATGTGCCCCTCCCTCTCTTGTGGCGGAAGATGACTGACGGCTGCAGCCACATAAGGAGGGTCGTCATCGCGACAGTCGTCGAGTAGCACTTGTTCAGGGTTGCGCTTGATGAGCTTGCCGATGTCGTGCAGAGAAGCAATGTACTGGTCCGTGCGTTGGAATTCTCCGGTCCGTTGGCCGTCTTGGATCTCGTAGTGAACATACTGCTTCTGATCATGGGAGAGCAAAGAGATGTCGGTCTCTGCAATCGCACCCCGAACCGAGGTCCAGCCAATCAAATTCTTGTCGTGAAAGTAGTGAATGGCCTTTCGAGCATCGACGCTCGAGTCAGCTTCGCTGCACAGCAAACCAAGGTCATAAGCCCATTGAAAGGCGAGCAGAGTGCACTCAGGCGCCATCTCTCCTTTGGCGGACATGCTGGGGAGACCGCGATGAGCGATGATGCCCTTCTGGCCCGGCTGCCAGTTTTTGGGGGTGATCGCGCCGATCATCTTCAGGACCTCGCGCACGGTTCCCATATCGGTTGGGACATCGAGCACGTCGTGACCCTCGAAGCCCTTGATGGTTGGGCGTCTGAAGGCGTTGATGGGAAGGGCCTCAGTGGAAGCCATGTTTGAGCAGGTGAAGTGATGTTGGTGAAAGTCTTATTTTGCTGGTGTGTTGCGGATGATTGATGCGAGAACAATCTTGGGGGAAGGGGGTATTTATCCTTCAGGGGTGAACTTCTCTTTCAAAAAGCGGTGTGATTGAAAACGTAATCGTTTCGGTTTGCGCCGATAGCTCCCGAAGATGGCGCGTTCATTCATGCTAAATCGTACGATTTGGCGAGCGAGTGGATCAGCTGAGCTGACGTGGCATGTTTGGATGTGTCACGCGCAACTATACGAGAAAGCCGAGACCCACCGGCATTTGGCGAGCGCGCTTTGGTTCGCTGAGCTTAGGCGCCATGATTGAGCTGAATGAGGATCGGCACTTTTGCCCCCACTCTTCGTGCATGCACCGTCCCATTTTAGAAAATCAACGGATCAGCTGAGGTGATGTGGCTTGCAGCTTTCCCTGGAGTTATGCGAGAGCGCCAAATATGGCGGGAGGATCGATTGCGCCCTGTTGTCGGATGGGTGATCCATTACGTGATTGTTTGTAAAGCAATAGGTAACTTCAATCATGTGATTGATGGGGTGACGTGATCACGTGGCACATTTTAGGGTTAGGGTTCCGGCGGCAGGATTTATAATGATGTAATGTTTATGTAGATGTATGTTTGTAAATTAGTGCATTTGTTTAATTGTTCGGCCTGAGCTTTTTGGCGTTCTCCAAATTTCAATAAAGATCCCACACCGTTCTGATGACAGCAGTGTCGGCGGAATGCCAGAATGGATTGCGGCTTCGAGATGTTAAACGCGCCAATCCCAGGTCTAAAAAAAGTTCAACTTGAACGGCGTCGCAGCCGCGCCCATGGCCGCAGCGTCCGGTTTTATTTCAGAGACGATGAGCTTGGGGCTGGCTCGCCAGACCCCGTAGCGGGGTTTTCCGAACAGCTGCGTGCGCTCGATCATCAGCTCCGCCAGTGCCGGGGGGATTTGTCCACCGAAGACAATCGCTTTTGGATCGTAGACGGCCCAGATGGCGTTCACCAGGCGATTATAGGCCGGGGTAACTTCGTCCAACCAGTCGGTAACGCCGGGCCATTTCGGATCGAAGTGCTTTCTGAGAAAGGTGATCGACGGCACGTCCACGCCATTGGATCGCAGCTTCTCCAGAATGATCTGAAGAGCAGGCCGTCGGTTCACCTCGTCGTCATCGTACATTTGCGAAAACTCCCCTGCATTGCCGTTGCCGCCATGCAGGAGTTCGCCATTGCAGATCAGGCCGCCGCCAAAGCCATAGTTGAAGCTGAGATAGGCGAAGTCCTTGATGTAGCGGCCGACGCCGAACATCGCCTCCGCAATCGTGCCGGTCTTGCCGCCATTCAGCGCCCAGACCGGTCGGTCAAAGTAGCTCGTCAGGAGTGGTCCCAGCTCGATAAGCGACCACTCGTACAAAGGCAGGGACGCATTGAAGCTGGTGCCGCTCACGTGGAAGCCTGCAATTCCTAAGCCGATGCCAAAGAAGTTCTCGGTCGACAAGGCCAGTGCTGTCTGCCGTTCTTGTACCCAGTCACGGACCCGCTCGAGCGCTTCGGCGGCCGTGCGTTCGCGAAGCTGCACGTTGGTCTCGGCCAGGACCTGTCCGGCAAAATCCATGAGGCACAGGTCGATCACGTCGGTATTGACCGACATGCCGCAGCACCAGGCGTAGCGCCCATCCAGTGTAATCATCGGGCTTGGCTGGCCCTTGCCAAGGCCCGGCTTGGGCTGGCCGAGACTGACCATTCCCCGATCTGCCAACTGGTCCAGAAGCCGGTGGATCGTCTGTTGCGCAAGATCAGTCAGGCCGGTCAGCTCCGTCCGCGATATGCCCGAATTCCGCGAGATTACCCTGAGAAGGCGCCGCTCGTTGGCGGAGGCGACGTCGTCGGTGGATCTGAAAAACCGTGGTGCGATCAGAGCTTCCGGTGAATATCCCATGTGATTTCTCCTGCAATTCACTGATGGCGAGTAGATAGATTGGGCGGCGAATTTCGATATAGACCAGTAGCCTCGATCTTTTCGTTGTTCAAGCTCTTGCATTCTGTCATACTATTGTTACTCTTACTGAGTAACTAAGGCATCGCCATTATCGCCGAGGAGGGCTCGGTGATGTCTTAAACGGAGGGCGCAATGAAATTTTTCACACTGACGGCCACGGCCGCGTTTCTTGCTGGTGCGGTATCCGCGCATGCTGCAAATATTGAATTCTGGTATGGCAATACCGGTCCCGTCGAAGTCGCCATCAGGGCGCAGTGCGACGCGTTTAACGCCGCGCAGACCGACCACAAGGTCAACTGCGTTGGTCAGGGCAATTATGAAGTGCTGATGCAGAAGGCGATTGCCGCCTATCGCGCCAAAAACGCCCCGATCCTTCTACAGGTCCTCGATGCCGGTACGCTCGACATGATGCTGTCGGACGCCGTCGTGCCGGTGCAGGACGAGCTGCCTGACGTGAAGTGGGACAGCTACATCGCAGGTGCTCGCACCTATTACGAAACGTCGAAGGGCAAGCTCTTCGCGCAGCCCTACAACGCCTCGACCCTGCTCTTCTACACGAACAAGACCGAGCTTGAAAAAGCCGGGGTCACCAAGACACCGGAGACCTGGGAAGAAATCATCGAGGCCGCGCGCAAACTGAAGGCAAATGGCAGCACCTGCCCGTTTGTGACGAACGCTGAACCCTGGATCGTTTTTGAACAGTTCTCCGCCCGCCACGGCCAGCCGATTGCTTCAAAGCACAACGGTTATGACGGGCTCGACGCGGAATATGTGTTCAACAAGACTTTGGCTGCCAAGCATCTCGCCAATCTTGTCGACTGGCGCAATGAAGGGCTGGTCCGCTTGAATGCCGATACGAAAGGCGGCAATCTCGTCGCAGCTTTCAGTGCGGGCGAATGCGCGATGATCGAGGCATCCTCCGGCTCCTATTCGACCTTCACCAAGGCGTTCGAGGGCAAGTACGAGATCACTGTCGCCATGGCGCCGATGTATGCGGGCGAGACACGCCACAACACATTCGTCGGCGGCGCGTCGGTCTATATCATGAAGGGGCACGACAAGGCGGAGGTCGAGGGTGCGAAGGCCTTCCTCAACTTCCTGCGCCAGCCGGCGCAACAGATGACCTTCTCGGCGGCCACCGGTTACGTGCCGGTGACCAATGATGTGCTCGATGCCATCGCCAGAAGCCCGGATGCGAAGTCACCCAAATTCGCCACCGCAGCAATTGGCATTGGCTCGATGAGCGAACCCGCGACGCTTGACACCCGCGGCATCCGTCTCGGCTCCTACATCCAGTTCCGGCAGATATGGACCGAGGAAACCCAGAAGGCTTTCGCCGGCCAGCAGACGATGCAGGTGGCGCTGGACAAGGCGAAGACACGTGGCGATGAACTGCTGCGTCGTTTCCAGCAGACCTACAAGGGCGTAGAGCTACCCTGATCTGCAGTTCATGGTGCGGGGCGCATCACGCCCCGCACCGCTCCCATTGACCGGGGTTTTATCATGTTTCTCGAATCCACCATGTTTCGGCATCGATGGTTGCCGCTGCTCTTCGTGGCTCCACTGCTGTTGCTTGTTATCCTGTTCTTCTACGCGCCCGTGTTTCAGGCTTTCTACTGGTCGTTTTTCCTCGAGCGCCCCTTTGGCGGCGGCTCGGAATTTGTCGGCTGGGGCAATTTTGTGCGCGTCCTTTCCGACCCGGAGTTCTGGAAGGCCAGCTGGCGCACGCTGATCTTCATGGCGACGGCCTCGTCACTGGCGGTTCTCGTTCCGCTGATCCTGGCGATCGCCGCCGATCGCAAGATCCGCATGTCATTGCCGGCCAGAAACGTTCTCGTCTGGCCAAAGGGCATCGCCGGCGCGTCGATCGGCCTCGTTTTCTCCTTCGTCTTCAATCCGTTCGTCGGCGTGCTCACGCCGCTTAACGAGATGTTTCCCGGTATCTGGAACCCCGGCTTCGACAGTTTCGACGCGTATGTCACGCTGATCGCAGCGCATGTCTGGGGCAATATCCCGTTCAACTTCGTGATCCTTCTCGCGGGCCTGCGCGCCATTCCGCACACGCTTGTCCAGGCGGCCGCCATGGACGGTGCGGGGCCGTGGCGGCGCATCTTCGATGTGCAATTACCGCTGATCATGCCGCAGCTTTTTCTGACGCTGGTGCTTGAGTTCACCGAAAGCGTCACCTCGGCCTTTGCACTCATCGATACGATCACCAAGGGGGGGCCGGGCGGCGCCACGACGCTCCTCGTCTACAAGATCTATCTCGACGGCTTCGGCAGCTATGACCTGTCCGGGGCGTCCACCCAGACCGCTATCCTCATGGTCTTCTTCATTCTCATCGCCGCCTTGCAGTTTGCGCTGCTCGGCCGCCGCATCAACTACGAGCGCTAAGCCATGGTCGAGAACGCACGCTCCATCAATATTGTCGCGAGCCTGATCCTGGTCATCGGTATCGCCTACATCGTTGGCCCGCTCTACCTGACGCTAACCACAGCCTCACACTCCTATGAGTTCATGCTTCAAAACGGTCTCGTCTGGTTCCCTGGGGGCGATTTCTTCGCCAACATGAAGCGGATATTTACCGATACGTCGATCCCGCTCCAGATGATAAACAGCCTCGTCGTTGCCGCGGGTACGGCGGTTGGGCTGTGCATCCTGTCGTTCCTGTCGGCCTATGCGATCGTCTATTTCAGGATCCGCTGGGCTGGCGTCGTCTTCGCGCTGATTCTGGCCACCGTCGTCCTGCCGCTCGATATGCGGTTTGTGACCACTTATCAGGTCGCGTCCAACGTGTTCTCACCGCTGAACGCCGTCCTTGACGCGACCGGGCTCAACGGCCTGATCGCCGCCGTGTTCGGCACCCCCGTTCATCTGGAATGGAGCATTCTGAACACGCGGCTTGGCCTTATTACACCTCTTCTGGCGCACGGCATGGGCACGTTCCTGTTTAGGCAGTTTTTCCTGACCCTGCCGAAAGACCTGTTCAAGGCGGCCCGAATGGACGGCGCGGGGCCGATCCGTTTCCTATTCGACATCCTGCTGCCGCTCTCGCGCACCAGCTTCGCTTCCCTCTTCGTGCTGACCTTCCTGTCGGGATGGACACAGTATCTTTGGCCGCTGGTTGCGTCCTCGACCGCCGATACCCAGACGGCGGTTGTGGGGCTGGCGCGCCTCGTGCCTGACGAGGGTGCGGTGCCGGACTATCCGCTGATCATGGCGGGCGCCATCCTCGTATCCATCGTTCCCCTGATGATGATCGCTCTTCTGCAGCGGTATCTCGTTCAGGGCCTTGTGCTTTCGGAGAAATGACAATGAACGCCTTAGATCCCGCGATCCATATCGCGGCCGCCAATATCCGGCTCGACGGAGTAACCAAAAGCTACGGTACGATAAAGGTCATCCCCAAGCTCGACGTAGAGTTCAAGGCTGGGGAATTCACGGTGGTCCTCGGCCCATCCGGCTGCGGAAAGTCCACCCTGATGCAGATGATCGCGGGTCTTGAACGTGTGAGCGGCGGCAAAATCATCATAGGCGACCGCGAGGTTCAGGAACTGGAGCCGAAGGAACGTGGCTGCGCCATGGTGTTCCAGAACTATGCGCTTTATCCGCATATGACGGTGTTCGACAACATTGCCTACAGCCTGAAGATCGCCGGTTTTACTAGGACCGAACGGCGCGCCCGCGTCGAGGTTGTTGCGAAAATGCTGGGCCTTGCCGATTATCTCGATCGCAAACCCGGCCAGCTCTCCGGCGGCCAGCGCCAGCGGGTGGCGATCGGTCGGGCCATCGTTCGTGAGCCCGCGGTGCTGTTATTCGACGAACCTTTGTCGAACCTTGATGCGCAATTGCGTCATGACACCCGCATCGAGCTTGCCGAGCTGCATCGCCGGATCGGCGCGACCACGGTGTTCGTCACCCACGATCAGGTCGAGGCTATGACGCTTGCTAACAGGATTCTCATTCTCAACAAGGGTGAGATCGAACAATACGACACGCCCAAAGAGATTTACCATCATCCGGCCTCTGTCTTCGTTGCAAAATTCATCGGCTCGCCGCCCATGAATATCTTGGCCGTCACTGGCGACGGTTCGATGTTACGCCTGTCCGATGGCCAGCCAGTTGCCGAATCTCACCTGAAGGGCGAGTTTCAGCTGGGGGTCCGCCCCGAGGACATCGCGGTGGAGAACGACATCCGGGCTTTGAGCCTCAAGGTGCGTGTCCGCTACCGTGAGGATCTCGGTTCTCATTCCATCGTGGCCACCGAACTCTCAGGCACGACCGTTCGCATTGCGACGCCATTCGGCTCCGAAGCACCTGATCGCAGTGAGCTGCTCCTCTCATTTCCCCCACAACGGCTGCATCTCTTTGATGGGAAGACCGGCAGGGGGATCTCTGGCGCGTTCAGCGCCGCAACCAGGAAACAGAAATGAACTATTTCGATTACATGGCAGATATGGATCGGCAATGCACCATTGTCGCCCATCGCGGTATCTGGAGGGATGCCCCGGAAAACAGCCTTCTTTCAATCCGCAGGGCCATTGAGGCGGGTTATGACGTCGTCGAGATCGACGTGCGCCGCACGGCGGATGGGGAGTTTATTCTTCTCCATGACGATACTCTGGAGCGCATGACCGGCGTGGACAAACAGCCGGAGCAGATGACGTTGGAAGAATTGACGTCGCTTTCTCTCCGCAATCGCGACGGCGGGCCGGCAAATCCTCTGACCGACGAAAAGCTTCCAGGTCTGCGGGATGTGTTCGAACTTACGCGCGACAGGATTTTCATCCACCTCGATATAAAGCATCGTCACGTCATCCCGGAGGTTCTGGACTTTGCGAAGAAGATGGGGGTCGACCAGCAGGTGGATTTCTGGGCGGATCTGAGAAACCCGGCCGATCTGGAATGGATCAAAAACAACATCATGATCCACAACGTTCCGTTCATCGCCCGCACACACTTGGAAGACGGCGACTGGAGGCAGCAGGTGAAGCTCGTGTTCGAGCTGAAACCGCTGATCTGCGAGGCTTCATTCAAGGATCTATCCCAGGTCGAAAACATTCAGCAGCGCTTCCATGACGCCGGGATCACACTCTGGGTCAACACGCTCGATTCCGTCGCTTCGCCGGGCTTTACCGATACCGCAGCACGTGAATATCCCGATGCAATATGGGGACGACTGCTTCGCGCGGGGTTTTCCTCGATCCAGACCGACGAGATGGCGGCGCTCCGTTCCTATATCGAGGACAGCAAGCCGAAAATCGCAAGGAATGCCGCGGCTCCTCAGACGATTTCCATTAAAGCTGTGTGAAAACAAGTAGATAGCGCACATCTAACGGTTCCGTGCGTGGACAATAGGGAAAGAAAGACATGCCGATGCAGTTCGATCTCCGTGAACTCGCCAATAAGGTCCGACAGGCCGCCTGGCAGGAAATCCTTCCACGCTTCCAGAAAGTGCAGGATCTGGACGTCCGCGCCAAGGTGGACGCGACCGATCTAGTCACGGCGGCCGACGAGGCGGCCGAGTGGTTTCTGAAACAGGCAATCGAAAGCATGATGCCGGATGTTCTGTTCGTGGGTGAGGAAAGTGCGTCGAGGGATCCAGGCCTTCTTGAGCGTCTTGATCATGCGGAAACGGCGATTGTTGTCGACCCGCTGGACGGAACGGCAAACTTCGTGGCTGGCATGCCGCTGTTCGGGGTCGTGGCGGCTGTGGTTCGAAAGGGCAAACCTGTCGCCGGCGTGATCTATGACCCGATGAATGACGACTGGGTCATGGCCGAACAGGGCAGTGGCGCATTTTTGATCCGAGCTGACGGGACGCAGCAACGTCTGTCCGTCTCAGAGCCTGCCTCACTGCCTGAAATGGTGGGCTATGTCTCAACCGATTTCCTACCGACGGCGGTTAAATCCGATATTCTTGCGAGACTGGCAAAGCCGAAAATGTTCTCCAGCCATCGATGCGCCGCGCATATGTACCGTGCCTTCGCGCGCGGCCATGGTCACTTCGTGATGCTGGACCGGCTGACACCCTGGGATCAACTTGCGGGAACTCTGATCGCAACGGAAGCCGGAGCCCATGTCGCATGTCTGGATGGTTCATCCTACAGCACGTCCAAACGTTCCGGAGCGCTTTTGACGGCGACGGACCCCGACAGCTGGCAAGTTCTCGCAAGCGAGGTCTTTGCACATGATGGCTGGGGTTTCACGGCGATGCCTCCCTCTCTCCGCATGAAGGAACGGCCATGGCACGGGCTTTACGAACGCCGGGAGAATAGCTGACGGCGAACCTTTCTCGCGTGGTCAAGGCGGAAATCCGCTTAACGAAACGCTCGAAGCGGTTCAGACAAACCGAGCCACCTCTGAAACAGCAATAAGGTTTTTTCGGCACACTGTCGCATATTCTGAAGAGGAGCGGTTGTTGCGGTTGTCAGCCCGGGTTCTCCGAAAAATAATATCCGCTCAAAGCTGTTGCCGAATACGCTTGCACCGCTTCTGGATTTGATGATCACCCTGTTCGAGCACGCGTGTCGGATCGCCTGAGCGTTGGGAAATAAATGCAGCGGTCTCACTGCATTTGTAGGCAACAAGCTCGGTCAGTTCCGCCACCCGCCGCAATGTTGCAGCAGGACTGAGGCCGATATTGTCCGCGAGCATCTTCCAATCATTGCCCCGCAAATCAGGTGCGGTGAACCGCCCGCCAATATTTTGCGGCAGGCTCTGGTCGACCTGCCGATAAACAGCAGCGCACATCAGATCATAAAGGGGCGCCATCTTTGCCGATCCGCCGGCACCGATCAGCACGGAATAGTTTTTGGCGTGCGAATCCGAGTTGCAGATCAGTACGTTGAAAATCACTGCATCAAGAAGTTTCAGGCGTTCACCAGGCGAGACCGCCTCGCTGATGGCGTCAAACATCATCTTCAGCGTCACACCCTGGCCTGTCGAAGATCGCATGGAAAGTGAAGTGTCAGCTGACAAAGATCTTCCTGATGAAGCCTGCGGATCTCGCCCTGCGGGTCCGTGAAACGATCATAGCGCTTCACCAGCAGATAACGCCGCTCGCCAGCCTGACCGATCGTGGCTTCGGCGGCTTCCAGCCCGCAGGCCTGTGCAAGGGTAAGGCAGAAGGCTTCGTTTTCGACACTTCCGGCCAGGCGCTGCGTATCCGGCTTGATGATGTGGGTTGAAGGGGTTCCGTCGACCGGGATTGAGATAATGCCCTCGTCATCGACGAAAACAGGCAGCTTCTCCTGCACGCCTGCCAGCGACATCGAAACGCCATGCTCGCCGACAAGGAAGGGCTTGGCGGGAAGCTCGTCAAGAATGCGCTCCAGAGCGGCTTGGTCAGGAATCGGCTGAAGGTTGATGCCGGCCTTGCGTGGCTCGCCGATGGACAGGGCGCCTGCGGTGTCGCGGCCTATATGTTCGAGGAGCCCAACGATATCCTGCGGCGATATTTTCAGCCGCTGACCGATTTCGGCAAGATGGGTTTCCGGAAGGAGGTTGGCGAGCCAGGGCAGCAGCCTGTCCGCGCCAATCGTCCCTGATCGCAAGGGCATGGTGAGCGAGACCGGGAAGGCTACCCGACGCGCTTCCCAGGATGGGTCGTATTTGAGCCGCCACTCGCCTTCGAAGCGCAGTTGCGCGACCGGCAGGGTCTCATAGAAGATCGTGGTCATCGGCCATCACCGAAGTTTGGCAGGAAATCCAGATCGTCGTCGGTTGCGGCCGGTGACGGCTGGGCGGTCCTCAAATCGCCGATCTCCAGGCCGACGGTGCGCGCAACGGTGAGCGCCTTCTCAAGCTGGCAGCTCGGCTTGCCCGATTCAAGCTCGACGATGAAACGCTCGCCTGTGCCGGAGCGTGTCGCCAGCTCGATCTGGGTCCAGCCGAGGCCTTTGCGTTTTTCCCTGATGGCGGCGCCGAAATCGCCTGCGGATCTGAACATGTGCGATCTCCAGTTCAGCTTACCGTACAGGAAGATTTGAGTTGCTTCAAGCGGAGACTTACCGATCGGTAAGTATATATGCGGCGCTACACTGAAATAGATGGTTCCCAATTTCGCTGTGATTCAGATGGTTTTGGACGCAATCTCTTGTGACAAGATGCATATGGCAGTGATGAAGGCAGAGATAGCGACGAAAGCGCAGATGTCCTGAAGAAGAAGAAAGTAGGGGTTTCTCCGCAGGATTTCACCTGATCGTCGATTGTCGCGCGATATGTCAGGTTCTGAACCTTCAACAGCATGCCACACCCGCCACTCGCTCCGAATTTCTATTGTCTCGGGCTGCGCGGATGCTGCAGTTGGCTCTACTACTTCTGCCAGGACACCGAACAGCAACGGTCTATCCGGAGCAACTTGTTTGCCCACAATTTCTGTATATTGCCGTTCGCTCAAGTGGATTGCTTTATTCATAAGAATATTCCGCCAGTCGCGTGGTGAGGTGTCCTTTCTCTCATGAATAGGTTTTGTTGTGTGACGGATTTGGCTACGGCTGAAACAATACCGCTTCGCGACCGACGCCAACGATGTTCCATTTGTAATTAATCGGATTTTGACAAGGGAGGGCGTTCCCGCAATAGCTGCCTGTTGTATTGGCCAAGTAGATCGAGCTTCCCGCGGCTATCATCTGGCGTTTCACCCGTTTGAGTTTGGTGATCTGCCTCTCTGTCTGGCCGTTCGACCATCGTGACGTGCTTCCATTTCGGACCGCTGCCTTGTCGCGACCATGCTGTTGGCGAACGGCGCGACAAGGCTTTTGGCCGCGCGGTCGCTCTAGGCCTCCAGATTATCTGAGGATATGTGACGCAACATATCGCGTAGAGCTTTCAACGATAGCTCTGGCCTCGACAAGGTCTGGCAGCCGTTCCTGGATTGCGGCGACCGTCATCGTTTGAGCTTTGGTCAAATAGTTCCGTTCGAGGGTCATCAGGCGCAGGATAGTGCGTGCTGCTGGTACGTTGCCGAGACCGTTCTCGGCCTTTTCGGCGCGTCGGCCCATTCTGTAACAACGCGCAGACCGCCGCCAAAGCCCACCAACCGGAGCTGCCGCCACAGTTCCGTACCTTTCCGCACCGGCGTCCCATTGCGGTTCAAGCCAACTGCCGCTCGATGGGGAAGGGCAAGGCGATAGGGTGCTAATCAGTAGTGGTTTTCCATCGCCGAATACGAACCAGAATGTTATGCAAAAAGGGCACCGCCTCCCAATCCGCCTCTCCATATTCGTCCGGATGTTGTTTTCTCCACTCGATCTCTTCGCTGGCGAGGGCCGGAGGCATGATTTCAAGAATGTGAAAGAGACCACCCAGAAGCCCGGCCGTCAGAGCAAGAGTGTTGATGAGCACGGCAGCAGTCCCGCTCCAGAATGGTAATATCGAAACGCCGAACATGATCATCATGATTGCGGCGGGAATAATGAGGCCAGCCCGGACCGCAGGACTTTTCACATGGATCAGCAAATCTGACATTGTCACCTCAAACAGCGGCCAATGGTTTCGGCAGTGATGCGAAATCCGAATGAGTTATTAAGCAACATGTATCTTGGCCGTCACATTAACACCAAGCACCCGCATCATAGCCAACGTGGTTTTGGGGGCAAGCCTTCGTCCAGTCGCGTCAAAAAGTGCTTCGGCGGCCGCAATGTCGTCATCAGATGTACATGCGGATTGCCGGGAGCATCATGCAATACCCAGCCGGCGATCATGCCCCTTGTGGTCAGATGCTGTTCGACGAAGGCGGAGACCAGGGCGATGTTCTGTTGTGGTGAGAGCTCGCGCGGCAAGGCAAACGTTCCTTGCGAGCTGCGCATCGGATCGATGTTCGAACATCTCGAGCCTGTTCCAGAAGGCTTGCGAGATCTCTGCCACCGCGACCGGTCTGCGGCTATCTCCTTCAGCCACTGTGGGGCATTGCCGGGAGTGGCAAAGGCTTCATGCAAAAGATCGTGCCGGATGTAGTCGACCGTGCGAGCCTCACGTTCATGGTCCATCTTCACCTTATAGCGATAGGCGGCCGAAAGCACGGAGCTGCCGTTCGGGCGTTCCCAACGGGCATTGGGAAGCAACGACCTTCACCGTTGCATCCAGGCTTTCCGGCATGACCGCGCCGATGGTCCTTGATGGTGCGATGAACGGCGTAACGTTCCGGGCCTATGTCAAGCAAGTTCTCGTACCAACACTTGCGCCCGGCGATATCGTGATCATGGATAATCTTCCCGCCCACAAGGCAGAGGGCGTCCGGAAGGCTATCGAAGGCGCGGGTTGCCGATTGCTTTGTCTCCTGCCCTACAGTCCGGACTTCAATCCCGTCGAAGACGCCTTCTCGAAACTCAAGGCACTCCTGCAGGCAAAGGCTGAACGATCCGTAGACTTACCGTCTCGCAAACGTTCTTCGCTCCGGATCGGGAGAAGCAATCAGAAAATGAGGAAGCCCTTCCAATCGATCGCGACATAAGAATCTCATCCAGTTTGTCGCGTTGTATCCTGCGAACGATCGACATCACCGTTGCAATCACAAAATCAGTGGGGCTTGATACGTTCAAGCACTCACGTAGCGAGTAATATCACAGTGCTGTTGATGGGCCAATTTCTCGGCTGATGAACACCTCTAATTCATTGAGCAAGGCTTCAACTAGGTACAGTTCATCCATTTCATTCAACGAGCCATCCGTGTGGACATTCATCAACTCATTGCGAACACTGCTGAATAGAGCGTCGATTTCTTCCCGAGTAGGTTGTGCTTCCAGCCATGCTTCATAAAACCGGCGACAGAGAGTGTTAAGCACGATGTTACTGCTGAAAAGCGAGAGCGGCGTGGAAAACTTGATCGTCAATTCAATTCTCACTGAGATTTAAGGGTGTGACGAAATTTGATGCGCTCTCGCAGACTTTATGATTTCTGTATCCGGCATCCTCTTATACCTCTGGAGAAACCAATTGCTTGTCTGCGCCTCATCAGCCTCGCCTCGCAGATCTTATCTAGCCGCCATCTCGCTGCCTACAAAGTCTCAAAAGGTTGCATTTGTAAGCAAATGAATAAGTCAAAATTCTCGATGGCGACAGAGCCGTTACGAGCCAAGTCGATTTACTTAATTCCAACGAGACGAATATTGCGCCAAGATCGACGGGGTAGCGGCCTGTGCTTGAGTTTGATCTGTTGTTATCGGCATGATTGGCCTCCAGAGAGTTTTCCAGCAACCTCATTCTGCCACGGTGCAGACCGCTAGCCTTGGCGCGCGCGCCGCCTGCGGACGTCCCGACGCGCAGGATATCCTGCAG
>NZ_JARVRC010000014.1:0-31648 GCF_030209895.1 Agrobacterium sp. CFBP2214 | reverse complement strand
CTGCAGGATATCCTGCGCGTCGGGACGTCCGCAGGCGGCGCGCGCGCCAAGGCTATCCTTGCATGGAATGAACAAACCGGGGAATTCCGATCCGGTCAGGTCAAAGCCGGTGAAGGTTTCACCTATTGGCTCATGAAGTTCGACGGCATCTCCAACAATCGTGACAAGGAGTTGGCCGATCCGCAGGGCTTTGGCCTTATCGAGTACGGCTTCTTTCTCCTGGCTCGCGCCGCCGGCATCGACATGACCGAATGCCGCGTCCACCACGAAGGCGGCCGATCCCATTTCATGACACAACGCTTCGATCGCACCGCCAATGGCCAGAAGCTCCATATGCAGTCGCTCGCAGCCTTGCGCCACTATGATTTCAACGCGGCGGGAGCTTATTCCTACGAACAGGCCGTCGAGACGATACGGCTCCTCGGCCTTCCCGCTTACGACATCGAGCAACAGTTTCGCCGAGCGGTTTTCAACATTCTTGTCCGAAATCAGGACGACCACGTCAAGAACATCGCCTTCCTCATGAATCGAAAGGGCGAATGGCGGCTGTCACCAGCGTTCGACGTCAGCTACGCCTACAATCCGGATGGAAGCTGGACCCATCAGCACCAGATGAGCCTGAACGGTAAACGCGATCATTTCGAGCTGCCCGATCTTATCCAGTTCGGCGTTTTCTGCGACCTCAAGCCCAAAAAGGCCGAAGAAATTATCCGCGAAATGCATACGGAGGTCGAAAACTGGCCAGCCTTCGCGGAACAGGCCGGTGTAACCGAAAAGACCGCGCAAATTATTCACCGAGCCATGCGGCGAGAAATCATCATTCCAGCCTAAGACACGGGGCCTGATCAATCACATGCTAAAGAGAGACCGTTGATAGAGGAACCCGGCATGCGTGAGGCACGGCCTCACAACCCCTGCAAGAATGTGGAGTAGCAATAGCCTGCCGATCGCGGCTAGGGTAACTGTTCAAAAGAATCGATGGTGAGGCCATGAAAACGGATATCGGACATCTTCCGCAGACAAAACAGAGCGAACTGGAAAGGATCGTCCGGATTATCCATGAAGAGTTCGCCGGCATTGTCGAGCGTTCGAAGTCTGATGCCAAGAAGGACGGACGGATTTATAAAATCATCCTGTTCGGTTCTTACGCCCGCGGCACATGGGTGGACGAGCCGCATACGTCGAAAGGTTATCGATCAGATTTCGATATTCTCGTCATCGTCAGCAACAAGGAACTTGCCGACCCGAAATATTGGGACAAGGCCACCGACCGGCTGATGTGGAACAAGGAGATCGAAACACCGGTCGGTCTGATCGTGCATGGCGCTCGCGAGATCAGCAACTTTTTGCATGACGGGCAATACTTCTTCGTCGATCTCGCTCGTGAAGGTGTCGTCCTCTACGAATTCGATGACAGACCACTGGCTGAGGCGAAACCTCTCAGCCCTGCCGATGCACTCCGGCTAGCCGAGGAGCATTTCCGTAGGCATTTTCCTGATGCGCAAACCTTCATCAAGTTGGCTGGTTATGCCCTGAAGGATAACAATACCAACATCGCCGCTTTCCAGCTTCATCAGGCAGTCGAGACAGCCTACAACTGCTATCTCCTGACGCTGACCAACTACACTCCGGCTTCGCATAACCTCAAATTCCTGCGCGGACTTTCGGAGGATCGGGATCGCCGGCTGGTCGACATCTGGCCGCGCGATCATCATCGCTTTACCGCATGGTACAACATTCTCAACGAGGCCTACGTCAAGGCGCGCTATTCGAAGCGTTTCGAGGTTTCCGAAGAAGCGCTTGCGTGGCTTCAGGAGCGCACGGCAGAACTTCACGTCCTGATCGACGCACTCTGCCGGGAGCATATTGAGACGCTGCAACAGGCAACAAAACCCTGACGATGAGATTGAGCAGCGGACCCATGCGCCGCCGTGGGCCAATATTAGCCAAAGCTTTCAGCGAACAACGACATCGACACCTGACAGATGATCGTCATAGTTCTCCGGCAACCTTACATCGAACAGCACTCCTCGACCTTGATGCGTTGACATCACAACTACTGTATAAAAATCAGGCCGATGTCGAACCTGCGCACGACAGGCGTTGACACTATTCTGCCAACCCGTCAGCCTCGCAACATGACACCGACGACCAGTTTCATTTCCGAGCTTGTCCGTGACGCCAACCGGTTGGATCGTCTGGATGCCTATCAAAAACGACGCCTGCTTGAGCGGGCCGTTACGATCATCCGCGACATGCGCCAAACAATAGGAATTCCCTCCGGCCCCGGCCGTGACTGTGTCGTGGACATTCACACCGTGGCCTTGTCGATTGAGCGGGGCTGGCGCTCGGATGACGACGTGCGCAGTGCTCTTCTGCAAGCAGCCGGCATGATCCGTGATCTTCATATCGTACTCGACAGCAAAACCGGAATACGCATTGCCAAGCCGACCGGCTGAGACCTTGTTAGGCTGACATCACAAGAAGGCGTCAGGTGACCGATGACCTGAACAGTTGCCGGACATTTCGCCTGCACCGTTTCAGGCCATGACAGTGAGTAGTACCGTGACGAGTTCCTTCAGAACTCGGAACATCATCGCTGATCATTGTCGTCGCTGTTATCCTGCACATCCGGCAATGATGCCGGCTCCAGAATATCTGCGAACAAGGCAAGGTCTGCATCACGCGTAAAAAAGGCCGGAAGTTCCTTTGCCAGCCACTGCCGCAGTTCGTCATGATGACGGGTTTGATCATTCCGCTGCAACTGCTCCAGCAGAAACGATCCAAGCAAAATCTTTCGACGCGTTGCCTGCGCCCGCTCCTGCCTGTCCAGCCGCGCCTGCAATGCTTTCCGGCGTTCTTCCAGCTGCCTGATACGTTCTGCGATCGGCTTGCGCATATCGTCATCCCCTGATTGACGCCTCGTTGATGCCTTTCAGAGCCTATTCAAGCACGAGCTATCTCCGACGTGGTACTACTACTTGTAGTAGTCGAAATGGCTGTTCGCTGCTGCTAACCCTGCTGTCGGCAAACAGACAAGGGCGCACTTACGACTTGCACCGCAGTTGAGCCCTGAATTTCCCCGTTTGCGGATCGGAGATTTCGGTTGGCGATTTATCATCTCAGCACCAAGCCTGTCTCGCGCTCATCCGGCCGAAGCGCTGTGGCATCTGCCGCCTATCGTTGCGCGGTTCTTCTCACCAATCACCGCGATGGTCTCGTGCATGATTTTACCCGGAAAGAAGGAGTGGAGCACATCGAGATCGTGCTGCCGGAGGGTCTTTCTGCCAACTGGGCTTTGGATCGTTCGGCTCTGTGGAACGCTGCCGAGTTTGCAGAAAAGCGTAAGGATGCCCGCGTCGCCCGCGAATTCGAAATCGCGCTCCCGCATGAGCTGTCGCCAGAAGGGCGACTAAAGGCTGCACGCGCCTTTGCTCATGATCTGGCAAACCGCTATGGCGCGGCCGTAGATTTTGCAATCCATTCGCCAGGTGAGCAAGGTGATATCAGGAACTACCATGCGCATGTGCTGATGACGACGCGAGAGGTTCGCCGGGTCGACCTTGGCGAGAAGATCCGTCTTGAGCACAAGAACGCACGGCTGTTGGCAAATGGTATGGCGACGACCGATATGCAGCTTCGCGATATCCGGCAGGCTTGGGAAGGTATCGCCATCCGTCAGCTTCAACGCGAAGGCCTGGACGTTCGCATCGATCATCGCTCACATGCGCAGCGCGGCCTCGAGTTGTCGCCGACCGGGCATATGGGCGTGCATGCCTCGCAGATGGAACGGCAAGGAATGGCCGTCGAGCGCGGGCGACTGGATGACAAGGCAGCACGGCAAAATGCCGCGCTGATCCGCCAAAAACCGGAACAGGTTTTGTCGCTGATCAGCAATGAGAAGAGCGTGTTCGATCGGCACGATATTGCCAAAACCTTGCATCGCTATATCAACGATGACGCCCAAACGTTCCGGAACGCCTTTGCGGCTGTTTTGGCATCGCCAGCGCTTGTGGAACTCCAGGCTGAGCACATCGATCCCGAGACAGGCAACGTGTGCAATGCGCGCTATTCGACGCGAGAGATGATTGACCTGGAACTCGCAATGGCGCGATCGGCGAAGCGATTGCATCAGGCGCATTGCCATCGGGTCGATCCTCGCCATGTCGAGCGTGCAATGGAAAGGCAGGATCGCTCTCTTCGGAAAAGCTCCGGCGGAATGTTGGCTGCGAGCGATCCATCAGCAGGATTATCCCACGAACAGCGTCATGCGATCAAACATGTTACGGGCCCCGAAGGCATCGCCGCTGTGGTCGGGTTCGCTGGTGCAGGAAAGTCCACCATGCTGGCAGCCGCTCGCAAGGCGTGGGAGGCTCAAGGCTATCAGGTCCATGGTGCGGCGCTGGCCGGAAAGGCTGCCGAGGGTCTTGAAGAAAGTTCCGGCATTCAAAGCCGCACCCTTGCGTCATGGTCTTATAGTTGGAACCACGGCCGGGGCATGATCGGCAGCAGTGACGTGTTCGTCATCGACGAAGCCGGCATGGTCGGCAGCCGTCAGCTTGCCCGCTTCATCGGTGAAGCTGAAGCGCGCGGCGCAAAGATCGTTCTCGTCGGCGACCATGAGCAGCTGCAGGCAATCGGCGCTGGCGCCCCCTTCAGGGCGATTGCCGAGCAGATTGGCCATGTCGAACTTTCGGACATTCGCCGCCAGCACCAGGATTGGCAGAGGCAAGCATCGGTTGCCTTTGCGACCCACAAGACGGCCGAGGGCCTTTCCGCCTACCGGGATCACGGCGACATCCACTTTGCGGAAAGCCGCGACGCGGCGTTGGCAGAAATCGTGCGTGATTATGTTGCCGACAGTGAGAAGCGTGCCGATGGCACCCGGGTTGCCATGGCGCATCGCCGTGCCGATGTGCGCGCCCTCAATGCCGCCATCCGTTCCGAACTTCAAAGCAGACAAAGGCTGGAGCGCAGCCCCGGGCTGAGCGACGGTGGAGACCGTGGAGATGGTGAGGATGTTGGAGAACGCGTGTTCCAGACCAGTAACGGCAAACGCGCCTTCGCCGCCGGTGACCGGATCATCTTCCTCGAAAACAACCGCGACCTCGGCGTGAAAAACGGCATGCTTGGCACGGTCGAGCATGTCGAGCCGAATAAGATCGTTGCCCGGCTCGATGGCCGAGGCGGCGACAGTGTCAGCATTGCCACGGATAGCTACCAGGCGATCGACCACGGTTATGCGACGACGATCCATAAAAACCAGGGCGCGACGGTCGATCGCTCTTTTGTGTTGGCGTCCCGCACCATGGATCGACATCTGACCTATGTTGCCATGACCAGGCATCGCGACAGCGTGCAGCTCTATGCCGACAGCCAGGAGTTCACGAAGGCCGGCCGGCTGGTCGATCACGGCGCGGCTCCCTATGAGCATAATCGCCAGGCGCGAGAAAACTATTTTGTGACGCTGGAGAATGACAAGGGCGAACAGCGCACGGTGTGGGGCGTCGATCTCAAGCGGGCCATACAGGAGGCGTCACCACAGATCGGGGACAGGATCGGACTACAGCATGAAGGCGCCACGCCTGTCACGCTTCCGGACGGCACAAAGGCCGAGCGCAATGCATGGCGTGTGGTCAAGGGTGACGAACTGGCCTACCAGAAGCTGTCAAACCGCCTGTCGCGTTCCGGCGCGAAGGAAACCACGCTGGATTACATCAGGGACTTTGCCGAGCGGCGCGGGATCGCCAGTGACCCATGGATCGCGGAGCAGCTCGGGGTCAAAAGCGAGATTGGACTTGCTTCCGCCCGAGATGAGCGCCAAGAAGAGGTCTTGTCCCGTGCAGCCCATCTGCAACGGGAGCAGCAGGACCGGCCATCACAGCGTCAGCAGGTTTACGAGGAACATGCCGGCAATCTGTCCGGTCCTGCTCGCCAGCACGATCCGCTCCATCATCTCGCTCCAAAGATTGATGACGGTCGGCCGGACGACCGGAAGGAGGAAAACAAAGGTAATCGCCGCATCCGGTGGTCCGACCTCATGTCGCAAGCCGGCGCCGTCCCTGCCCCCACAGAAGCTGCCGGCCACCAATCGCCGCTGGAGACTGGAGAGCCAGCTCCGCTTGTGCCGGCGATCACCCGATACGAAAGCAGCATCGAAGAGGTGGCGCAGAAAAGGGCGATGTCCGTCATCGAGCAAAGATTCGACACGGTGGAATCTCTGGCACAGCACGTGTTCCGTGATCCGGTGGAAGTCGCTGCGAGACTGCGCACCGCGATGACCGAGAAGGAAGGCAATGGAAAAATCATGGCGAAGGCCATGGCCGGGCAACCCGAGCGGTTCGGGGAGCTACGCGGCAAATCGGGTCTGTTCGGGAACAACAAGGAGCGGACAGAAGCGCAACAATATGCCAGGTCTCTCTCTGCCCATATCGGCTATGTCTCCGAGGCATGGGAGCGCCGGCTTGGAGAAGAGCGTCGGAGCGAACAATGGCAGCGCGAACAGCGTGATGTGATCGAGGTTCCCGGCCTCACGCCGCGCAGCGCCGATATCCTTGCAAAGGTGGAGAAGATGCCGGTCGAAAAGCGGGGCCAGTTTATCGCGGAGCTACGATTTTCACCTGAGGGCCGAGCCGCGCTTGATGAGGCAAAGGTGGTGGCCGAAGCACTCACGCGGCGGTTCGGTAGTTCCGATCCTCGCAGTTTCGCCAGGGAGCTTGAGACACGCCCGGAGCTCGCAAAACAGGCCGCGCAGATCAGGACAATCGCCCGTATGGTAGAGCGTACACGCTCCGCCGAGCTTAGCCACGACCACGCGCTGACACAGCAGCTTGCCCGGTCTCGGGGGCCTGGATTGAGCAGATAGCAGGAGCTGAAGACGACAGCAGTGTTTGATTGCGGTCACCCTTGAAAGTGCGCCAAGCTTCCAAATTTCCTGGGCGTCGCGATGGACCTGACCCGTCACGACCGGAGAGAGCATTCCGTTTCTGACCTGTTTGCGTTTCGGGGGTGCGGATAAAAAGTTGGACTGCTTCATAAGTTCAGGCCGAGGCTCTGACGATACTCAACCGGGCTGAGCGATCCCAGCGATATGTTGATACGCTTCTCATTGTACCATCGAATATATGCATCCACCTCGGCGACGAACTGTTCGATCAAAGGGGTATTCCAGATGCAGTTCGTCAATCCGGGTATCTTCTGTTCCCGCCATCTAAGCCGAAGTCAGGCAGAAATTCCGCTTATACCACTGTCCAGATTTCCCGAGCCACCTCTAATTTTGTCTTACTCCTTTGCCTACAAATGCAACCTTTTAAGGCTTTGTGGGCAGCAAGATGGCGGTTAGATAAGTTCTGCAAAGCGGGGCTGACCAGGCGCAGACAAGCAATTGATTCCTCCAGAGGCATAAGAGGCGGGCTGCTGCCGGTTTCATGGGCACCGAGTTAAAGTGTTCCCAATGAAACTGGAGTGACGGAACGCAACGAAGAAAGCTCAGCCGCGAATACAATCTTGAGGCGATGAAATTGGTGTGTGAGCGCGGCGTGAGTGTTGCGCAGGCGCCCGCGATCTGGATGTTCACGAGAACGTCCTACGGAAATGGTCAAGGAATAAGGGAGTAATCGAGTGGGTAAAATAATGACGCTCGCCGAACGTGCACTGGCGAAGGCCGGATCTGTTATTGAAAGGGTTGCCTCTGCCGATCCAGACAAAGCAGAAAGGCTAGGAGAAAAAATCAAGGGAATAGTCGGGGAAAAACTTTTCGATAAAATAGAGGGATTTGCCGAGGTAGCCGATGACGCGCGGGTAAACCGGGAAAAAGATTCAATTCGTCGCGAAATGATGCTCAGAGCAATGGTTGGCGGTTCGGAACGGGACTTCACCCGTGGTGACCGTTCAAGCGGACGCGGCCTGTGATTTTTGTACGGCCTATCTTCATCGCCACGCTGATAATGAACGCCAAGCCTAACGACATCGTCCCCTAGGCATGGCTTGCTGACATTCTCGCCGGCACGCCGACTACGAGCTGGAGCAACTGCTTCACTGGAACTGGACGCCGCACGCCTTCAATTAGCTACAAGTTCAGTCCAATGGCTGCACTGGGGCTACATGTCCGCAAGGTGGGATCGACCTTCCACATATGGATGTTGCCTAGCGGCAAGTCTCTTGCCCCGCGCAAGATAACCGCCAAAATCTGGCGATCTTGGTCAGATACCACGGCAAGCTCTTGGGTGCATCAGAGTGCTTGAGTTTATCGGTGATGAATGGTTGCCTAACTTGTAGATATCGCTATCACAATCGCAAATATGCACGCATTGGCCAGCTCTCCGAGCAAAATAACAGATTGCCTATATTTCCAGCCAGCGGACGTTCTCCCCGTACTCGGTGGGTACCGCGTCGGGTTGACCTTCTTTTCCAAGGAGGCCGTGTCCTTGAACTCCGACCGCGTAGCTTGTCCAGTATGTCGAGATATAGGGTAGCTCTCTGAGACCGTACACGCGGCGGAGGCAATCAAACTGATTTTTTTGGTCAGCCGATAACTCTCATTGAGGAGTTACCAGCTTTCAACATTCTTGTCGTTTACTCGTCGTCATCGGCATTCGACACCCCTTTTTCGGCATAATAACCGAGCCGTCCGAGGTTTTGGACAGACCTCTGTCGTCCTTGCACATCTACCCGAGATATTCCCGATTATGACAGATGAAACGCGATGCTGTTTGTCACGAAATGCGAATCAATGTATCTCTGTAACTACGCAAAAAAGAGGAAGTATCGTTTTTTTGCGAAACAATGCGAGAATTAAGGATTCGTTAACACTGTTGGCGCTTAGTTCCTCCAAACGGATGAGGATAGAATCGTGAATCGACATCTAAGCAGCCTTGATTTTATGCAAAATTTCGCGAGCAAGCTTGATCTTGCGCTGCAAAATCTGACTTTTGCCCAATATCCGCCAGACGCAAGGCGGGAAATGCGAAAATTCTCGTCGGCCGAAGTCGCTGCGCTGCTGGATGTCTCAGAAGCTTATATTCGCCAGATCGTTCTTAAAGAGAAAGGCCCAGCACCGGAGGTCACTGTTAATGGTCGTCGTATGTATTCACTGGAGCAGATTCTTGAACTGAGACTGATGCTGGCTGAAAAGGGGCGCAAGAAGTGGATGAACCCCCGGCGCGTCTCCGGGGAAGAATGTCAGATAATTGCAGTGACAAACTTCAAAGGAGGTTCGAGCAAAACCTCCACAACCATCCATCTGGGACACTATCTTGCCCTAAAGGGTTATCGTGTGCTCGCCGTAGACCTCGATCCACAGGCATCGCTGACCAGCTTGCATGGCAATCTGCCAAATTTTGATTCCCGTCAGGACGGCACCTTGCACGCAGCAATCCGCTTCGAGGAACAAAGGCCCACGGCTGAGCTGATTAATAAAACTCATATTCCCGGCTTTGACGTCATCTGTGCCGGCCTTGAACTGACGGAATTTGAAACCGCTGTCGCATTGGAAATGCGCAAGAACGGCGGAACCAGTTTTCTGCTCAGGGTTTCCCAGGCTTTGGAACAGGTGGCGGAGGACTATGATGTCATCCTGATCGATTCCGCCCCATCATTAAACTTCCTCACCCTGTCATCGCTGACTGCAGCCACCGGCGTCTTGATCCCGGTGCCGGCGCATATGCTGGATGTCGATTCGACGGGCAAGTTTCTGGAACTCGCCGGTTCCTACATGAAGATACTGAGCGACATGGGAGCGGCGGCCCATTGGGACTTTGCAAAATTCCTTGTCACCAAGTTTGAACCCAATGACCACCCGCAAGCGAATATGACAGCGCTGATGCGCCAGGTTTTTGGCGAGGACCTATTGTTGAACATGGTGATGAAGTCCACAGCTGTGGCAGATGCCTTGACTTGGAAACAAAGCCTCTATGAAGTTCAGCGCTCGCGATTTTCGTCTCCGAAAACTTATGACCGTGCGATGGAATCTTTGAACGCCGCGAATAATGAAATTGAGAAGCTACTTTGGATGGCATGGGGACGCGAATGAGCAGAAAAAATTCCCGCGAGCTGTTCACCAACCTCCTCGCACAGCAAGATCGCCAAAGTCCCAATGCGGCACAAAAGACCACCTCACCTCACCTTCTCAAGGTTGCCGCTGGCGTTCGCCAGATCCACGAGAAGGGTGAAGCGCTCGAAAAGCTACTGGCTGAAGGCGACCGCATTATCGAAGTTGAGCCCAATGAGGTTGCCCCCTCCTCCTTGCAGGATCGCTTCGAGGGATCCTACGATGATACGGCAATTGAAGAAATCATCCGTTCGATGAAGGAAAGCGGCCAGATCGTGCCTGGTCTTGTCCGTCCTTCAAAAACTGGAGGAAAACCCTATCAGATCGTATTTGGCCGTCGACGATTGGCTGCTGCACTGAAGCTTGGCATCAAGTTTCGGGCAATATTACGCGATCTAACCGACGAACAGGCGATTATCTTCCAAGGCGAAGAAAATACCAATCGCAACGATCTTTCCTTCATTGAAAAATGTGCCTTTGCCTTGCTTCAGGAACGAGCAGGATACAAGCGGGATACAATTGCTGCCTCCCTCTCCACGGGCAAGTCACATGTCTCGGAAATGCTTCAAATCGCCGACTCGATCCCTCGCGAAACGCTGATGCTTGTAGGACGCTCCCCCGATATCGGGCGACGCAGGTGGATTGAATTTCACAAGTGCTGGATCGCGCGGAAGGACGGTGCCAACATTATCAAATCAGCCCTTGAGACAAGCGATGCCGCCGGTGGGGAGCGTTTTGCTCTCGCGCTGGCCGCGCTTAAAGGCAAATCTGCCCACGCTGCGGAGCCAACTATCAGGAACGAGATCATTTTGGATGGTCCGGCATTGGCAACTATAACTTATGCAAAATCCGGCGCGAAATTGGCATTTTCGAAAGTCGTTCCGTCCGAATTTGTTGATTTTGTCGGAGAAAGACTAACTTCATTGCATCAAGAATTCCTGATGCGAAAGAGAACCAACAAAGAGGGATAACCCGCAAAAGAAAAAGGCCCCCAAACGTTTCCGTCGTGGAAGCCCTTCTCACATCCTTAAGCAAGACAGAGAATCGCATTTTCACGTATTTCAGTCAAGAGTCTTTGGCATCGTTTTGGTGATCGAATTTCTTTTGCCTATTGATAGGTGAAAAGATGCATATTGAAGTGACGACGCCTTTCGGGCGACGGGTGGTGCCGCTTGCCATGATAAAAAGCCAGCTGGTACTTTCCAAGGCCCGAGCTGGGCATACTATAGACAAATGGAAAATCTATCGGGATGTGTGTGCTGCCCGCTCCACTTTAGGCCTGCGCGATCGAGCGCTTGCCGTCCTCAGGGCTCTCCTGTCTTTCCATCCCTCGTCGGAGTTGGCCGGTGGCTCGAACTTGATCGTCTTCCCTTCGAATGAACAGCTAGCCACACGCGCAAACGGAATTGCCGGAACGACTTTGCGAGAAAATCTTGCAATCCTCGTCACCAAGGGCCTGATACACCGTAAGGATAGCCCCAACGGCAAACGTTACGCGCGGAGGAACCATTCCGGAAATATCGAGACTGCCTACGGTTTTGACCTCTCTCCCCTACTCGTCCGTGCGGAAGAATTTGCGCTGACCGCTGCGGAGGTTGCAGCAACTGCCCAGAGGACCAAAGCCCTTAAAGAGGAGATTACCCTTTGCAGGCGCGATATACGCTTGCTCATTTCTACAGCTATCGACGAAGGCGTAGCCGGCGATTGGGTTGCAGTTCAGAGCCGATACAATGAAATAGTGAGCACTATAAGTCGCGCGAAAAACCCCGCACTCATCACAATCGTCCTGAACAACCTTGAACAGCTTCGCACGAATGTGCTTAACGAGCTGAAAGTTCAGGTTATTCCCGAAAAAACCGTCACCAATGCTAGCGAAATCCGTCACCACATACAGAATACAAAAACTGAATCTTATATTGAATTTGAAGTGCCGCTAGAAAAATCAGAGGATTATTTAACCCCGAACGATGTCAGGCCCATAAAAGCATATCCCTTAGAAATGGTGCTGAAGGCATGCCCGAACATAGTGGATTATGGGCCACAGGGATCAATCACAAGCTGGCGGGATCTAACCATTGCCGCTTCGACCGTAGTAGCAATACTTGGGATAACACCATCGGCCTATCAGACAGCATGTGCGGTGATGGGTATAGAAAACGTAGGGGCTGTGGTGGCCTGTATTCTGCAAAAAGTCGAAACCATAAATTGCCCCGGCGGATATCTTAGAGATCTCACGACCAAGGCTAAACGCGGCAAATTTTCGCTTGGCCCAATGCTGATGGCTTTGTTGAGGGCAAATGGTTCTCACTACCAAAAGAAGATGGCTCGCCCAGGTGAGGATTTCCATCACGAGGGAAAGGTCGGTTCCTTGGGCGAGGGGAGGGTAGTTCGCCACACGCTCGACAAACTCCAGAAACGAACGTGATCGCATTGTTGATCGGGGTGTTATATCTGATCGTCAAGTTTGCTAGGGCGGTTCCCCGCGGGGAACTTTTGCCGCTAACCCGCATGAAAGGTTCAACTCACCTGGATGGAACCTGCCGGTGGGGCAGAGAAACGCGTACGTCTGTGTGCAGAGGCTGACCTCTCAATTGCTGCCGCCGTTGCGTTTGCGGTTGCCATAGTGAGCGGGCTTGCGCACGAATTTTCCAAACCGATCAACATCGATTCCCCGCGGGGAACCTTTCAATTGGTCTACCGAAAATGCGCAGGTCAATAGCGATGTAGCGACAAGCAGAGCTTCGAGCTCGGACAGTTCGCTAAGGACGAAGGCGTGCAAATGTTACAAACCCAATTCCGTGCCCCGAGGCCTGTGGCACCATTTTCTGGAACGGGTAGCGGTTCATCAACTGGATTCGACAAAGGTACCCGGTGTCGAGAAAATCATCGCAAATGCCGAGGAGTTCGCAAGCGAGGTCTATTCAATGCTGGCGCCCCGCACGAAGGGCGCCACATCAGTAATTGATTCAGCGTCTGAGGCATATCACAGATCCCGCAGCTGCAAATCGCGCAACTGAACGAATTGGCTTCACAAACACTGACGTCGAGCCAAGGTCGATGTCGACTCACAGAAGGAAGGAACCTTCGACGCAGATTCTAGTTCTGCCTACTCATTGGCGTCTCCGAGTGGCGGCGGGACTGTTGCGAGGAAAAACGCTACGCCTATGCTTGGCAAACCATCCTGCTGCAGAAACATCCCTTTGCCATATGGGATACTCCTTCTGAGATATTCCCATATTCACTAAGGGATATCCAGATGCCACTCTACAGAGCTCGGTATGGAAATCTACACAGCCCGAATAAGTGGAATTATCCGAGCAGTACAACGTGTATGCCAACGAGATCAAACAGTGGAATGACAAGCTCCTTGAGGGGGGCGACTGGCGTTTTTGGCTATGAAGAGACGGCGGAGCGGCAGACCTCTTCTCCACCAGACCGAGGTTGCCATGGAATATTGGAGTCCCTGAACCTCGGTTCCGTGGGTGTTCCGTCCCTCCGGCGACGCCACATTCATTGCTTGGCCGGCACACGACGTATAGGGCCTATATTAACGCACTGGCGCGGATGATAGTGTCAGCATAATCAGGCGGAAACCACTTAACAAAACGCCAGAGCTGTTCAGACAAACTTTGCCACCTATCCTAGCACTAGATCTAGGGCCCATCGTCGCTGCACACTCAAGCATATTAATTAAATATCAAGCCAACGGATGATCATGCGATATTCGCACACATTGGTAGGCTACTGTAGTGGCAAGCTATTCTCTTACACGGCGTAAACGCTTCACAACACAGCGCATAAAAACCATACATCAATATTGTATGTGAAAGCTGTTGAAACGTACCTCCTTCCAAAATCGGCCGGAGGTCGAGAATACTTGATCGATTCTTAGGATCAAGTTTGGCAGGATACGCAATTTCGTGGTACGGAAATTGCGGTCTCGACTCGGTCGAGGGGAATTGACATTGGATTGATTGTCGGGACTTCGTTGGTCAGAGGTGCTAAAGGTAAAGCGGCCATCCTAAGGGTAGTTCAGTTCTCGGAAAGACAGTCAAAATCAGGTTCAGCAAAGCGAAACTGGCGGCGGTCAAGGATGCGGTTGCTCGCCAGCCATGCTGCATGAATGGGTGAAGAAGACCTAGATCGACAGCGGCAAACGAGCGAGCTTGCCGAGTGATGTGGCCGAGAAGATGAGGGCTTTGGAGCGTGAGAACCACGAGCTTCGTCAAGCCAACGAGATATTGCGCAAGGCGTCGGCCTATTTCGCCCGGGCGGATCTCGACCGCGTGAACCGGAGGTTCTTTGCCCCAGCACCGAACATGTTGTGGCTTTCAGATTTCACTTCAGTGGCGACGTGGCAGGGTTTCGTGCTTCGTCATTGATGCGTTTGCTTACCGTATCGCCGGCTATCGGGCAAGCCGGACTGCTCCTGCGGGCCTTGTGCTCGATGCCCTCAATCATGCACTCCCTGATCGAGGGCCCGTTCACCGTGGCGGGTTGGTTTATCATTCCGACAGTGGCTCGCAATATGTGTCCATTCGCTATTCCGAACGGCTTGCGGAGGCGGGCATCGAGCCGTCTGTTGGAAGCGTCGGCGATCCCTACGACAACGCTCTCGCCGAAACGGTCAACAATCTCTACAAGGCCGAGGTCATCCATCGGCGAGGACCGTGGCGAAACTTCGAAGCCGTAGAGTTCGCCATATTCGAATGGGTTGACTGGTTCAACAACCCGCCTTATGGAGCCCATCGGCAGCACACCGCCAGCGGAGGCTGAAGAACGCTACTACGCCATTCTGGACGCAACGGCCTTGACAGCACAACTTAACGATATGGCCTCCGGCAAACCCGGTGCGGTTCAGATATATAAGCAATGCAGCGATAAACGACCAGTTGCAAGCGTGTTTTATGGCTCAAATACGGCCTCGTCAGACTCGAAGTGCGACTGCGAATGGGCGTCAGGATATATCCTGCGTGAAATGCACTCTGGTGCCATCTGCGGCGGAAATGGCTGGAAATAAAGAGTTCGGGGGAGGGGAGGGGTAAGACGCGCTGCTAAAGGGGAGAGATCGCAGCCGCCGCTATTCCACCGATCCTCGCCGAAATATACCTGAAGACCGGAAGTACAAGCATTTCCGCTCATCCAGGGCGGCCGACAATGGCAAGGTACGACGAGATGGCTCACTTCCGATCAGAGGTACTTATCGATGGTTATGGGGTCAAGATGGTTAACTGCCCGGTAATGAAACAAAAGTCCATATTAGCTTTCTTTTAAGGGTCAGATAATTGTAAATTCAATGGCTTGTTATCTTGGCAAAGCGCTCACAACGCCGATCGAGGCCCGGATTCGGGCGTAACCGTTGCGGCTTTCATTTCGGATTCGACGCCCTGTCGACCGCCTTCAGCCTGATGGATGAGCCGCTACACCGTTCGCTGCGCGATGTACAGGTCTATCTGCGCGTTTGAGCGCGCAGATAGTTGTCGTCGGTTTTACCGCGCCGCAATCGGTACGATGACGGGGAAGCCGTCCGAATGGACGATAGTCGCCTCAATGCGGTAGGTGTTGCGAATGTTTTCGCCGCTGAGCACCATGTCATGCGATCCACAGGCCACCAGCCTGCCGTTTTCCAGCAGAAGCAGACTTTGCGCGTGGCGCGCGGCGAGATTGAGGTCGTGCATGGCCATGATAACGAGCGCGCCGGTTTTTTCCACGTAGCCCGTTAATATTTCCAGCACGCGCATCTGGTGGCGCAGGTCTAGCGCGCTGGTGGCTTCATCGAGGATTAGCAATTCCGGTTCGCGTATCAGGCGCTGCGCCAGAAGGACAAGCTGCTGCTGGCCGCCGGAAAGCGCGTTCATCGGCCGGTTGGCGAGGGAATGCAGGCCGAAGGAGTCGAGCATGGCGGAAGCGGCGTCGAGATCACGCCGGTTCACATGCCAGCCGAGTTTTTCGCGCCTGCCCAGCAACAGCACTTCCAGTACTGAAAGCGAGGATTGTACGGTGCAATATTGCGGCATGAAGCCGACCCTGTTGCCATCTGTTCGGTTGCCGTGCCATGTAATGGCGCCGGTGAAGGCGATGTGACCGGCAACAGCGCCGAGCAGGGTTGATTTGCCGGTGCCGTTCGGTCCGATCAGGGCTGCGATCTGTCCGCGCGCGATGGTGGCGGATACCGAATGAATGATCTGCGTTCCTCCACGGTGGACACCAACCGCTGCCAGAACAAGTCCTTCCGTCATTTCAGGTCTCCGCTACTGCGCCTTGCGATGACCGCAAACAGGATCGGCACACCGGCCACTGCCGTGATGATGCCAACGGGAATGACCGCCGCCGGTGAGATGATCTTGCCGAAGACCGAAGCGCCGATGAGGATGATTGCACCGGTCATTGCCGAGACGGGGAGGGAGAAACGGTGATCCTCACCGACCAGGGCGCGGGCGGCGTGCGGGGCGATCAGCCCCACAAAGCCGATGGTGCCGACGAAGGAGACGGCGGCTGCGGTTAGCACCGCTACAAGCATGAAGCTACGGCGGCGAAACCTGTCGACATTCATGCCGAGGCTGGCGGCATTGGCATCACCAAGGCGCAGCGTCGTCAGATGCCAGGCGTCGCGCATCAGGAGCGGCAGGCAGCCGAGAAGGATGATCGAGACCACCAGCACGCTGGTCCAGGTCGCCTTTAGCAGGCTGCCGAACAGCCAGAAGACAATCTGCTGCAGCACCTCAGGCGAGGCCATAAACTGCATCAGCGACTGCATGGACTGGAAGAAGAACAGGACGGCAATGCCGGCCAGCACCAGGATTTCCGGCCGTGAACCGCGCAAAATCGCGATGGAATAAACCAATCCGCAGGCCAGCAGCGTCATGAGGAAAGCCGAGATTGGGGTGATCAGAAATCCTGGCGCGGGAATCCACGCGCCGAACATGATGGCAAGGGCCGCCCCGAAACCCGCCGCGGCGGAAAAGCCGAGCGTGAAGGGGCTGGCGAGCGGGTTGGCGAGGATGGTCTGCATCTGTAGGCCGGCAAGGCCGAGGCACATGCCGACAAGCATGCCCATGACGGTTTGCGGCATACGCAATTGCCAAAGAATGGTGGCCGCCATGCGGTCCTCGCCGAAAGGCCCTGCCATCAGCGCGCGCCAGAGATCGGCAAGCGGCATTCCGGACGGGCCGCTTGTCAGGTCCAGTATGACGAGAAGCGCAAGGCCTGCGGCGCAGCCGACGGCTGCTGCCAGCCGCCGTCTTGTTTCGCGCGCATAAGCGGGGTGAAGCCCTTCCCCTGTCATCGTCGCGGCCATGATCATTGTCCCGCCGGTTGATGTCGCAGCACAAACACGCCTTCGGCACGAACCGGCAGCCATTTTTCATAAAACCGTTCGATCTCCCCACCAGGGTCGATGTCGCTGAAGGCCTCTGGATAAAGGAGCTTGGCGATATATTGCACATAGATGAAGTCGGACAGTGTGCGCGTCCCGCCGTGATAGATGGCATGGACCTCATCGTTTTTGACCGCAGGCAGATCGGCCCAACCCGGCCGCTTGAAGTAGGCGCCGAGACGGTCGTTCGCCAGTGTTTTGTCTGCGTTAAAACCGAGAAGCACGGCGGCGGGCGAGCCTGTCCATTCCGAGCCGGCGATAACGACGATGTCCGGCTTTGCCGAAAGCGTATATTCCGGGCTGAGAGGCCCCCAGTTCTCGATCTGCCCCTTGGCGATATTGACGCCGCCGAGCATGTCGATCACACCACCCCACATGCCCTTGCCATAGGTGTTGCCGATCTCGTTCGGGCCTTTCTTGCCGAGTTCCACGTAGATTTTTTTCGGGGAGGGTCCCGCCTTCGCCGCCCGCGCGAGAATATCGTCCATGGCGGCGCGGTAGCCGTTGGCAAGCTCCTTTGCCCGCTCCTCCTGCCCCGTCACCTTGCCGAGAAGCAGGGTGGAGCGCACATGTTTGTCGACGGTCTGCGCATTGTAGTCGATAACGACAACGGGAATGCCGGCAGCTTCCAGCTGGTCCGCATTGGCTCCCAGAGCGTCATATTGCCAGGCCGCCAGAATGACGAGATCGGGCCTTTGCCGCAATCGCCCTCTCCACCGAGAATGTGCCGGTTTCAGTGTCGCCGACATCGGTCAGGCTGGAAATGGAGGGAATGGCTTTCACATAGGCCGCATATTGTTCGGGCCGCCAGTCTTTCCACGGCGTTAGCGAGAGCGCCACGACCCTCTCCATCGCCCCTGTCCCGGCAACGGCGATGTAATCCTCGTAGTTGAAGCCGAGGAGGATGCGCCTTGCCGGCTCGCGGATTGTCACTTCGCGGTCGCGCAGGTCTTTTACGGTGATATCGGCCAATGCCGGAAAGGCGAGCCCGGAAAGCAGGCCGGCGAACGCCAGCCAGAGAAATTTACGCATTGTCTGGTCCTTTGAGCAGGCAGCCGATCCCGAAGCGCCGCCCGGTGCCGGTGAGGCAATCGATGATGCTGCCAATGGCTGGAATATGCGTGTCGCCTGCGAGCCCAGCCAATCCCGGCGCTGTTCCGGAAAAACGGCTGCCATGGCTAGCCTTTGGCGGAGATCAGTGAGGGAAGGAGAGAAACCCGTCTGCCAATCCGCAGGCCCAGGGCTATCGCAGGGACACGTTTTTCATGCGGTCAGACGGAAAAGGGCGGAGCCCGGGGTGCGGCGGCCGCCAGAAGAACGGGCGGCCTGGAGGCGGTGTTATCCGCCACGAAACCCTCGGCAGTCTTGATGACCAGCGCTACGCCCGTCGGATCGGCCGGCTGCGGCAAAAGGATGCCCGCAACGATGCGGCAGACCTCGCATACGAGTGTCAGGGCATGGCGGTCGGGATGCGGCTTTTCCCCGTCGTGATCAAGCGTATGGCAAAGATTCGGCAGGCTGCCGTCCGGCATCATATAGGCGGAAATTTCAGTCTCGGCGAAACCGACTCCGGCTACCGGCACGCGATGCGCGAAACCAATGGTGAAAAGGGCAAGCGCGCACAAAATGTGCACCCCCTTCTGCCATGTCGCCGCCTTCGCGATCATTATCGGAATCCTCTCGCTAATAGATTCGAAATTCGCTGCACATTTCCCTCTGTCAATTCATCCACGGCCGACAGCTTGCCACATCCGGGATGACTTGACGTCACGTAATCACTCTGGGGCAGCGTCCGTACTTTGTCTCTGCGATAAATCAAACAACTCGTGTTTCACGCACGTCTACTGGTCTGGCGCTGGAGTATCTGTTGTGATCATCCCTCGGTGACGTTCCAACCGCCCCTTCTGAATCATTAGGCTCAAGAGCCGAGCAATTCTCGGAAGGCCTGGCACGGACGATCTGCTCGGCCGACAGGGTGACCTTCGCGGCCGCCCGGTTGGAGTTGAGGTGCTCGATGGTGCAGGCAGATGAACGGCAGCGTGCCTTTCGAGGCTACGCACGCGATGGCGACCTTGCCAAAAGCGCCACCTGCCTCATTGACGACTTCGATCAGGGCGTCGAAGATCGCCGTAGGCAGCGGCGAGTTCTCTTGCTGGAAGGTGTTACCGCCCATGGCCTCCTTCCGGCCGATCTCTCCCCGGTGATACTTGCCAGTGAGCAGGCCTCCGCTGAGCGGCGACCAAGTGACGCTGGCCCGCCGCGTAGAATCGGCGTTGAAGCTTGCCAGTGCTATCCGGAGCCTGAATACAAGCCCGATGGGTAACGGCGCTGCCACACGGACTTATAACCTCTGCGAATACCGCACGAAAATATGCGACTTTGACACGTATACCACCTTGAAATTTAGTGATCGCAATAACTAAGGAGGCGAACATGACTAACAAAACTGGGATCTCAAGACTTTCCGCATTCACCGCTATCTTTCTTTCGAGCGTCGTCCTTCCAGAAGCCGCACAGTCCGCCACTCTTCGAGTCGGCGCTGCAGCTGAGAATGTCGCCTCCCTCGATCCGACCAGAGCCACTGCGACGGTCGACGTCGGTATCGTCTCGTGGATGTTCAACGGTCTTGTTCGCTTTCCGCCGGGCAGCGCGGATCCGACCAAGATCGAGCCGGATCTTGCCGAGAAATGGGACGCATCGGCAGATGGGTTGGTCTGGACGTTCCGTCTGAGAAAGGATGTGAAGTTCCATGGTGACTATGGGACGGTTAGCTCCGAGGATGTCGTCTACTCTCTGGAACGGGCAAAAAATCCGAAAACCTCTTCCTTCTCGAACGACTTCAGCGAAGTCAAATCGATCCAAGCGATCGACCCGCTGACCGTGAAAATTACGTTGAATAGCCCTGTTCCCGGTTTCTTGGGTCTGATTGCAAACTATCATGGTGGCAACATTATCAGTAAGAAGGCCGCCGAGAAGCTTGGAGCCGATTTCAAGCTTCGTCCGATCGGAACCGGGCCATTCATGTTCGAAAGCGCGGTCACGCAACAATCAGTGACGCTGAAAGCGTTCCCCGACTACTTCCGCGGCAAGCCGAAACTGGACGGCATCCAGTACAATCTTATTCCATCAGACGCGAGCCGCGAACTGGCGTTTCGCTCAGGTGAGCTCGATCTCATCAATGGCAAGCGCGAACAGCGCTGGGTAGAACAGGCCAAGACATGGGACGGTTCAACGATCGATATCTTCGCGCCGGGTGAATACCGCACTCTGTTCCTAAATCAGGCCCACAAGCCGCTCGACAACGTCAAGGTGCGCCAAGCAATCGCACATGCTATAAACGTCGATCAAATTGTCGAGTTTGTCGGTGCCGCCGTTGCCCAAAAGGGCTGCTCGGTCGTGCCTCCTGGTTTTCTTGGCGAGGACTGCGCCTGGACATATAAATTCGATCCGGACCTGTCAAAGAAGCTTCTGGCTGAGGCCGGCTTTAGTAAGGGAATGACGATCAAGGCCATCGTTTCATCAATCACCGCGCAACAGCCCATTATGCAGGTCGTGCAGGGACAACTGTCGGAGGTCGGCATTAATATGGATATGCAGATTGTCGATCACGCAACCTATCAAGAGCAATCGCGCAAAGACCTCAGCGACATTGTTTTCTATGGAGCTGCGCGTTACCCTGTTGCCGACAGCTATCTTAGCCAGTTCTATCACTCTAGCTCCTCGATCGGAAAGCCGACGGCAGTCACCAATTTCTCGCATTGCGATGCCGCTGATGCGGAAATCGAAGCTGGCCGCAAGGCAGCAGCGGACCCTGAACGTTTGAAGGCATGGTCTGAAGCGCAGCACAAGATATATGATCAGGTGTGCGGGATCCCGCTCTTCAACTTGATGCAGGTCTGGGTCCGTACGAACCAGCTCGACTACGGGTATGAGCTCAAGGGCGCCTTGAACCTGGCGCCTCCCATTACGGAAAATACGACGCTCAAGCAGTAACCGAGATCAATCCTCCCCACCTTACCCCGGCCTGCGCTTCCTCCTCTTGGAACGTTACTGGCCGGGGTCTTGTTTCAGACGGAGAGAGTGCTGTAGGCTGCCGCCAGATGCACCTGTCTGGAGAATTCCAGCACCAGATCCGTGTGCCGAGCCCGTGCCGGGCGATAAAGCCTGTACTCAGCATCAATGCTCGGGATAAACGGACGCAACGCAACACGTCCCTTTGCGCATTCCATCGAAATCGGATCCGACACTGTCACTCCCAAGCCCGCAGCAACGAACTCCGCGACATTCGGTGCTGTCGCTGCTTCCATGGTGATTTTTGGTTTCAAACCATGCGCCTCGAATGCCGCATCGACCTTTGTGCGCGATCGGCTTGAATCGCCAAACGCGACAAACGGTTCTGACGCTAACTCTACCGGAGTGAGCTCAGCCTTTTCGAGCAAATGGTGCCCGAGAGGCAGGATAGCCGCCATGGGTGGACTCTCTATCGGTTCGACGATGATTGTCGGATGCTCCAGGCCGCTCTTGACCAGCGCGAGATCGATACGCCTCAGAAGCACCGATTCCGTCAGGAACTGGGAGGCTTGCGTTTCAACCTCAACGAACACATCCGGATAGCGGGCGCGAAACGACCCCACGACCCGACCGAGAAAAGGCCCCGACAGACTTGGCATCACGCCAATGACAAGATGGCCGGATTCTTCTCTCCGCATCGCCTCGACCGCGCGAGCGACCTGATTGACACCACCGAAGATGCGCTTGATCTCTTCGTAAAGCCGCATCCCACGGTCCGTGGGGACAAGCCGGCCGCTCTCTCGTTCGAAAAGCTTCAGTCCGCTGTCCAGTTCGAGATCCTGGATAAGCTTGCTCGCAGCGGGTTGCGATATCCTGAGGACTTCCGAAGCGCGGCTAACCGTCCCGGTTTCAACAACTGCAATTAACCCTTCCAGCTGCCTAAGGCTTGGATTTCTCATAACTATAACCCACGCGAATATGAAGACAAAGTTTTCGACTTTGACTTTCTACCCCTGAGGGTTTGAAGTTACAATAATAATATGGGGAACTACTGCCGTGCCTGTCGAACTTCTCCCGCCTAGAACAGGCGTTGGTGAGGTCGCAATGATAATGCGACGTCATCACTCAATTAGTGACCGCCCGCGTACCCGTGACTCTGGGTGGCGTGCGTTGGCCGTTGCCAATATCTCACCTGCTTTTCTGAATTGCAGACGTGTCGGCCGGACAGCGCCAGGCTCAGCCTCTGCGCGCGCCATGCCGCGTCTTCACGGGCTGACGTTCCGCTTCTTCGCCTCCTCGACCAGCGATCACCATGGCTTGATCGACGCGGGCTCAATTTTCAAAAACCTTGGTGACCCCTTGGTGAGCTGCATCGATGCTGAAAGGGCTGCCATATGACAACCTATGTAATCCGAAGACTGCTTTTGGCAATACCGACTTTGCTCGCAATGCTGACGGTGGTGTTCGTCCTCGTTCGGCTCGTGCCTGGCGATGCCGCCGTCGCGATGCTTGGAGATCGTGCCAGTGCCGAAGCGCTCGCCGCACTGCGCGTGCAGCTTGGCCTCGACCAGCCATTACCCGTTCAATACCTCCGCTTCATGAGTGACATGGTGACGGGTAATTTCGGGCTCTCCGCCGTCAGCGGCCGAACGGTGCTTTCCGAAGTCGCCATAGTCTTGCCTTATACACTCGAGCTCACTGCGGCCGCGATGATCATCGGTGTCGCGTTTGGCATCCCCCTCGGCGTTGTGGCAGCTATTCGCCGCAACAAATGGCCGGACTATACAAGCCGGCTTCTTTCACTCGTCGGCCTCTCGTTTCCAGGCTTCGTCTCGGCAATCCTGATGCTGCTCGCATTCGCGGTCTGGCTGCAGTGGTTCCCAGTCATGAGCCGGCCCACCGCCAATCCGATCGATCATCTGCGAAGCCTGGCGTTGCCCGCACTCAATCTCGGCCTGATCATGACGGCCTATATCGCCCGGGTCACCCGCTCCTCGATGCTGGACGTAATGGGTGAGGACTACATTCGGACCGCGCGCGCGAAAGGCGTCAAGACCAAGAGCATCATCATCCGGCATGCCCTCGGCAACGCTCTTATCCCGATCGTGACTGTGGTCGGGCTGAACTTCGGGACAATGATCGGAAACTCGGTTCTTGTCGAAATCGTCTTCACGCGGCCTGGTCTCGGCAAGCTCATTCTCGGAGCCCTTCAGTCACGCGACTACACCATGCTGCAGGGCCTGATGGTCGTATTTGCGACCTTCGTCGTCCTCGTCAATATCTTGACCGACGTAATCTACGCCACTGCCGACCCAAGAGTGAGTTACGCGAAATGACCGATATCACCCTGGCATCCGCCAAGTCTGAGAAGGCGCCCAATCCGGTGCTAACCGCGCTTCGCCGTAACCGCCTGTCCTGGGTCGGTGTCGGACTGCTTCTGATGATCGTGCTGGCGGCCGCATTCGCTCCGATGATCGCCCCTTGCGATCCGCTGAAGCAAAATATCATACACCGCCTGAGCGGGCCCTCCGCACAGTTCTGGCTCGGAACTGACAGTTTCGGTCGCGACGTACTCTCGCGCCTGCTCTATGGCGCCCGGATTTCACTCGCAATCGGCTTCCTTTCCGTGATGATCGCGATGGTGGTCGGTTCGGCACTCGGAATTCTCGCCGGCTATATCGGCGGACTGTTCGACCAGATCGTCATGGGTCTTGTAGACGTCATGCTGTCTTTTCCGACGTTGCTTCTTGGCCTGATGGTCGCGGCCATGCTTGGAGCAAGCTTCGAGAACCTCATAATCGCCATCGCGATCACTGAGACGGCGCCTTTTGCCCGTGTCGCACGCGGACCGACCATCGCTGTAAAGCGGCGCGATTTTATCGACGCCGGCAAGTCCCTCGGCTTCACGCCTGTCAGGATCATGGGCGTGCACATCCTTCCGAATATCCTGTCCGACATCGTCGTCGTGGCATCGCTTTGGATGGCATCCGCGATCCGCACCGAGGCGTCGCTGGCGTTCATCGGGCTCGGCGTCGCTCCGCCGACGGCAACCTGGGGCGGAATGATCCGGGAGGGGTTCGAAAACATCCTCAGTGCCTGGTGGCTCGTTGTCTTCCCGTCCTTTGCAATCCTTCTCACGGTCCTCGCGCTGAACCTTCTGGGTGACGCCTTGCGCGACGCGATCGATCCGAAAACGAGGAATGAGCGATGAACCAGATTGCCGATGAATTTAATCAGAACGACGCTTCCGGCGCGGCGATCCTTTCGGTCAGAAACCTCACAACCTCCTTTCGCGCCGAAGACAAATGGAATCCCGTCGTTCGCAATATATCGTTTGATATAGCGCCCAAAGAAACCGTCGCGATCGTCGGCGAGTCTGGATCGGGAAAATCCGTTACCTCGCTTTCGATCATGCGCCTGCTGTCTGAAGCATCGAGCCGGATCGAAGGCCAGGTACTGCTTTGCGGAAAGGATCTTCTTTCCCTGCCGGAAGAACAGATGCGGCAGGTTCGCGGCAATGAGATCTCGATGATCTTCCAGGAGCCGATGACCTCGCTTAACCCGATCCTTCCGGTTGGGAAGCAGATCGCTGAAGCCTTGACTGTGCATCAGAATATTTCCGCAGAAGACGCCAAGCGGAAGGTTCTCGCGCTCCTCGACAAGGTGCGGATTCCAAACGCAAACGGCCGCTTCGACGAGTATCCGCATCAATTTTCCGGCGGCATGCGCCAGCGCGTCATGATCGCCATGGCGCTCGCGTCGCGCCCCAAGCTGCTGATCGCCGATGAGCCGACAACGGCTCTCGACGTAACGATTCAGGGGCAGATCCTTGATCTCATCAAAGAGCTTCAGGACGAAGAGGGAATGTCGGTCCTCTTCATCACCCACGACATGGGGGTCGTCGCTGAGATCGCCGACCGGACGATCGTGATGTATCGCGGCGATCAGGTGGAAAGCGGTCCAACCGAGCAGATTTTCCATCGCGGCAAGCATCCCTACACGCGCGCCCTGCTCTCGGCGGTCCCCAAGCTTGGAGAGATGGGCGAGAGCCGTCTTCCAATGCGCTTTCCGATCGTCGATCCGGAAAGCGGTGAGCTGAAGCCTATGATCGAGGTTCGCGACACGGTCGCAAAGGACAAGGCGCCGATCGTCGAGGTCAAGGATCTGATCACCAGGTTCGGGATACGCTCCGGAATTCTCGGACGCACGACCGCTGCAGTGCACGCTGTCGAGAAAGTGTCGTTCAATCTTTACGAGGGCGAGACCCTGTCGCTCGTCGGTGAGTCAGGATGCGGCAAGTCCACAACGGGCCGGTCGATTACACGTCTGACGGATCCGACGAGTGGCAGGGTCACCGTCGACGGCCACGAGATGATGAAGCTTGATCAGCGCGCGCTGCGCAAGGTGCGCCAGTCGATCCAGATGATCTTTCAGGATCCATACGCATCGCTCAACCCGCGTATGAATATCGGATCCGCCCTCATGGAACCGTTCATTCAGCATGGGCTTGGAAGCAAGGCGCAGGCACGCGACAAGGCGGCATCACTTCTGGAAAAGGTCGGCCTTTCGACCGAAATGATGAAGCGCTATCCGCACGAGTTTTCGGGCGGACAAAGGCAACGCGTGGCGATCGCGCGCGCCCTTATGCTCGACCCGAAAGTCATCGTCGCAGACGAAGCCGTTTCAGCGCTCGATGTTTCGATCAAGGCTCAGGTCTGTAACCTTCTGCTGGACCTGCAGCAGAGCCTCAATCTGGCCTTCCTGTTCATCTCCCACGACATGGCCGTGGTCGAGCGGGTCAGCCACCGTGTTGCCGTCATGTATCTCGGCGAGATCGTTGAGATCGGCCCCCGGGCAGCGGTGTTCGACAATCCGCAGCACGCCTATACGAAAAAATTGATGTCCGCTGTGCCAGTGCCGGATCCGGCACGGCGCCTGATCAAGCGGAACAGCCAGATCGATGAGATCAAGAGCCCGGTTCGCTCGATCGATTATGTGCCGCCGCAACGCAAGTATGTTGAGGTTTCACCGGGACATCTCGTTCAGGTCGGCGAGACGCGATGACTTTGAAAGGTCGCGGACATTCCTCCGCGACCTTCGATCCGTTTCACATCGCCGGTACCCGGCAATCAAATATGGTACAAAGGACATTACAATATGCGTGTTGGAATTGCGGGCGCCGGGGCAATCGCGATGGGCTACGCGGCCTTTCTGGATAAGCAAGGCCACACGGCAAGCGTTTGGTCCCCCTCCGGGCGCGGAGCAACCGAACTCACCAAAGGAACCCCGCTGACGATCACGGGAGCTATCACGGGGGAGTTTCGACCGGACGTTTGTGTGTCCGCCGAACAGCTCGCTGAGAACGACGTCGTCGTTTTGGCACTGCCTGCCTATGGTCATCGGTCGGTGCTCGAAGCACTCATACCGTTTATGCGTGAGAACCATACTGTCATCATCAGCGGTCACCTCTCCCTTGCCGCATTGTTCCTCGCAAAACGTCTCTCCGAGCGCGGCATTGAAATTCCGATCGTCGCCTGGAGCACGACAGTATTGACCTCTAAGCAGCGCGGTGTGGACACGTTCAACATCGGAACCATTCGCAGCAAAGTTGATATGGCAACGATCCCGGTCCGCCTGGCGGATGCAGGGCTGGCGACCTGCACGACCCTGTTCGGTGACCGCTTCAATCTCAAGGACGACGTTCTGACGATCGCGTTGAGTAATCTAAACCCGCAAAACCACCTCGCGGTCGCCCTGTGCAATTTGACAAGAATCGAGCGCGGCGAAGCCTGGGGCCAAAACACGAACCTCACATCCGCAGTCGGAAATCTTATCGAGGCGCTCGACCGCGAGCGTGTGGCGATCGCTTCGGCGTTTGGCAAGGATGTTCGCACGGTTTTTGATCACTATCGACTTACGCACAACGTCACGGGTGAGAGCGTTGGTGAGGCCGCGGCAGCTGTCAGCGCACGGGGCAACGACCCCATGGGACCGAAGAACCTTGATACACGCTACATCCTTGAAGATGTTCCCTATGGTTTGACGCCGACGCTCTTGCTTGCTGAACTTGCTGGTGTCGACACGCCTCTTCACCGGAGCGGTGTCAATATCATCAACGCCTGCTATGCTCGGGATCTCGGTCAAGGCAACGACCTCTTTAGCGAAATCGGCCCGCTGACACGCGAAAATCTGCTTGAGCGGGTCGCAAATGGGTTTTCTCCCGAATGCAGGTCACGGCCTGACGATCAGTCCAGCTTGATTGCGCAGGTTTCCTGATGTTCACGAAACTCAATCAAAGTGACGTCGAGGCCATAACTGTCTACATCGATGGTGAGGCGGTCACAGCGGAGACCAACGAAAGCGTCGCCGCGGTTCTTCTGCGGCAGGATCCCGTCTGGTCGCGTACAACACCGGTGTCAGAAGCAAGGCGAGCGCCCTACTGCATGATGGGCGTTTGTTTCGAGTGCCTTGCTTTGGTCGATGGCGCCTCTATGCAGACTTGCCTGGTATCGGTTCGAGATGGGATGCGGATCGAGCGACAACTGGGCCGACGGAGGATAGCGTGATGAGTAGACACGTCGATCTTCTCATTGTCGGCGCAGGTCCGGCAGGTATGTCTGGTGCCGTGGCTGCACGGCGCCACGGACTGAATGTCCTTGTTGTCGACGAGCAGCCGACCCCGGGCGGTCAGATCTGGCGCAATGTCGAGGCTGTAGTGGGCACCCCCCGGATGGACGTCCTCGGGAAGGCGTATGCGGAAGGGTTGAACGTCGTGCGGCAGTTCCGTGCCAGCGGCGCGAACTACGAGCCGGGCACACAGGTCTGGCAAGTCGAAAGCGGCCCTCGGGCCTACGTTACGCGCGCGGGGGCTGCGAGTTCGGTCGACGCCAACTACCTTCTTCTTGCGACGGGTGCGCAGGAAAGACCGGCCCCCTTCCCCGGCTGGACATTGCCGGGCGTGATGACTGTCGGTGCGGCCCAGATCGTGCTCAAGACGTCGGATCAAATCCCGTCGGAGCCAGTCTGGATCGCAGGTAGCGGACCGCTATCGCTGCTCTATGCCGCCCAGCTTCTGCAGGCAGGTGGACGGATCGCCGGTTTTCTCGATACGTCCCGCCCCCGTCAGCTCAGCGGTGTGATCCCCGATCTTTTCGCGGCGTTCATGAATGCGCCTCTGGACATCGTGAAAGGCATTGGCTGGTTACAATCGGTCAAACGGCGCGTTCAATATATCAAACATGTGACCGAAATCGAAGCGACGGGCAAGGAAAGCCTTGAACACCTCCGTTACGTTACCGCGAGCGGCCAGTCCGGCACGGTTGATGCGGAGCTTCTGCTAGTCCATGAAGGCGTCATTCCGACGATCCATCCGACGCTTGCCCTCAGTTGCCGTCACGTCTGGAACGAGGACCAGGACAGTTTTGCGCCCGAGCTCGACAGCTGGGGCGAGACATCCGAGGCGAATGTCTTTGTCGCAGGTGACAGTGCAGGGATCGGCGGCGCAACGGCTGCCTGCCTGCGCGGCGAGCTTGCCGGTCTTCAGATCGCCTTCAAAGCTGGAAGGCTCTCGCGGGCGGCTCTGGCTATCGAGGCCAAACCAATACGCAGACGCCTGGAGCGTGCCCTCGCACCCCGGCCGTTCCTCGACAAGTTTTATCGGCCGCGTCCGTCTGTTTTCGTGCCGCCCGATCACACGATTGCCTGTCGATGCGAGGAGGTAACCGTTGCTTCTGTCCGAGCCCAGCTATCTTCCGGTCGGCCGGGGCCTAACCAAATCAAGGCTTTCACCCGCGCCGGGATGGGCCCGTGTCAGGGGCGTCAGTGTGGCTACACCATCGCGCGGGTTCTCGCCGACGCGGAAGGTCGAGCGGCGCCGGATGTCGGACTATATCGGGTGCGACCACCGCTGAAGCCTGTCACGCTCAGCGAACTTGCAGCTCTCGACATCCAGGACGAAACGCGATGAACGCCAAGGCATTGGATACGATCGTCATCGGCGGGGGCCTGCACGGGCTTTCCGCAGCACTCAATCTGGCTCGGGCTGGCAGGGGGGTCGTCATTCTGGAACGGTCCTGGGTCGGCCGTCATTCGTCCGGGGCGACTGCTGCGGGTGTCAGGACCCTGAACCGGGATCTTGCGGAATTACCGATTTCGCTCGAGGCCATGGACATGTGGCACAACATCGAGAGTATCGTCGGCGACAGCTGCGGTTTTCAAGCTTACGGCCAGATGAGCATTGCAGAAAAGCCGGCGCATCTCGCCGTTCTTGAAAATCGCCTCGCCAAAATCCGGTCGGCTGGATACGACCACGAAGAATTCATCGATCGCTCAGAACTTTTGCGCCTCGTACCCTCTATATCACCCCATTGCGTGGGCGCCCTAATCGCCCGCAAAGATGGAGCCGCCGATCCGCATCGCACACTGAAGGCTTTCCGCAACGCTGCGGAAGCCGCCGGCGTGATCATATACGAGGGAGCGGGCGTTATCGCGATCGAGCATGCGGGTACTGACTGGCGTGTCAGGACGGGCAGCATGGAATTCGTCGCACCGACGGTAATCAACGCCGCGGGTGCCTGGGCGGTGAAAATCGCCGCCATGGTTGGCGACGACATCCAGATTGGGCACAAGGCATCGATGATGATCGTGACGGAGCGAATTGCCCCTCTGTTGAAACCGGTTGTAAGCGTCGTTGGCCGGCCTCTCTCGTTCAAGCAATCGGACCAAGGGACGCTCGTCATTGGCGGAGGGCTGCAGGGAAGCGCAGATATTGACGCACAACGAAGCTTCGTCAACTTTAGAGAGCTCTCCAAGGGTGCCCGCGCGGCGACTGATCTATTTCCCATCGTCGGACAATTGCGTATCGTGCGAACATGGGCGGGCATGGAAGCGATGACGCCCGATCACCTGCCGATTATCGGCCCTTCACCCAATGCGAATGGGATTTTTCACTCGTTTGGTTATTCCGGGCACGGCTTTCAGCTGGTCCCAGTGGTAGGAGCCATTATGGCTGATCTGATTGTTCATAGCGGGACGAACAGAGTCATCAAACATTTCGCGCCGGGTCGCTTGATAGGGAAGAGAGGTGATGTGATTGTCTAATCGCAGCTGGGGCGTCAAGATTGAATTTCTCTGAAGATCACTGCCGCGTGCATGGTTGTCTCCGTGGTCGACATCACGGTCGTTGACAGGCTGGCAACAGGGATCATACAATATCGGCTGAAATGCCGATGCTGAAACTACCGGCCGGCATCGCATCGAAGTTCGTGCCGATACCGATAAGGTCGTCGAAGTCCCCTGGATATCCAACAGGAAAGATCAACGCGACATCATGGGATACACCTTCTGATGCTTGGGAAGGCCGACGGCCCAAGTGAGACCCCGCGCATTCAAAGCCTGGCGAAAAGCGCGCGACAGACCGTAACCTGCCTCAGCAAGCACGGCGCCAAACCGCACGCCCGCAGCAATCAGCCGATCGATCTCGTCAAGCGCGATCTCCGGTTTGGTGCGGGATAGGCGCATTGGCTCGGGAACGCCGGCTTTTGCCATCCGATCCTGATCACTGGTCCAACTGTCGGGCAGAAACAGCCGCAGGCCAACGGGACAGAAACCTTGTCGCGTGCCAGCGTCAATGACACCAGCGTCTGGCAGTTGGCTCGCTTGCCCAGCATCGATGCATATTGCGGTGCGACCCCGACAGAATGGTCGCCCTTCTTCGGAAGAGCTGTATCATCGATCATCAGAAAAGCATCTGAAGCCCGACTATTCTGTCAGCTTGCACCGCCAATTCCGCCTCAAGCGGACAGGCGTCCCAAATGCCATCCGAGATGAAATGATGCAGGCGGTCGTAGCGATCAGGTGCCAGGCGCTCCGCCATCGCTTGATACTCTTGCGATCTCCCGGCCCGATCAGGCCATAAACATAGATCGGGCATATCTGCCGACGCTTCTCGTGGCCAAGCTTCTCAACGAACGGCTTCAGCCATTCCGTCAGCGCAACTTCCTACTCGACCATCCTTCGATAACCGACCATCGCTGACCGAGGATTAATCTGCCAAAGTAATACTAATCCGGTGTTCGAAAAACCGGCAGCGGGCCATTCAGATCAATAACCATCTTTTTTACTCCAACCACTTGGCAGGAAATATACAGATGTAAACATTCCTAACCCTAACCCTAACCCTAACCCTAACCCTAACCCTAACCCTAACCCTAACC
>NZ_JARVRC010000029.1:0-51588 GCF_030209895.1 Agrobacterium sp. CFBP2214 | reverse complement strand
TTCTTCCCACCAGGGATCATAAGTGGAAAATTCCAGTTCTAAATGGCCTAATTTAATGGGGGCACGTCAACTTTTACTGACAATTCCGCGCCTTCATCAACACAGCAACGATCCGCCGGACAACATCGCGACCGGCACCGCCGATCCGCTCTAGCGTACAATCCGATTTTGACCTGTTGATACAAACCGGTTGCATCTCCATACAAATCGCTCTGGCATTGAGATAATCTCAGTGTGGGGATATCATGATTTGTCTTGTGAAATCGTTCTATTGTTCCCCGTATCTACGAGATTGCCTGATCAACCAATCCCTGAACAACACAACATTCGGATTGTTCGCTTTTCTTTCAGGGTAAACGACATAATAGGAATCGTCGGAATGTGTAGCTTCTCCGAACGGCATATGTAGTTGCCCGTTTGCAATTTCATGTTCGATGTAAAACGTCGGCACGACTGCTATACCAAGCCCGCTGACTGCGGCATTTATGATCGTCTCATAGTGACTAAATCGTATTCCCTGAATACGACCGCTATAAGATAATCCGGCAAAACGCAGCCAGTTCAGCCAGAGGCTCGGCCTGCCGGCATTTTGTATCATAGGGAAATTCGCAAAATCGAGTGGATCGAGTTTCTCGCCCAATGGAATGAGGCTGGGTGCTGCAACGACAGCAAGTTTTTCAGGGAAAAGTTCAATCGCGCGGGCATGAAGCCACGTGCCAGCCCCCCTCAATACCGTTATGTCCAGACGTGTCGTTTCAAAATCTGTCGCAGGGGTCGCGAGTGTGAATTCGAGAGGTATGTCGGGAAATGCCGAGATGAACGTGGACAGCCTTTGCGGCAACCAGCGGGCCGCAAAAGTTGGATGCGTTCCCACCATCAGGGAGGAATCCACACTACGGCCCCGAACCGCATCGATCGAGATTTCCTCAAGCCGGTCCAGCGTGAACGCAAGGTCGCGATAATAGTTGGCCCCCACTTCCGTCAGCACCAAACGTGGGCCTGAACGGTGAAAAAGGGTAGTCCCCAGAAAATCCTCCAGATTACGGATCTGCCGACTGATACCGCTCTGCGTGAGACCGAGATCATCAGCGGCGCGCGTGAAGTTCATATATCGGGCAGCAGCTTCGAAGGCATGCAGCGCCGAAAGTGATGGAAGATACCGCCTCAATGCCCAACCCCTTCATCATGACTAAAGCTCATGCAAGGTGGAGTATTCGATGTTTTGTTTTAAATGCAAGATCGTCAAGACTGACTCATCCGGCGAACGTGCCTGTAACCCGAAGGGAAAAGGTAGCTGCCGAGACTGCCACGCGGATAACTGGGAACCCGCCGAAGCAGGAGTACCATCAAATAATGTAAAAAAGGGGATGACATGAACAGACGTGATTTTGGAAGCCTCCTTGGACTTGCCGGTGCGGGCGCGGTTGCAACCGCGCTTGCTGCACCTGCACTCGCACAGGCGCCCGCTGCTGGCTCAACATTTGAACGCATACGCAGCAGTAAGAAGCTGCGTGTCGCCGGGATCGTTGGAACCGAACCATATTATCATAAGGATATCGCGACTGGTGAGTGGTCTGGCTTTTGTATGAGCATGGCCCGCGATCTGGCAAAGTCGCTCGAGGCTGAAGTCGAAATCAGCGAGACCACCTGGGGCAACGCAGTTCTCGATCTTCAAGCCAACAAGATCGACATCATGTTCGGCCTTAGCCCCACACCGTCACGTGCACTGGTGGTCGAATTCACCCGTCCGATCATGCAGAATACCTTCACCATTATCGCCAAGCCTGGCCTTGAACCGAAGACCTGGGAAGAGCTGAACAAGCCGGAAATCCGCATTGCGGTCGATATCGGATCGACACATGATCTTTTTGCCCGTCGCGTTCTGCCAAAGGCGACACTCGTCGCGCTGAAGACCCCTGACGAGGCGACGCTCTCGGTTCAAACCGGTCGCGCTGACGCTGTCATCCAGGTCGCAATGCTGTCACTGGTAACTGTCAAGAAGAACGCGAATGTCGGCAAAATCGTTGTTCCCGGACCAATCGTGCGTCAGCCGACCTGTGCTGGCGTTCGTGCAGAGGACAGCTCACGATTCCGGACTTTTGTAGACAACTGGCTTGAATTCAATCGCTCTTCCGGCGTGGTGACGAGTTGGATTACCTCAAGTCTCGATCTGGTCGGCGTCCAGAAAGAGGATATTCCGGCCGATATTCAGTTCTGATGATCGGGTGTGGACAGGGTCACCCGTGATCCTGTCCCTGTTTCCAACAGGAGCTACCGTTGCGTCATGCACGGCGGCCATTGTATTTTCCGGTGAAATCATGGCCAACTCGCTTGGTATCATGATGCTCGACACAACGTTCGAGCGTCCTTTGGGTGATGTGGGCAACGCGGGAAGCTGGCCATTCCCTGTCGTCTACAAAACTGTCAAAGGCGCAAGCGCCAGAAAGATCGTCAATGGTGAAGACGATGCGGCGTTGCTCGATGCCTTTGTGGCCGCCGGTGAAGAGCTGGCGAGAGAAGGCGCCTGTGCATTGACGACATCATGCGGTTTCCTGGTGCTGCGACAAAGCGCGCTCGCAAGCCGCCTGACGCTTCCTGTCGCAACGTCCAGTCTGCTGCAAATTCCGCAAATCACCGCCTTTCTTCCCGCTGGAAAGAAGGTCGGAGTGATTACATATGATTTCAACTCTCTAACGGATCGTCATTTCCGGGAAGCAGGCGTCAAGGATATTCCTCCGGTTGCCGGACTGCCCAAAGGCGGCGCGTTTCACCAGTTGATCGAGGGCGGCAAGCCCTATGACCGCGAGGCCCTCAGCAACGAGTTATTGCAGACGGTTCAGGATCTCGTCGACAAGCAGCCTTCCATCGGCGCGCTCGTATTTGAATGTACAAACTTGCCGCCTTTTTCAGCGGAGATATCGAAGCGTTTTGGTCTTCCGGTGTTCGATATCCTCACACTTGGCCGGTGGCTTCATGCAGGAGCTTCGATACGTGAAGCGCGCTAGAGCATTTCCAGGAAAAGTGGACGCCGGTTTTCCGTCCGGAAATGCGTAAAACAAAAAGTGGGAACGATATGCAATATCAATGGGATTTCAATTTTCTCATACAGTACCAGAGCCTGATCTGGACGGGTGTCCTTTATACAATCGGGTTTACGATTGGCACTGCGGTTTCAGGCTTGATTGTCGGTTGTCTGGTTGCCCTGGCTCGCCTTGGGAACGTAAAAATCTTCGGCGCGCTTATCACGGGCTTCATCGAGATATTCCGTTGCACGCCGGTCCTGGTCCAGCTTGTGTGGTGCTATTATGCGCTGCCGATCCTGACCGGAATAGAGTTGTCTCCGGGTTCGGCAGCCTTCATCACGTTGACACTTTATGGCGCATCCTTCTTCGGCGAAATCATCCGTGGCGGTATCATTTCAGTCGATCTCGGCCAGTGGGATGCGGGACGCGCGCTTGGCATGCGGCGACATCAGCTCATGGCTCGGATCGTCCTGCCCCAGGCATTTCGCAGAATGATCCCGCCCTTGATGAACCAGACCGTTCTACAGTTGAAGAACACGTCGCTTCTGTCGGTTCTGGCCGTTCCTGATCTGCTTTATCAGGGCCAGTTGATCACATCGGCGAGCTATCGGCCGCTGGAAACCTACACGATGATCGCTGTCATCTATTTCATCCTCCTTTTCCCGCTGACACGCTTCGCCCACCGGCTTGAAGCGCGCGCAGGCCGCTGATCACGAAAGGCTTATCATTATGTCAGAACACACTATGATCGAGCTTGTCGGCGTGAAAAAGTCCTTCGGCGACTTCGAGGTACTGAAAGACATTACGCTGAACGTGAAGAAAGGAAGCGTTGTCGCCCTCATCGGCCCCAGCGGCTCAGGAAAGTCGACATTACTGCGAAGTGTCAATTTGCTGACGGTTCCGGAGCAGGGCTTCATTCGCGTGGGGGATCAAGCAATCGACTTCTCCAGCACGCGAAAGCTGCCCGGCGACAAAGCGCTTGCCGCCTTCCGTGCAAAGACAGGAATGGTTTTCCAGAGCTTCAATCTTTTCCCGCACATGAGCGTCGAGCAAAACGTGATGGAAGGTCCCATCACGGTTCTGCGAAAATCCAAGGCCGAAGCAAGGGAAATCGCCCGCGGGCTGCTCGAAAAAGTCGGGCTCGCCGACAAGTCCATGGCTCATCCGGACAGTTTGTCCGGTGGACAGAAGCAGCGAGTTGCGATTGCACGGGCATTGGCGATGAAGCCCGAAGTCATGTTGTTCGACGAGGCGACGTCGGCGCTCGATCCCGAACTCGTGGGAGAGGTGTTGTCCGTGATCCGCTCCCTTGCCGCCGAAGGTATGACGATGCTGCTGGTCACGCATGAAATGGCATTTGCCCGCGATGTGGCGGACCGTGTGGTTTTCATGCGTGACGGATGTGTCATCGAGGAAGGCGAAGCGCGCCAGGTTATCGACAATCCGGCTCAACCGGCGACGCGATCCTTCCTGAGCCATTTCCATAATGGTCTTGGTCCGAACTGATTTGCCGATTGGCCCACTCGCTGGTCCTGGTTGGCACGCAAACTGAAAAACAGGTCATCCCGGTTCTGCCCCGGGGTCCATTAAAGTGATCGAAAAGCGTTGAACCCAACTTCCGCTCACAGCAGGAGACAGATTTTTGCGCCCATCGATCAGCGATCGTCTAACCGCTGTAATGCTCGGGAATGATAGACATGCACGTAATCGTAATTGGCGCAGGCATAGTGGGTGCAAGTGCGGCGCTGGAATTAATCCGGGACGGCCATCAGGTTACAATTCTTGAAGCCGGTGAGCCGGGTGGGCGCCAGAGCGCCAGCTATGGACACGGCTGCTGGATCAGCCCTGCATCGGTCGTACCCATGTCGATGCCGGGTCTCTGGAAGCAGATTCCGAGTTATCTGTTCAATCCAAAAGGTCCGCTCGTCATCAGTTGGCGGCATATTCTCAAGCTCCTGCCTTGGCTGGTGAGGTTTCTCATTGCCGGCTCGACGGTCGCCCGGGTCGAGAAAACCGCGCGTGCGCTGTCAACCCTTCTTGGAGACAGCCCGCAACGCCACCTCAAACTGGCTGAAGAATTGGGCCTCGGCCATCTCATTCGACAGGAAGGCCTGCTCTACGCTTATCCCGGCAAACAGAATTTCGAAGCGGAAAAATTGTCATGGCATCTACGATCGATGACAGGTTTGCGCTGGAGGGAATTGAATGCCGAACAATTGCATGAGCGGGAGCCACACCTTTCCAGCCATTACACCTTCGGAGTTCTGGCGGAAGATGGCGCCCATTGCGTCGATCCCGGTACATACGTCGCCGCGATTGTTGCAAACGCAGTTGTACGGGGCGCGCGTCTTGTCAAAGCGCGGGCGAAGGATTTTGTTTTCGACGGCGACAAACTGGTAGCAGTTGAGACGGATAACGGTCGCCTCGAATGCGACAGGGCCGTGATCGCATCCGGTGTCTGGTCCAAAGTACTCGCACGCAAGGCTGGCGACCGGATTCCCCTCGAAGCAGAGAGGGGCTACCATGGCGTTCTTGTTTCCGAGGAGAACGGGCCTTCGCGCCCAGTCATGCCAAGCGATGGCAAGATGGCGAATACACCGACATCACAAGGTCTGCGCCTCTCCGGACAGGTCGAACTGGCATCGGTAGAAACACCACCCAACTGGAAGCGTGTCGATATTCTGATCGAGCACGCCCTTGCCACATACGATCACTTGACGCCACGCGCGGAGATGAAGCTCGACCGTTGGATGGGGCATCGCCCGTCTACACCGGACGGTCTGCCGGTCATTGGCGCCTCCTCCCGTTCGAACAATGTTTTCTATGCCTTTGGGCACGGGCATGTCGGGTTTGCGTCTGGTCCGATCACTGGCCGAATTGTAGCTGACATGGTGAGCGGCAAGGTACCCACCTCCGGTATCGAAGCGTTTTCGCCAAGGCGTTTCACCTGAGTGCGTCCGGGCCATGAAAGTTGGGAAAAAATCTCATCATGCCTCCCGCGGCATGGATCGGTCACTGTGATCATCCTCAAACCGCGTCAGGTTTTGACTGAATTTTAAAGTAGCGAAAGGAGACCGTCGTGCGCGGTGCAGATATTCTAGTGGACATGCTGATCGGATATGGGGTCGAAGTGATATTCGGCGTACCGGGGGACACCAACGTTCCTCTTTATGAGGCCTTGCAGGAACGCGAAGACAAGATTCGCCACGTCATGGCACGCGACGAACGCTCTGCCGGTTACATGGCCGATGCCTATGGACGCTTTACCAGCAAGCCCGGCGTCTTCGAGTGCCCATCGGGCGCAGGCGCCATGTATTCGCTGCCTCCGGTAGCTGAATCGAATTCCTCTTCGGTTCCGGTCATTCTGCTGACGATCGACATTCCCCTCCCCGGTGAAGGCCGTGGCGTCTTGACCGAACTGGATTGCGCTCGCCTGTTCGACCCGATCACCAAAATGTCGGTGCAGGTGAAATCAGCGGAGAAACTGCCGGAAATCATTCGTCGCGCATTCCGCGTTGCGTGCTCTGGCAAACCAGGTGCAGTCCACCTACAAATTCCGGAAGACATGCTGCTGGCCGAGGTAGACCCGGCGCGGATATCGCTTCACGTCGAGACGGAATGCAGACAGTTTCCCGCATATCCCACGCTTCCGCCGCAGGACAAGCTAGACGCGGTGATGTCGATGCTGACAAGCAGCAAGAAACCTCTGATCGTTTCGGGCGGCGGCGTCAACCGCTCCTGCGCCGGACCGGAGGTCACTGAGCTCGCTGAACGCCTGAATATTCCAGTTTGCACCACAATGACTGGCCAGGGCACCATGCCTGATGATCACCGGCTGGCTGTGGGCGTCATTGGCGACAACGGATTTCATCCGCATGCCAACTGGTCTCTGGAACACGCCGATTTTGTCCTATTCGTCGGATCAAGAATGGGTTCGGTCGTAACCATCGGTTGGACCTTCCCGAAGATCACGCTCAACAAGCGTGTCGCCCAGATCGATATCGATCCTGAGATCATGGCCAACAACTACGAAAATGTCGTATCGGTACAGGGTGATGCACGCCTTGTGCTCCAACACCTCATCGACATGGCCCCTATTGATAATGATGCGGCAAGGACGCAGGAATGGGTCGATGAACTGAACGGGTTGCGTGCCAACTTCTGGCAGAATGCCGAAGCGCTCTTGAGCTCCGAAGCCGCTCCGCTGCGCCCCGAACGCGCGGTGCGCTGCTTTAACGAGGCGCTCGAAGCCTACGGAAAACCGGCTCACATCTATTCCGACGCGGGCACGCCAACCCCGCACATGACACGCTTTCTCAAATTGAAAGACCGCAGGACCCGATTTGCCATACCGCGCGCGTTCGGCGGCCTGGGGTCTGCGCTGCCAGCCACAGTTGGAGCGTGGTTTGCGAACAAGGACCGGCGGCCGATCGGCATGTTCGGTGACGGCTCGTTCGGCATGACGGTAGGCGAGCTTGAAACCTTGGTGCGCCTTCAGGTTCCCGCCATTCTCCTGCTGTTCAACAACGGCACCTTCGGCTGGATCAAGGGGCTTCACCGCCTGAAGGGCCACAACCAGTGCTTCGGCGTGGATTTTATGCCGCCGCGCGGGCAGGCGATTGCGGAAGCATTTGACGTCAAGGCCTGGACAGCCACCAATTCGAAAGAACTCGACGAGGCACTGGCCGAAGCCTTTGCATATACATCCGGCCCATGCTTGATCGACATTCACGTCGAATCGATCGCTGATCGCGTTCCGCCCGTCTATTCGTGGCTAACCAAGCGCGGCAAAGACCCTCTGAGCATCAAAGCTGAGGAAGTTCGCTACTTCTGAGCCGCAGCACAAAACCAGAGCGCCGGTGCAGTTCACCGGCGCTTTTGTTGCAGGACAGGCGTCGAGGAAACGCTCGCATTGGTCGGCGCCCGGTCCTCCAATGGAATTCCTGGAACGTCCGACAAGATCATCCCGGGCCTCTTCTATGGTTTTTTTAAAATGGGTCTTTTGAGCCGATAAGCCGATCTATCACCTGCAACGGGTGCGGCAACGACTTCTCCTCAATCACCTTCACCTGCGAGCGGCAGGAATAGCCCGTGGCCATGACCACATTATTCCCGTTTACATTTGACACCGGCGCCGACCAGCTCATGCCGTAAAGCTTTTCGGATATCGCGCGGTTGCGCACCTCATGGCCGAAGGTTCCGGCCATACCGCAACAGCCGACATCGATGATATCGAGGCTTATTCCCAACCCTTCGAAAATCCGTTTCCACTGCCCTCCTGAGGCGGGAATATTGCTGCGTTCGGTACAGTGCAGCAACAGTCCGAAGCTGGAGCCCTCTTCCCGAGGCAGGGTTTCCGGAAGCCGCCCGGTTTGTGCAGCCAGCCACTCCTGTGGCAAAAGAACAGTGGCCTTTAATGCCGCACCCGGCAGCGATTTGTATTCGCTGCGAAACGCCAGCGTCATCGATGGATCAAGCCCGACAAGCGGCACCTTGAGATCGGCAATCGATTGGAGATAACGCGCCGTTTGCGCCGCCGCACGCTCGAAACGGCCGAGATAGCCATATACATGCAACGCCTTGCCATTGATCTGCGGCTCGGCAAGAAAGGGCAAAAGCCCCATCTTGCGGGCAAGCCTCACTGCCGCAAGCACGACATCCGGATCAAAAGAGGCCGTGAACACATCGGGCACGAACACCACCGCCCGGCACCGGTCCGCCGGGGTGAGCTTTTTGATCCGCTCGCGGGTGGCGGTGGGGACGCTGAGGCGACGAACCTGGTCTGAAAGCGAAACGGCCGGCAGCAACGGCAGCGATGTCAGCCCTGCCATATGTATGAACCGCCTGCCCGTTTCTGTCCCGGCAATAAGATTGTAAAGCAGCCGCGCCCGCATCATCAGGGGCAATGTGGTCTCGATAGCAGCAACCAACGGGTCTTTCAGGGGGCGCAGATAACGGCTGTAATAGAGTTCCAGAAACCTGGCGCGGAACGCAGGCACACTGACCTTTACAGGACATTGGCCTGCACAGGCCTTGCAGGCCAGGCAACTGTCCATGGCCTCACGCACTTCATGGGAGAAATCGCTTTTGTTGGCCGGATTAAGCGTGTTTGCCGCCCGACGAATAAATGCCGGCAAGGCCGCAATTCCGACGCGCAACGCCGCAGCCTCCTTTCGCGGATCGGTTCCCTTTTCGGCAAGCAATCGCAGCCATTCCCGCATCAGCATCGCCCGACCCTTCGGCGACAGGCGTCTGTCGCCCGTTGCCTTGTAGGACGGGCACATCGGGCTGGTCTCATCGAAGTCGAAACAGGCGCCATTGCCGTTGCAATAAGCGGCATTATCGAAAGCGGATCGGATTTCGTTGCCGATAATTCGATCGACGCTTCCTCTCAGCGGCACTTCGTCGATTTTCAACAGGGCTTGTGAAGCCGGTGTGGCGATCTTACCGGGATTAAGGCGATTATCGGGATCGAACGCCTGCTTGATGCGCTGCAAATCCGGGTAAAGGTCCTGAAAGAACTGCGGCACATATTCCGAACGCACGCCCTTGCCGTGCTCACCCCACAACACGCCGCCATATTTGCGGGTCAGCGCTACCACGGCATCGCTGATGTGGCGTACCATCGGCATATGGTCATCGCGGGTCAGGTCGAGCGCCGGGCGCACATGCAGAACGCCCGCATCCACATGGCCAAACATGCCGTAGGACACGCCGGCATCATCGAGCAGCGCCCGAAACTCCCGGATATAGGCCGCAAGGTTCTGCGGCGGCACGGCCGTATCTTCCACAAAGGCCACCGGCCTCACCGGCCCCTCGACATTGCCCAGCAGACCGACGGCGCGCTTGCGCATCGCCCAGATCGCTTCGGCATCATCATGACCACGGGCAATGGTATATCCCCGATGGTTGGCGTCAATGTCGAGCGCTGCAATGACCTGCGCCAGATGCCGCTCCAGCTCAGCCTCGTCATCGGCCAGCAGTTCGACAATATTGATTCCGTTGGCTGCACCGGCCGCATCATCGGGAAAGAAACGGGCTATGCCGTTCCAGACGATATCGCCCTTCGCGAGGCGGAGGACCTTCTCGTCAACAGTCTCGACAGACGCAACCTTCAGCGCAGTGAGTTTACGGCCATGTTCCAGCGCGGTATTGAAATCGCCATAGCGAATATTCACCAGCGCCACATGTGCCGGGATCGGCAGCAGATTGAGTTCGGCTTCGCCGATCATCGCCAACGTGCCTTCCGAGCCACACAGAATGGCGTTGAGATCGAAATCACCATTGTCGCGCCGCACATGGGCAAGGTCGTAACCCGTCATGTAGCGGTTGAGATCGGGGAAAATCTCGCGGATACGGGCGGCCTTTTCGCGGGTAATCTGCTCGACAGTGCGGTAAATTTCGCCTGTCCGGTCATCACGGGCCATCGTTTCAGCCAATGCGGCGCTATCCAGCGGGCGTGACCACAGGTCCGAGCCATCCATGAGCACCACGCGCAGGCCGCGAACATGGCCTGAGGTCTTGCCATAGAGGCATGATCCCTGGCCGCAGGCATCGGTGGAAATCATCCCGCCTATGGTTGCGCGGTTCGAAGTCGAGAGTTCCGGTGCAAAGAACAGGCCATAGGGTCTGAGTGCCCGGTTAAGCTGGTCCTTGACCACACCCGCCTCGACACGAGCCACCCGCGTCACAGGATCGATCTCAAGGATCCGACGCATGTGGCGGGAACAATCCACCACAACGCCTGATGTCAGCGACTGACCGTTGGTGCCGGTGCCACCGCCGCGCGGCGCAATGACCATGCTGCGAAAGGCAGGCTCTGAAAGTACCTTGGCAACAATTTTCAGGTCACCGGTATCTTCGGGAAAAAGCACCCCGGCAGGCTCCATCTGGTAGATGGAGTTATCGGTGGCAAGGACCGCGCGAGAGGAAGCCGATGTTTCTACATCCCCTCGGAACCCGGCTTCAATGATACGCTCAAAGAAACCGGCGGGAGCCTGCACTTCTTCGCAAGCGGACCGGAGATGTGGAATCATCGGCTTGCACGTTTCATTGCGTTCAGCCCTTCAGGGCTGCGCAGGCGCGGGCGATACGGTCAAGTGCCTCGACCAGCTCGGCTTCCGACGTCGCGTAGGAAATACGGAAGAAAGGCGAGAGGCCGAATGCCGAGCCGGGAACGACTGCCACATGGGCATCTTCCAGCAGATAATCGGTAAAATCATGATCCGCCTCAATCCGCTTTCCTTTCGGAGTGACCTTGCCGATGATGCCCGCACAGCTGGAAAACGTGTAGAACGCCCCCTCCGGTGTGCGGCACTCCAGCCCCTCGATGGCATTGAGACGCGCCACGACAAGATCGCGGCGATGGCGAAAACTCAGCTGCCGTTCCTTCAGAAAATCCTGAGGCCCGTTGAGCGCTTCGACGGAGGCTGCCTGGCTGATAGAGGAAGGACACGATGTCGCCTGACTCTGGATAACCGCCATTGCCTTTATCAGCGCCTTCGGGCCGCCAGCATAACCGATACGCCAGCCAGTCATGGCATAGGCTTTCGAAACGCCGTTAATGGTCAGCATTCGCTCTTTCAGGCGCGGCTCTATTGCCGCCGGCGTTACAAAGCGAAAATCGTCATAGACGATGTGCTCGTACATGTCGTCAACCATCAGCCAGACATGCGGGTGGCGCAAGAGCACATCGAGCAGCGGCCGGTAATCAGCCTCGCTATAGGCGGCACCGGAGGGATTGGAAGGTGAGTTGAGAAGCACCCAGCGGGTTTTCGGCGTGATCGCCTTCTCGAGCTGCTCTGCCTGCAGCCGGAACCCAGCGCTCGCATCGCTGGGGATCAGAACGGACACGCCTCCGCAAATCTCCACGATATCCGAATAGGACGTCCAGTACGGCGTGGGAATAATCACTTCATCGCCCGCATCGAGTGTCGCCATGAAGGCATTGAACAATATCTGCTTGGCGCCGGTCGCTACGGTGATTTCATCAGGCGTGTAGTCGATGTGATTTTCGCGGCTGAATTTGGCGACGATCGCCTTTTTCAACGCGGGGGTGCCGTCGAGTGCGGTATATTTCGTCTCGCCCGCATCGATGGCCGCTTTCGCGGCATGCTTGATGTTATCGGGCGTGTCGAAATCCGGCTCGCCCGCGCCGAGCACGATGACAGGAAGCCCCTCGCGTTTCATCGCCGCCGCACGCGCACCGATCTGGAGAATTTTCGATACCCCGACCGAGGCAATCCTTGAGGCAGGTCTGAAACCCGCCTCCACTATGGCGGTGGAAATTGTCATAATCACACCTCAGTCGATATCAAACGAAACGCCCTGCGCCAGCGGCAGCGATTTGGAATAGTTGATGGTGTTGGTGGCGCGGCGCATATAGGCCTTCCAGGCGTCGGAGCCGGATTCACGGCCCCCGCCGGTTTCCTTCTCGCCACCGAAGGCGCCGCCAATCTCCGCGCCCGATGTGCCGATATTGACATTGGCGATGCCGCAATCAGAACCATCGGCGGCCAGAAAACGCTCCGCCTCGCGCATATCGAGCGTGAAGATCGATGACGAAAGACCGGCGCCAACAGCATTATGGCATTCGATGACAGCCTCAAGATCGCTATATTTCATGACATAGAGGACAGGTGCGAAAGTCTCTTCCAGCACCGGGCCTTCATGCTTCGGCATCTCGACCAGCGCGGGCTTGACGTAAAATGCCTCCGCAGCAGCGCAATCGACGCGTTCGCCGCCATGAACCACGCCGCCATGCTGGCGCGCCTCAGCCAATGCTTTCTGCATGCTGTCAAATGCCAGCCGGTCGATCAGCGGGCCGATCAAGGCGGAGCCATCCAAGGGATTGCCCACGGAAACGCTGCCATAAGCTTTTTTCAGACGCGGCACGAGCCTGTCATAGACGCTTTCATGGACAAACAGGCGGCGAAGCGTGGTGCAGCGCTGACCCGCAGTGCCCATGGCTCCGAACGCGATGGCGCGCAGCGCCATATCGAGATCGGCGGAAGGGCAGACAATGCCGCCATTATTGCCGCCCAGTTCAAGGATGGCGCGGGCAAAACGTGCCGCGAGACGCGGCCCGACCGCACGGCCCATACGGGTGGAGCCCGTGGCGGAAACCAGCGGCACTTTCTGATGGTCCACGAGGACTTCACCGATTTCGCGATCGCCGATCAGCACCTGCGAAAGACCGTCCGGCGCATCGCCGAAGCGACTGATGGCCCGCGCAAGAACCGCATGCGCCGCAAGCGCCGTCAGCGGGGTCTTTTCCGAAGGTTTCCACACAACGCTATTCCCGCAGACGATGGCGAGCGCAGCATTCCAGGCCCAGACGGCGACCGGGAAATTGAAGGCGGAGATAACGCCGATAACACCGAGCGGATGCCAGGTCTCCATCATCCGGTGGCCCGGCCGCTCGGTGGCGATTGTCAGGCCGTAAAGCTGACGGGAAAGACCGACCGCGAAATCGCAGATGTCGATCATTTCCTGCACTTCACCAAGTCCTTCGGAGGGGATTTTCCCGGCTTCAATGGATACGAGACGTCCGAGATCAGCCTTGGCGGCACGCAGTTCTTCGCCGAGCAGGCGCACCAGTTCGCCGCGCCGCGGCGCAGGAACCAGACGCCACTGGCGGAATGCGTCATCGGCCTTATCGATGGCAGCGTTGGCCTGCTCCGGCGTTACGGTTTTCAGCTTCGCAATTTTCTCGCCGGTGACCGGCGAAAACGAACCCATATCACCTGCGGTATAAAGTGACTTTTCGACACCAAGGCGTTCGAGAATGGCGGCTGCTTCTTCTGCAACGGATGCGGATTTAACGGTGATGTTCATCGTTCAAAACTCCGGTTTGGGAATCGGGAAATTGCCGGTGCGGCAGATCAGCCGGCCAGGAGACGGCTGGAAAACGTTGCAAGGCAGGCCTCGATGGAGGCCTTTTCAATGGTGGCGTAATGGTCGAACTCGTTGAGCACACTCGCCCCAAGATCGGCCTCGAAACGCGTCTGGTTGGGGCTTGCAACAAACTCATGCTGCGCGCCGTCACCGAGATTGGACTGGAATATACCCGCCGCACTTACCGGCAGAAAGTCCTCGTAGACAACAGGATCGAATCGAACGAAGCCGTCTGCAATGAGTGTTTCAAGATCGGGAACAGAGGCGAATTCGGCGCCGGTTGCCTTCGGGGTCAGCGAGTAGCTGAAATATCCCAGACCTTCTGTGCGGATTTGCGCCCAATTATCGGGGAATGCCCCGAATGTGCCGTCCAGGGCAGCTTCGTATTCACGAGCATTGGAGCCATCGGCAGCCGGGCGAACCAGCTTTCGCGTTTGATCAAGCAGCCGGTCGTAGAGGCCACGCCCCTTCGGGGTCAACGCGATGCCCCGCTGCTCTATCTCCCCAAAACGCGCCGTGTGCGAGCCGGTTTTCCATCCCCCCTCGCCATCGGGGAATAAAACGGCTTCTTCAAGCGCCTTGAACGAGGTCTGACGCAAGAGAATCGGACATTCACGGGTCGGCGGCCCCTCGACAACGGCCTTGGGCGCTATATCAAAAGCGGACATCAGCGCCTGCACCTTGTCGATATCCAGCGTGCGTGGCGTGAGGTGATTGATATGCGGGCCACGGAAGGAAACCACATCCGCAATCAGGCGGTGCGCATCATGGAGGCGGTGATACATATTCACATCGACATTGGCCTTGTCATGCCAACGAAATGTTTCCAGCACCTCCTGTACAAAACAATCGGCATCCTCTTTCGACAGGCCGCCATCCCGCTCCGCCTTCTCTACAAGGACGATAGCTCCAGGCGTGAATATCCGGCGTTGCGCCAGAATACGGGCGGCCTCGGTGCGCAAAGCCTCGTCGGGGATCAGATCGAGCCGCAGCAACGATGTGAAGACACGGAAAGGATTGCGCTTCAGCGCCTCGTCACCGACCGGCCGGAAAGCTGTCGAATGGACCGGCACACCCGCCGTCGAAAGATCGTAATATCCTACCGGAGACATGCCCATCACGGCGAAGACGCGGCGCATGGTGGCCAGTTCCTCCGCAGTACCGAGGCGAATGGCCCCATGGCGCTCCTCGGAAATGCGGTCGAGATTGTCGGTTGCCGAAAGGCGCTCCTTGAGATCAGGCTTTTGAGCCAGCGTCTCGTCATTGACGCGTGCCACGAGTGCCATCAGCGTGCCGTAGGCAGGAACCTCCTCACGGTACATTTCTGACATGGCGCTGGAAAACGCTGCACGGATCTCGCTGGTGGAAACATAGTTGGACATGCGGGTGCGGCCCTCTGAAATATTGCGACTTCATTCTTAAAACGCACTATAACAGGTGAATATGAGCCATTGTTGTGAGGAATTATGCTAAGTTGATGCCAAATTGGAATAGATATCCCTGGAGGCATGGTCCCGGATATCGTTATCGAAAACCGGGGCGGAACTACAATGAGGTGCGACCTTACCGATCGCTCGGCGACAAGCCGCCGCCAGCCTTCTTGCAACTTCCCATCTTTTTATGGCCGGGACGGCAGGTTGGAGTTCGCGGGAACCGGGCCTGTCGCAAACGGTTCAGTAGAGTGAGACTACGCTTCGATTCTCAGCATTTTCATGCTTTGTTAACCTTTTGAAGTCCGAAGAGGTACGCGAGCAGATCATTCTGATCGTTGACGTTCCAACTGCCGGAAAAGCCAAAGCCTTTCCGCAACCAGAGCATTGCTTCGAAGCCGGCGATCGTCCGGCGTGCCGTGTTGAAAGATTGGAATCCACCGATCTCCGGCATGTTCTTCCTCACTCTGAAATGGTCGCTTTCGATGCCTTGCTGGAGATGTTTGGTAACGTAGTGCACAGGGTCGGGATGCAGCAGGCCGTCATCGACGGCCGCTTTGATCGTTAAAGGAAAGGTATTGGCGCCGTCGGTGCCTAACTTGCCCGGCGAGAGCAGGGGCTCGTCCTTCAGCATCTTGCGGAAGAACCGCTTGGCGGCATCGAGGTCACGTTTTGCGGTCAAAAGGAAATCCACCGGGTTTCCATGCTTATCGATGGCGCGGTACAGGTAGCGCCACTTGCCGCGGATCTTGACGTAGGTTTCGTCAATGCGGACCGAACCACAATGCAATCGGAGAAACTGGCGCAGCCGTTTCTCGATCATCGGCGCGTAGGCAAGAACCCATCGGTTGATCGTGCTGTGATCCACTTCGAAGCCGCGCTCTCGGAACATCTCCTCCAAATCGCGATAGCTCAGCGGATAACGCAGGTACCAGGCAACAGCCTGAACAATGAGCCATGCCTCGAAATGCCGCCCCTTGAAGTCGTCCTTCGATTGGCGCTTCAATTTCTCCGTAATGGCATTCAGAATCATCGGTACGCTCCATAATTCGGGAGCGCGAATTTCTCCGCTGATGGTCAACAGGCCGTTAACTACGAAAATTTGCGACAGGCCCTGATTCTGCTCGGTGTTGATCGTGGAGACAAGCATTCACCCTTCATGAGAGAGGTGACGTGACAGAAAACCACGGAACCGATCCGTTTGGGGATTGGTCATGATCTCTTCTGGCGGACCTTGCTCGACCACAACGCCACCATCCATAAAGACAACCCGATCGGCGACCCCCCTCGCAAATCCCATTTCGTGGGTAACAACAATCATTGTCATGCCTTCTTCGGCCAACTCGCGCATGACTTTGAGTACTTCCCCGACGAGTTCGGGATCGAGCGCCGACGTGACCTCGTCGAAGAGCATGACGGATGGTTCCATCGCAAGCGCCCGGGCGATAGCTACGCGCTGCTGTTGACCACCCGAAAGTCGCCCGGGATAGGCGTCGGCCTTGTGTTCCATTCCGACCTTGGCAAGGAGCTTCATGGCGATGTCACGCGCCTTGCTGTTGTCCATGCCCTTCACCTTGACCGGACCCATCATTACGTTCTGAAGAACGGTACGATGGGGGAAAAGATTGTAGCTCTGGAACACCATGCCGACGTGTTGGCGAAGGCTGGCGTTGTCAACTTCGCTTACCGGCCTGCGCGTGCCGTTCACCATCTTGTAGCCGACCGGGCGGCCCTCAACGGTAATGGTCCCCTGGTCGAAGTTCTCAAGGAAATTCACACAACGCAACATTGTGGATTTTCCCGACCCGCTCGGCCCAAGGATGACGACGACTTCACCGCGCTTGACGGATATGTCGATGCCCTTCAGGACTTCGAGTGTCGAGTAGGATTTGCGGAGACCTCTGATAGCAACAATATCGTCGCTCTGAGAAATCGGGGCAGCAGCTTGGTTCATGTTGGTCTCCTTAACTGTCAAAGGCCAAACGTTTGTCGAGCGCGCGTGCAGCGAGCGAAAGCGGGTAGCAGATGATGAAATAGATGAGCATAACGCCGAGAAAGATCTGGAATGCAGCAAGAGTGCGCTCCACCACTTCGCGGGCAGCGAAGGACAGCTCCCACGCTCCTACAATGGATGCATAGGATGTCTGCTTGATTGCCATAAGTGAGATATTGAGGACTGGCGCGATAACCAGGCGCATTGCCTGCGGAATGACAATCTCCCGCATCATTTTGCCTTTGCGCATTCCAAGGCTTTTAGCAGCCTCTGTCTGTCCCGTCGGCACGCCGGCAATCGCCCCGCGCGTCGCTTCGGCAACAAAAGCACCCACATAAACGATCATGGAAATGGCGACCGCCGTATATGCATCCAGCCGCAAACCCAAAGCGGGAAAGCTGTAGAAACCGAGAAACATGATCACCAGAACCGGCACGCCACGGAACAGGAAAATGTAGGCAGTGATGATGGAACGGAGGATTGCTCCGCCAACAGATGCCAGGACGCCAATCCCGACGCCGAGCGCCGTGCCGCAGGAGACGACGATTGCTGACAGTATGACGGTGTATACCGCGCCTTGTAGCAGGTAAGGCAAATTCGATTGAAGGACAGGAAACATCAGCCATACCTCCGGGCCGCACACACTTCGATGATACGAAGGACCAGGCCGAGCGTGCTTGTGAGAATGAGGTAGAAGAACGCGACTGCAATGAAGGCTTCAAAGGACGCGCCCGATCGTTCGATCGTCATCTTACCGGTCAAGGTCAGATCCATGACGCCGATGGCCGATACAAGTGAGGTGTCTTTGACGAGGACGATGAGTTGGTTACCGAGCGCCGGCAGCACCTTGATAAACGCCTGCGGCAGAATGACGAGACGGATGACCGCGAATCTGCGCATGCCAATCGCGCTACCGGCTTCCCATTGCCTCTGGCTTAGGGATTGAATTCCGGAACGCAGGATCTCGGAAAGAAATGCCCCGTGCTGCGAGGCGATTGCGATTACACCGCAGACGATGCTGCTCCAGAAGAGGCCGAGAAGAGGCAGCCCGAAATAAAGCAGGTACATTTGCACCAGAAGCGGCGAATTGCGCATAACCTCGACATAGGCATCAACCAATCTGCTGGCCCATGTCCAGTGGGCGAGCCGGGGTATAATCAATACAATGGCCCAAATCAGTGCCGCAGGGGCGGCGAGAGCCGCTACCCCCGCAGTAATCAGGAACCCATCGGCAAACGCCGGAAGATATCTGGTGAAGAAAATTACGAACGCGTCCAATGGTGTTCCCCTTGTTATTTTGAAGCCAAAGACCGACTACTTCTGTGGCTGATTGAGATACCATTTGACGTTCAAGGGCTTCGTACCAAACCACTTTTCATAAATCTTGCTGTAGTCGGCAAAGAGGTATCCACCGGTCATTTCGCTGACCGTGAGATCTAGATACTGCCACAGGCGGAAGTCGCCGGGTTTCATGAAGATGCCAGTATTTACGACATCTGTCAGCCGCTCCTCGATGACGCGCATGTCGGGGTTCTGTTTGACATACCAGGCGGCGACCGGGCCATCCAACTGTGCCCCTTGCGTACGACCAAGCTTCACGGCATTGAATTGGGCCGCAATGCCGTCGAAGGTGGCGATCTGTGCACTCGGGAAGAGGCGTTTGGCGCGTTCCTCCTGGGTCGGCGTCGTCAGATTGGCAATCGTGACGTCCGACTTGTTGAAGTCGGCGAGCTTCTGAAACGGCGCGTCCTTGCGAACGATCATCACGACACCACCGTCGATGTAACTACGGGTGAAAGCGACCTTCTGAGCGCGATCAGCATAAATGCTCGTAGTCTGCGCGCCGAAGTCGATTGTGCCGTTCTGAGCATTCGGCCAGCGTTGGGCTGCACTCTGACGTACAAACTCGACCTTGGTTTCGTCGCCGAATGTCGCCTTAGCAATCAGCTTGGCTATGTCGATATCGAAGCCGACCAGTTCGCCCTTCTCATCGACAAATCCGAACGGGGGAGATTCGCTCGACACGCCAACGATCAGTTTTCCGCGGGACAGAAGCTCATCAAGCCGCGATGTTTCTTGGGCATGGGCTGCTCCCGCAACGACCATGGTTGCCAACGCGCCGGCGAAGACCGAACGCAGCTTAGAAAGAAATCCATATTTCATTTTCATTCCCCTTTTGGTTATATTGCGCCTGCACAATCAGCGCAGCGCGGGTCGAACGATCCCCTCGATAATCTCGGAAATCGCAAGATGGGTGAAAAGTGGTATACCATCGACATTTGCGTCGATCAGTCCGTCGACAGAGTTGATCAGGCCGATATCGACACCACGCTTGAGAAGAGTGGCTTCCATTTCTGGCTTGTGAAGGAGCCGGATGTCCTTCAACCGAGCGGCGAGCGCGCCGACGATAGCGTAGCAACCCCAATTTGAGACCGCCGCCGTGACGAGAATATCGGAGCCGGTCATGGCGCCGATCCCGGCGCCACCTTCCGGTCGCGCGTCACCAAAACGGACGTGCTTATGAACTGCTTCCTTGATCGCACCCATTCCGATTTCATTGCCGCCGTCGCCGACTGCCACGGTCAAAACGCCGCGCTTGTTGGCTTCATCGAACACATAATCGATGCGCGCGCGGTCCATGCCGTAGTCCACACCACGCATGCTGCAATAGATGCCGTCGGCATTGCGACCGACGCGTTCCGTCGAAAACAGCAGGACCGGCTTTAATTCGTCCAGAATGCGGCAAGCTTCGGCGGGGGCGTCCTCATCCTTGGTCGTAAATGGCAGAAGCGATACGACGGCGAGGCTCTTGTCGCGGGCGGCAATCTTAGCCTGTTCGACTGGAACGACGGTCAGGCCCGCCGTCGTCATGAGTTTGCCGATTGGCTCGATCAAGGTCGCCTCCGCGAGAACGATACACAGCGCCTTGCGGGAAAGGCTGATTGCGCGCACCACCGCCGCCAGACCAGCCGGACCGTCATTCTCGCCGATCTCTGGGGAGATCCAGGCGCGCGAAACCGAACCCGTTGTAACCAGTACGACATCCTCGTGGTTCAGCGCGGCAAGTTTATCGGCCGCTGCTCCCACCGGCGATGCTCCAAGCAATAGACGGGCAGCCGCAGAAAGATGCTCGACGCCGCGGCCGCCCAGGTCGAGATTGACCAGCCGGTCGAGCCGATCGTCCATGGCGGCGAAATTCGAAGTGGTCATGCTAAATCTCCTAGGATCAGCGTCTTCATTGCGTTTTTATCCGTGACGATGGCTGCAACCTTGGCAATGCACTCATCGACTGCATCGACGACGGCGCTCACGCCACCGACACTTGCAAGAGCATCAAGAGTCGGTTTCAGACGCAGCGAAACGCGCGCACCGGGCTGGCCATGCGTATTGACCGTCAAAATGCCGTGGTCTGCCAGAAGGAGCATGCCGAGTGCTGCGGTCGCCTCGCAGGGCACGACGCTGAGCGCACCGGCCGAGATCGACGCACGTTCGAGAATGATAGCGAGCACGGCGTCTTCATTGATCATGGGTCCAAGGTCGCTGCGCATGACAACGCCCCCGCCCATCGCTGCCTCAAGTGCGGCGGCAAGTTCCTGACCGGCCGCCGCCTCCTGTTTCAGATGACGAGGATCGAATTTTTGAAGAGAGCGAAGCACGGCCGCCGCGATTGGAGCACGAGCTTCCATACCATACTCGGCAGCTTTGGCGGCTGCCGCCATGACGAGACCGGAGCGGCCGACCAGCACGCCAGCGCGCGGCCCCGAAAGTCCGGCCTTATCGCAATTGGTGATCGCGATATCCGCACCGAGTGCAAGAGCTTTCTGCCCTCCGTGCAGCACAGGGCGAAGGCGAGCGCCGTAGGCTTCATCGAGAAAGACAATAGCTCCAGCTCTGTGGGCTTCCTCGACCACGGCTATCGTAAGAGCGTCATCGAGCCGAGCCAGCGCACTCGTAACGGTGGTTACGATAACCAGATAGCAATCCGCAATGTGAATGCGCCAATCTTTGTCTGAGGTAACTTCCTTCAGCCCGACCCTGGCGAGTGCACATCCACGTACGACCGACGCGTGAGATCGATCGCCGGCAGGTACGACCGAAAGAACCGGCTTTCCGCCGGCGAGTGCGGCGATCGTCGCTACGATCCCGGCGCTGGTGCGATTGAAGACGGCACATCCGTCGTCACTTCGTCCGCCAAGATGTTCGATGGCGACCGTGCGGAGCTCCTCGGCATAAAGACCAGGGCCAATCCATTCCTCGCAATTCGTGTTGAGGTCTTCCGGACGAACTGGAAAATCGCGCTGGTTTCCTGTGAAAACGCCGATCGATCGCGGTCCAAGTGCCTGGACGCGCTTTGCCGCGACGGTCTGTCCATGGCGAAGGCGTTTAGCCTCCTCGATACTGGATTTGATGATCGAGCCACGTGCGAAACCGACGACCGGATCGATCTCATTCCCGAAGGTATCCCGGCGAGCAGTCTGACTTTCGCTCTTTTGCGTGGATAGGCTCATAGGTGATAACCTCCTTTGGCCTGGGCATCATTGAGCACCGAAAAAATCGGCAGGTCCGCCTCGCTGGATGCTGTGACCGCGTTTTTGAGTTCGAATTTCGAAGTTGCAGAAATTGCGATGCTGCGCATCAGCTCGGCGACGCCTGAGTGACCACGCCAGTCGATACCATCCACAGCGAGAGCGGGCCGCGACGTTGCCCCGTCAAGCGCGCCCGCTGCAATGCAAGCGACAATGAATGCATGTTCCCGATCGCCACTGTGCGCGAGGTTCTCATCGTCGAGCGCTATCGCGAGAGCCCCGGAGACCGCATAGGCTCCCCAATTGGATACGGATGCACTGACGAGAACGTCGGTTTCGGTGATGGTGACCACACCCGTCTCGTCAGGCTGCGAGCGACCGCCGCGTGGCAAGAGGGCGGCGACCGCTTCACGAATTTTTCCGAACCCGATTTCGTTACCGCCGTCGCCGATTCCGACCGTCAGCACGTTTCGCTGTCTCGCCTCGTAGGCCAGGCGATAGACATCTGCGACGGTTCCCGGCGGGCGGCGATCGCCGCGAATGCCATGATAGTGGCCAGCTTCGTTCGGACCATCGCGCTCTACGAAAATGACGGCCGTCGGTTTCAGACGATCAAAAATATCGGTGGCGGCGGCTAGACCTTCTGCCTCGCCTTTCGGAAAAATGGCTGTGGTGATCGAGCCCTGCGACTGCGCAACGTCCTCGATGACTCGAACGCAGGCATCGACAGCGGGCATGTGCTCGTCCTGGGCGACAAGCGTAACATTCGCGCCAAATCCGAGCGCCAGGCTGCGCGCCAGCGCCACAGCACCGGGCGGACCGTCGGTCTCCCCGAGAGGCAGCTTCGGCGCAACGCCTGCGCCGGTCGCGACAATGACATCTGATCCTGGGCGTATCGCTGCAAGCAGCTTTCTTGCCGCGAGTGTCGAGGAAGGCTCGCCTTGTACCGCGCGACAGGCCAGATACGTCGGGACGACGATTCCAGCCGGAAGCCCGCCCGTTAGCGGGCGGACCTCTAGTGTCATAAGTCGATCGAAACGCTCGCCAAATACGCATAGGCGCTCGATATCGGCCGTCGTCAGCTTGCTATTGATGGAAAGCGTTTTGGGCATCGACTTGGCTCTTATCCGTAACTTCAGAGGTTGACCGTGACGCTTTTGCGGGCCGTATAGGCCTCAAGAGCACCTTCGATGGAGTATTCGGATCCAATACCGCTCTGCTTGATGCCGCCATAGGACATGCCGGGGATCTGGCCGCCGGCGCGGTTGATCTGGAGCCAACCGGCGTCGATCCGGCTCGCCGCATTGAGAGCCGTGGTTAGGTCATTGGCAAAGATATAGGCGGCAAGGCCATAGTGGGTGTTGTTTGCCCACTCGATAACCTCGACTTCACTCGTCCATGGAATGGCAACGAGAACAGGGCCGAACACCTCTTCCTGCACGATGCGCCAGTCGTTGGTGAGGCCTTTGAGGACGGTCGGCTTCGGGAAGAATCCGACGTTCCTGCCAGCCGCGGGCGGGACTTCACCGGTTACCACTTCGGCGCCCGAGTTAACCGCCTCGGAGATGAACTCCCGAACAGCGCTGTAGCGCTCCTCGTTGATGATCGCGCCGATGTCGGTCTCTTCGTCAAGGGCGTCGCCGATCTTCATTACGGCAAGCTTCTCGACGACCTTCTTCAAGACAGGCTCGAATACGTCCTGATGGACATAAAGACGTGAACCGGCAGTGCAGGACTGCCCCTGACGAGCAAACCGCATCGCATTAATGATGTTCGCTGCAAGGCCATCGATCCTGTCGTCGGTCGCGGCGTCCGGATAGACGATGGTTGGGCTCTTGCCCCCAAGCTCCAATGTGGCGCGAGCAATACGGTCGGCGGCGGCATGGGCGACCAGTTTACCGACCTCGACCGAACCCGTGAAAGAGATCTTTGCAACGTCCGGATGGCCGGATAGGGCAGCACCTGCTACTTCACCTACGCCGGTCACGACGTTGAAGACGCCGTTCGGGAACAGATCGGCTGCAAGCTCTGCGACTCGGATGACCGCAAGCGGCGCGTCTTCGGCAGGCTTCAGGACGAGCGTATTGCCAGTGCCGAGAGCCATGCCTATCTTGACGGCGGCGAGAACCAGCGGTGAATTCCACGGTATGATCGCACCGACGACGCCAAGCGGCTCGCGCGTCGTGTAGCTGAACAGACCCGGGCCAAGCGGAAGCGTTTCGCCCTTTTGTTCGGCGACCGTTCCGCCATAGTAACGCAGCACTTCAATGGAACTCATGACTTCCGGACGGCTCTGCGTACGCAGCGCGTTTCCGGTTTCTGCAGCGAGAATGCGAGCGATCTCTTCCGAATGCGCTGAGACACGATTGGCAAGCTCCGTCAGGAGCGCGCCGCGCGTACGCGATGCCAGACGCCGCCACGAGGGAAACGCTGCCTTCGCCGCGGCAACTGCAGCATCGACATCTTCTCTGTCCGCCACGCCGATCGTCGTAATGACGCTGCTGCGGCAGGGATTGATGATGTCGAGCATCGCGCCAGATACGGGCTTGACCCATGCTCCATTGATCAGTTGACCGGAAAGGCCAGCGGTTGGCAAAATGACTTCCGCCGTGTCATTCCGGACTTTAGCTGTCTGAGACATTGTTCGTTCCTTGGTTGAATGCGGGTGATCAGGCGCTTGCGGGCAGGCGCAGTTCGACTTTCAGAAGATTTTCGAAAACTTCTGCTACGCTCGTGGAATCCTTGCCTCCAAGGCCTTCGGCGCGTGCCATATTGTAGATTTGGCGGACCATCTGACCGAGCGGCATGGGGTAAGCCGAGAACTCCTCGAGGCACAGGGAGATGTCCTTGTGCATCAGATCGAGTGCGAAGTTTGCAGGCCGCTCTTCGGTGAAAAGCGTTTTTGGGAGGTAGTCGAGCATCTTGCTGCCCGCGAGTCCGCCGGACAGGACTTCCGTCAGAACAGATAGGTTCGCGCCGGATTTGACGCTGGCGGCAAGCACTTCGCCTAGGGCAACGGTATTGATTGCCGTCAGGAGGTTATGGGCGAGTTTGGTCAGTTGGCCAGAACCGACAGGGCCGCAATGCACAATGTGGCCGGCGATCGGGCCGAGGACCGGGCGGGCTGCATCGAGAACGTCTTGGCTTCCGCCAGCCATAACCAGAAGAGTCCCGGCGCTGGCGCCGGCGACACCGCCGCTGACCGGCGCGTCCATGAAGTGAACGCCCTTCGCTTCGCACTGTGCTGCAATGGCCTTGGTTGTCGATGCATCGACTGTGCTGAAGTCGATAACCGTAGCGCCCGCGGCCACTTTCTTGAGGATACCATTCTCGCCGGTAATGGCGTCGCGAAGAGTGGCAGGACTCGGCAGGCTGCTGAGAACAAACATGGCTGGCGCGGCGGCGGCACTCGGCGATGCCTCAACGACAGCGCCTTTTACAGCAAGCTCAGCGGTAGCTGCCGTGTTGGGATCAAAAACGTGGACCACATGACCTGCATCGAGTAGGCGAAGCGCCATTCTCGAACCCATCCGACCAACACCAATAAAAGCAACCGTAGTCATCTTGTACCTTCCTCGTGATGAGCCAATAGACTCTGTCCAAAAAAGGGGAGGCCAAGAAAGACGATCCGACAGCACGCGCGGTCGAGCGATCACTCTCTAATTGTTCCCTTTTTTTACGTATTGATCGCAGAAAATGAGTGAAAGAAAAGGCGACGCTTGATAACACTACATGTAAGAGAAACTTACGGACTGCGTTTATCATGCTCAATCTCTCACGGCTGCAACTTCTTCATGAGCTCTCGGTCCTTGGCACGATTTCGGCGGTTGCAAGATCCCTGAACCTGACGCGGCCCGCTGTCTCGCAGCAACTCTCTCTCCTTGAGAAGGAGCTTGGCCTCGTTCTGTTCGAGCGCTCCGCGAGAGGTGTACGCTGGACATCGGCCGGCGAGCGTTTGTTGGCCGGCATTGGCGGAATACTTCAGGCCGTGAACGAAGTAGAAGCGGATCTCGCGCGAACTGCACAAACGGTGACCGGCGACTTGCGTATCGCTGCCTTCGGTTCAGCAGCTGCAACTATCATCCCACAAGCGATTACCCAGCTGGCAAAACAGCACCGCTCGCTGGAGATCTTTTTCAACGAAATGGAGCCGGGTGACGGCCTCAAAGCGACTGCGACGAAGCAGGTCGACATCGCAATCGTAGACGATCTAACTGGGACGGAAAACTTCGCGCACCAGCTGGACTTCCAGCCCCTTTACATCGACCCCTTTAAAGCCGTTGTTTCAGTCGATCACAGATTAGCGGGCACTGGACGAAAGTCGGTCGAACTATGGGAACTTGCCCAGGAAAAATGGGCCCTGAACCAATCAGCCATTGGCTATCAGACGTTCATCGTGAACGCGTGCCATGCGGAGGGATATACGCCACAAATCATGTCGAGCTGCCGCAACATTGCAGCGACATTGGAGTTTGTGCGAACCGGAAGCTTCGTTACCGTTCTTCCAGGTCTTGCGACGCACAATATACTGCTCGATCCCGATTTTCGGTGCCTGGACCTACGCCCTGTAACACAGCGGCGACTTTTTTCGGCATTCGCAAAGGGAAGCAAAGCTCGGCCCGCCATTTCTGCTGCATTGGAAGCGTTCGAACACGCATGTTCGATATTCATCGATCATCGATGATCGCCAACCAGACAGGAGAAGCTCGCACGGCTCGGTTTGTCTGAACAGTTTCGGGCGGGTGTGACCTGGCCCTGGTTTGGAGGCGTTAGGGCGACGGTATATTGTCTCGATGCCCACCTTGTTTATCAGTGTGGCGACGTGCCGCCGCCCAGTTTCCAGGCCTTCTCCTCTCAAGAGTCCTTGCAAGATACGACTTCCGGCAAAAGGGTAGTCGAGATGTAGTTCGTCGATCCCCGAGCGAATGCGACGCATTCGTCCGCCGCCGCCTCAGAGCCAGATCGCTGTGCCACACTGAACGTGGAGAATAGTAGACGGCTGCCACGGCTGAAGCCGAGAAGCTTCACCTGGCGCACGACGGATAGCCTATGATCGCGGTCGATCATTTGTTGTCCCGCATCAATCCGCCTTGCCCAGCGCACCGGATAAAAAATCGTTCTCCAGCGTCAGTGCGCCGATTTTGGCGTGCAGCGTTTTCACATCGACGGTTGGACGCGCCGGTTCCGCCTTCGCTTCATCACCGAATACGCCTGTCGCCCCCTCAAGGAGCGGTCGTCTTGTATGGTCTCTCCTGTTCCCGGCATCTAAGCCGAAGTCAGGCAGAAATTCTACCTATCCTAGCTGTGCAGATTTCCCGAGCCAGCTCTTACTACGACAACGAGGAATTCCATAAGGCGATCTATGCGGCCAGCCGAAGCGAGTTTCTCGAGGAACAATGCCTGTAACTGCACCGGCGCCTGCGCGCCCTACCGCCGCCTGCAATTGCGCATGCGCAATCGGTTGTCGACGTCTTTCTCGGAACATTGCGCCATCGTTGATGCGATCTTTGCTGGAAACGGAGAGGACGCCCGCCGCCTGCTGCGGGGACATGTCGGCATTCAGGGCGAGCGGTTCAGCGATCTCGTTGCAAGCATGGCGGCCAGACCATCCCGGCAACGCCGAACGCACGGGTATTGTCGCTTAGCAACGCTGGTCGGTCAGCCAGTCGGCAAAAATGCGTGCCAGTCGCCTCTGGCTGCCCGATTTCGGATAGGCGATATAATGCCCGATATATCGGTTGTCCCGGAATTTCCCGGCAAACGCTTTGACCAACCTGCCGCTCTCGAGCTCTCTCCGGGCGAGAACATTGGATTCCAGCGTTATCCCAAGGCCGTTGGCTGCCGCGTCTATCGCCAGGAAACTTCTGTCGAAACTAATCGACGGAGCGGGGGGAGGGCCAAGGTCATTGATTTCGAACCAGTCGATCCACTGAATCCGTTTTAGATCGCTCCGGATGAGAGGCAGGCGGAAGAGGTCCCTCGGGGATTTAATCTGTACCGCCATCTCCGGCGAGCAAAGCGGGGCTATGATTTCCTCAGACAGTGGAATGACGATGAGGTCTTCGCGGTTGAGGGGCTCTCCGTAAACGACATCGGCATCGAACAGACCGTCGACAAAACGGGCATAACTTGTGCTGGCCGCCACTCTGACCTCCACGCCCGGGTTCTCCTTCAGAAACTGCGGCAATCGCGGCGAAAGAACCTGCGCAGCAAAGCTTGGGGCACAATGGAGACGCAGCAACTGCGCTTTATTCGATGAAATTTTCTCAACACCTCTGCGCAGTTCCTCGAAGGCATTCGAGGCATGCGTCAAGAGCGTCTGGCCGGCAAATGTCAGCTTGACACTGCGCGTGCTGCGTTCGAACAGCGCGACACCCATGTCTCTCTCCAGCCTGAAAATCGCGTGACTTATGGCACTTGGCGACAGATTCAGCTCCTCGGCAGCGGACCGGAATGTTCCGAGCCGTGCGGCGGATTCGAAAATACGCATGGCGGATAGTGATGTCATGTGCAGCATCGGATTAGTGAATCACAGTCACCTACCGATGTAAACTTGGCGTTTGTCGAACATGCCCCTTTCAGCCACAAATTCCAGCAGCAGCCTTGATCCGCTGCCGGAACATCAACCAGATGCTTTGAGAAAGGCATTGGGAGGAGACATAGATGCTACTGAAGGGGAAGACCGCGGTCATTTCGGGCGCGGCGAGCAAACGCGGCATTGGCCGTGCGACTGCAGAACTGTTTGCAGAACATGGAGCGCGTCTCGCCATACTGGATCTTGATGGTGAATCCGCGAAGGAAGCGGCCCAGACTTTGCCGGTGAATGGCCAGGGTAGCCACATCGGCCTTCGCTGCGACGTTTCGAACAAGGCTGAATGCGATTCGGCCGCCCAAGCTGTAGTATCGGCATTCGGCAAGGTTGACGTGCTGATCAACAATGCGGGCATCACCCAGCCCGTCAAGACGCTCGACATCACAGAGGCCGACTGGCATCGCATTGTTGACGTCAACATGACTGGCATCCTGTTTCTCAGCCAAGCCTTCATTCCCAATATGCGCGACAATGGCGGCGGTTCCATCGCCTGCATTTCGTCCGTTTCCGCACAACGTGGCGGCGGCATCTTTGGTGGGGCCCATTATTCCGCAGCCAAGGCAGGCGTGCTCGGGCTCGCAAAAGCCATGGCGCGCGAGTTCGGGCCGGTCGGCATCCGCGTGAACTCCGTCACACCCGGCCTGATCCAGACCGACATCACCGGCGGAAAGCTGACGGACGAAATGCGCGCCGACATCATCAAGGGCATTCCCTTGAGCCGGCTCGGCGACGCACGCGACGTCGCGAATATCTACCTGTTTCTCGCATCCGATCTCTCGGCCTATGTCACGGGCGCGGTGATCGACGTCAATGGCGGCATGCTGATCCACTGATCCGGCTCAGGCTCGCCACAGGAGAATTCAATGACCCAGATCGGTCACAATGTAAGCCTGCCGGAGCGGGCAAGACGCATCCGGCACCACGCCTTGCGGATGGGCGAAGTTCAGGGCCAGGGTTATATCGCCCAGGCGCTCGGGATCGCGGATGTTCTGGCTGTATCCTATTTCCATGCGACGAATTACCGCCCGGACGATCCCGAATGGGAAGAACGAGACCGCTTTCTGCTGTCGATCGGCCACTATGCGATCGCTCTGTACGCTGCTCTGATCGAGGCAAAAATCGTGCCCGAGGACGAACTGGAAACCTATGGCACAGATGATAGCCGGCTGCCCATGTCTGGAATGGCGGCCTATACGCCAGGCATGGAAATCACCGGCGGTTCGCTTGGCCATGGGCTCGGAATTGCTGTCGGCATGTGCCTTGGCCTGAAGCGCAAGAATTCCAGATCCTTCGTCTACAACCTGTTCTCCGACGGTGAACTCGATGAGGGATCGACTTGGGAAGCAGCGATGTCGGCCGGCTCGTACAAACTGGACAACCTGATCGCAATCGTCGATGTCAACCAGATGCAGGCCGATGGCCCTTCCCTTGGCGTCATGAACTTCGAGCCGCTCGGTGCAAAGTTCGAGGCGTTCGGCTGGTTCACGCAGCGGGTCGATGGCAACGACATCGAAGCCGTGGTCCGTGCATTCGATGCCGCGCGCAACCATGTCGAGGCACAGCCCCGCATGATCATCTGCGATACCAGGATGGCGAAGGGCGTGCCGTTCCTCGAAGCAAGGGAACGCAACCATTTCTTGCGAGTGGAACCGGAGGAATGGGTCGAAGCCCTCAGGATCATTGATGCGGGAGTGACAGCATGAGGCGCTCGAAGTACATTCGTCCGGATTTCCTGACTCTGGGCGAAAATCGCCCCCGGTTGACGACGTCGGCGATGATCGCGTCGATTGCCGGGGCCGACCAGTCGACTAGACCTGCTCCGTTTGGCCACACGCTGGCGACACTGGCGGAGAAGAACGAGCGCATCGTCGGCATGTCCGCGGATCTTGCGAAATACACGGATCTGCACGTCTTCAGGGCCGCCCATCCGGATCGCTTCTATCAGATGGGCATGGCCGAACAGTTACTGATGATGGCGGCAGCGGGAATGGCACGCGAAGGTTTCCAGCCTTGGGTGACTACCTATGCCGTCTTCGCGTCACGCCGGGCTTACGATTTTATATGCCTGGCGATCGCCGAGGAAATGCTTGACGTCAAGATCGTCTGTGCATTGCCGGGCCTGACAACGGGCTATGGCCCAAGCCATCAGGCAACCGAAGACTTGGCCATGTTCCGCGGCATGCCGAACCTGACGATTATCGATCCCTGCGACGCCCTGGAAATCGAGCAGGCGGTGCCTGCGATCGCCGCCCACAAGGGGCCCGTTTACATGCGCCTTCTGCGCGGCAACGTGCCGTTGGTCCTCGACGAATATGGCTACACGTTCGAACTGGGCAAGGCAAAACTCCTTCGCGGCGGTCGTGACACACTCGTGATTTCGACTGGTCTCATGACGATGCGTGCGCTGGAGGCCGCAAAAGAGCTTCAAAAGGACGGGGTCGACGTGGCCGTCCTGCATGTCCCTACAATCAAGCCGCTCGACGAGCAGACCATTCTTGCCGAATGCCGCAAGCAAAACCGGCTCGTCGTGGTCGCGGAGAATCACACGGTCATCGGCGGGCTTGGCGAAGCCGTCGCGGCAGCCCTGATGCGCTCGGACGTTCGGCCTACCGGCTTCCGGCAAATCGGTCTGCCTGACGAATTTCTCGACGCCGGTGCCCTGCCGACGCTTCATCACCGTTACGGCCTTTCCACAAATAGCATTGCAACGTCGATCCGGCGATGGCTGGGCACATGACAAACATATCCGGTCCTGAAGGGAGGAGCCGTCAGGGCCGGGTTTCATGAAAGTAAATTCGGGAGGAGACTATGAACTTGCCTATTGATAGACGCGCATTCCTGGCAACTGCGGCAATAGCAATTGCCGCACCGGCAATCCTTGCAACCGTGCGACCCGCGAGGGCAGCCACGACACTCACCCTCGGTCACGGAGCAGCGCCGGGGAACCCCCGAACGGTTGCCGCCGCGAAGTTCGCCGAACTTGTCTCCGAAAAGACATCCGGCCGGGTGACAATCAACGTCGCAGGTGCGGAAACGCTCGGCAGCGATGCCGCCATGCTGACCAGCCTGCGGACAGGTGCCCTCGACTTTACGGCAAACAGTCAAGGCGCGACATCCGCCCTTGTGCCCGAATTGGCTGCCCTCGGATTGCCCTTTCTGTTCGAAAATGCAGAAAAGGCCATTGCACTGCTCTCAGGGCCCGTCGGGTCGGAGTTCAATGCGCGTTTTGACGCCGTCGGCGTTGTGCCGCTTGATTGGTGGGACAATGGCGTCCGCCATCTGACCAATTCCAAGCGCAAGGTGGCAATCCCGGAAGACGTTGCCGGCCTGAAGATTAGAACGCCCGCCGACCCGATGACGATCGATATCTTCCAGGCTCTGAGTGCGAGCACCGAGCAGATTGCGTTTGGAGAGCTTTATATCGCCCTTCAACAAGGCGTGGTCGATGGCCAGGAAAATCCGCTCGCCAATGTCGAGAGTTCAAAGCTCTACGAGGTGAACAAGTACATCAGCCTCACTGCGCACAAATGGGAATCGACACCCTTCCTGATGTCGAAAATCGCCCAAGGGCGCGTCGGCAGCGATATGGAGGCTATCCAAACGGCAGCCAGGGAGGCGGGCGAACTCCAGCGTCGCCTGTCGACGCAGAAAGCCGCCGAGGTGCTTGCAAGCTTCAAGGGCAATGCTGCGATCGAGGTGAGCGATGTTGATCGCGCCGCCTTCATTAAGGCCACTGCGCCGGTCTATGACCTTTGGAAGGCCAAGCCATTCGGAGACTTCGTCAGCCAGATCGAAGCTGCAGCGAGGGCTTAAGGCTCTCGCACTCACCCGGAGGCTATCATGGACATGCTGCAAAACCTCGTAGAGGCAGTAGCGCGGCTCGTCGTGCAGGGTTCACGTGTTGTTACAATCGTCACTGGTATCGCCCTGACGCTGGTGACAACGGCAAACGTCGTCGCGCGCTACACGCTGAAAAGTGGCGGTTTCTCGTTCGCGCAGGAACTGCCAATGCTGATCTTTCCGTGGTTCATCCTCGCGGGAATCGTGCTGGCGGCCCATGCCGGAGGCCATATGGCGGTCGAATGGCTGTACGACAAACTGGAGGGACGATCTCGTTTCATAGCCTTCAGCGTCGTCAATGTTATCAGCGTAGCGACGTTTCTGGTGCTGGCCTACCAGGCGGGTGTCGTCGCCGAGATTGCAGGGATCGAGCGCAGCTCGGTTCTGCAGCTGCCCAACAGCATCGGCTACTACTCCCTGGCCATAGGAGCCCTCTTCGTCTCCATCGTTACGGTCGCGGCGACTCTTCGCGTCCTGCGCCTGGGCTGGGATCGTCGGGTCCAAATGAGTGCTGAGGAGGTGTCGCTATGACCCTGATCATGATCGTTTCGTTCTGTATTCTAATGGTGATGGCCGTGCCAGTCGGTTACGCCCTGATCATCGCGGCCGGTGCTGCCGTCCTCTTCAATGGTTACGTGCCACTGTCAGTCGTCGCCCAGCAGGTTTATGATCAAACCCAGTCCTTCCCGATGCTCGCCTTGCCGTTCTTCATGCTCGCAGGCACGCTCATGCTTGGCGGCGAACTCGGACGGCAACTGCTGGAACTCGCCTCAAGAGCGATGCAACGCTGGCGCGGCGGACCTTTGTCGACAACCGTCGTCTCTTCGGTGGTCTTCGGAGGCGTCTCCGGCTCGGCGGTGGCGAATGCCAGTGCGCTCGGTTCCGTCCTCATTCCATGGCAGAAAAAGCACGGCTATCCACCGGCACTCTGTGCTGCAAACAACGCGACGTCCTCTGTCATCGATGTGCTCATTCCGCCATCGATCCCGATGATCCTCTTTTCACTAGTGAGCGGAGTGAGTGTCGGCAATCTCTTCATAGCAGGGATTCTGCCTGGTCTGCTGATGGCTGTTGGCTTCATCTTCGTCTGCTGGTTCATTGCGGTGCGCCGCGGCTACGAGACCAGCGCCGAAGCCATACGTAAACGCGATCTGGGATTGTTGTTTCTCACAAGTTTCCCGGCCATTCTTCTTCCGATCCTGATTATTCTCTTCCTGCGGTTCGGACTGGCGACGCCTACCGAGGTTGCAGTGCTGTCGGTGGTCTACTCCTTGCTGCTGAGCCTGCTATTTTACCGGGACCTGACCTGGAAACGCTTCTGCGACAACGTCGTCGAGGCGGGCACGGGCACGGGAATCGTCATGCTGGTCATCATGGGCAGTGCTGCTGTCGGCTGGGTGCTGACATTCGACCAAGCTCCGCAACAGATGGCGGCTTGGGTGTCCAGCAACATTTCGAACCCCATCATGATCATCCTGATGATGAACCTGATCATGTTGGTGGTCGGCATGCCTCTCGATATGCCGCCGGCAATCCTTCTTCTCGGCCCGATCTTCGTGCCACTGGCGGATTCCATCGGTCTCGATCGCGTGCAACTGGGCCTGATGATGGTGGTCAACCTCGGCATCGGCCTCTACACGCCGCCGATCGGGACAACCTTGTTTATCTCGTCGTCGATCGCAAAGGCCCCGTTGGGCGAAACAACCCGTGAGCTCTGGCCCTTTTTCACCATGGCCATGCTCGTGCTGTTCTGCGTGAGCTTCATCCCAGCACTGACCATCTATTGAGGGCAAGACATGGGCGCGACACGTCAAATCGTCCTTTCAGTCAGCGGACTAACTAAGGCCTATGGCGCAACATCTGTCCTGAAGGGGGTGGATTTCTCCGTCGATCGCGGTGAGGTGCATGCCCTGCTGGGGGGCAATGGCGCGGGCAAATCGACGATGATCCGGATCATCACCGGGTCAGCTGCAAAAGATGCCGGCGACATCGTGTTTCGTGGCCCCTCGGGAGAGCTTCGAACAGAAACCGAAGGCCGAAGGAAGATTGCCGTCGTGCATCAGGAGCTGGCCCTTTTGCCGCATCTGAGCGTCGCCGAAAACATCGCCCTTCCCTACTTCGTCCATGGCGCCGCCCTGTTCAACAGAAAGCGTGCGGCCCGGCAGGCCTACGATGCCCTCGCGATGATCGACCGTGAGTTTGCGGGAACGTCTCTCCAGCGGCTCGTCGGCGATCTGAGCCTGCACGAGGGACAGATGGTCGAGATTGCCCGCGCGCTCGCCTCGGGCGCCGAGCTTATCCTGCTGGACGAGCCGACGGCCAATCTGACCGCCCAGGAAACGGAACGGCTTTTCATGGTGGTGCGACGGCTTACCCGGGAGGGCGGGCTGTCGGTCGTCTTCGTCTCCCACCGCATGAAGGAAATCCGCGAGATAGCCAATGTCTGCACCATCATCCGTGATGGACGCACCGTCGTCGATCGCGCCGCGACCACCAGCCTGACGGATGCGGATATAATCGAGAAGATGGGTCAGGCGGCGACCTCCCATACGCCGGAGCGCAAGGCCCCGACGCGACGCGCCTTTAACGGCGACGCATTGACCATACGGGAAAGCGATTTCAGTCTCGATCTCAAGCCGGGGACCATTCTCGGTGTCGCCGGTGCGCCGACAGGCCCTTCGACGCTCATCGCAACGCTGGTCGGGGCGGCGCGGTCCAGACGCTGGACGGTATCCCATGCGTCCTGGCCGGGCAGTTTCAGTTCTCCGCGTCAGGCCGCCAGGCTCGGCTCCGGCTTCATCACCGGCGATCGTTCCCACAAGGGAATCCTGCACAGCCTGCCCATTGTCGACAATGTCCTTGCGTCCCGGCGTGTCGTCCGCGGCAGCATGCTGACCGGTGCGCATGAACGGACGGAATGTCTCGACCTGATGCAGGCACTCAAGGTGAAAGCCGCCTCGATCTGGAATCTCCCCAGCACGCTTAGCGGTGGCACGCAGCAGAAGCTGCTGCTTGCCCGCTGGCTGGGACTGCCCTCCAGGCTGCTCGTCCTGGAAGAGCCCACCCGCGGCGTCGATATCGGTACCAAGCGGGAAATCTATCAGCTTATCCGGCAGATGGCGGCGAGCGGGACCGTCATCGTCTGGTGGTCGACCGAGAATGCCGAACTGCTCGAGGTCTGCGACCGCGTCATGGCATTCGATTCGCAAGGCCGCTGCGCCGGGGTGATCGAGAATGAAGACCTGAGCGAGGACAGGCTCGCGGAACTCACGGGAATGGCAGCATGACAGAGAATACGACCCAGGCGTCGGCGGACCCAAAACAGACGGCATTTCAGATTCGACACAGGGAAAGCATCATCGGATCCTACCGGACCGAGATCGCAATCGCGATTGCCATCATCGTTCTGGCGCTCGCCGTTGGATCGCAGGTTCCCCAGGCTTTGAGCTGGGGCAATTTTGCCAATATCACCCAGGCGGGCGCGCCGCTGATCATCATGTCGCTCGGGGTTCTCCTCGTGGTTATCACCGGCGGCATCGACCTTTCGGTCGGGTCGGTCTTCTCGTTGACGGGCATGGTCACAGCCCAGGCGATGGCCTACGGTTTCGACGGCTTGGAGGCAAGTTTAATCGGACTGTCCGTTGGGCTTGTGTTCGGTTCGATCAACGGATTTCTCGTCACCATCGCCGGGCTTGCCCCCTTCGTCGTCACGCTCATCACCTTCGCTGTCGCGGGCTCCCTCGCCTTCATCGTCACCAATGGCCGCTCCATGCCCATCGGCGATCCCGACTTCTGGCTTCTGAACAGCGGCAGCCTCGTTCCCGGCATGCCCAACTACATTATGTTCTGCATCGTGCTACTGGTGGTGATCGAGCTTTTTCTGAAGAAGATCGTGGCCGGACGCTGGTTCTATGCCGTTGGTAGTAGTGCGGCGGCGGCCCATCTGCTCGGCATCCCCGTGAAGCGCACGACATTCTTTGCCTACGTCGCCTCGTCGCTTCTCGCCTCGTTTTCCGGGCTACTGACGATTTCCTACATTCTGAACGCAGAATCGACAGCAGGCTCCAGCCTTATGCTGCAGGGGATCGCCGCGGTCGTGATCGGCGGGGCAAGTCTTCTCGGTGGAACAGGCACGGCGGTCGGCGCGGTGCTTGGCGCCCTGATGATCACGGTCATTCAGAACGGCGTCAATCTGATCGGCATCAACAGCTTCTGGCAGGGCTCGGTCACCGGCGTGGCGATCCTGATCGCCGTCCTGATCGATCGTTTCAGCAAATCCCGGCGGGGAGCCGGATGAAGAAAGGCCGGTACAGTGCTGGCATCGTGGAGGAGGAAGAAATGAAAAACAGTCTGCATAGACATGCCACGCTGGCGACGGTTGTTGTCGCGATGGCACTTGGCGCGGGCGTGGCGCACGCGCAGGAGAAAAAGACGGTCGCCTATCTCGCGCCGTCGCTCGACATCTCCTACTGGCAGTGGGTTGGCTACGGCGTCAAGCAGAAGGCAGAGGAACTCGGCATGGACTATGTCGAGCTCACGTCCGAAAACTCGCCGGCCAAGCAGATGGACAATGCCCGCACGGCCGTGACGAAAGGTGTCGATGCGATCGTGATCGGGCCGGTCAGCTCGACCAGCACGCCACCGCTGCTGGCATACCTGAAATCTCAGAATATCCCGATCGCCTTTGCCGGCATCGGTCCGCAGCCGGGACAGACCGACTACACATCTTCGGTTACCGCCAACAATTACGAGACGGGCAAGGCGCAAGGCAGCTTCGTCTGCAAGCTCGCAAAGGAGCGCGGCGGCAACCAGGTGGGCATGCTATCCCTGCCCCAGGATCGTGAGAACGCCCAGAAATACCTCAAGGGAGCCGAGGAAGCCTTCAAGGCGGATGGCTGCGATCTCGCGCAGATGCTGGAGACACGCGGCCTGACGATCAACGAGGCGGTCACCCAGGCAAACGACATGCTGACCGCCCATCCCGATATTAAGGCCATTTATGGCATGTATGACGAGGCGGGTACCGGGGCGGCCAAGGTTCTGGAGACGCGCGGGCTGACCGGTAAGGTGGGCATCGCCGTCGCCGACGGCAGCCCGACCACCATCGGATTGCTGAAAGCAAACGCCATCCAGGGCATTTTCTTCCAGGAAGCCGTCGGCCAGGGTATCGACGGAACGCAACAGGTCTACAATGCGCTGACGGGTGCAGCCGTCGAGAAGGATCTGGCACTGGTCATGCCGCTGGTCACCGCCGACAAGGTTGATTCACCGGAGGCCAAGGCCGTCATCGCGCGCGTTTTCCCGCCAGCCAACTGATAGTCGACGGGGGTGTCCGTGCTGAAACGGGCACCCCGATTGTCCACCCGATCACGATCACTGGAAGCCACCATGGAAGATTTTCCCATCATCGACCCGCATTTCCATCTCTGGGACCTCGAGAACGGCTACTATCCCTGGCTGTCCAACGGTGTGAAGCCGTCGGCATTCGGCGATTATACCGCCATCAACAAGACCTACCTGATCGATGATTTCCTGGCCGATGCCAGCGGACAGAACCTGGTCAAAGCCGTGCATCTCGACGTCGGATATGATCCGGCGGATCCGGCGGGTGAAACCCGCTGGCTGCAGAGCATCGCGGACCGGCATGGATTTCCGCACGGCATCGTCGGTTATGCCGACCTGCGCAAGCCGGATGTCGGAAGACTGCTCGATGAGCACGGGCAATACGCCAACTTCCGCGGTATCCGCCAATCCATGAACTTTCATAAGGACCCCGCTAAGACCTATCTGACGGAAACCGAAGTCAGCCGCACGCCGGAATGGCGACGCGGTTTCCGGGAGCTTGCCCGACGGGGCCTGAGCTTCGACCTGCAGCTCTACTACTGGCAGATGGAAGAGTTTCTCGAACTCGCCCGCGATTTCCCAGACGTCCAAATCATTCTCAACCATACCGGCATGCAGGTCGACGGCCCCGCGCATTTCGACGGCTGGAGCAAAGCCATGAAGACGCTTGCGCAGGCGCCAAACGTCGCCTGCAAGATCTCGGGCCTCGGCATGGGTGACTGGACCTGGACCACTGAAAGTATTCGCCCCTATGTCGAGGAGGCAATCGCCGCCTTCGGGGTCGAGAGGGCGATGTTCGCCTCAAATTTCCCTGTCGACAAGCTGTTCTCGAGCTATGACGCGATATGGAACGCTTTCAAGGATATCACAGCGGGCTATTCGGCATCGGAACGCTCGGCACTTTTCCACGACAACGCCGAGCGACTATATCGATTGTAACAGAGTCGCCTGTAAGATCAGCAGGTGGGCTATTGGTCACGGCGCAACCAATGGGTCCCACGAAATGGTGCGGCGATGTATACCGGACCTCGCTGCGATGCCTTAAGCAGAACTCCCTTGCCGACCGGTATCAATAAAAGGTCCGATACCGTTACAATCGGCTCGGGCCTCAAGAGGGGCGCATACCGTTGTCCGCGCGGAAGTCAGACGTTTCCGAGTTATCGCTGTCGCCCCGCCACCAGAGTTCGCCATAACCCCATTTTGACGTTCACCACGATGACGCAACTACTGAAATCCGCACTCAATTTGGGCTCTGCCATTGTGGCGAAATGAATAGATGGCGTGGTTGCCGCTCTACCCACCCGGCACGTTCTGTCAGAGGATGGTCGGGTTAAATCCAACGGGTGGAAGGATGGCAGCATGACATACGACACGATGATTGGGATCGATCTGGCGAAGAACGTTTTTCAGGTTCACGGAGCTTTGCTTTGCGGAGAGGTGAAGTTCCGGCGGAAGCTATCCCGGCAGCATTTTCGCAGATTTATGGCCGGGCAAGGCGCTTCGATCGTCGTGATGGAGGCGTGCGGGAGTGCTCATTACTGGTCACGCGAGATGACGAAACTCGGTCATGAAGTACGGCTGATAGCGCCACAGTACGTTCGTCCGTTCGTGAAGCGTCAGAAGAACGATGCCGCGGATGCCGAAGCGATTGTCACAGCCGCACAGCGACCTGGGATGCGCTTCGTTACGCCGAAGCTCGAGGAGCAGCAGGCACAGGCGCTTCTTTTTCGTGGGAGAGAACGACTTGTACGTCAGCGTACTGAGTTGGTAAACGCATTGCGATCAGCCCTCTACGAGTTCGGGCATCCAATTCCTCCGGGCATTGGGCAGCTTACGCGGATTGAGGCGATGGTTGAGGCTGAGAACAGCGATCTGCCAGAACTGGTTCGCGACGAATGCCGCGATCTTCTGCTGCAGATCGCCGAGAAGACGCAACGGATCGAGGTGAAGACAAAACAGATCGGCGCTCTGGCATCACTGACTGACACAGCACGCCGTTTGCAAACAATGCCGGGCATTGGACCAATGAGCGCGTTGGCCGTTGAAGCGTTTGCTCCACCCATGGAAAGCTTTCGGCGTGGGCGAGACTTCGCGGCTTGGTTAGGCCTGGTGCCACGGCAGCATTCGTCAGGAGGAAAGGAGCGGCTCGGACGAATATCAAAGGCCGGACAAGCCGATATACGCCGGCTTTTGATCATGGGAGCGATGTCGCGCTTGAACTGGCTCGGGCGGAGAACGATCCTGGAAAGGTCTTGGCTATCTGGAATGCTGGCCAGGAAACCGAGAATGCTTGTGGCTATCGCGCTCGCGAACAAAATGGCCAGAGCGATCTGGGCCATGCTGACAACAGGCAAGGATTATCAGAACCCGGCACAGACTGCTGCTGCGTGACAGAGGTGTGGCACAAGGTAGTTTAGAGCCGGTGACGGAGGTGTGAGAAAGTCGACGACCCATATGGGCAAAATGATCGAACAGATCTGGATCAGGAAAACCAGTTCGGGGCATAGAGCCAATCAGCTCGCTGAATAGATTTGGACCTGATCCGCTGATCACCATATCGGCCAGCGGCTTCTAAAGTGCCGCATTTAAAGGCCTGACAGAAGACCGCACTCGATCACACCCAATGGTTCAGAAACTTCTTGCATTACGGGCGGCAACCACAGAAGGACTGCAATCTTCCGCGCCGTCGCTGTCACTGCCTTCTGCTTGCCGATGCGCCCTGCCAACCGTCGGTAAAACGCACCAAGCGCGGTGTCACTTCGCCCGATCGTGGTGGCAGCCAACCGCAACAGCGCCGCTGCGCGGCTAGAGCAGAGAGCTGGCTCGGGAAATTTGAACAGCGGGGATAAGTGGAATTTCTGCCTGACTTCGGCTTAGATGCCGGGAACAGGAGATACCATGACGAGACGACCGCGCCGGAACCACAGCCCGGCTTTCAAGGCGAAGGTGGCACTTGCCGCGGTGATGTCAGGTTAAACTGCCGGTGAGATTTTGCGACTATCCCGCCGTCATGAGCCAGAGTCCTGTCAGCTACAAGCGCCACCGTTTCCCGCGTTCTGTGATCGCCTATGCAGTCTGGCTGTATTTCCGATTTCCGCTGAGCCTGCGCCTGGTCGAAGAGATGCTGCTGGAACGCGGCATCGTCGTTTCCTATGAGACGATCCGCTGTTGGGCGAAGAAATTCGGCCCAGAATATGCCGGTCGCTTGCGTCGCAAACCGCCAAGCCCGCGCGACATCTGGCATCTGGACGAGGTGGTCGTGACGATCGGCGGGCGGAAACATTGGCTCTGGCGGGCTGTCGACCAGGATGGCTATGTACTCGACGAAATCGTCCAGGCTCGTCGCAACACCAAGGCTGCCAAGCGCCTGCTGGTCCGGCTGATGAAGAAGCAGGGATGCCCCCCGAAGCGTATCGTCACCGACAAGCTTCGCTCTTACGGCGCTGCACGGCGTCAAATCATGCCCACGGTCGAGCATCGATCACACAAGGGGTTGAACAACCGGGCCGAAAACTCGCATCTGCCGCTGCGAAAACGAGAGCGGGTGATGCAGCGGTTCCGCTCGCCGGGCGCGTTGCAACTTTTCGTCACCGTCTTCTCCGCGGTCCGAAACTTGTTCGCCCCAACCGGTTCGAAACATACAGCCATCGACGTCCACCTGCATCGCCTCAGGGCGATCGCACACTGGAAGGGCGTGGCCGGGACAGCCGCATGATCACTCCGACCCTGCCGGATGCGCACTCGTCCCGATTAACCTGACATCACCCACCAAACACCTCCAGCAAGGCATCGAAAGTGACCATTTCCGGGTAAAGAAGAACATGCCAAAGATCGGTGGCTTCCAATCCTTCAACACGGCGCGGCGAACCATCGCGGGTTTCGAGGCGATGCTGTGGTTGAGGAAAGGCTTTGGCTTTTCCGGCGGCTGGACTGTCAACGACCAGAACGATTGGCTTGCGCGCCTCTTCGGGCTGCAAAAAGTTAATAAAGCATGAAAATGAAGATGCGGAGGGGGTAATCGCGCCCTCCGAAAATGTTTGCGACAGGCCCGATTGCAGACTGTAGCGAGGGGAAAAAAAGAAGCGACGAATTCGTCGTGGACCACCTGAGCCGACCTTACCGGCTGTGCGGCGAGCGGTCATCGACGCCCTTGCCCTACCGACAGCAAACATCCGATGTCCGCACTGCGAACGTCTCTTTAAAACCGGAAATCCAATTCTGCCAAAGTAGTGCTAAGTCGCCTTACAAATTCCATTTTCCCCTCTCAGCCAATCCACGAACCGCATGATCAACCCATAGCTAGTCGTCGGCACGTAGCCTACATTTCGACCAAGTGCTGCATCTAACTCACCGAATTGCCTCAAGTGCAGACTTCAGGCCTTGTAAAGGCGCGGAAACCGTGACCTGACGCCCGACGTCCAGAGCATAAATGAAGGACAAATCCGATGACCGTCCGATATGCTCCCGGGCTATAGCCCCAACGGCCATTATGGCAATACAAACAAGCTCATCGCATCCCCTGTAGTCTACCAGGACTGGCTTTTCGCGACCGGGGAATATCACCCGAAGCGGAACCCGAGTATTTGTCCCTGAGGGGGCTCTCAGGATCATCATTGGAGCGCCGTCTCTGGTCGCTGCCAATGACCAGCTGAAAACTTGCTTGTTGAACCGATCGATGATCGTCTGACTAATGTTGCAAACCTTCTCTTTTTTTTTCAGGTCTTCATCGCAGATCAGCGTCCAATTCTCGAACGGCTGCACAATTCTCCTATACTGCCCCCAGTCCAAGCCCCTCGGAACTTGGACATCGGACGGTTTGACGAAGAACTGCGCGACGCGGTTCTGCTCAGTTGCACTAAGGCCTTGCGGTGTTGTTGAGGCAGCTAGCATCAACAGGAGCCCTGCAGTTTTTTTCACCGCGACCATCAGTTCAATGTGATGCTGACGCCGGCACTAACCCCCCAGTCTCCCCCCGCCGTCGATCCCGCCAGGTTAGTTCGGAATTTCCCGTCTTCGCTGGTGTAACCTGCACCAAATGCGAGAGCGCCCTCTCCCCGCCAGAAACCGCCGCCGGCGGCCAGACTTAACTTGCCCGGTCGATCGTCATAACGAAGAGACGCCGCTGCAAGGCCGACCGCCGCCGCCTGACGAGCTTCGCCTCGCGCCTCATGAATGGATGAATTAAGTTCACTGAATTTCTGGTCAGTGTAGGCGTTCGCCGCTTGGATGGAATTGTTCATACGGTCATCGGTGTACTTGTAGGAATTATTAAGTGTCATCGCTATTCCCTCATTCAACTGGGATACATTCACCGCGTCGCTATTCGCCTTGCCTGCGGCTACATTAGAAAGGACAACCGGTTGGTTTGGATCGCCGCCAGTGAGTGTCACAGTGTTTGACTTGGTGCCGTCATCTTTCTTGTCGTACTTAACGGCAAATTCATCCAACTGACCGATCGTCCCTTCAACCGCTTCGAGGGCTTCATTAGTTGCAGATAACTGGGACCCGTTAATCGCATCCGTGGATGTCGCCGAGATACGACCAGCCGCGACATTGGTGATGGTTCGCTCTCCCCCCACTGACCCGACTGACACCGTTCCTGATGGCTGCGTACCCGCGAACACATAGTCTCTTCCGCGAATGGTAACCCCCGCCGTGCCGATCGCCGCTTCAGCGACAGAATCAGCACCGAGCGCTACGCTTTTCGCGCCAGAGACTCGCGCGCCACGACCCACAGCGACTGCATCGACACCCGTAGCAATTGAACCGGATCCCACCGCGATAGCACCATTAGCGCCACCATAGGCTTCAGATCCTATCGACACAGATCTGTCAGCCACAATATCCGAACCCGCCAACCAGCCTAAAGCGACATTCATATTTCCTTTGACTGCGGTCCCCGACAAAGGACCTATGGCCAAGTTTCCGCTACCCTCGACGTCGACCCCAGCCTGGTTACCCAGTGCGGTATTATAGTCACCCTGGATCCGTTGACCCGAATTTCCTCCTGCGGCAAAATTTGCGTTGCCTATGACCCCCATACCTGACGCGAAACCCAGCGCAACGTTATCTGCACCAGTGACGCTCACGCCAGCCTGCGCACCAACAGCAATATTGATCTGCCCGTTGACCAAGCGACCGGCTTGATCACCAATCGCAATATTCCCCCAGTTTCCCGGGCTGGCAGATGAGCCCGCCAGATAACCGGCGGAGATACCCGCGTCCGTAGCGGACGCACCCATTCCCAAGCTCAGGGCACCGGCACCTGCTCGTGAGTTGGTGTCTCCAGCGACAATCGATCCCTGGCCCAGGTTATTGGCGATCCAGCTGTTTAGCTGTACCAAATCGACATCACTGGATGTCGACCCCTCGCGAATTCCAGTAATCGTTGCCATGCCATGCCCCCCAACACCTGGGGCCGCCGGTACCTGGCAGGTCCAGGTTCCGGAGGTTCCGGGACGCGAACAGGTTATGCCGCCGGGAACTATCGTTGTTTCTGCATATACCGGCGATGCCAATCCCATGCTGACCGCCAACGTAGTGACGCGGAACGATCCCTGGACGAAACGATATCGACGTTCTCTTTTCGCCGTCGTAAGTGCTTTCTGCGAAAAAGCGACAAACCCAGCACCTGATTGCAGCGGACTAGACACAGATGGAGCGGAAATCTCTCCTTTATCGCGCAAACGTTCAGTCATCCCGTTATCTCCCATAATCACCCTTGAAACAATGACTGCTCCAAGAGGCTTAAGGCGGTGATGTTCCCTTTCAAGGAACGGTGGCTACCAATATTTGCCGTACAAAATGACCCGACCACCCGCCATTGCGGAAGGACGTTAACCGCCAAATTCAGTCATATTTCCGGACACTCAAGCGCGATTCATCGCCTGACGGCGTTGAGCGCCCCTATGTTGCGGCTACCGAAAACGCAGCAAGAAGCGTTTCCATAGGCCGATTATCATTTAGAAGCCCTGCAGCGACTAGCGATAGCACCATTTCATTCCATCAAGGGTCGATCAAATCGTCGGCCTCAAACATGCACACTATCTGGGGGATAATGATAATTTGGCCTCCCTCATTTTCCTATCAGGATCGCGTTCTGCTAATAATCGCGTGGCGGTTGAGGCTCGATCTCATGCCAAAACGCGAGCATGCTGGGACGCATCATGACCTCACATGGAGCACTAGAGCAGATCCTGTTCAATCCGGGTCATAGCCTGCAGCCCTGAAGTAGTTTGCGCATTCCTCCGATGTGAATCGGGGGATCAATGTGCCGACGGCATCCCATAGGGCGTCGATTTTCCGCTCCGCCCGAGCCCGTAGCATAGCTTTCAATTTCGAGAATGCGTTTTCGATGGGATTAAAGTCGGGACTATAGGGTGGCAGGAACATGAGTTTGGCGCCCGCGCGCTCGATGGCGTCGCGCACCCCGGCTGCCTTGTGGGCCGGCAGGTTAGAGGTGGCTCGGTTTGTCTGAACAGTTTCGGGCGTTTTGTTAAGTGGATTTCCGCCTCGATTATGCTGCCACCATCATTGGTGCCAGCGCGTTGAAGTAGGCCTGATCCGGCGTCTGCCGGTCAAGGGATGAATGTGGGCGTCGGCTATTGTAAAAAGTCAGATATCGGCCAATGCCGATGCGGGCCTCCGACACGGTCTTGTAGGCGTGGAGGTAGACCTCCTCATATTTGATCGACCGCCAGAGGCGTTCAACGAAGACATTGTCCCGCCAAGCGCCCTTGCCATCCATCGAGATGGCGATTTCCGCCTTCTTCAGCAGCGCCGTGAAGTCCATCGAGGTGAACTGCGAGCCCTGATCCGTGTTGAAGATGTCGGGCTTGCCATAGCGGGCGAGCGCTTCCTCGACCGCTTCGATGCAGAAGGCCGCTTCCATCGTGATCGACAGCCGCCATGACAGGACCTTCCGGCTGAACCAGTCGACGACGGCACAGAGATAGACGAAGCCCCGCGCCATGGGAATGTAGGTCAGGTCCATCGCCCAGACCTGGTTGGGTCGGGTGACCGCCAGCTTTCGCAGGAGGTAGGGATAGATTTTGTGCCCGGGTGCCGGTTTCGATGTGTTCGGGCGACGATAGATCGCCTCGATGCCCATCTTCTTCATCAGCGTGGCGACGTGCAGCCGCCCAGCCTCCAGCCCTTCTCCTCTCAAGAGCCCTTGCAACATCCGACTTCCCGCGAACGGGTAGTCGAGGTGCAGTTCGTCGATCCCCGAGCGAATGCGACGCATTCGTCCGCCGCCGCATCAAGGCCAGATCGCCGTCGGACACTGGACGAGGCAGATAATAGACGCTTCCACGGCTGAAGCCGAGAAGCTTCGCCTGACGCAAGACGGATAGCTTGTGCTCGCGGTCGATCATTTCTTTCCGCCCAGCAATCCCGCCTTGCCGAGCGCACCGGATAAAAAATCGTTCTCCAGTGTCAGCTCGCCGATCTTGGCATGCAGCGTTTTGACATCGACGGTTGGACCCGCCGGCTCCGTCTTGGTTTCATCGCCGAAAACGCCTGTCGCCCCCTCAAGGAGCTGGTCTTTCCATTGCTTGATCTGGTTGGCGTGCACATCGAACTGCTGGGACAACTCCACCAGCGTCTGCTCACCTCGGATAGCGGCAAGTGCCACCTTCGCCTTGAAAGCCGGGCTGTGGTTCCGGCGCGGTCGTCTCGTCATGGTATCTCCTGTTCCCGGCATCTAAGCCGAAGTCAGGCAGAAATTCCACTTATCCCCGCTGTTCAAATTTCCCGAGCCAGCTCTGTCTCCAGCCGCGACCGGCAACCCACAACAAAGTGTTGGCGGACTTGACAACAATGGAGGACGTTGGCATTGTGGACAACATGAAAGCGCAGAAGATCACCGAACACAAGAGCGTCGAGGCGGACGGAAGCATTGTCCAGTTCGTCGTCTGGAAAGTGCCAACGCCTGTGCCTCCAACCGATCATGGGTTCAAGTACCGCATGGTTTACATTCAAAACGGTGTGCGGGTTGTCGGGTTCGACAATGAGCGGGGGAAAGGTGATCACATGCATCTGGACGGGAAGGAATTCCCGTACCGGTTTACCACAATCGACCAGCTTATCGAAGACTTCGTGTCCGAAGTCGAAAAGAGGAGGCAGTCATGAGAACATTGACCATCACGACAAATCCAGACTGGAAATCAGCATTGCGTGCAGCCGGAAAGCGGGCTGTGATTGGCATCCAGAGCGGCGAATATCAGGGTGAAACGCTTAATTTTGAGACCCCAGGCGCTTTTTTCTCGCGATTGACGGAGCGTCGCTGGGAGCTGCTGGACGTTCTTCTGGGAAGCGGTACGGTCGGTGTGCGGGAACTCGCGCGTAGATTGGGCCGGGACGTCAAGCGTGTTCATGAAGACGCTGCGGCATTGGTCGAATTGGGACTGATCGAGAAGGACGAGCGCGGCGCGCTGAACTGCCCGTTCTCGAATATCCATGTGGATATGGTCATGGCTCCCACACGAAGGGTAGCGTGAGGCAAGCCACGCCTGATTTGAGCGGGTCGGCCCGAACGAGGTTGCCAAAGGGGCGAGAGGAACCCCCTTCGGCCCTTCCCCTCGCGCTCCCCTGCCCGCCCGGTTTAACGCCCCCCTCACGGCAGCGATGATGCTCCCGGCTTCCCGAGGTGGCGAAGACGCAGTTCAGTGCTGACAATGGAAACCGCGGCATGTCGTCTGCAGGCGAACCTTGATGTTGTGTTTGTGGTCCCGTGGCCGAATGTTGCCGATGAGACGCGGGCGGTGTCCGGGCATGCTGTTCGTCCAGATGGTTCCCATTGGACATGGCGTTCACCAGACGGTTCGTCAGCGAGCGAATAGTGTCGCGCCTGACATCGATGGTGCACTCAAAACCGGCATGTTGATCAACGGTCACGATGGAAACCAGCCGCGCCGTCGGCATGCTGTCTGCATTGAAGCGGATATGACGAAACCGGAACCCCGCCAAAGTCTCTCCCTGGATTGCGTTGCCTCACTCGATGGGTCACTGCGGCCGGCCAGTCGAACAGCAACCGCCGGCACGCACGAATTTCCCCTGACTGACGTCATTCCTCGCGAAACAAATTCCTGCCTGTCAGCAGCGCTTCGCTGACGCTACGCCCCTACGGGTGCAGTTCCCGCAACAAATTGGCTTTGCATTTGCGCTGACTGTCTTCCGGCCGCTCGATCGTGACCATCGGCAACGCAAACCAAGGAGATACCTCCATGACCGATCTCGTCAACTTCATCCGCTTCAACGCAGACAACACGCTCACCGGCAACATCGCATCCGTCGCCTACGACCTCGACATCTTCGGCGAGGAGTTCGACAGCACCAACACCAAGGCGCCGGTCTACCGCCTCTTCGCAAAGACCCCGCGCGACCGCCGCGTCGAAATCGGCGGCATCTGGAAGAAGCAGAACCGGGTGTTGTCACAAAAACGCGGCGTCAGTGAATTGGGCATAAGACAGTGGGATGAAGAGTCCTGCCGTTAGCTACAAGCGCCACCGTTTCCCGCGACAGATCATCTCGAATGCGGTCTGGCTGTATTTCAGGTTTCCGCTCAGCCTACGCCTTGTCGAGGAAATGCTGCTGGAGCGCGGAGTTGTCGTCTCGTATGAAACGATCCGGCGATGGGGTCGGAAATTCGGACCGGCCTACGCAAAACAACTTCGTCGCAGGCGACCTTCGCGCCAGGATGTCTGGCATCTGGATGAGGTGGTGATTTCCATCGCCGGCAGAAAGCACTGGCTTTGGCGTGCCCTTGATCAAGATGGCTATGTTCTCGACGAGATTGTTCAGAGCCGACGCGATACGAAGGCTGCCAAGCGACTGCTCATCAGTTTACTGAAGAAAGCAGGCATGCCGCCCAAGCGGATCATCACCGACAAGCTCCGCTCGTATGGCGCAGCCAAGCGTAAGGTTATGCCGGCTGTCGAGCACCGATCCCACAAGGGTCTCAACAATCGAGCGGAAAATTCCCATCTGCCACTGCGAAAACGAGAACGAACGATGCAAGGGTTCCGATCGCCGGGAAGTCTGCAGCGCTTCATCTCGATCTTCTCCGCGCTTCGAAATCTCTTCGTCACCCCACGTCACAAACGATCCGCACTGGCCACCCACATTCATCGCATCCGCGCAATGGCGCACTGGAAGGCCGTCACCGGAGCGGCTGCTTGATAGCAGGCTGCCTGCGACAAAGACCACTCCACGCTCGATAACGTGACAACTCCCGCTCTCGAGTTACCTGCGGTCCCCACCGGACGGATACTCAACAGGACTGCCGTCGGCGAGTGCTTGGGTCCGATTCGGCGTGTTGGATAACCTACCTTTCGCTTGGCGAAGTAGTAGCGATACGCAAATGGTGGAATACCCGGCAGACTTCACGACGCCAAAAGCAATGTCTGCTTGTGGGAAGCGCCCGGTTCACTTCGAAGGGCCGAAATGACGGCGCGTTCCAGACCAAGATGAACGAAGGGGTTTATGCCGAGCCAGATCATTTACTATGCGCCGTTCAGTTGAGTCTGCTCACACGGTGAAATCCCAACGTGCAGCGGAACTAGAGAGAGCTTTTTTGATCCTTGTGAAAACTTCTAAGTCAGCAGAAAGGGCGCCCACCGCCAGTCGCACTCCCCAGCAAGAAGGACTAAAGCCCGCAGAAAATGTCTGAGTAGAGGGTACTTCAATCCCTTCTGCTGCCAACGCAAACATTGCTGCTGTGGCTTCCTCCTGGTTTTGGAGGGGCACCCATAGATGGTATGCCTTTGTGTTAGGCGCAGCGCCAAACACGGCTTGATAAGCGTGTGCCAAACGCTCGATCTCGATCCTATGCGCTGTGCAAGTTTCCTTGTGCAAATCCCGTTTGAACCAACGTGCGGTTAAGCTGAGGCTGATCGGCGATATCGAATACCTCTGCGCGGCAGCTAAAGATGCCAGGGAATCTCGCCTGGGACCTTTAGCGCACACATAGCCCAAGCGTAAACCTGGAGCCAGCACTTTGGAGAGGCTGCCTATGTAGATCGTGTCGAACGGGGCAAAATTGAACAATGGTTCCAGAGGACTAGTGAGTAATCCTCTATAGACGTCGTCCTCAATAATCGTCACGTTAGAGTCTTTTGCTATTTGTACTACTTTTAATCTTGTCTCTGCATCAAGCGTGTAACCGAGCGGGTTCTGAAGACTAGGCATCAAGAAAGCTGCTTTTACGTCAGCGCGCGAAGCGGCTCTGCCGAACTCCTCGAGATCTGGGCCCGCAGCACTAGTGGCAATAGGCACTAGGACCAGGTTCAGCGACCGGGCAACAGCAAATAAGCCTGGGTAGGTGACGTCTTCGCAAATCACAGCGTCGCCCGCCCGACATATGGATTGCAAGGCCAAGAACAATCCGTTCTGCGCCCCCTCGCACAAGATCATATCATCTGCCTGGACTTTAACGTCCATCTCTTGCAACCAGTTTGTGATCTTTCCCACGACATCCGCTTGGTCGGAAGGCGAGCTGTAGCTCGCTAGCTGTTCGAGGCCCTTTTCACTGGCGAAGCTTTCTAGATCTTGAGCCAAAACCCGTCGGATGACTGCCGCCGAAGGGGCGTTCAATGACAGATCGATCCGGACAGCCTTGGCGGGATCGAGGGGTCTCTTAGCGAAAGATCCCCGTCCCACTGCGGTTTCTATTATGCCCAAACGCTTTGCCTCAGCGAAACCGCGAGCAACAGTTGGAAGCGACAAGCCCAGCGTCTTCGAAATGCTACGTTGTGTCGGCAGCCTATGATTACCCTCGACAACCCCTTCGCCAATTTGCGTCTTCAGATAAGAGACGACACGATCGTACTGCTGCAAAGACGAGACCATCTGTTCACAAACGCCTTAATTCATTTCAACCCGTTAGAAACGTTCCAGACATGACTGGCACGGCGTGACCAGCCACAGTCACCTCTTGAACATCTCCGGCATTGCTTAACGTCAGGCGCGAGACAATAACGCTTTTCCTTCCCATTTCAACACCTTGTTCTGCATTTACGACGATGGTAGGCTGTCCACTAACTAACTGCTTGTGCTGCACAAGATAGCATGCAGTCGCTCCGTTTGTTGTTCCGGACGCGGCCTCTTCGTTGTTACCAATTCCAGGACAAAAATCCCGTACGCGTACGGTGACATCATCGGCCAAGCCGTCCATAGCGATAACTGGAACTGTGTCAGCTCCTAACCTTTGGCTTAACTCGCCTAACGTTCCAAACTGCGGTCGAAGCTTACTGAGAACCGAAACGTCTCTCACCGGAATGATTAGATGGGTTAGGCCAGTCGATACAAGTTCAATTGGCAAATGGGGGTGCATGTCGTCAAGGCGAATCCCCAAAAATTGACATATGTCATACTTCTGAACCGTTACGGACCGGAAAGTTGGTCGGCGCTGCGTCATCTCGATCAAAGGCCTGCCTTCTACGGGGCGCGACACCGCAACGGGCAGATCGCCTGCGGGGGTTACAGCCTTAACACTATAGTTTCCGGCTGGTATTACTCCCAAATCGGAGAGAGTTGAAAACACTCCGATCAGAACATGCCCGCACATGTCGATTTCTGTAGAAGGCGTGAAAAATCGGATTGACCAAGTGTTGTCGGCAAGTGCCTGAACAAAGCCGGTGGTGGGAGCATTCAACTCAGCGGCAATCTGCGCCATCGATGCATGATCTATGCCTGAGTGCAGTACCACTCCCGCAGTATTCCCGCCGAAACGCGCTTCAGTGAAGGCGTCATAAAGAAAAGCTTGTACGCTAGCCATATCAATCTCCTCATAGGCATTTACCAATTTAATATTGACATATGTTATTGGTGAACTCAACTTGAGCCGTCGAAAAACTTATCGCGAGGGGATGCATGATGATGAAGAGAAGGGGGCCTGTCGCAAATTTTCGGGCTTAACGGTATATTGACCATAGGCATGAAATTT
>NZ_JARVRC010000022.1:0-57373 GCF_030209895.1 Agrobacterium sp. CFBP2214 | reverse complement strand
CTAACCCTAACCCTAACCCTAACCCTAACCCTAACCCTAACCCTAACCCTAACCCTAACCCGAAGCTCTACTTGTCACTTGTCTCAAGTCATCAGTGGTCATTTACTTGGGCCAGCCAATTTTTTTTATTTTTAGATAGGCGCTCCAGGCGCTAATTTTTCAGTATAATCCCAGTCCGAAAATCCTGCCCGGGGTGTTGAACTCCCATGGCTCCAAGTGTTGAAATTCCGTCAGACCTCCCAACCCCTATCTCTTCTTATCCTGCATCATTTAATAGCCGGCGGCGCGAAGACAGTGTCCGGCAACCATGATGTCCAGAGCGGCGTATCCGGAGCAAAGAACCTGAACCAGACCCTTCTTGTTCTTACGGTCCAGTGGGGTGGCGTGGCAGAAGTTGCGGATTTTGTAAGTGCCGGCCTCAGCTTCTCGAACAAGATCAGTCTCGCGACGCTGGAGGTAACGCCAAGCAGCCTTTGTCTTGCGCTCGTTCACCAGGCGAACGTCATCACAAAGTGTTTCGCCCTCATGCAAGATTTTGGCAGCCAGATCCTCAGTCATGTCCTTTCCGCCCAAGCTCAAGAAGACTGCGTCGAGGTTCACGTCTTCGATGCCGAAAAGCACCTCAGTTGCAGTGGTGACCGATATGACAAAGTCCGCCTCTTTTAGACCCTTCTTGTCGTGGACTGCGGTAATAGGGAACGAAGTACTGTCGGAATAATCGAGAGCCAGTTTGTCGGCGGTTGGGCCCCGGCTGGAGACGGTCAGGGAGGCGATGCGATCCCCAGCGCTATGCTCAAGGAACTTGACAATTTGCTGAGCAACGGGACCGGCTCCGAACATGAAGACTTTGATGTCATTCGCACCCGCAAAGCAGTACTGAAGAGTCCAGTGGGCGTAAAGGGCAGTGCGGGCGTCGGAGATGTCGGTTCCGTCAACCTCTCCGATGAATTCGCCTGAGGTGATCTTGCGGACCTTCACCACAGTGTTCTGGCGCTGTCCTCCCAAATCGATGTTGAGAGGGTTGGAGAACAGGTCCTTGACGCCGGTGTAGGTGCCATCGCCTCCGATCAATGCTGTGTGGCGGTACTCAAGGGACTTGCCCTCATACTTTTTCTTAAGGTGAGCGTACGCTGGGTCGTTCCACAGAAAGTTGGGGTTGAGGTAGGTGATGGTCTTCTGACCCCGAGTGATGTCGCCCTGTGCTTGCTGCGACAAGAAGGTGCTAGTCGCTTCGATGACCAGCGCCGGCGTGATGTTAAGCTGTTCGCGAGAAAGAGAAGCCATTTTGCGTGAGGACAAAAAGCGTGAGTATTGGAATGTTCAAATGTGTGAAGTGTTGTTGGATGAATTTGTGTGATGATGAGAAAGTTACGCTCTAAGGGAGGAAACTTTAAAGGTATATATATATTCAATATCGAGATTAGCTTCGCCTGCCATCTTCTACTATGGTTTGAACTCGGATGACACTGCTAGACCGGTGCGCGCCCTTCATCGGCGATCGCTTGCATCGGATGGAGGAGTTCCGTGTTGCCAAGGTTATGGCGCGTCTCGTATTGCAAGCGAGGTGTGGCAGCGTGAGCAGGTTTTTCTTGATTTGAAATCAAGCTGACGCGGCCAAATGCAACATGACCATGCTGCGCCCCCTTTTTTGATGATCGCTTGCATCGGATGGAGGAGTTCCGTGCTGCCAAGGTTATGGTGCGTCTCGTATTGCAAGCGAGGTGTGGCAGCGTGAGCAGGTTTTTCTTGATTTGAAATCAAGCTGACGCGGCCAAATGCAACATGACCATGCTGCGCCCCTTTTTTGACGATCGCTTGCATCGGATGGAGGAGTTCCGTGTTGCCAAGGTCATGTGTGTCTCGTGATGTAAGCGAGGTGTGAGAGGCAAGGCTTACCAGCAGCACCGATGCTAAGTAGCCGAGCTTCGTGCGGAGAAAAGGCGTAGATGTATAAAAGGAAGTGCGTTCGGACGTATTTCATCACAAGCAACATCCAATTCACCACAGAACTAGTACATTTTTTACACTATCAAAATGTCTTCCGCCATCGCGCCTGTCAGGTCTCTTTTGGCCCGCCTCCTCAAGGACGATGACCCTCTTCTCCCAATTCTCCTTGAGACTGTTGCCACCGCCGACGAGAACCTCAATCGACTAGTCCAGATGAATGCCACCAATCCTGAAGGAACTCAAGTCGCCAAGGTCGGGGAGCTCTATGAGAAATCTAATGCTGTCAACGTCCAACGCGAGAACCTTGAACTTGTTCGTGCTGCACGGGAGATATTGAAGGAGCTTTCCGCCGACGATGGCAATGCGGATGAGATGCTTGCACGAGCCCACAAGGCAATCGAGCGTCACCGCAACTTCTCCGAGGCTCAGGTCAAGGAGTTCAAGGATTACGATCGTGCCTACATGATGGGCCGAACGAACATCGCGAGGGAGAAGGGGCTCAAGTTGACGGAAAAGCAAACCGAGATTGCTGCGGCCACCCTTGACCTCACAACCATTCAGATTGAGCTCACCCGCGCTCAAGTCAAGTTTGCCGATCTTAGCGTTCAGTTACAGCAGAAGTCCCTTGAGATGCAGAACCAGGCGTTGCTTATTCAGCAGCAGCAGAAGGAGATTGCCGACAATCAGCGCATCATTGCACAGCGGAACCTAGGTTTTACTCGCCTCGCATTCATTGCGTCGGTTATCGCTGTCATCCTCCATACGATCATCGGGATTTGCACCGTTTACTACCGCGCCACCTAGTTTGAGGATGGCGAGGTACGGCAAGGGAGCGAAGTGCTAAGGGGGCAAGGGATACTTGAGGATGGATGTGCAATTTTTGTAATTAGTCACTCATTATATGCAGCATAACTGCGCCCGCTCGTTTGATAGGTCACTTATAACAAAAGGAATTTTTTCCTTTTCGCAAATGTCCTGGATAAATTGCGTGAGCCAAGTAATTTTCGGGAAGTGATCTGGCGTTGAAGCTCAGTGTGTAAAATGAGGAGCAAAGTGAAGAGAGCGCAAGCCGTTTTCCCTCTTCGTGGGGCAGGATATATGGTAATGTAAACTAAGTATGTCTGTATATTCGTGTGCTTGTATATTTGTTTGTCTATAAGAAGATGTGAGTGTTTAAGAATTCATGAAGGCATGAGTTTATGACTGCATCCGTTCGTGTGTTCATGCGGTTAAACGAATTTACGCCGCAAGGGCAGAACGGCGGTGTCCTGGACCGGTGAATCGGCCTTCAATTCCGCGACGATGAGCTCGGCGTTCGGCAACCGACGCCGTAGCGGGGGCGGTCATAAATTTTGGCCACGTTGATGAGCAGTAAGCAGCGTTGGTGCACGCACCGTTTAACTGGGCAGGCGTAGTCGGCTCGGAGGGAAACACCCGCCCGCGTGATCGTGTCCTTCGAACACAGTAGCTGCCGCGGATATCATATAGGTGGAGTGTGTTGTCACCAAACTCTCTTCGAACAGCAGCTATTTGCGGCTGCTTCACGGCCGCGGCTAAAATCGACGGACTCACCTAGTCGTCGCTGAAAACCCTCTCAACGCCTTGGAATGTAAGACCGTATGTCCTTTTGGCTAGGTGGTGGCTTGCCCTACATTGCCTTTGCGAGGGTTGCTCGGATAGGCCGAGCCGATCCTCCCGGCAGAGGACAAGCCGTGAAGCATTGCACAGAAGTTTTCATTGGTATCAATGTATCGAAGGCACGCAACGCTATTGCAGTGGCGGACGGCGAGTGTGGTGGTGAAGTTCGCTATCTCGGTGAGGTCGATGCATCTGTGGAGAATATGCGGCGTTTTGTGAAGCGCTTGGCTGCAAATTATCACAGATTGCATTTTTGCTGCGAAGCCGGCCCGACAGGCTATGGCCTTCCTCGCCTTATCACCGAGTTGGGCTGCGATTGCATCGTTGTTGCGCCGCCGCTCATTCCAAAGAAGCCGGGTGATCGGGTCAAAACAAATCGCCGCGATGCAATTTCGCTGGCAAAGCTACTTCGAGCGGACGAACTGACGGGAGTCTGGGTGCCTGATGCTGGACACGAGGCAATGCGGGACCTGGTTCGTGCACGAACGGCAGCCTTCGAAAGCTTGCGCGTGCATCGCCAGCAGGTCAGCGCCTTCATGCTGAACATGGGAGGATCTATCCTCAAAAGACAGGCCGGGCAACGCGCCATCTGTGCTGGCTTCAAGAGCAGAGGTTTGATCATCCTGCGCATCAGATAGCGCTGCAGGAGATGATTGATGCAGTGCGTGTCGCCAAGGAGCCAGTGATGCGGCTAGAGCCGTCGATCGCTGAATTCGTTGGTTCATAGTCGCTCGGCCCCCTTGTGGTCGCCCTACAAGCTCTGCGCGGCATCAATCTGATTGTCGCTGTGACCTTTGTGGCTGAGATCGGCGATGTCTCTCGGTTCGACAACCCCGCCAACTCATGGGATACCTCGGCCTCGTGCGGCCAGAACCTTGACAACGGACATCAGAGCATACGGTGAGGGCAGCCGATCAGGCAGCTTGAGTGTCGATGGTCGACGGCGTCCAATTCCACGGAAGCATATGCTCCAGTTTGGTAATCGGCGTGTCCGCGTTGCGGGCCAGAACGTCGGTGAGCCACGCTTGCGGATCGATTTCGTTGAGCTTGGCAGTTTATGCCGACCGACGAACTATGCCGAATGCTTGTTTTGGCGTCGACGGCACGCCGCCCATTCCCGTCCTGTTCCGCCGGGAAACATTGGTTGACTCCCGGTATAGTTCTGATGCTCAGAGGGCGTTCAAGAATTCCAGAAGCCGGTCGTTTGGTCGAAATCGCTCGGCCTTTGCGCGTTCGCATGGCTTCAGCTTTGCGAGTGTAGATTCTTCAGTTCGAGGTGCGCATGAAGATAGGTCAGCGTCGTTTGCATCGCTTCGTGGTCCAACCACAGAGCAATGACCGAGCAGTCGACGTTCGCCTGTAGCAACTTCATGGCAGAGGAGTGTCGCAAGGCGTGAGGCGATACCCGCTTTGAGCGAGGGGAGACGCAGTGATGGCGGGTTTTGGCGACATATTTGTTCAAACATCGCCTACACACCGTCGGCCCGCCGCCATGCATATTCGGAAGAGAGCCTTTGCCCCTCGCCGACGCATTGTATATGCGCACCGTGGTCGAGCATTACCGAGTCTCGGTTGAGCGCTGGGTGGAGAATCCGTATTGGCAGTTCTTCTGCGGCTTTGAGTTTTTCCAGCGTGAAGCGCCGATCAACGCGAGCACGATGACGCACCGGCGCAAGGATTGGGCCGCAGGGGCTGGAGGAATTGCTGAAGACGAGTATCGAGGCAGCGCTTGAGACCGGAACGGCCAAGCCGGAATCCTTGGAGCGGATCAATGTCGATACGACGGTGCAGCCGAAAGCCATTGCTCCTCCGACTGACAGCGGGTTGTATCTGAAGGCTCTGCAGATGCTGGTCCGACAAGCGGAGAAGCACGGCATCGAGCTCAGACAGAGCTGCATGCGTCTGGCAAAAGCAGCGACGGTGCGCGCCAGCCGTTATGCCCATGCCGGGCAATTCCGCCGCATGCACCGCGAACTGAAGCGCCTGCGCACCTTCATTGGTCGCATTTTGCGCGGTATCGGCCGCAAGATCGCCGTCAACGTCGAATTGGAGAGGACCTTCGTCCGGCTGCTGGGTCTTGTCGAACGACTGCTGGCGCAAAAACCGAAGGACAAGAACAAGCTCTATTCGCTGCATGCTCCCGAGGTCGTCTGCATCTCGAAGGGCAAGGCTCGCACGCCATACGAGTTCGGTTGCAAGGTCGGTATTGCGCGGCGAACCGCGAGGGGCTGGTGCTGACGGCCATGACGTTCGAAGACAATCCCAGTAGGGGGCACACGCTCTCACGCGCCGTCGATCAGGCTGTTGCGAAGGTGTCGATCCGGATCGCATCTACGTCGATAAGGGCTATCGCGGTCATGATTACACCGGATCGGCGTCGGTGATGATTGCCGGAAGCCGGCGCGGGCTGACGCCGACCATGCTGCGGGAGCTGAAACGACGATGGGCCATATGAAGACCGATGGTAGGCTGAACCCGCAACTTCCTCCTCGGGCACGATGGCGATACCATCAATGCGCTGCTCGTGACCGCAGGTCACAATCTGCGCCTCATCCTAGCCAAACTGGCCCTTTGGCGTGCCTTCATCACGGCCCTGCTTACCGTTCTCATGCAAAATCGGATACTTCTCCAGATCTTCATCTTCCTACCGCGAGAAGATCAATGACTTAGCCTTTGTTGGGGCGACGCGTTACAAATGCAACGACATTGAAATTGATGCCGCGGCGAGAATGACGTTATCGTCCTTCTATTGTATTCACGTTGTTTGAGCGGGCAAATATGAAGAAATTTATTACCATGGCAATGGCCATTAGTGTTTTGTCTTTTTCTTCCGGGCATACCGCGGATCTGATTGATCCTCCCCTGATTTTAACTCCCCCCGCCGAAAATGCCCCCCCGCAACTCGACTGGGATGGCGGTTACGCTGGTGTCAATATCGGATTCAGCAACCTGCAGGGTCTTTTTACGGATAGCTGCAGCTGCGAAGATGCCGCCGAGGCTACGGGCAGGCAGGTGGGTCTGTTTGTGGGTCGCAATTGGCAAATTGCAGACCGGACCTGGATGGGTATCGAGGGCGACATCAGCCATAAGTGGACCGAAATCCATTATTTCGGATCCCGGGTGGGGACCGATCTTGCCGGATCCGTTCGCCTGCGTGTCGGTGAGGAAGTCGGTAACGCCCTCATCTATGCTGCTTTCGGATGGACCGGCGCAAACATCTATGTTCAGAACCCCGACGATACGGCCTTCACTCAGGGCTGGACTCTGGGAGCGGGTATCGATTGGGCACTGAACGACACAACCATCCTGCGGGCCGAATATCGCTTCAACAATTATTCCCCCGCAACATTGGCCGGCGTCGAAGTCGATTTCGATGAGGATGTTATCAGCATCGGCATCGCGCACAGATTCTGATCGGCCAAAGACTACCTATCCGTCCACATGCTTTCTTCTGCTAAATTTGAGCAGGAGCTTTCGCGGGATCGCGCTGAATAATTTGAGGGAAGCTCTTTATGGTTGAACCGACCAATACCCCATTTAACATCAGGGTGTTCGATACGCTGTACTATCTGGAAAGTCCGGATATATCGGTTGTTTCTCCAGAAAAGTCGGATAGCGGCGCTTGGGAAGTGCTAGATTTGGCTAAAGAAAAATTTATGGAACTTCATACCGACCAGCATTTTTCATCGGAACAGTTTGTCCAATTGCTGGGGGCTATGGAAATCGCGTTCAATCTCGGTCTAAGTGAAGGACGCGAGGAATGCCAGGCCGCCGCGATTTCGCTCCTGCAATCATTCGACGACGAAGTGATCGTGACTGTCCTGAATAATATGGCCGAGGGCGACAACGAACAGCCAACGCCTGAAAGTGTCTGATGACAATCGTCGCTAACCCTGACTCTTGGGCTTTTCAAAAGCCGACGAATCTTCTGTGGTTGCCACCCGAAAGCTGGTTCGGGAAATCTGCACAGCGGAGATGAGTGGATTTCTGCCTGACTTCGGCTTAGATGCCGGGAACAGGAGAGACCATGACAAGACGGCGACGCCGGATGGAGTTGCCCTCAAAAGACTGCTCATGTTTGAGATTGCGAGCTGAAGAACTCGCGCGGCGATTGATATCCTAAAGCACATTATTGTAATGCTCGAACCAGACCGGCAGTTGCGCCATTACGGTCTCGGCATCCGGGGTGGGGTTCACCGAGACGTAATCGCGCTTGAATGCCTTGACGAAGACCTCGGCCATGCCGTTCGACTGCGGGCTTTGCACCGGTGTCGTGCACGGTTCCATGCCAATCTCTCGGAGCAAGGATGTGGTGTCCCTGGCGATGAAGCACGAGCCGTTGTCGGTGAGCCATTTGATGGACTCGGACAACATGTTGATACGGCCGAAGCGGCTTTCGACGGCGTTGATCACGAGGTCCTGCACGTCTTGGCTCTTGCCGCCCTCGGTGGTGGCGACATGGGTGATAGCCTCACGGTCGCAGCAGTCGAGGGCGAAGCTGACGCGGACCTTCTCCTTGTTGTCGCAGCTGATCTCGAAGTCATCGGAGCACCACCTGATGTTCGAATGTTCGACAGCGAACTGACCATCGTTGAGGCGATCATCGGCCGCTCCGGTATGGACGCACCAATAACAGGTTGTGCAGCTTCATGACCCGGTAGACGTGCTTGGCGTTGGGGCCACGAACGTCCGTCATTCTGGGCGTTTCGACGCAGGATGGCATGGACACGCCGATAGCCGTAGGTGGGCATGTCGGAATGATGGCTTTGATTTCTTCCACCAGCTCCTGATCCGGGAGTGGTGGGCGTCCTCTGGATCTGGAAGGGGACCCTGCGGCACGCGCGGCGATATTCGAGCGGGCGACACCCGTAGTTTCGCAGACGGTCTTCATTCCAAAATCCCCCTTGGAAGAGAGAGCGAGCGCAACATCCGTTTTTTGGGCCGCCGGCGATTTCGAGGGCTTCCTTCAGAATTTCGCTCTCCATCGTCTTCTTGCCCAACAGGCGCTGCAACTCCTTCACTTGGGCCTGAAGCGCCCGGTATTCGGATGCCGGAACGGCCTCCTCTTCGGCGGCCGTGGCCGTCAGCGCCCCTTGGGACGCTAGCTTGCGCCAGGCGAACAACTGGTTCGGCTGAATGCCATGACGACGGTCACCGTCGCGTCCGCCTTATAGGTCTCGTGAATGATCGCGAGCTTCTCTGCCCTGCTCCAGCGCCGCCGACGTTCCGGACCGGAGAGGACTTCCATCTTAAAATTGCTACCAGTCATATTACCAACATTACTTCTACCCACTTAGCTAAATGAGGGAGCATGTCCGGGCCTTTCGGGGGGGGGGGCTAATTCAGACGACGGTGCCGGAACCATAGCTCAGCTTTCAAGGCGAAGGTAGCGCTCGGCCGCCATCCGAGGCGAGCAGACGCTGGTGGAATTGTCCCAGCAGTTCGACGTGCACGCCAACCAGATCAAGCAGTGGAAAGACCAGCTCCCTGAGGGGGCTACAGGCGTTTTCGGTGATGAAGCGAGGGCAGAACCGGCCAGTCCGACCGTCGATGTGAAAATGCTTCACGCCAAGATCGGCGAGCTGACGCTGGAGAATGATTTTTTGTCCGATGCGCTCGGTAAGGCGGGATTGCTGGGCGGAAAGAAATGATTGACCGCGAGCACAAGCTGTCGATCGTGAGACAGGCTAGGCTCCTCGGCTTCAGCCGTAGCAGCGTCTACTACTCGCCGCGTCCGGTATCCTGACCTACATCCCAATGGCAGGCGGATTTGTCTATCTCTGCGCCGTCGTCGACTGGTTCAGTAGGAAGGTTCTGCCATGGCAGCTCTCGATCACGATGGAAGCAACCTTCTGCATCGAGGCCGTGGAGGAGGCGCTTGCCTGCTATGCAGCGCTGAAGAAGTCGGAAGTCGCCATCTCGATGGACGGCAAGGGTGCATAGCGGGACAATGTCTTCGTTGGACGGCTCTGGCGGTCGATCAAATATGAGGAGGTCTATCTCTATGCCTACAAGACAGTGTCCGAGGCTCGCGGTGGCATCGGCCGCTATCTAACCTTTTACAACAGCCTACGCCCACGTTCATCACTTGACCGGCAGACGCCGGATCAGGCGCTACTTCAACGCCCTGACACCGATGATGGTGGCCGCATAATCGAGGCGGAAATCCACTTGGCAAAACGCCCGAAACTGTCCAGACAAACCGAGCCACCCCTATCGCAATATCATTCGAATGTCCTTCACGTCAGTAAGTCTCTCCTGCTTCCGTCTCGCCATTCTCCGCACACCTCTCAAAGCGGGTCCAGAATGTCAAAAAACGGCGCGTGCGAAGGTCGATCTTTTATTCGCCAAAAGACTGTCCGCAATTTACCGGAATCGCTGTCCGGAAAATGCGTAAAAACAAAGAGTTGGAGCACGCCCGACGATTTCGCTTTTCACCAGACGTGTTCTAGATATGGCAGAGTTACAGTCGTAACGTCTAAAGGGTTGCGAACTCCCTCAAATTGTTGATGCTGTCAGTCCATGAGCCGGACATATTGAGCATTACGCCTTTCCATCGGCGCTATCGGTTCTGCCTTAAGAGGAAAAGCATCCAGTCGCAAAGGCCTACCCTGTGGGTGATAAGCACCGGACAGCGAAGACGGGCTTTACCCCGTAAAGCATGTTCCAAGCCCAGCAGAGCCGGCGGGCAGGCCCGCGATTCGCTCTATTGAGAAGTCACCGCCATTTGCGACGGAGTGTCGAGACCGAGCGCCTCACTCAGCTGTTGCCCTTGAAACTTCAGTAAAGCGGCGAAGGTTCTGAACCAGACTATTGTACATGCCGTCTGATTCGCTATCTTTTGATGCCTCTAATAGCATACGACGCTTAACGACCCGGGGGTCGGCAAGGCGGCGGTGATGTTCGCGCATAGCCGCATGGACGGCAAGGCGAAACAGGTTAGGGCTCAAGGGTTGCATGGCAAAACGGTAAATGCGGCCGCTGTTGATAAGGTTGATGATAGTCTCGCTGCTCGGCTTCTCCGTCATGACCACCATCGTAATGGCGGGATCAATCCTCCCGATTTCCGCAAGGACGTCGGTAATATCGACACCATCCACCTCGGCATTGGAGACAATGACCCCAATCTGCTCATGCGTGAGAATGTCGATCGCCTCTTTCAGAGTGCGGGCAGCGTGTACGCGATAATCATAGCTGAACATTTCTACAACTTCTTGCCGATCTGCGTCACAGCCCTCGATGGCCAGCAGCTGCGAAGCGACGCTGAAAGGCGTGTTGGTATCGTCACCCCAGATTGGTGCGACAGTCTGTCGGATTGTCCGCGCGCTTTGAGCCGAATCTACCGCCTCGGCGATGACAGCCCGAAGTTCGGCTTGGTTCCACGGCTTATTGATGAAACGATAAACCTCTCCCTCGTTGACCGCGCCGACGATGGCAACGAGGTCACTGTAGCCGGTTAGCAGAAGACGCACCGTCTCCGGCCAACGCTCGCGCACCTGCGAAAGAAGCTGAATGCCAGTTATTTCCGGCATTCGCTGGTCACTGATCAACACATCGACGGTAATAGTCTCCAGCACTGCGAGTGCTTCTCTTGCGCTCGTTGCCGTGTAGACTTCATATTCACTGCGGAACATGATCTTCAGCAGCTTAACGATCCGCTCCTCGTCATCGACAAACAAGAGTACAGGCTTATCATTCATATCACTAACCTCAATTCCATGGACTGCGCAACTCGGGGTCGCGAGATAGGTCCGCCGTTGTTCTTAGCCTGTTGAGAGCAATGTCTCGCTGATGTGCGATAGTTTTGGGGTATTTGCTGATGCGAAGGACGCATCCTTTCTGGGCAAGATGAGGGTGATAACAGATCCCTTTCCAACCCAAGAATTGACGGCGATTGTACCGCCATGGTTTTCAATGATGCGGTAGCAAATTGACAGACCCATTCCAGTTCCCTGACCGACGCTTTTTGTCGTGAAGAATGGATCAAAGATCTTGGACAAATTCTCTTCCGGGATACCAGGACCATCGTCGCAAATATCGATCTGTACCGTGTCGGATGACGTTATCAACGTCCGCAATGTCAGCGTCCCGCGACGGTTTGTGGACGCTATAGCGTCAGCCGCATTGACAATCAGATTGAGAAAAACCTGTCGAAGTTGCGTTGGAGATCCCATGATGGGCGGAATGGAATCGAAATCCCGCTTGATGTCCGCCACGTATTTCAGTTTGGGCTTCGCCAGCAGCAGTGCGCTTTCAAGCCCCTCTTCTACGGAGAAAGGCTCAATGGTGCCCTTATCCAGTCGACTGAAATTTTTCATGGTGCGGACGAGGGTAGCGATCTCGTCGAGGCCATGCAGTCCGTCACTGAGCAACATTACCACTTCCTCATGCGCTTCTTCATCGGCGGCCTGTTCCAGAGCTGTTTCAGAGGTCAGGCGTTCGCGGATCAGTTCAAACACGGCTCTCACATAGGCGAGAGGTGTGTTGATCTCATGTGTGATACCTGCAACCATCTGGCCAAGCGCCGACAGCTTCGCCGACTGCATAAGTTGTTCCTCGACATTTTCATTGGCTTGTTGAAGCATTGCGTTATCTTTTTTGAGCTTAAGAAACCGTCGGGAAAGGCTGTATACTAGGATCAAAAAGAGGACGAAAAGTATGGCGCTGAGCAAAATAACGCCGAGCCAGAGCGCACGTTTTGTTGCCTCAGCTCCAACGGAAAGTTCCCGGACCTGCTCGAGAATAACCTTGGCGTCCGCATCCGTTGCAACCGCATTCAATTGCAGGCTGAGATCGTTGCCTTTGATGCGCTCACGCACCACAACGTCGATCTGTGCCAGAAGGCGGTTCAGTGCATTTGCCAGGCCGGTCTCGGTTGCCTGAGCTGCGTCGCGTATTCTAGAAAGCCGCTCGTTCACTTCCCCCTGAAGCAGAGGGGTGGGTGCCGTCAAGAAGCTCATCACGCTGTTCACACTCTCGGTGATGAGGTCGGATATACGCTTGTTACCGGTCGCCTGGGCCGCCACGCCAGGATGTTCATAACATTCAGCGATAACACCAGGCAGCACGGATACGGCGTTGCGAAGCATCGCGTGGCTTGCTTTCACCTGTTGAAATAAAACGTTCTTCTGGCCTATGGAGGATTGATATTGACGCAATTTGTCTAAAAGACCGACAAGTTCTGGATTTGACGCGGTGAGCGTCGTTAAAGCATTCAACCCTTGCTCGAGATCTCGTGCCGTGAGGGTGACATTGTCGTAATTCGGCGTGATTCCAAGCTGTAGCGCCAGAATACCGGAGTTCCATTGGGCCTCGAGGCTGCGCAACTCCTCGAAACTTTGCTGGAACGCCGGCAGCGCCTGGCTCGGTCGTTGGGCGTACCAAACGAGACAGCTGAGCAGGCCTGACAGCAGAACCACGAAAGCAACACACCACATCCACCCCTTGCGCGAACTTGCAAATCGCTGGATTCTGCTGCGGCCTGAGACATCGTCGATAAAATCAGAGATCTTCATTCGGTTGTCCTGTCATTGTCCCGAATTGCCCACGGGGAATCCCTGATGTTCACCGGTCAGAGATTCCAGAAATGCTTCCAGCCGAGCAACTTCTTCGGTGGCCAGATCACGACCAAGCTGATTTATGGCCATGACATTGATAGCATCGGGCAGCGTGCGGGCCGATCCGTTATGGAAGTAGGGGGCTGTCTTTGCCACATTACGCAGAGAAGGCACTCTGAAAACGGCTTCATTTTCGCTGATACCTGTGGCTTTCGCCGATCCGTGGGTACTTGCGCCATCCTCGGTACCCGGAGGAGTTCCGAATATGCCGAAAACTTGCATCATATTTCCGCCGACATTCACGCCTTGATGACAGGACGCGCAGCCATAGTCCTTAAACAGGCCATAACCCGCCTTTGCCTCTGCACTGATGGCGTTTTCCTCACCGCGCAAATAACGGTCGAAGGGGGCGTCTGGCGTATTCAGGGATCGCTCGTATTCTACCAGCGCGTCCACAATGTTTTTCCTCACAAGGCCATCGTCGTAGATCGCATCGAAGGCTTGGGTCAGTTTACTATCGCGGTTCAATGTGGCGACGACCTCCGGCCAGTGGCCACCCATTGTCCGTTCTACCACTCCATCCGCCTGATCATGCAGCGTCTTGATTTGACCCGACCAACTGAAAAGCGCGTTCAGGCTAACATTGTAAAGGGTAGGCGTGTTTATTTGGCCGGGCCAGCCCGGTAAACCGGGCGAAAGCGCGCGGCCATCCGTTAGGCCAAATTGCTTCAGGTGACAGCTTGTGCAGGCCACGCCATTGTCGCCTGACAATCGACTGTCGGAGAATAGTTTTTTTCCCAACTCGACTTTCTGGGTATTCAGTTCGGTATGCTGGGGTACGGGTGTAATCGGCTCCCCGATGTCGGGGGTCTGCGCGTGAGCCACCGTGCCGAGTATTGCTGTCCCCATTGCACAACAGAGAACGCCGAAGCGCGCAAGCCTTGGCAGCACCGCCTTGCAGTCCTCTGATATTTTCAGCCGCAAGACCACTCGCTTTGTGTCTGGCGGAAAATGGGGTTTCATTTTTGCAGGTCTCTTAAGTCTTGAGCGCGATATGTCGTCAGCTTTAGGGCAAAAGTGACAGGGAGTCACCATACGCCAGACGCATACCAATATGCCTGTGGCGAGTATTGAGTATTCGCCGTGCTTTGATTTGATGCGGGATGCCGTCTTCGAGAAGACTGCAATCGATCAAGAGCACCGCCCGCCTCGGTCGGCGTTAAGGAAATCCTGCATGTTCTCATCCTTCCCCGAACGAGCAATGTTGAGCATACGCGGCTTGTTGCTATTTGCGTGGCTGGTGCTAATCGCCTCCCTTCTTTACGATCCATTTTCTGTGCAATGGACCCGTCCGGACAGCGCCGGTCCCTTCGGCGTCAGTTTGACTCCCGTAGTGGTACAAGGCCAGGTGCTGCCCAATCAGCCATATTCTATGGGCAGCCGTATGTTCTGGACGATGATCGTGCCGATATTGCCGCTTTTTCTGATGGTTTTTGGTCATGAGGCCTGGCGTCGTATTTGCCCCCTCTCGCTCGCGTCGCAAATTCCGTCATATCTCGGTTTTCGCCGCCGCCGCAGTACACTGGAACGTCGAACCGGGCTGATAAAGCTCACTATCCCCCTTATTAAACGCGACGGCTGGCTGGAACGGAACAGCTGGTACGTGCAATTCGGGCTGTTGTTTTGTGGTATCATCGCACGGCTTCTCCTGATTAACACCGATCGTTTCACGCTGGCGATCGCGCTTTTATCGGTGATCGGCGCCGCAATGTTGACGGGTATGCTGTGGGGCGGAAAAACCTGGTGCAACTTTTTTTGCCCTGCAAATGTCGTTCAAAAAATCTATACGGAACCTGGCGGGATTTTGGAAAGTAGCCCGCACTTTTCCCGTCCCGCACTGCCGCAATCGATGTGTCGCAAGCCAAGCGGGAAGGGGGACATAAGCGCATGTGTCGCCTGCAAGGCCAATTGTGGTGATATAGATTTGCAGCGCTCCTATTGGAGCGGCGTCACGGCCGTCCCGCGCCGCAATGTTTATTATATGTTTTTTGGGTTGATAATCGGGTTTTACGGGTTCTATTATCTGTATGCCGGAAGCTGGGATTACTATTTCTCGGGCATATGGACACATGAAGAAGGCATTCACGCCAAGCTTTTGCAGCCGGGCCTCTTTATCCTCGGATATCTTGTTCCCATTCCAAAGATGCTGTCTGCTCCCCTTGTGCTGGGGCTGGCCTGTGCTGTGAGTCTCATTCTTGGACGCGGCCTTGAAGCGCTGTACCGGAAAATCCGCGCGCGCGATCCGGGCATGACAGAGCAACTTATTGTTCATCATTGCCTGTGCGTCAGCGCTTGGGTCTCCATCAACGCTTTTTATCTCTTTGGCGGACGCCCCAATATTCTTCTCTTGCCGCCGCTTGCCGGCCGGGTCGTGGATATCGCCATTGTAACCCTGACGACAATCTGGCTGCGGCAGGTCCTTCTGCAAACCCCGGAACGTTATCAGCAGGAAGGCATGGCATCCGGCCTGCTGAAACAGCTCAAGACCATGAAGCTGGATGGGTCGTCCTTTCCAGATAACAAGAAGATTGAAAATCTACGCCCCAACGAAATTTATCTCCTGGCTAAAGTCCTCCCCAATTTTTCGCAGCAACAAAAGCTGGATGCCTACAGCAAGATGCTGGAGGAGCAAATTGCGAAAGGCACGACGGGGGGAGAAACATCGCACAAGTTGCTTGAAGCTTTCCGAAAGCAGCTGAACATTACCGAAGAAGATCATAACTATCTTCTGGATGCGCTCGGATATAGCGATGATTCGAACATGCACCAGATCAGTCTGAGTGCGGAAGAAAAGGCAACCTCTATTGCCCAGTATCGCAGCATTCTGGAAAAAACCGTAGCCGACCGAATGGAAACGGGCCAGACAGTGGCCAACATCCTGGAGCTTGAAGCGGTAAAGTCCATGCTCACGGTCATGCGGCAAAGCCTGCAGGTGAGCGATAGCGAACATGAAGCTGCTCTGGCGGCGCTGTTTTCCGGCGGGATGGTCAGCGAGGAGATGAAAGACAGCCTTGAGGCGCTTGTGCGGCACAAATCGGTTCGCCTGTGTCTGGAACGGGCGGAAGTGTACGATCCGCTCGGCAGTTCTTTGATGGACGTGTTGCTCGACTATCTCGAGGAGCGGGAGCAGGTGTTGTTTAGCACCGCGCTCAGCCTTCTGCGCAATTTCCTCGACACGCCTGAAACGTGTCGAATAGCTGATGATCTGGCAGCTCTTGCCGGGCCGCGCCTCAATCTCATGCTGCGTCAACCCGTACCCTCCAATCCGGACATGCGCTGGCGTGAGGTATTCCCGGCGGAAGTTCTGGAGAGGCTCCAGCAAACGCGCAGCCTTGGGGAGTGGGAGAATGCGGCCTACCATCGTGCGGTTACGGGTAGCCGCGATATCGAACAGAGCCTCCTTGAAGTGTTGACGCTGGAAGACCCGACTATCCGCGCTATCGGCTTGACGGTATTCAGCTATATGGCACCGGAGCTGGTTGCGAGCGTGGCGCGGGGATTGCTGGAAGAGTCGGATACGCGGCAACATGCGATGCTGTATGCGGTCGCCAAGCATGTCGGCGGGCTCGAAACACCATCACAGTCCGACAGTGCGGTAGTAACGTTCCGCGCTACCGTGAATACGGCGAGCGGTAGCCAGATCCTATGCCTTAACAAGCGTCTCGTCACACTCGGCCGGGCTGTCGATAACGACATCAGTATCTCTGATCCTGCGGTGTGGACCTACCACGCCGAACTCAAAGCCGAACACGGCGAAGTTCGTCTCATGCGTGTGGATAACGCAGTCATTTTTGTGAACGGCTCCCAGGTTCACAATGAACCCGTGGCCGTCACGAGACACAGTGTCATTCGGTTCGGGAGCGCGGAGGCTACCGCCACATCTGTGGTGATTGACTGGGACAACGAGATCGAGACGGGGGATATGGTTCACATTCACCCAGTTCACCGTCTGGCCATTCTCGCCCGCCACAGCAAGTTACGCCGATTAAATCCAACATCACTTTCCACGCTGGCACTTGAATCTCGTGCGGTAAAGTATCGTCGAGGCGATCGGCTTGAAGCGAGAACCGGCGAGCAGCGGTTTTTCCTCGTGTATACCGGGTCGGTCCGGCTCTTCGATCCGGCCGGTATGAACTACGTGTCTGGGGTATCGTATGAAGCTGGCGATTTGTTCAGGTTCGCCCCCGGCGCCGTGGATTCCCCCTATTTTCCGGAAACGGAAAGCGACATTTCCATTTTACTTGATGTTCCAGCTCGTCCCGATGTCGAAGTTTGCGCTGTGAACCTGCATGTCGGTGAACGTTCGGCGCGCAACGGCCGGGTTATCCATTCGGAACCGACAGACGAGAATATTTGATAGGTTATTTTTAAATAAAGAAAGTATTGTTATGAATACGAATGTTTCGGTTGAACAACAAAAAGCATCCCTCTTCATTGCCCGAATTGCCTTTTCCATGTTCGTATATGTGGCGGATGTTGAAAAGGACATCACCGCCCAGGAAGTTCGCCGTTTCCAGACCCTGCTGAAAGAGACAGCCTGGAGCGAAAATCCTGATCTCCTTGAAGCTTTCGAAGAACTGCGGGAGAAATATTCAACTTTCTGGAGCGCTTACGAGGATGGCCGTCTCACGGTGACAAGTGCGTCAATCAGCGAGGCCATGACACATGTGAGCCTGCTGGTCGGTGAGGCCAGGGACAAGAAGCTACGCAAGGATCTAAGCCGCTTTCTGGAGCGGCTTGAAGGGGGAATCTATGGCGTAAAACTTCTTCAGGGAGACCAAAAAGCGAAGGCCCAGGCGCGCAAGGAGTTGCACCGGATCGTGGGTCATGTGCGGGAAACCCCGCCAAAGCCGGAGCAGGAGCAGCCGGAGGGTACAAGACCTGTGTTGGTGGTGCGTGCGCCGGAAGTCAAGACCCCCGTCCAATCTCCGATTCCAGCCCCAGCCCCAGCTTCGGCGCAAGCCGCGGGGGTTCGTCTCTGGCAGGCGGGTAAGACGCGCGTTCGCTGTGTCTCGATTGTTCAGGAGACCCATGACACCAAGACCTATAATTTCGTGGCTGAACCACAGGTATTGTTTCATTTCAAGGCGGGACAATTCGTTACTATCGACATTGACCTCAAGGGCCAGACCCTGCGGCGCAGCTACACCATTTCTTCTTCACCCTCGCGGCCCTACCTGTTGTCGATTACCGTGAAGAAGGTACCGATGGGTTGGATGTCGAATTGGTTGTTTGAAAACATGATCGAGGGGATGGAGTGTACCATTAGTGGTCCGGTGGGCAAATTTACGTGCGCCGACCACATGGCCCCGAAAATATTGTTTTTGGCCGCCGGCAGCGGAATTACGCCCTGTATGTCCATGCTGCGATGGCTGGCGGATACACCGACCACCACGGACATTGTTTTCATCAACAGTGTGCGGACACCGGCGGACATCATCTTCCATCAGGAGCTGCTTTATCTCAGCACACGGCTGGGTACGCGGCTGCGTCTTGCGATTTTGCCTAGCGCGCTGTCGCCGGGTCTGCCTTGGCACGGTCCAGTCGGACCTCTGAACTCGGATTTGCTGCGGAGCTATGCCCCGGACTATCTGAAGCGGGAAGTGTTTACCTGTGGACCGCCAGGTTTCATGGATTTTGCTCGATCTCTTTTGCAGAAAATGGATTTTCCGCTTCGGCATTATCATCAGGAGAGTTTCGGTCCTGTTGCCCCGGCTGCGGCGGCAGTAGCTCCTGCGGTACCGGCCGGGACCGTATCGCCGCCCGTTCCCGCTCTAAAACCCACTTCCGGTGCTTCGATCGCGGTGGCAAGCGTCATCGAGGCTCCCAAACCGATCCCAGCGGTCGTGACACCGCGCACAATGTTGTCGCCCCCCGTCAGTGTTACCCCTCCAGCCCGGACAGTTCCCGTCAGAAGTGCCCCGAACATCGAGATAAAACATAGCGGTGAGCGTTTTGCGTCAGAGTCGGGCCAAACGATACTGGAAGCGGCTGAAGCAAACGGCGTGAACCTCACCCACTCATGCAGGGCAGGGGTGTGTGGTGCCTGCAAGATGCGCGCGGTTTCAGGCGATGTCGACATGGATGGTGGACATTGTCTGTCGAGCGATGAAATGGCGGACGGTCTGGTGTTGACCTGCGTCGGCCGCGCCAAAGGCGATGTTGTGCTGTCATTGCAGTAGCCAACGATGAGGGTTGCAAAAAACTGATTTCCTTGCAACTAATGCAACGCCGTTGATCAGTAATACAATTAAATTTTCCGGTCTGGGTTGATTATTTCCCGTATGACTGGTCCCTGCAACAGGGAGCGAATCGTCAAGGTTAGGAACGACATGACGGACTGGCGTGATGGGGATGACACGGAGGAAGCCGGCCAAGCGGAAGATCAATCCTCATTGCATAGGAGGTTGTCCGGTATCGATCTAAACCTCCTGATCGCTCTTGAAGCTCTGATGGATTGTCGAAATGTGACCCATGCGGCCAGAAAGCTCGGTCAAACCCAGCCTGCCATGAGTCGATCGCTCGGACGTTTGCGTGATCTTTTGGGTGACGATCTTCTGGTTCGTAGTTCTACCGGCCTGAAGCCGACGGCATATGGCGATTATCTCGCGACCGTATTGCCGGCGGCCATGCTCCATATCAGAGATCTGATATCTTCCCGACCGATGGAGGCGGAAACACGGCTGAGCATCAGCAACGGATTGACGCCTGCCGTGCTGCCCTATTTTCTCAAATTTAGCGGCCGTGAAAATGAGATGTTAAAAATTGCCACGCACAGATCTGCGGACGAAGCTCTATCGCAGCTGCGTTTGCGGACGGCCGATTTTGTCCTTGGCGGTATCTCCACGATCGATACGGACATCGAAAGCGAACTTGTGGCAGAAGAGGAATTTGTCACGCTGGTTGGTTACAATCGGCAAGGGGTTGGTGGTGCGCGCCCGAGTGAAGGCGCCTATCTGTCGCTTCAGCAAATAAGTCTGGTCGAGAATGGCAGGGAAATTTTTCCTCAGCTGGGTGAGGCCTTGCATAGCCATGGCATCAGACGATCCAATATGATCGAGATTCCGGATGTGACAGCTGCCGCGCTCATGGTTTCCGAGAGCGATCTTGCATTGACCGTCCCCCGCTCCATCGCCAGCTGGCTTTCCAAAAGCCTGCGGCTGGCGGCTGTGTTACCGCCGGTATCCATTAGTCCGGAGAGGATTTCGCTGGCATGGCTTGCTGGCGCTTCCCAGAATAAACGCACTCGCACGCTCAATGAACTAAAAGCGTCAGTCAGGGATGCCATGGCGCAGGAACAGCTTTCGGTAACCGCCTTGCGCGCGGTTGATCGGGAAGACTAGTTACATGGTCGCCAAACTCGCTCTGTGGACCGAAAACGATACGGACAATGTCGATCTTGGGCAGTTTGACCTCAATCTTCTGGTGGTGCTGAATGCGTTGTTGCAGCATCGGAACATTACACATGCCGGCAATGCGCTGCAGTTGAGCCAGCCTGCTACCAGCCGGGCCCTGACGCGGCTGCGGGAATTGTTTGAGGATGAACTTCTCATCCGCAACCAGCGTTCTTTTGTGTTAACGCCGCTTGCAAAGGTACTGATGCCCAAGGTCCAAGCGGCGCTTGGCAATATCGACAAGGTCTTTTCAAAGCGGATCATCGCGCCCGAACGCTTCAGTGTTGCCATGCCTGATCATATTGCGTTCTTTCTGGCTCCAAGTCTCACAGCTTATTTTCGCGAAGTCTCATCAACCACTATTTTTCTTCCCCATATTCGCTTGTCCAATATTCTCAGCCAGATGTCGGATGGCGGGATCGATCTGGCATTGGGCCAGGCCGATGACACGCCCCCTGGCTTCTTCTGTCGGGCTTTGCCGCCGATCCCTTCGCTCTGTCTGGCGCGCAAAGGACATGCCGCACTGCAAGGCACCATACCCTATGCGGACCTTGGCCGGTTTCTCTCCGTGCGAATTGGTGCAGTCTTTAATGCCGGGTTTGGCGAGGTGAGTGACGGGCTGGAAGCATTGCGACCGCGCGGGCGAGAGACCATAACCGTGCCCGATATTCATACCGCCGCGCGACTAGTTCATGATACGGACGCTATCCTTGTCCTGCCTTCTCCTTCAGCCAGGTTCCTATCCCATCGATTTGATCTGGAAACATTCCTGCCGAAAAAAGGGCCGGCGCCTCCATCGTACCAGGTGTCGCTCATCTGGCACGAGCGGTGTCATCGCAACAGTATCCATGCTGCGGTTCGCAGCATGGTCGCCTCGCAAGTAATGGAAGGGCGGGTCGAGGCATGACCGCCGCGGCGCGTTTTTAAGACGGTATTATCCGCTGCTAAAATACACGTCTATTACAGATATAACTGTTTGAAAATTGCAAATCGCGGGCGGTATCGTAAAGTATATTAAGTAACAACGTGAATTTACTTTACCAGCCTAGTTTCAACAATGGCTGAGGAACACCGAAGAGAGCCAAATGCGATATGCTGTAAAGAACGATCAAACAAAGATAGAGGCGGATTCGCTGGAAGGAGCATCAGCCCTGCTCGGCGGTCGCTGGAAATTCGTTATTCTCTGGCATTTGTTGGCCGGACCGTTGCGTTTTGCCGAACTTCGGCGATGCATGCCGTTGGCTGCGCCCAAGAACCTTTTGCGCCAGCTTCATGATCTTGAACGACGCGGATTGGTGATGCGCGAGGCGTCGACGAAGCCGGATGTGTGGGTGGAATATAGCATCAGCCCGATTGGACGCACCCTCGAGCCCATTCTGCTTGCGCTTGAATATTGGAGCGAGCGTTATGACACTCATTGCGCAGATCCGGTTGATCGCCGCCGCGCAGTGGGAAAATGATCCAAGTCTTGGGTGGGATTCTACACCCAAGACTTTTCATCAGGTCAAAGAAAGCTTTTTCGATTTTTGGACCACAGCATTGGGCGCTGCTTCCCCGAGAGAGGCGAGAAAGGTTTTCACCGGAATGCCCTCTCCATGCATCCAGAGCATTTCCAGTAAAAAAGCGTAGCGGTTTTAGGTCCTGAAGACGTAAGAACAACCAGACAGTTTGACGGCTCCGTTTAAACCGGGTGTTCTCGCCTATGGAACATATTCCGTGGCGGGCAGGTAAATCTCGGACTGACTATATCGATTGGGCTGACTAAGTGTGTGCAGGACGCCATCAAGAAGATAAATTGCCGACCGCGCGCCGATCAACTCACCGCTGATTTTACCGGGCCGCATATCGTCCTTGATGGTCGCATACTCTGTTGTTTCGATATCTGCGGGAGTGACGCCATCTGCGGTCGCCTGAATTGTGATCCGCACATATTCCCCTTCCGACAGGAGCCCGTGAGACAGGTGTTTTGGCGAAGTCACCTCGATAGTATCGGACGCAATATAGAGTGTGCCAGTATGTGAAATATTGCCCATAGCCACATCGCATAACTCGCGCAAAATAGGCTCAAGATCTTTTGGACTTCCGGTGTGTGTCAATGGTGATTGCGACGTATCGACAGCCAATCTGAGGCTTGGTACAAGCCGGGAGAGCAGAGCGTTTCGTGTCCGCTCGATGACCTGGCGGACATCAAACGGGAAGACCTCGGCACTGGCGAGACGGTGAAGCATGTGGAATCGCTCGACAGTCGATCGCACGCTACGTCCACCGACAAGAATTTCCATCGCGTAGGTGTTGACGGCTTCATCCGCATTTGCGTCGTCGGCTAGAATCTCCGCATATCCAAGGACCGCTGCGAGATCATTATTAAGTTGGTGGGCGAATGTCGCCGTTATGTTGAGAAAACGCTTCATCCGTGCTGCATCTGCCATGGTGTCTCCTGCCGAATAAGTTGTGAGGGAATGCTTTCAGAGAAGCGTTGCTTCAGCTGATGAATGTCACCGGATTTAAGGTGGCGGCTTAGTAACTACGAATGAGGAGCGTGTTGGGAGCCCTTGTAGCTCGGTATGATGCGACCCGCTGTGCCTTGGCCTGGTTGCTCGATGTGGACATCGACATCGAAATGATAACCCATGCCGCGCTCTGTCTTGATGTAGCGTGGATTGGATGCATCCAGTTCCAGCTTCCGGCGTAGGCGAAGGATAAGAACGTCGATGCTGCGGTCGAATATCTCCTGGTCATAGACGCGGGAGGCAATCAGAAGCTGTTCACGTGAGAGTGTTTGTTTTGGCGATTTCAGGAACGCCATTAGAAGATTGTATTCCGTCGAGGTCAGCTTCAGTTCCTCTCCGGAGGCATCGCGCAGCTTGCGGTGGCGTGTGTTTACGCGCCACTCGTCGAAGACATAAACAGCATTGGAATTAACAGGCTTGCGATCGATGCGTCCGCGCAACGCCGCGCGCACCCGAGCCAAGAACTCATGCATCCCGAACGGCTTGGTGATGTAATCGGACGCCCCGGTTTCCAGCCCCACCACCTTGTCGTTCTCCTCCAGGCGGTTACCGCTTATGATAATGACCGGGAGATCGGGTTTGTCATTCAGCTCGCGCACGATCTCCAGCCCGTCCTCCTCGCCGAGGTTGAGGTCGACGATAACCAGATCCACGGCCTTTGCGGCCAGAGATCGCCGAAGCTGCGAACCATCTTCCAGAGCGAACGCATGAAAATTGTGCTTTGAAAGATAATCGACAAGGAGGTTTCTCATCGAGGGATCGTCATCGACAACAAGAATGGTTTGCATGGTCGCTCCTGTTACAAACGAATTAGGCATAACCAAAACTTAAAGCGCGCGTGGCGTGTGAGACAACCGTCGCGATGCGCATGGCATCATGCCAAAAAAGAGGGTGCGACGACGGACACCTGGCGAACTCACGACTCTCCATCGACTGGAACCCCCCGTATTTGTTGGACTTTCCAGTCTTTGCGGTGGGATGACTGGCCACGAAAAAAAACGCGAAATCGCTAAATTACATATCCGTTACAAATGCAACCGAAGTCCGTGTTGACATGAAGCGGTTGTGGAAGATTATAGGTACAATATTTCAGGCGAGTTAATTATGAATATGTAGCCATAAATTAAATATAGATCAGGATTTTTGATATGAAATATTTAATTAAACTATTGTGCTGCGAATTTATAATAACCAATAAATACTGCGTATTTGTAATTTCAGGTGCATTGCTGCTCGGTCACTTTAGCGATGTCCGATCAGCTGTTTTTGAACAAATGGATAATGGACAGATTGCAACAATGGATGGCGGCGTGCCCGAGGGCACGCCGTCCCTCGACCAGGTGACAGCGAAAGAGGAGGGGCAACCCCGCATGGCAATATCGCATGTGATTGTAGGATCCGATCAATCGCCTGCCACTCGCAATAGTTCGGTTCTTCTCGATCTCGATCTTAAATCTGCCAAGCCCGCTAACCGGATATCATTTAGTGTGCGTGATGACCCTGAGAAGCCGCTGCCGAAACCGCGGGCGTTAACCCGGCGATTTTCCGCCGAGCAACATAAAATGCGTGATCTGGCTACGCAGGTCGCCTTCGAGTTTTCTCGGGATGGCGGTGTCGCTAGGGCAGGGCTGGACCGGCAGTCTTTTGTGAAATTGTTCACGACGATGATCCAGCGCGAAAGCAACTTTAATGCAAGAGCGGTGTCGCGTGCCGGTGCAAGTGGCCTCGGCCAGTTAATGCCCGCCACTGCCCGTGCCATGGGAGTATGCGACGTCTTTTCCGAGCGGGACAATCTGGAAGGAGCAGCACGTTACCTCGCACAGATGCTCGACCAGTTTGGGTCATCGGCACTGGCGCTCGCCGCATACAATGCCGGGCCCGGTGCCGTGCAAAAATATCGGGGCATTCCGCCCTATCGTGAAACGCGCCAATACGTTGCCGATATCGTTCATGCGGCCGCGTTGCAGTCTGACGTCGAACTGCCACCGGAGGGTGTCGGAAAAAGAGCCAAAACAGGGTTTGCAACGGGTTGCACCGCTGAAGACGCGACACCGAAAACAAACCAGATTCCCGTATAAGTAGAAATAAAGTCCAATTCATTTGAGAGGGTACTATGTCATTCATCCGTCTTCATCTTCAACGCAACATCAAGACCTATCGCCTGCTGTTCGCGGCCACGACCTATATGCTGCTGTCGGCTCATCCCAGCGCTGCGCAGGAATTCAGCGGCATTACTAATTTTATCGACGGTATCGTCAAGGCGCTCACCGGACCACTCGGTATCGCCTGTGCCTCCATCGCCGTTATCGCCATTGGTTTCGTTTTTATGCTCGGGCGTATGGACTGGACGTTTGCGATCTCCGTCATTCTCGGCATCGCAATTGTCTTCGGTGGTGCAACCTTCGTCGGCAGCCTTGGCGCCATGTAACACGAGGCTTCAAAGAGTGCCGGAAATGCTCGGCCAAGCGGCCGAGCCCCACGAACGGGAGATCCCATACAATGCAACATACGCCGCTCTTCATCGGTCTGACGCGCGAGGTGACGTTTGCCGGACTACCAATTATGTATCTGGTGGTGCTGGTTACGGCGACTATTCTCGGTTTCATCATCTCGCAATCGTTTCTCTACCTGGTCCTGATGGGCGGGTTCGGTTATGTGGCCCTGCGTGGTCTGGCCGCTTATGACCCCAAGATCATCAGCGTTTTCATTGCCACCGTGCAGCAGACTCGGATGCATCCGGGCCTGCTTACCGGCGAAGGGGTGGTGTACCGTGCTTGAGGCGCCCGCAACCCACGCCACCAGGCAGACGACCGACAAGTCGATCAGACGCAGCGAAATGTTGGTTGGCGATCTGCCCTATCTGAGCGTCGTCAATGATACCACGCTCATGCTGCGCAACGGCGACCTCATGGCGTCGTTTGCGGTGGAAGGTATCAATGCCGACACGATGGACGCGCGCCACACTGTCGAGCTGTGCGATTCGCTGTCGCGCTTCATCGCTCAGCAGCGCACGGATGTCGGCTACTACGTCCATCGAATTTCAGTGGAAACACAGCCGCGAATAACACCCGTTTCCGGTCACCCGTTCAACCAGGAGATCGACCGCCGGTGGCAGGAATATCTCCAGACTGTAGGGCTGCGTGATCGCGTTACGATGGTAACGCTGGTCATTCGGCCACCTCGCCGCATCACGAAGTTTGTTTCGCTCTTCAGCGGAAAGGATGTCTATAGCCGCGAAGAGATCACCGGGCGCGCTGTACGTCTGGATCAAATGGTCAAAACCTGCATGGTGGGTCTCAGTGAGGCCAAACCCGCCCGGCTCAAGGTCAGCGATGGCAGGTGGCTGGGCCTGCTGCGCACCGCCATTGACGGATCGGACGTCAAACTTATTCCCGGCGCAAAATTTGTACCGGTTTCAGATCGCCTCGCGACGTCGCAGATAAGCTTCCAGGGACGGGTCTTCGAATGCCATGGCGCAGGCCGTGTTCGCTTCGGCACCATTGTCTCGGTCAAGGATTACCCCAACGAAACTTACCCCGGCATTCTCGATCGTTTGAACCTGCCGTATGATACCGTTGTCACACAGAGCTTCACCCCGATAGATCCGATTTCGGCGCAGGGGAAGATTTCAAGGGTACGTAAGCAGATGCGCGCCGCCGAGGATGCCGCTGTCTCGCTGTTGGCGCAGCTGGAAGAGGCCGAGGACGATGTGGCCTCTGGCAGGGTGGTCTTTGGTGAACACCATTGCAGCATTGCCCTGTTTTGCGACAGCCGTGCCGAACTCGAACAAGCCATGGCATATGTGACCCGCGCCATGCAGGATGCGGGGGCGGCAATCGTGCGCGAAAGCTTTTCATCGCGTGCCGTGTATTTCGCCCAACATCCTGGTAATTTTGCGTATCGTACCCGCCCGGCAATGATCTCGTCGCAGAATTTTGCGCAGCTCTGCGCGCTTCATGGTCTGCCAAAAGGCAATCCGCCGGAGAAATGCCCTTGGGGTGACGCCGTCACGATTATTCCGACGGCGCGCGGAGAAACGTTCCGATTCAATTTTCACCTTCCTGGCAAACGCGACCAGAGAACGGTCGGTCACACGCTGGTGCTTGGCCAGACCGGATCCGGCAAGACGCTAGGCACGGCATTTCTGATAAGTCAGGCGCAAAGGCTGAATGTTCGTACAATTCTGTTCGACAAGGATAACGGCTTCGAAATGGCCGTGCGGGCGATGGGCGGCCATTATTCCGCTGTGCGCATGGGTGCGGAAACGGCGTTCAACCCCATGCGTGCCGAAGCAGACGCGCGCGGCGCCGCATGGCTGACGGACTGGTTGACCGCAATGGTTGAAAATGACGGCGACAGGCTCAATCCCGTACAGATTCAGGCACTAACCGATGCTGTCCAGTCCAACAGCGTTGCGGACCGGAGACTGCAGAATTTCGAGCAGTTTCGCAGTCAGCTGCGTGCAACCGACGACGATGGCGATCTTTACAATCGCCTGGGCCGCTGGGACGATACCGGCCAGTTTGGCTGGCTGTTTGGAGGCAAGGGCCTCGATCCCCTCGCATTCGATGACGGGGTTACCGCGTTCGATCTCTCCGAAATCTTCGATAACGATACCGTTCGCACCGCATGGCTGAGTTATGTGTTTCGACGGGTCGAAAGGCTCGTGGAAGACGAACATCCCACGCTTCTGGTGCTGGACGAGGCCTGGAAGCTTCTCGACGATCCGTATTTCGAATCCCGTCTGAAGGACTGGATGCTGACCATGCGCAAGAAGAACGTTGCCGTCGTTCTCCTGACGCAGCGCGTATCCCACATTAAAAACAGCCGCGCCGGCGACGCCATTCTGGAAAGCGCGGTAACGCGCCTCGTCTATCCCAGCGCCTTTAACACGGAAGCGGAATTGGCGCCGCTACACCTGACGCCGACGGAAACCTCGTTCCTGCAAATGAGCAATGTCGACAACCACTTCGTGTTGATGAAATCCGGTGCCGACAGTGTGGTCCTGGATCTGGATCTCGGCGCTTTGGGCAAGGCACTCGATATCTTGGGAGGCGGACGCGGTGAAAGGGCGCCGGCCGGCTGGCGCGACAGGCCGGATTTTTACACGGAGATGCTTTAGTAATGCGGAAAATACTTATTCTATTTTTATGTCTTTCCGGTCTCGTTTCCTGCCAGTCTGTTCCTGCCGAGCGGAAGAACAACTGTGCATGTCTATGGGAAAGACCTCAAGGTATTCAAACTATACTAGAAGGAATACAGGCATGACCAACACCCGGTATATTGCATTGCTGTCTTTCACCGCATTGCTGTCCGTCAGTGCCGCGACACTGCCCGTGCGAGCGCAGCAGATCATCGAACGTCTGGCCGATCCCATCATTGGCGCCATTCCCGGTGCTCCAGACGATGCGCAACTATCCCACGACGAAGTATCCATCGGGCAGTTGATGAAGATTGTTGAGCTTTCCCGGGTGATCGGCGGCGGGATCACCCAATTGTTCAATACGATTGTTTCGCAGACCGCCGCATTGGAAAAAATGCGGGATGCGCAGAACGGCGTGAAGACGATCCCGCTCCACAATGAGCCGGAAAAGGCGGAGGAACGTGCGGGTGGTTTTGGCCTCAATGAAATGGCAAAGACTGCCTTGGAAGGCCTGCCGCTCGAACCCGAGGCGATCAGTGAGGCGCTTGCGAAATTTCGACTGGATTTCGGACTTGAAAAAGCGTTTGCGCTCAAGGATGACGGCTCGCCCAGCAAATTCTTTCTTGCAAACGCAGCCGCGCAGGGCGCGATCGCAGCCTCGACAGCGGAGGTTTCTTACAAGCGCGCAAATAGCAGCATGGATAGAATCCCCAGCTATATCAGCGCCATTGAAAACAGCCTGGACCTGAAAACGAGCGTCGACATCAACACCCGCGTGATGATCGAGCTGACCCAGCAGGTCAATGAAAGTCTGCGGACCCAGTCCGCTCTGGCTTCGATGGCCGGCACCTATTTCATGGTCCTCGGCGGCGAGGTTGGAAAACAATCGCCGTTCAAAGGCCTCGAAGAATATAACAGGTGATATATGGGTCTGATCACTTACATTTCTACATCGATAGATTCGACGATGATCGGGTACGTTGAAGAAGTATTCAATGATATCGCAACCCCCATGCGTATTCTCCTGAATTCCATGGCTGTACTTGCACTGATGTTTTTGGCGTTAAACCACATACTTCAATTCAAAACAGTCAGTATGGCTGTGTATTTTTCGTGGTTTCTGAGATTTATATTAATTTATTCAGTGGGAACATTCTGGGTAAATTTCGAGGGAATATATAATATATTCGTGGAGCTTCCGAGTGACTACTCCACGCTTTTGATCAAATCGTCCCTGTCGAACATCAAAACGATTTCGACCGACATTCTGGACCCGGCGCGCATCACGGACAGCCCCACGGCGATGGATGAATTCACCCATGCACTGACGTGGATTTCCAGCAAGTATCTAACGGATGTCTCCATTTGGGACATTGGCGGATCCATCAAGAACGTGTTTTTGGGCGCACTTATTCTTATCATTGCGTGTGTTTTCACGGCTATCGCGGCGGTCGTGCTGGCGTTTGCCAAAATCGGTTTTGCCGTCGCAATGTGTCTCGCCCCGCTTGCCATCGTTTTTTTGATGATGGAGCAGACCAAGCAGTATTTTGACAGCTGGCTACGGTTTTTGGTTGGTTTCGTGGTGCTTCCCATTCTGGTGACGGCGCTGATGTCGATTATTCTTTATGTCGCGGGCGAAATTCTAGCCTCGTCGGGTGCGTCTGCCGAGAACAAGGATCGCTTCTTCGCATTCATCTTCATCATGGCGGCGGCATTGATCCTGTTGTCGCAACTTCCCACCATGGCCAGCACCCTTGCATCCTCCTCTGTTTCAGTGGTTGGAGCCAGTGTGGCAAGCGCGCGCAGCATGATGAGGAATTCTTCCAGGCTTCACAGCCTGGGGCAGCGCGCTCGAGACGGTGTCGGTGTTGCCAACAGCGCCCGCAAGGCAGGCGCGTCACCCTCTGGAATCGCGATGTCCGCCATCAGCGGCTTCAGACAGAGCGCCGGCCTGCGCCAGGCACGTCGCGATGACAGGCTAGCTGATCGTATTAAAGGGACGGGCGGCGAGAAGAAAGCACCCCGGCGTCACCATGAAGGCAATTCCGCGGCCCGAACGCCCGCCAGCACCGACACGCCTGAGCAACAGAACCTAAATCGCCCCTGATCACTTTTAAATCTTTTGAATAACGAGATGCATCATGACAGACAGCGACACTCATCACGCCTTTGAGGATGAACTTTTCTTCACCTTGCGCCAGCAGCGCAATAATTGGGCGAAGATTGCTATTGGCTCTGTCGCCTTGGCACTTCTCTCCATTTGTTGTTTGCTGGTCATCCTGCCACTGAATGAGACACGCCCTTTTGTCGTCATGGTGGACAAGACAACGGGGCAGGCGGAGAAGGTGGTGGAGGTGCGGCCTGCCACGCTTGACCAGCAGGATGCGGTGCGTCAGGCCGAGCTAGTGTCTTATGTGGTCGATCGTGAAACATTTGATCCGGCGGACAATGGAATCCGTATCCCCGACGTCATGACACGATCCAAGGACAACGCGGCGGAAACACTTGCATCGCTGTGGAGCGCGTCATCGAAACAATATCCGCCGGCGGTCTACGGTAGCGACATCCGGGTTCGTGTGGTCGTTAAGTCGATTTCCATCAGCCCGTCGGCGCGGCGGAATGCGCCCGATCTCGCCCGTGTACGAATTACCAAATACCGCGAGGAAAAGGGGAGGGAGACCGCCGAGCGTACTTTTGTGGCGACTGTCGGCTTTACGTTCCAGCCTAACGCAAATGCGCAGTTGCAGGCGGTGTGGAAAAATCCATTGGGCTTTACCGTAGTTTCCTATCGCATCGACGCCGAACTGGCCGGATAACATGGCGAGGATATTTTATGTTTAATATCAGATATTTAGTTGTTCCATTTGTTTCAATTCTCTGCTTGCAGAACGCTTCTGCCGCCCCGGTCCCTGGCGCTGCCCCAACTCCGGTCACGGCAACAGTATCTGCTTCCGATCCGCGGATCCGGCACTATGCCTATAATGAAAATGCGGTGTATCGGCTTGAACTCTACCTCAAATCAGTGACGGCGTTACAATTTGCGAGCGGGGAAGAAGTTCAGGCCATTCTGATTGGCGATAGCACCAGCTGGGAGGTCGTAAAGCTCAAGAGCGGTAATGTCGTCAGCGTGAAACCCATCGTCGAGTCGGGTGATACGAACATGACTATTTACACCGACAAGCGCGTCTACTCGTTCGACCTTCACTCCGCAGGTGCCGCCAAGGCGGGTGCTCCCAACGTGTTCCGCTCCGTCTTTACCTACCCGGCCGATAAGAAACGCGTCCCAACGGCGCCTACGCCAGACGCAATGCCGGTCAACACAGATTACATGCTGTCCGGCACAGCAGCCTTCCGCCCCGATTGGGTCCAGGACAATGGCAGTCAGACAACGTTCTACCTTCCGAAAAACTCCCCCCGCCCCGCGATTTTCAAGGTGGGGGCTGACCGCAAGGAAGAGCTGATCAACTCTCGGACCAACGGCAACCGCGTCATCGTGGACGGTACAAGCACCTATTGGGTGCTGCGTATCGGCAATGAAGTCGTTTGCGTCGGTCTCGGTTCGGCCGTGCAGGCATCGGGCGGCGGCAAGATGAAGGCGGAGGTTCGCAATGGCATCTAATGGTCTGCAGGATGACGACCGAGCGGGCAATGATACGCCGCGTGGTCATGCGACGCCGGATCGTGAAGAACTGATAGGCGCCCGTCGGCAGCGTCAACAGGGTTCTTCCCGAGCGAACAAGAAGCTCATCATGTCCGTGGCGATGATCTGCGGCGGTGTGCTTGTCTTTGCGATTGGCTTTGGATCGACCGGTCTCAAAATGATTTTCGGTCAAAACGAGGACACGCAGCGTGTGTCGGAAGTGGATATGGAAGTCGGCAGAGGTCGGAATAACGACGTCAAGCTTGATTTCATCGTGCCCGGAAAACCGGTGCCGGAGGTAAAGGAGGTCGATCCCAACGCGGCCTTGAATGAAAAACTTAAGGCAATGCAGGCGCAGATTGCCGAAATGGGAAAAAACAGACCGTCAGGCGTGTCGAATTCTGAAGTTCAGCAGTTGTTGGCGCGGTATACCCAGACGATGACCGAAAAAATGGAGGCGCAAAGCAAAGCGCTTGCCGAAGAGAATGCACGCCTGCGCGATGAGACGATGCGCGCCGACGAGTTGCGCCGCAAGCTTGAAGAGGAGCAGGCCCGTGCCGCGTCCGATCTCAAGGAACGCCGCGCATTGGACAAGGCTCAACGCGAATCGGATGCCGTTGTCGTCGACGAGGGCGCAAACGCATACGCCGCAATGATCGGTCAAAACGGGGAAATGACACCGGAGGGCGATCTGAATGCGAACCAGCGTTTCCTCATGTCGGCAGCGTCGTCGGTCGTTCAGACTTCGGTTTCCACCAATCTCTCTGATCCGTCCCGCACCGTGGTGCAGGGAACAATCGTCTCCGCCGTTCTGGAAACGGCGATTGACACCCAGCTCCCCGGGTACCTCAGGGCTCAGGTCATGGAGCCTGTGTTCTCGTTCGATGGATCCCGAATTCTTATGCCGCAGGGCACTATTCTGATCGGCCAATTCAATAATGACGTCGATATTGCGCAAAAACGGGTGCTGATCGCTTGGAACAGAGCCGTGACACCGGATGGAAAATCGGTGGCGCTGGGCTCTACAGGCACAGATAAGCTCGGCCGGTCCGGGACACTGGGCAACGTCAATAACCGTTACATGACCAAGCTTGGAGCCGCCGCGGTCATCAGCGCCATCACCATTGCTCCCTCGATGATTGCTGACAGCATCGGTGGGAACGATTCAAATAACAGTGGTACGACGATCAACATCGGCGGCAGCAGTGGTGGTGGTGGCAGTGGGCAGGCGATAGCCAGTTCCGTCGGCGGCTCGCTGGGTGAACAGACAAATGGGGTTATGGAAAAATACCTCAATTTGCCACCCGTCATTCGCGTTCCGCAGGGAGAGGAAATCCGTATTTTCGTAAACCGTGATCTGGTGTTCCGATGAATGAACTGGTGCCTTCGCGTGAAATTTCCTATGTCGAGCAATATCTGGCGCCTCTGAAAGAGTATCTGACCGACGATCGCATCAACGAGCTGGTGATCAATCCCAACGGATCGATCTTCATCGAAGTCGCCGGCGCGGGTTTCATGACCGAAATCGCTGTCACGCTGTCACCCCATTCGATCAAACGACTGGGGGCGACACTGGCCGGCGAGACGCGCAATACGCTCGGCGCTCTCAATCCCATCGTGTCCGGTCGTGTCAATGTCTGGGGAAATCCACAACGCGTGCAGATCGTAGTCGATCCGGCGGTCGAGCAGGGCGTGTCGCTGTCGATCCGCAAATATCTGAGCCGTACATTAACCAGTGCCGATATCGGCTTCATCGGCGGCCGGCAGATACGCGTCGACGATGAGCGCCGCAGGCGCCACGCCGAAATTGCGGAACTGGCGAATACGGGCGATCTGCAGCGTCTGTTTCGGCAGGCCATCGATGAGCATTTCAATATTCTGATCGCAGGCGGCACCTCGTCGGGTAAGACCACCGTGGCGCGTACGCTCATTGAGATGATGGACCGAAATGAACGGTTGATTACCATCGAGGATGCGCCGGAACTCTTTCCCAACCATCGTAACCAGGTTGCCCTTATCGCGGACCGCAAAGACAAATCTGCGCGAATGCCTTCCAAGCTTCTGGAAAGTTGCCTGCGAATGCGGCCCGATCGCATTATTCTGGGCGAAATCCGCGGCGTCGAGGCTTATGATTTTCTCGAGGCGATCAATACCGGCCATCCAGGGGCGGTGACCACCATCCACGCCGACAGCCCGGCACTTGCTTTCGATCGCCTCGCACTGATGGTGATGCGATCCGGCGTGCGTCTCAGCCACAGCGAGGTGATTCTGTACGCCAAGCGCACCATCGACCTCGTCGTCCAGGTTGGCAGGCGTAACGGCGTCAGAGGCGTTCTGGAAGTTTATCTTCCGTCACAGGATTGACGGACACGCCAAGACAATCAGCCCATGATGATTGCGACCAGTAAAAGCCGCAAGCCAGCCGTTCGCGCCAAGGGAAGACTGCTTTCGGCGCGGCGCGGGATAGCTGTAGGTAGCCTATGGTTTGTGTGACATCTCTGTTCAGAGCACAATACGGACGAAAGTATGCCTGAGCCGCAGTGAGATGATCTCTGCCGTCTGATCCGGTCGGCGCGGTCATGCCAGCAGTCGGTCAGAGCAATTTCCGTAAAATCACGTAGCGGTTCTACGTCCGGAAAATGCGTAAAACAAGATAGATAGAGCGGGCCTAACGGTTCCGTTTAAGTCGGATGTGCTTTCTCGGGCATGGAAAATTCACAACAATGTCCATGATTTGCATCCTGAACATTTTCGTTTGCTGTAGGGTTGCGGAATCTTCTTATATGCCACGTCCGACCGGCCGTCCTCTTGGGTCCAAGGACGGCCGCGAGAAGCTCTTTTGATGGTCTTCCGTTACGCTCAGATCGGTTGGGGAGGGGCGCGTTCTCGCATCTTCCGGCCGATTTGATGACGGAATACCAACTGTCTGAACCTCGCGAGGCTTAATCGATTTTTCGGGTGCTTTGTGAGAAGCGTTAACCGCCGATGAAAGCGGCGGCGGCATGCTGCCCACGGACGAGGCAGTTGTTTCGACACTCGAATTGCTGCTGTTGGAGAAGACCGAGGACGCTGACGTCGTGGAACTGATGGTCGACGCAGAAGGTGTTCGGGACAGGCGCTGGCTCTCACTCTTTTTTGATGGCGGAATATCGACCACCCGAACCTCATGTGCCCTGATGGATCTCGCGGAGAATGTTTGAGCCGTTTGATAGGCGTCAGTCGGGGAAGGAAGCGGCGGCACGCCTGCGTCGACCGAAGGGGTTCGGGACTGGGGCGGCGGGGGGCGCTTGCCAGGGTAAATCGTATCACCTGGCGATAGGGATGGCGCGCCTTTGTATATGATTTCGCCGGATGGCCGGATTTCCTTCACTTTCACGAGTGCGGCCGCGACCGCAGCCGCTTCCTTGCGGGCTGCTTGCTGTTCATCAAGGGTCCGCATTTTTCCGCGCAACTGCCCCCGAAGCCGCTCCTGGTTCTCCTCATGAGGCACATATGCCTGTGGGATCTTATCGGCATATTCCAATTTGATTGACTCAGCGACCGGTTGCTGGTGTTTCGCCTCGGCTTGAGGCTTGGAGATGTTCTGGCCCTGATCGGCAACGGGTGGTGCGGGCGCTGTGTATTCGGCGCGCGTTGGGGAATCGATCTGGGGCGAGCGGGACCATGTATTGCTGACCCGTTTCACTATGGCTTTCAGGCCGGACATCAGCCCGCGTTTCGGCGGGCGTGCTTCATCTTGAGGGGTTGTCAGGGGTCCATTGCCGGTATCTGTATTTGCCATCATCCTACGCCTTTTTACTGTTCCCGTTGTTTAAGGTCGATGCCGGGCAAAAAATGCCGCCAGCGCCGCGGTCGCCAGTTTGCGCCCGAAAGCGCGGGTGCTTTCCAGCCCGAGAGGATCGAAATACTCTCGAGCAAGAGCAAGAACCTTTTTGGGCATCATGCGGGATGTCTGGATGGGGGATTCGGCGGTGGCCGGGTTAATGTCGTAGCCGGGTGCATATTTTAGAAACTCTCCGCTTTCCAGACTAAGATCATAATCATGCAAGGCCTTGCGCAAGATCATCTGTAGCGCTTTTCGGGAGGGGTAGTTGGTCAGCAATGTATCGAACATGGCCGATACGCCAGGCGCGGGTTGAAGCGCGGAGACGTAGACTTGGACTTTTTCCTCTGCGAGCAGTGAACAATCATAAGCGCCGGTGATCGCAAAAGGGGATGGCCCAGAGGATTGCCTGGAGGACGGCTTGTCCGCAGTGCGGCGCACCGCGGATGGCGCCGTACCCGTCTGGACCCTCTCCGGCCGTGCCGGTTTTTCCGCCGTCGTCACAATAGAGAATGGTGATTTGAGCTGCGGGGAAACCGTAGTGGTTTCCTGCTTCACCGTTACGGGTTTTGGTTCCGGTGTGACCTCCAGTTTTTTTGGAAAGATCGCTGGAGGCAGGCCACCATCGACCTCCCCCAGCGCCGAATTGATCTTCGCCAGACGCCGCGCCTCGGTTACGGTGAGACTTGGCTTGTGAATGGCCATTTCAGTTTCCGATGGTGTTTTGGACGAACTGGCTCAAGCCCCGTAATTCATCCATCGCCACCTCAAGATTGCGCAGCGAAAGGCGCATGGCTGGCTCGCCGCTGGCGTTCCTCACGCTCAAATGCAGCATACCGCGCTCTTTCATGGCCGCAAAAGCATCGCGCTCATGAAGTGGCATTTCTGTGAGGGGAAGAGAATTAAGGACCTCCCAAACCGCGCGTTGCGAGGTTGTCAGTCGACTGACCGGCACGCGCTGGCGAAGGATTGCCGTGGGGATGGCCAGATTTTCACCCAAGAGCAGCTCGATGATGTAGCGATAGGTCGCCAAGGCTTCGTCCACATCGAGCGGCGTAAGCATGGTAGGCACCAGCAGAAAATTGGAACTGGCAATGATTGTGTTGTTTAGTTCGCTTGATCCGCCCTGCGTATCGACCAGAGCGTAGTCGAAGTCGCGCGCTTCGGCGCGCTCATAGGCATCTTCGAGCAAGCTCAACTCGTCTGCAACGAATACCTCACAGCTAGGATCCCAGGTATCGCGTCTGGTCGCATTTTCATGCCACCGGGTCAGTGGGCGGTTCTCATCGGCTTCGAACAGCGCAACGGTTTTGCCTTCCGCCGCCAGCGCCGAGCACAGTCCCATCAGGGCTGTTGTCTTGCCCGCTCCACCTTTGAATGAGCAGAAGGTAATAAGTTTCATCATAGTTCCCTTGTCGAAATCCTAAATATTACTTTCTCATCATCGAGATATTTTTGAAATTTATTCTATTTTTAAGCATAATTATTCAATGCTTCATCTGTGTCTTCTTTTCCATTGGTGTAACGTTTCCGTATCCGATTCTGGGGGTGTAGCTCCGCGTCTGGCAATTGCGATTGCGGTGCCGTAACCTGAGGGTTCGTTGGTGGCAGCTGGCATGTCACCAAATTCAGACGGGGTTTTTCGCCCAAGCCGTCTCAATCGGTTGGCCAGGAGTTTGAAAATCGAAGTCATCTTTCGTGGCACAGACCTGACACCTGAAGCCGGGGCACAGGCGCGAACACGCGCGCACGACTTGCAAGAAAAGCATGCAGATGCCGAATGGGAGAGCAGGGCGGCTGCCTGAGCCTTTTGATAAGACTTCAGATACTCCGGAATACCGTCGCGTTCGACTGTGTTAAGCAATTCCTTTTGATCTTCGAATATTGAGGAAGTAACACGCCCAGTTTCTGTTTCCTCTAGAGAGAAAGGGGCATAGACATCTGCTGCATCGACGTTATCCCGCATGGCAGGCCTCCTGATGATTTCAATAAAAGGTATAGGGATATCGAAAGATAAGAAAATATATTACGGTTTCAGCTGTAATCGATCTGATTGTCCGGTTCCGGAGAGGGGACTCGGTGATGTGCTCCGCCTTTCTGCAGGGCGATGATCCGATCGAGTATGAGGCGCTGCTGGTTCAGCGCCTGCATTTCCTCTTCCGTCAGACGAGGGGGCTCAGTTGCCGGTTTTGGCGCGGTGACGGTCTGTGCGTCCGTTGCCGGCTCAAACTCGAGAGAGTCGCCACCTCCCCCACCGGAAGGCTCCTCTTCCGGCGCAAAAAAGGCTGTTTCCGATGTCGGGGCAGGATCGTCTGGAAAGAACGGCTGGGGCTCTTCGACGTTAGCCGGTGGCGATAAGACCGGTGCATTTTCCCAGGTTTTATCGAGAGGCTGCGTCGCAAACTGATCCATATCGACTGGGTCCGGTTCCGGCAATGGACCTGTTTGGGCGTCGAACAGGCGTTTCAGAACGCGATCCGAGTAATATTTCACTTTATCCATTCGCAATGGCGGCTGGCCTTTGATCAGCACGATTTGCTTGGAATCTTCAATGACGCGCACCTGTTCGGGACGCAGCAGCGGCGCTCCCTGATTGGAAAGCTGCACGTTGGTGTCGAAAATATTGCTCTGGCTATAGGAGGTGGAACGCTCGCGATACGTATAGTCGCCGATGGACTTGGAAATATATGCCGGTGTTTCGTCATCAGCGGTCGCCATGAAGACCTGGAGCCCGGTATTGCTAAGAAAGTTTTCCTTGCCCGATTCCTCGTAGGCGCCTGTAAGAGCTGCAAGGCTCTGGATGATAAACATGAAGCGGCCCTTATAACCGGCAATCGTAGTCACGGCCGTTTCGATGGATTCCAGCTTGCCGAGGTGTTTAAATTCATCGAGCAAGAAAAGCACTTCGAAGATTTCGTCCTTGCCAGGCATACTCCGTTGAAGGATCGAAACGACCTGCTGGAAAAACAGCCTGACAAGGGGAGCGATGACCTCAAGATCGTTGGGACTGACGCATAGGAAAATCGACGTCGGATCCCGCCGCAGATCGTAGATGGAAAAATCTGATGTGGTGGTTGCCGCCTTGATCATCGGGTCGGCCCACAGATTGAGGCCGCCATCGCCAAGGACCGAGGTGTAGGAGGTCAGGATTTTCGTGTCGTTGCCAGCCATATTGTCGAAGATTCGCTGTGCTTCGACATTCTTGGTTTCTTCGGCCAACTGTGCGAAAAGCTTATATTTTTCACCCGGCTGCGCAAAAAGATCGTAGACCGCGCCGATGGTGGGCGTACCTCTTTCAATGCAGGCAAGGATACCGGCCACGAACAGATCGCGCGCGCCGTCAATGAAGCCCTCCGATCCTTTTCCCTTTGCCGCAATCAGATTGTAAGCGAGGCGTCGGGTCTCGCTGAAACGCCGGTCCGGCGCCATGTTTACGATATCCAGCACCGGATTGTAGCTGTGGGTGCGCCCGGCTTCGTCAAAGGGCGCGAATTTGTAAACCCGGTCGCCGCGTGCGAGCCGGGAGCGGGAGGTCAACTCAAACAACTCCCCCTTGACATCCAGTGCGAGGATGGAGCCGTTGAAGGTCAGAAGGGTGGGAATAACGATACCGACGCCCTTACCAGCGCGCGTGGGGGCCACAACTAGACTATGCGGCTGGTCGCCATTGGTGAGATAACGGCCAAAGCCGCGGGGTCCTGTGGTTTTTCCGAAGATCGGCCCGTTCACCTGCCTGTAACGTTTGATGTAACCCGCGTGTGCCAGGTCCGCGAAGCGGGCCCAATGAGCAGTACCGTGATGTTCCTGCTTGCGCAGGAGGATGACAGCCAGGATCAGGGGAAGGACGACGCCTGTTGCGGCAATAATCATCAATCCCCGTTTAAATACGGGGGTCGTATAACCCTTGTTGAACGGTAATTCGTGCCAGAACGAAAGAATGTCGAAATTCTGGAACGTTCTGACACCCATGCCGGATTGAAACGCGGCATAGACAGTTGCCAAAAACGTACCGACGATCAGAGAGAACACCACTCCAAATATCAACGTGTTCCATTTGCTATGTGCATCCATAAAATCTCCTTGTCGAAGCGCTGCCCTTCCTCGGTATTTGTTTCGCTCCTCTTCGCAACATTCCTGCTCTTAATCAGGGGAGCGCTTTGCAGGACAATCAACGCGTCCTGTCTGGTGGAGGGCGTGTGGAATTCCTCAGCCTTCCCGACACCGGCCCGTCTTCGATACGTTTGAGGTCATCCGCGTTTTTCTGCCCGCGGGTGCGGACCACCCGGTCCAGGTCATCGCCGCGTCGGCGGGCGCGTACAGCAGCACGGCGGGCCGCCGCCTGAGCCGCCGTCTCATCCGGAAGGTCGGCGTCGTTCCTCGACGAACCTCCCCCGCCGCCATCCGGGGTAGCGCTGAACGTGAACTGGAACTGTTCGTTGGCGATGGACTGGTTGTCGGGCACCTCCGGCCGAGCGTCGGAAGAGATCGGTGGTGGCGAAAGATCTGCACGCCCGGCGGAAGCGTTCTCCTGGGGGGTGGTGACGGATTGCCCGCCATCCCGTTCCGGAGAAAGAGAGGAATTACCGGGTATGCGCCGCCGCCGCCGGTCGCCTTCGGCGTCCTCCACCTCGCGTGCGGCATGGTCACGTTCTATTCTTTCTCGCTGCTGTCGCGTAATTTCGTTGTTGCGCTCGTCATCAATTGCGGATATCGGTCGGGATGCGGAGCTGCTCTCAGGCGGTGAGGCATTTTGCGGTGTGCGCCGACGTGACCGATCACCTTCGGCGTCTTCCGCCTCGCGGGTTGCGTTGCGGCGTTCTGCCTGCTTGCGGCGTTGGTGCTCAGCTTCCCTGCTGCGTTGGGTGTCTACGACATTGTTGCGCGATTCAGAGCCTTCACCGGGTGAGCCCTCGTTGGTTTCGTCCTGCGCCGGATTATTGGCGGGTCCGATGCCAGTATCCGAGCCTGTGGAAGAGGGACGTGTAATGCTCGTAGGCTCGGCCTCGGGTGCCAGATGTATGTTATCGTGATGCCGGGACTGCATGCTGCCACTACCGCTCGTGGTGATATCCGGCCGCGAATTCCCTCCGCCGCCAGTCCCACCGCCGGTCTGGCCGCTCGCGGATCCGGAGCCCTGCGGTCTTTGCATCGATGGGCCTGCGGCAGGCTCCGGCGTCGCGGAACGGGATTGTGACGTAGGATCGACGGCGATAACCGTTAAATCATCCCATTGTTCGCGGACTTCAACGGCATTGCGAGCATTGATGCGGAATTGTTCGTTCGACAATGACGGCGTTTCGATGCCTCGTTCCAGACGCGAAGTGGCTTCAACGTCTATCCCTTCCTGCTGCGCCCAATAAGCGAATCTTTCACGCATCACGGCGTAATTTATCCTGGTATTCCGGCGCGCAATCTTAAGCCATTCGTGCTTTTTCGTATCGGGATCCCTCTGCAGCGACTTTCTATTGACCAGAACGTGCAGATGGGGATGAGGCTTGTCGGTGTGAAAAGCGGTAAGGTAATCGAATTCATGTGGATTACCTCGGTCACCTTCGCGAATAATGGTGGCGCCGAACACGTCTTCCGCGGCCTTGCGCATCGCCCGATAGGCTGCGGTTTTGTCGGTGCCAGCAGGCAGGCTGAAAATAATGTGGCTGGTCATATCCTGTTCGGCATCGCCAACCTGCTGGCCATTGATGTAATTGCCTGCCTGTTCTCCCCAACGCCGCGCCCAGTCGGGAAGCTCATCATATGGAATGAATCCCGCGCCATGGCGTTCTGAAAACTGTAATTGCAGCTCGGGAAGCTGGGCACGTTGGCGTTCTGCAGGATTTCTCTTTCGGGTCAGATATTCCATCTGCGAGCAGATGCGTTTGATGCTACGCGCGCCACCTCGTCGCACGACGTGGACTATGGCTTGAGTGGCCATCGTTTAAGTCCTTTCGGTAATGTCAGGGACGTAACACCATATGCCGATGTCATTTTGCGGCTTCCTGCAGCCGCAGGCGACCGTCCAGGCGACGCTCCGCGATGTTCAGAATGGACATCAAAGTCGCATCCAGCCGGGCGAATTCGTAGCCAAATTCTGCGCGCAATTTCGTAAATTCAGCGGTGTCTACAGCACCGCTCTGCATGCTAGTGGCGTGCATCCGGGCAATATTGCGCGAAATTTCGCTGATTGATTTCAGAATACCTTCGAGTACTTCCCGAGTTCCCATATCGATCTCGACAAAGCCGCCAATGCGCCGCGCCGCCACGCGCAAAGCCATGTTGTTGGTGAGGCCGAACTCGCTTGCCTGCTCAGTGAAGGCTTCAAATTCCGCCTCCCGCAGACGAACGCTGACTATTTTATAAGGTTCCGGGGCAGTTTGCGCAGGGTGGTGGATTAAAGGTATCTGGCGCTGGCTTGGCTGCGCGTCTTCAACGTCTTTCATCAAAATATATCCAGGTCGCAATGTTTAAAAAAAGAAGCAGAATGTAACGACTATCAGCGGTAGAATTTTCCCTTCGTTGCCTATTGGAGTGGGATCGCAGAGAAATTTAACACTCCTTTGCCGTCAAGGGCAGCGCAATCATGCTACAAGTGTAATAGTCGTTCGCCTGATTATTGGGCAGTAAGTGCACTCCTAAAGTAAATTGATTCCAACGCCTGGTGCCACGTCGGACAGCTGCAAATATCGATACGCCAATTGTCACTGCGCTGATGCTGGCGCAGCCTTTGCGGGCATCGCCCGCCTTCGACGCGGACCCTCGCTCTCGTTCATAAATATCTCGACGGCACTGTGCCAACCACCTGTCACAAGCCTTCAAGCGCGCTGGTGCCCTGGCTAACCGCAGCATTTGCTACAGATGTAACCTGATCGAAATTGACATGAGCGAGGACCGTCATAAATTTATTATTAGTATTTTCTCAAGGTCAGGTAGCTTAGCTGCCTGGCGGCATTATGATTGTTATCATGGGCTCTAATAAAAACGAATTTTCGCGAAATAGTTAGTTGGTTCAATCGGGCGGTGGCGCGCCGAGGCATTTGCCATGATTGCAACTGCAATTATGCACATCGGAGTCCGCCTTCGCAAAGAGCCCAACCTCTCTTTTAATGTCAATGAAGACTGTCGGTATGATTTTTTAGGAAAGGAAACACAGATGAAGAATGACGATAGTAATTCAATGTTTCGAAAAGAACAAAGTAAAGGTATAGTTCATATTAAAAGTAACTATAACAAAGATGATTCATACTACCCTAAAGAATGCTATATTGAGGATTTTGAAATAGAAAAAATGAATACTTTGAAAATTTTGGAAGATTTTAAACCTATAGATGCCGACAATTAAATATTATATTATTCAGGGATTTTCGGGATGACCAATAATAATGGCGAAAATGACCGCAATATGAGTGGTACTAACAGCGGCGAAGCGATAGACTTTCTACGAGACTTCTCCTATCCCATTAAAGACGAGAGCAATATACCACGCAATGCTTGGGCTCTCTATAAAGACGGGCCTATTTCGAAAGGCATAACGCGCGGTCAATGGATGGAACAAAACAACGGGCTCGGACCGACGACCAGTCAGTTCGGCAAAAATGGCTATGCCATCCACGCCTCTTTGACAGGCAATGAGAAATTGCAAGTCGACGGGAAATTTGGCGAGCACGACCTAATGCCTCCCCAAGTATTCGTTCAAAACATTAAGCTTTCCGAAAAACAGCAGCAGATAGTGGACAGCATCGTCGACAAAAGTGCGCAGAACAAAAAGGCATTCGCCTTCAAGGCAGCAAAGTTCCGTGAGATCGCTGCGGAGATTGGCGTGCCACCGGATATCCCCAAGTTTGAAAAAAAACTTGAAGGTAAAAATCAAGTTTTTCATACGATAGGCGGAGGCAGCCAGCCTTGCACTATTCAGTATGACAATCAGATCCGAGCCGGCAACAGTATTCCCAATGTTCAGATATGGAAAGGCACAGAGCTTTTGGAGGCGACGTGGCATACCAAAGACGGTAAGGGAAAATACGATGGTAAGTCACTCGCTGAGGTTAAAGTCGCTGCAATCGCCGAGTATGGCACGGGCGTTGATGTCGCGCTCAAGGCGAACACCAACAGAACGATGGGTACCGCACAGCTTGACCGATATGAGAATGGAGCGAACAAACGCTGGAACGCTCAGGTTGCGGATCAGCGTGAGCGCAACCAAAATTTCAATCATTTAACGGCGGTTGTCACACAGCGAGATCCCAGTATCCCGAGCCCAAATGTTGACGTCAACTGGCTCTTCGCCAACGCGCCTGACCATGCTCTCGCCCAAGGGCTAAAAAGGGGCGAATACAGCGAAAATCTCCGCGTTATCGGCAGCGGTAATGGGCGAACCAGTGTCCAGTTTGCGATGGAGAAATTTCCAGATGTAGCGAAGCTTTTAGATGAGGCTGGCATTCCGAGGGAGATTGCCGAAGTCCGGCCTAACGATTACTGGAAAATAAAGGCGGTCGGGGAGACTCTCCCTCCCATCTCGGTTCCACTTGCTAAACATCTCGATGGCCCGCCGCCCCCGGGCGTAGACGTCATGAGTAGTTATGGTCCCGACCAGATCATGGTAGCGGGCCGCGACAAGCACGGTGATCGCACTGGAATGCAAAGGACTTTGAGCGAATATGCTGCGCAGAAGCTGCGTCTGCCGGATGACGCCGCAAAGGTACTCCAGCGCGAGCCGGACATGTATTCGCGGGCAACTGAAAAGAATGCGGGCCTATATGACGACCGCTCGCGCGCTCAAACCTCTCGGGGGGCGGGCTGGTAACGCAATATTGCGTAGCCAAATGATGCTGCGGAGGAGCTTATAAGAACTTCTGCAAAGCTCGCGAGGCTGTAGTCTCCAAGAGATATCAACGGCCGAGAGGTTACAAAGAGGGGCTAGCGATAAGCTGCGCATCGCTCGAGCCGAAAGACGTTGAGGCAGCAATTCTAAGAAGCCGGCTCAGCATACTGGGCGAAGCTGGCCGTCTAATAATGAGTTCTTCAATGGAAGGATCCTATCGTGGCCGATATTGAGAAGAAGCCCGCAAAATTACGCGATTCAAAATACAAAAGGCGAGTGGTCCAAGACTTTGGGAGCAGCCTTGCGCAAGCGGTAGATATCGCGGAGCGCAATGCTGAGAGACGGATTGACAGATATAATCGGTCGGACAAGTCTGATCGGTTAGAGAAGGATTTGGACCTTTTTGAGAAGATAGATCCCTCCAAAAGGGATACGGTCATTCGCTCAAGACCTTTGGGATGGAGTAACAAGAAGCTAAAGATCGACAAAGATGGCGCATTCATCCATGAGCGCGGGAGATTTAGAAAAACAAGAAAGAGTCTGTCACGCGATGCAGAGTCTCATGCTGTCGTTAGTGGATTCGAGCAGGAGAGCTTCAGAAAGAAGACAACAGAAAGCTATCGTAACGGTGGGCTCCTGTCGAGAAATGTCACGCGCAAGGACGGATCGTATGAAGAGAACTGGGAACGGAGCAAGGGCGGAAAGCTCATCCTGACTAAATATCAGACAAGCCGCATAAGAGATGGCGGACTATTCCGCTCTATTTCGGAGGATTTAAGCGCTGCCGATACAAACGGCTATCGAACCTTGACCCAAAAAAAAGGCGGCCTTTTCAAGAGTGAAAAGGTCTTCGAGACAGATGAAAATGGAGAAAATCTGAATCTCATTGGCCGAAAAAGCAGGATTTTCTCCAAGTATTCGCAAATATCCAAGAACAGGGACTTCGCCAACGTTGAGATCAAGCACTTCGGGGGTCTATGGAGCAAATCCTATTCATCTCGGCTAGATGCAAACGGCAATCCCATTAGCAAAGATATCGGTGCCCGCCGGAAATTTTTGAGTAAAAGATCACGTGATTATAAAGAAGGTCGGCTCGAAAGCCAGGTTCACACCTTTGGGGGGAGCAAGCTTTATAAACACAGTGTTGATTATACAGCGGGAGACGGCCTCAAGACCATTGAGAAGAAACTTTTCGGCCTAACAATCTACAAAAATACCGTAAAACTCAGTCCGAGAGAGGTGGCGGCAAACGACCTGAGGAAGGCAGAGGCGCAGGAGCATAACGCTCTATGGAAAGCTGAAGTCGCTGGGAGAGAGGCTGTCCGCGATTCTGCGATCACGGTGCATCCTGTACCTGCACCTGGAACGACAATGCGCCTGGGGACAACTCCTGTTCTGTCCATGCAACCCGTGAAGCGGGATCGATCTCCGTTTGCAAGTGGAGTTGTTTTCCCAACAGCTCCGGCGCCTTCTACCCAACAACGGGTAAGCAGTGCGACAGAGCCTGATGTGGCTCGAAGCACGCTTCCAGCGCCAAGCCATCAGAATTCAGTTGAAATCGATAGAGCCGCTCCCCGTGCGCCAGAGGACGAAGAAGAAGAAGCATTTCTGAAAAGCTCTGCGTCACCGAGCCCCAGCAGGACTGCTTCCAAAAGCGCTGATGGCCAATCGCATGCCTTTCTAGGTGATTGGAAACCTGTTGGGGATAACGAAGCGGAGAAAACGAGGCCACCAAGCAGCAGGACTGCTTCCAAAAGCGCCGATGCCCAATCGCATGCCTTTCTAGGTGATTGGAAACCCGTTGGGGATAACGAAGCGGAGAAAACGAGGCCACCGAGCCCCAGCAGGACTGCTTCCAAAAGCGCCGATGCTCAATCGTATTCCTTTCTCAGTGATTGGAAACCTGTTGGGGGTGACGAAGTGGAGAAAACGACGTCAGCGAGCCGTCAGAGTTCAGTTGCCGAAGAAAGGGCCGCGCTCAATAGCTGGGCCCCGAGCGGTACCAGCAGCCGTAGCGGCCACGACGACACCAATGGTATAGACGCCGCCTCAAAGAGAGGTCTGGGACCGAGAAATCGTGGGGTAGCATCTGTCGCTGATTGGTAAATCTAAAAGTGGTATTTATCTTATTTGATCGACGCGGAGATTATATTATTAAAACCAAAGGTAATTTTGAAAAGTTAAAAATAATATTTGATTATCCGTAAGTAATTCAGAAATTATCCTGTAATTGGAGTTTAGCTGGTCGAAATATTTTTCGAGCGATTTTTTCACGCCGGAATAGCCACATTTCTATCCGTTGTCAGCAACAAGGCCAAAGCGCGATACAAATCACGGTGGCAGCTGTAGCAATACCCACCAGGGTGAAACAGATATATCTGCCTCCAGAGGAATCTGCGGCGTGACATGTTGCCTTTCAGCTCGCGATGTCTGGCTTACTGCTGCGACGATGCAAAAGCGCCGACCAGAATAAGGCTGGGCTTCAAAAGACGGGGTGTTGTCAGACCGGAGGGCGAAATCGCTCCCTTGTTGCTGTAAGACCGAAAGGTGCCAGATGGAAAACGGTTCAGTGGGTGGCCCAGCAAAACGCAAGGCTAGTGCATTAAATCGCGACGGCCCGGCCCGGCCCTTAGGGCGCGTCAAGCGATTGAAGTCGACCGCAGCGAGCCGAGATGAAGGCCCTGCCGGGCAGTTGGAAAACAGCATCCTTGAGAGCATCGAGCACGACCCTGACGTGGACTTGCCCGAGAACATTGTTTTTGACAACGATGGGGATGACGAAAGAGAACTGAGCTGGAGTCCTAGCCCGGACCGGACTCCGGCCGCTCGTCAGATCGACCGCAGCGGGCCAACCTCAAAACGTGAAGGCGAACGAGCTGTAAGCGAGCATGCTGCATCTTCATTCGTCCCGCTTCCGGCTCGCGAACCCACGCCAGTCAATACCTTGCATAACTATTTCGACGATTCGGCATCTGGCCCGACTGCCGGAGAGGTCAAGGGGAAAAGGGCGAAGGATAAAGGCAAAAAAAAACAACCCGGACTACGGCGCACGATGCACAACTATTATCGGGGTTCTCATGACGGCGTGGTCCTCATCTCCGACCCGGAACAGTTGCGAAAGGTCGCACGGCTAGGAACTGGTGCGAAAGAGGTTGTTTTTCGAACGAAAGGGCAATTCGAACGGGATTTCGGTAAACCGCCTACAAGCGCTGACATGGACGACACCTGCACGATCACGAGTTTTGAGCCAGGCATCTTTCGTTCCAAACCGAGAACCTGGAACACGATTGAGGTAGAAAAGCGGGAAGACTGGAGGGATGAATATCAGGAGCGGGATTGGAAGTTCGCCGGTCTGATGAGCAAGGTTGGCCAAAGCGGCAAGCCCTTCAAAGAGCGAGTTATTACCGGGCTTTTAAGCGAAGATATAGGCAAATTCCAGACACCCGTCGGGGAAAGAAGGCGGAATCACGCGTATATAGAGGCTTTGAAAGCGGGGCAATACAATCCAGATGCACTGATCCGCCTGGAAGATGGAACCTACAAAGCGATTTTTCTCAAACTGTACGAGGGTACCCGCGATATGGTCTCGTTCAAGGCCGTAACAGACAAGTACGGAGAAAACAACGTTTGGCTAAAAACAGCGAATTTCGACTACATGACCCGTGATCAGTTTAACAAGAACGCGCCGACATTCGATGCGGCCGAAAAAATATTCTGTGAATATACGGGCCGCACCTATGAGCCCAATGTTTTTGTGCGAAGCGATGAAGGAAAGTGGATAAGCAAGAAACAATATGACGAGAAAAACAGAAATAATTTCGACGAAGACATGACAGAACTAGAAATACTTATCCTAGGCGATCACAATCAGGGTTTCCTGCAGCCTAAGACAATGAAGTGGTTAAACCCTGAGCTCTACGAGCAGAGGATGCGGGCGGCTCATTTGACAGGATACGTTCCAACGAGCACATCACGCGCTTCCTCAAGGGGAGCCGTCAAGATGGAAGCCATATCCGACATCTTGGCAAACAAAAATAATCGTGCCAGCGCGCCTATTCTGATGCAGATTTCAAGGGACGAATTGGAGCCGATCGATAAAATCCCTCCCGGAGCTGAACACCACCAGATATACCCACAAAATGTCAGCGAGAAATCTGGCTACACTGGCAATTATACACGTAACTGGAGATCGATTAGACGGGAAGAAAAATTCAGAGATGCTGCAAGCAATCAGAGCGTATCGTACTTTGAACCATCCAGCGCGCTGCAGAAACCAAAACGGCTCATGACCGACGAGCAACGTAGAATAGTCAAAACGCCATCTCCCTCGCCGGTGCCGTCGGAGGTTTCGGAAGATGAATTGTTTGTGCGGCAGAGTTCGGTCTCGCTCCCACCTGACACGTCCGACGATGAAACCCAGTCGATTCCCGTGTCAAGAAGGCGACGGTTTAGCTCTTTGCCGCCTGATAGTTCCGATGACGAACAGAAAGCTCTTAGCCGCCGCTCCGTGGAGAGACCTACTAACGCCAGGTCTGATGGAGGAACCTCTCGGCCTTCCATCACGATGCAGCAGCCTTCGGCACCCGAGGTTAACTCTGCGGGTGAACGGCGGGAAACCAATGGTAGTCCAGTCATGGCGAGGCGACTTGCGCAGGCTCCCCAATTTGCTTGGCTCTCCTCCAGTTCGGACGATGAATCCCCTGTTGCGGTCAATCGGGCAAGCTTACATTCACCAGGTGGGGATCAAGCTAAAAGGAATATCGGGCGCGGAACTTCGGCCGATACAATCACTCGGCAGGCATCTCAGTCTTCTCCGCCTGACAATGGGCGGCGTACCCGTTCCCGAGACGTGAGTCGAGGTTGAACTCAAAGCAGGCCCTTTCTGAGAAATCCTATAGACAGCTAAATTGCATCGAGGTTTCGACCTTGTAAATGCCGTCGATCGGTGGATCATAGCAGCGGTTGAGTTTTTCGAGGAAGCCCGTTGAGATAGCATTCCGTTGACTGTGCCGATAGCAACGGCGACGATGTAGTTGGCGGTTTCATCGATAGGATCGATGACCTAGGGGGCGACCGCTCCGGGAGTTGCCTTGCGGTTCGCCTTCCTTGCCAAGCATCGTATCAGCGGGGAAACTATTTCTAATCTCATTTTGACGATCGTATTCTCGGCAGCCCATCTGTAGCTATGACGAAGTCCATAGGCGCCTTGGACGGCACTGTGAGATCGGCAGGCTGCAGTTGATGTTCAGGCATGATCTCTCGGCGTTGCGCGCCATTTCATTCGGAAACTGCTACGGAATCGACCGTCGGCCACGTCGCCCGGGCGGCGAAGCGGAACGTCGATCCGAAAAAACGTTGGTTTCACCTGTAACTCAAATCCACATAGCCATGCAGGCGGCATTCTGAGAGAAATATCTGAAATGAGGCTTCTGGAAGCAGGCAAGCAGCAATGCCGAATGAAGAAATTGCGAGATTGACAAGTGGAATACCTCGCCTATGGCGTAAAGCAGGCCGTGAAGCTGATGGGCTGCAAGCGGGCCCATTGAAACAGCCCCATCAAGATCCACTGCCTCCTGATAATGTTGGGTGGAGGCTGCTATCTTCCCATATCGGGAAAACGAAACTTCCTGTGTATACGGAACTCGCCGTCCCGGGCGGGAACAGCGTCCTCCTGTTGCATGAATATGAGTTCAACGAGCGGCAACTGGATGTGATTCGTCACAATGTCGGTCGTGCGAGGGCGAATGTTGACGCCGGGATTGAGGCTCTGGCGTATAAGGATAGCTCCCAATACGACGGCAAAACCTCTGCGTTGCTAAAACACCATTTCCTTCTCGATGTTGATAAAGGTGCGGCGGCGGGCCTGGTTGACGTATTCGGCCCCGATTTCGATCCACATCGAGAAACGATGGGAGGTGCTCGTGACATATTGCGCGAATTGAGAAGAATATCGGCGGGGCTGAACGGTCCGAATCTCGAAATGAAGGTGCTCGACGATCTGAGCAAACGATTCCCCGAAACAGCTCACGCCGGTACAGTTGGATTGGCTTGGCGGCGTTTTTCTAACGACGAGTCGCCTCGAGTTTCGTTTCGAATAAAAACATCCGCAGTTTTCGACGCCGAATTGGGACCTCGCATCATTATCCATGAAACCGCACACAATGTTGCGGCTCTTGATGACCACGGGGAGCGAGGATATCTGGATGACTCTGTAGCTGGGCAGCCAATGCGCTACCGCGAGAATGGTCTGACGTTTCAAGAGGCCCTTATAAATGCAGATACATACGCTGCGTTTTGTTGTGACTTGCGAAGATGCCCTCCCAGTATCAAGTGGTCTCTCCCTTCGACTGAAGCTTTGCATTCTGGCTCGATAGGGCCGGAAGAACGGTTCAGGGATGGGATGAGCGCAAGGTACCAGACACCGGCAAGCGACCAGCATGTCAACGGTGGCAAAGCAAACACGAGCTCCACGATTGCCAAGCCGTCCTTACAGATCGGCAATGTGAACAATAGAGGGCTTGCCGAACGCGAGCATTCATCGTTGGGTCGTTGACGGATGTTGGTCTCCCGGAGCCAAAAGATCTCGCGACATGAACCCGATCCGCCGCTGGCATCCCGTCGTCACGTTGCAAAAGCAACGCATTCACGACCGCGAAGATCGGCGCTACGCGGCTTGCCCAGTGCCACGATCCAGCAGGCAAGGTAAGATCATCCATCAGATTGCTTGCATAGCGCATTGCGCGCCTAACAGAACCGCAGGAATTTTAACATCATTTCAGTTGAAACGGTTCTCAATGCGACTTTCCCCCATATGAAGCCTATGTTTGTCAAAGCACAATCTCTTGTTCGAGAGAAATTATTAATTCCTATGATGGAGTTCTTTATGCATTACGATTATTACGTGGGTGGTTTCTCATATTCTGAGCTAGAAGGCCATTCCATCCCATCGGCACCCAATCTTGCCGTCGGTTCCGCCTCTAACGAGTGGAGCCAGTCAGGGGCGGTCGCCCCTCTCTCTATGTCGCAGCAAATGTTGATGCTCTGTTTTATCTCGGGACAGATCGAGCATTCGGATTGGGTTAGGCATATCGAGGAGGATCCGGTTTTGGCTGCCCACTTCTCGCTGATATGGTCGGCGAGGACATGACAAGGCGCCGTATATCGGAGCATCGCCTTTCGGTCTCAGAGTCGATTTTTGATTGCGGCATACGCTTAGTTTCCGGCACCACAACCTCACCCCTTTCGTCAGCCGAGTGTGAATTTTGCTTTTGGGCGAGGTCTCAGAATTCGAGTGCAAGTGAGTTTACCGTGACAGTTTGTGGTTCGAGTAAAGTGGGACAACAGGCGCTCTTGTTTCATCAATCGCTGCACAACCTTTTCCGAGATTGTCACACTCTGCCTGGCCAGCGACGCCTGCAGTCTATAATAGCCGTAGCAACGATGGTTGCTTTAAGATTTCCGCCAGGCTATGACGGGTGGTGAGATACTTGTCTGCCAAGTTCACACGGCGCGGTGGTAGAAGTAAGAGCTTCGCGCAATTCCTAACTGCACAAGCAGTTCTGGCAATCGATAGATATTTTTTGAGGGCGCCAGCCAGCTGTGTCTCCTACCGATTACTCAGGGTCTGCAGATCGACGCCCAGGCTTTCCTAAGAAACACAGTCTCCAGCCGTCATGGGTGCCTGCTCGTAGCCCATAGACCGGCCCCGCCGCTGGAGGTTGGCGATGACGCGGCCACGATGTAGTTCATCATAGGCCGCAGCGCCCGGATCGCGGTAGACCACTCCAAACCGCAGCGCATTGTAGAACAGGACGGCTATCTTGCGGCCGTCACTGCTTTATGCTTGCCGATGCGCCCAGCCATACAGCGGTAGAACGCGCCGAGTGCAGTATCGCTTCTCCCGCAGCCGCTCGGCTGGAAGATCGTCGGGTCCGTGACGAAAGCACTTTGCCACCGGAGGTCTTGTTGCCGGGCGCGAGGCAGAGCCACGATGTAAAGTCTCGGCCACCCGCGCAGAGGTGTTGCGGCGTTTCATGTATGAGGGAGCCTCATGACCGAGTAACTCATTCCTCCATGCGTACAACTAGGCCGGCATGCGCCTAGCCGGCCGGCTACCTGGTGGGCACCTCTCCACTGCAAAAATCGAGGACAGAGACCTGCTTCAACGCCTCGGCACAGGCCGGACGCCAGGAACGACCGACCCTCGACGTCCTCGTCTCCGGAAACGTTTCGCGACCCCACGTCGTCAAGGTTCCGCGACCGGGACAACCCAATGCTCGCATCGTCGCAGAGATACAGCGATCGTGGGTGCGGTAGCTCTTGAGCGCCGCCTGCTTCTGGGCTCAAAAACGCCACGGTACGAGCAGCGTTGCAAGCGGCACGTTCATTGTATGGTTCGGGCGCGGACGTTTAACCAATACCTAACGGCGGGCCGGTGCTGATTTCAATTCATGGTGGGTCGGCGTGAAATGGAGACGTATTTCGGGTGTATTGTGTCGCAATCGCCCGGACTGATGCCGCATCAATTCAATTTTAAAAACTGGCGCCCCCATGGGGGCGCCACGGGCGCCACGGCAGGATACATAGGGATGTAGTTACCTCAGGGTTTTCGGCTTTGGCGAGCAATCTTCTGCTAAGGGACAGGCAGTTTTAGACGTGATCATCGGGCTTGGAGAAAGAGTGGTGGCAAACGGAGCCTTTGCATGAATTGGCGGCTAGATAGGCTTAACGCGTGCAAAATCAGGATAAAATTTAATGAGACATTTTTACAGATAGTTGTCCGCGGTCTTTAGTCGCTATCCTCTTCCTCTTCCTCTTCCTCTTCCTCTTCCTCTTCCTCTTCCTCTTCCTGACTGGCAACACTTTCGTCGTCTGTCGTTCCGTAACGCTCATTTTCCGCCATGTAGGGATCCATGGCTCTGTCGATTGCCCTATAAATTTCGGGAACAGAATACCCGCTTCGCAGCAGGAGAATCCTGGGGTGAGGCATTCTGGCTCGGGGAGCGTTATCGTCAGCGGATATAACGAGGAGGATATCCTCAACTTTGTCGAACAGTTCGAAAATCAGCATGTCGTTCCATGACGTCGCGATAACGATCGCCGGCTGAGGGGTCAGTCTATCCCGCAGTATGAAGGCGTCTGCAATGTGGCTACTGGACGGCTCGTGAAAAGGAAAACCGTGGAGCCATGTTCGCGCGATCTTGAAATCAATCGCCTCCCCGCTCGAGTATACAATGGTATCGAAGAGAGCCTTGCTGGTTGGTTGGAGCGACACGAACGAGAAGCTCAACTGCATGTTGTCCGTCGAAATCGTGCCAGATTTTTTGTGGGTTTGATCGTCAAATATCTCCGAGCGGATGTTTGTCGCCTTCTCGTGGGTATATGCGGAAAGAGATGTGTAAGATCTCTGACGGATTTGTTCTCTGGCAAACGGAGACAACGGTCGATCGTGTTGTTCGAGGAACCTGTCTAGATTGAAATGGCAGCGAAGCTGCGCTGGTTAGCAACAATATCGGGTGGAATTGATAATCTTACTTTGGATCGGCCTGGAATCTCCCTAAGAAACCGCGTGAGGTGTTCTGTGTCAGTCTCGGTCAAGTCGCGCAGAGGGTACTCTTCGCATGCCGTTGTTTCAGAAGCGAACGAGGGTGGCGCCATGAGGCTATCCGGGACAAAGACACAGAGAGACCGAGGCTGCGCCGGGCGCGGCTCGCTCCGACTCATGGTTAGATGATTTCTGGACATTGTTGCTTAGAACAGCTGTCGGGGGTGAGTGACTTCTTAAATAGTCGAAGTTGTAGCTTTGAGCCGAGAGACAGAATTGGGAGGCCTCCTAACGATCAGCCATGTACGCGAATAGGTGGCTACAGGCAGAGATGCGGGCGTCGCTAGTGCGTCCTTGGCATTGAGGAATACGAGGTCCGGTGCAGCGCTGGTGTTTTTCTACTGCGTTGCGACCAATGATAACAGTGTTAGGTGGCACGTGCCGCTGAGGTCAGACCGGAATGCTGGCGTTCCGGTGACTCAGGGTGGAAAATCAGCCCATCATGGCAGATACGAGCTGGCGGTGTGTCCGAAACTGTAAAAAATGTGGGGGTTATGCTCACAAGATACGGGTATGGGGCCGAAATAAATTACCAATTCGGAGGGAATTGGAGTGCTGACGTGACCCCTCATAGATAAATACGGGGTGCGGTGCCAGAATTTACAGTTTAAAACAGCAAGGACCCAAACAGATCATCACATGATCCCTCTTGCCCCTATTTTAAGAAGACAACGCCTTAACATCGCACTTCTGGTTTTGCGTTCAACATGTCCACAACTCGGGTCGGCGAGACCGAGGTTACAACACATCCCCTTGGTTTTCTTGCGCGCGCCTTCCAATCTTTTTGGCGTGTTGGCAATTTCCGGAAGGACAATTTCCTGACGAGCGACAAGGATTTTGTTCCAAGATCGGAAGCGCTCAGGAATGAGCTGTGCCTGCAGCTTGCTGAGTGTCGCGGTGAAGCCAGCCCAATTGTTGCGCTTCCTGCATCTGCTCAAGCCGTCATCATCAAGGAAAGCCGGCGCGCGGAGGAAAAATTTCTGCTGAGGAGCGGCTTTCACATCTGGGTAAAGGGGCCTATCGCCATCTTTTTCGCCCTCTGCTTCGGATTTCCGATCTACATCGCGTTTCGGCAGAGGCAATGGTCTTTTGCCATCGGTTCCATCACCTCAGCACCACGTTCGGCAGAATTGATTTTTCTCTACTCGCGTTACGCTCAAAGCGGTCTTGAGTTGCTGTTGACCTTCTTTGAGAACCGACTCTGGATAAACATGCCGCCAGGGATTACCTTCTCAATCACCGAAAGCAATGAGGTGGCTTCCGTTAAGCAGAAGCTATGGTTTTTGGCGGCAGCAGCGATTTTCAGCACAACTTTGCTTCTGAGTGGCGTTCTGCTGAGAACATGGTTGTGGCAACGCAAGTTGCAACGTTTGGCCAAGCTTACCTGCGATTTGTCTGAAGACCAGAAGAGTGTTCTGCTCAGCTACTACCAGACACTCGACAATGGGGCTCAATCCATCCTCTCTATGAAAGAGGAGCGCGGTCCGGACGATCCTCGCGGCCAACAACAAAAAGGTGCGAGTGTTCCCACCGCTGAGATGATGGACATCGGTGTGCTACATTTACGCCGCGTTCTGCAGGTTATTGCAATCTTTGTCCGTGAAGCTGAAACCACCGGCCTCTATCTCGCGCGCGACAAGTACAGATATTACAGCGTGCTCATTTTCGCATTCATCCTCACAGTCGGTCTGAACTACGATCAATTCATGGTGATTGTTGATGCGATCGGCAAATACATCTGGACATGGATCAAGGTCAGGAGGGGCGTCCAAAACACGGATACTTCGCCAGCCTCGCTTGGCCGCACAGTTTCGGTCATTTTCATCGAAACAATTCCGTCACTGATCCTGATTGGCTTTCTACTTCGTGCCAGCGGCGGGACAATTCTAGATACCTGGAAAGCCCGTATGGCAATTGGAATCGCGCTTGGCATTACCAAGACGTTCTTTGTTGACCATGTTCTGGAGCTTTTCTTCTGGGTTGGGCACTGGCTGATCTGGTGTTGGCACCGACTGAGTGCCTTGGCTGTTGCACTTCATCTGGATGCGGTGGCTCGCCAACTTTGCCGCTGGTTCCATCTGGCGGCGATCTTACTGGGCCTGGATAAGTTGCTCGCATTTGTTTCGCCGTTTGTCGCGCCACTCAGCTCTTGGTTTTTGAAGGGCGCCCTCGCGATCTTGGGCTAGTCATAAATGAAACGGCGCGAGTAGCGGCCCCAGACGGGTGCTTTTCTCCAAAAAGGAGAACCATCAGATATGATGGAACATGGATGCAGTCTGCGCAACCGCTGATATCCATGACGAGGCGTTCAACACCCCTACGACCGGATTTCAACAATCCCGAAACGGAGCCGGGTCGCTTTGGAAGGAAACAAACTCTGCATTTCGAAAAATAAGAAAACCAAAAAATGCCTTGTGACTTTAATCAGTAAACACCTAGATAGCTAAAAAATCTAACTGACGTCTCTCCTTAATTATTTGTTCCTCCATATCCGTCATTGTGTCGACCTTTAGCGCTATTTTGCGGTTCCAGTGAGCGGGCCGAGATCGGGTGCCCCGGATTATATTTCATCAGCAGCGTGTTTTTTTTGCCCAAATCCTCATAGGCTGGGCAATGTGCTGGCGATAGGCTCGTGCGAAGGCGTCTCAATTTAGAGGAGAAGTACGATAAAAAGCAGTTTAATATTCAAGGCAAGGTCGAACTAAACGATAGTAACTAGCTAAAGGCTATACAATCTCCTTCTCTCGTTCATGACAAAAATGAATGATGCAATTTAGACCTTCTCCTAGAAATGGCCGTATCGACGACCACCAGTAGGCGCGTCGTAATTGTTAAAGAGCCAGGGACGGACAGGGGCACCATAGTTGTTTGACTGCCAAGTGCCGTTGGCCACGCCATGGTTGTTTCGCCGCCAAGCTGCAGGGGAGGTTGCTTTTTTGCGCGCGGCGCCTTTGGCTGGCCGGACTGATGTCTCTTTCCGGAGTTCCTGCAAGATATCTTTATAGATGCCTGCCTTTTTAGCCTCCTCTCTGAGCGCACGACGCTTTGCACGCCGATCAGATTTTTCCACCTCCTCCCTTTTGACGGGCAGGCCAAATCGAACAAAAGCCCAGACGAAGAATTCTTCGTCTTTCTCGCCCTCGAACTGGTAGAAATGACAATCAGGAGCTTCAGAGATTTTGACTGCTCCTGAACTGCCCCCCATTTCGACCGGACAGTCGGCATAAGCAGAAAGGCTCAAGCAC
>NZ_JARVRC010000002.1:0-68857 GCF_030209895.1 Agrobacterium sp. CFBP2214 | reverse complement strand
CTTGCGCCGTATTTTCCCAAGAGCCACGGCAAGCCTCGGGTTGATGACCGCCGTGAAACCTGGAGTGCCGCCGATTGGGTGCCATATGGCTACCGACCGTCTTTGTCACAAATGCGATGGGCCCTGTCAGCTGCGTGCGAATTCCAGAAGCGGAGCGATGTCATGATTGTCCGCCGCGCGTAGTGCTGCGACGTAGCGTCCACGCATTTCGCCAACATTGGCCAGACTGCCGCCGCCCCAGGTAAAAGGATCACCGCCAAGCCGCTCGATCAGTCGGTCGGCTGCGAGACGTGCCTGCCGTCCATTTCCATTCGGGAACGGGTGGATGGCGACGAGACGATGATGGAATCTGATTGCTATCTCATCCGGTGGAAAGGTCTTGTGTTCAATCCAGTAACGGATGTCGCTCAATAAGCTCGCGAGCTCCATTCCAATACGATAAGCCTGAACGCCGATGTTGCGCTCCGTCGCCCGGAACGTGCCGGCCCATTGCCAGACGTCACCGAACATCCGTTTATGTAGTGTCCGCATGAAGTCTTCGCTGAGCATCCGTTCGAGTGGCAAGCGCCGCCGGCCACGCGCCCAAGCCGCACCCTCGACAATGTTTTCCTCTTCCGCTTCGTTGAGGTCGCGGCGGTGAGTGATCCAAGTCTGAAGCAAACCCTCCCGTTCCTGCGGCTCAAGCGGCGTCGCGTCTTCGGGTTCCTGGAAAAGATCTGTCATACCTCGTGCCAGAGATCGCGCTCAGAGAGCCTGTCGCGGATGTATGCCTGGATGCGAGATTCGGAATCCGCATTGTCCGTGCCTTGTGCTTCCAAACGCATCGTGTGCGCGACGCGCTGGAGTTCGCGCTTGGCGATCTTGCGTGCCCGTGCCTCGATAACGGTTTCAAGAGAGCTGTTTGGAACGAGGGCATAGACGAGCGTGCAATCCAGGGCCTCGGCGGCGCGGCGCAGGGTATTGAGTTGGATTGTCCCGGCTGCCTCCGACTTTTCGATTGATTCAACTGTTTGTGGCCGGACTCCGATGCGCGTGCCCAGCTGCGCACCCGTCATGCCGAGGGCATCGCGCAGCGCTCGGATCCATCCCTTCGGTGGCGCCCTAAACCGATCAACTGGTTGGAGCGGCTGAAGTCTTTCGTCAAGCCGTCCCCGTGCTCTTTTGCGGGTATCACTTTTCATTTTCAGCCCATAAACTGATATTGGATTTGTTTTATCAGCTTAAAGGCTGACCCTCAAGTACATTTCATCAGCCTGTAGGCTGCATAAGATTTTCGTGACAGCAGTCTGTAGTCTGATTTCTGTCTAATGGTATCAGCCCTTAGTCTGGTGCGTGATCTGGAGAAACGCCGAGGGGTCGACGGCGCACGTCCTCACGGAAGAAGAACGCCAGGCGCTGGTTGAGCATGACTTCGTCACCCTGTTTGAGATGGTGCCCACTTCTTTCTTAACCTCACCCTCTTCATCGGGATCTACGACGAACCCTACCGGCAAAAACTCGGCCCCTTGGCCTTTCAGAGAGAGTTCGCCGAGAAGCTGCGGCACTGGCATGGCAAGACCTACCCTTCGATCAGAACCTAGCCGGGGCCAGAAGGTCAATGTCGGCTCGTTAATTAAGCGCACTTACCTACGTCTGTCACTTAATTAAATGAAATGCGTCTTGCTTAAATAAGGGGCGCGATTGATATTGGGTTATGTCTGATTCCGAATCCAAAAACCGCCTGGGTCGTTTCGTCGAGACGGTCGCTGCCAGTGAAACAGTGCGGGCGTTCGTGCCCCCACCATTGCCGCCCGAGCCGGCGATTGATGTGCTTTCATTGCTAGAGCGCCTCAGCTTGGCTGAGCGCGCGCTAGGACGCCTGGATGGTATCACAATGCTGCTGCCGAGACAGGAGCTGTTTCTTTATATGTATGTAAGAAAGGAAGCCGTTCTTTCCTCGCAGATTGAAGGCACGCAGTCGACCCTTTCTGATCTCTTGCGGTTTGAGACCGAAGCTCAAGCCGGGCAGCCGGTTGATGATATCCGTGAAGTATCCAACTATGTTGACGCCATGATGTATGGTTTAGAGCGGCTGGAAACGTTGCCCATGTCGTTGCGTCTGATCCGCGAGATGCACGCTAGGCTCCTGGACAGTGGGCGGGGGGGCACCAAGGATCCAGGAGAGTTCCGCCGCTCGCAAAATTGGATCGGTGGCACGCGCCCCGGTAACGCACACTTTGTACCGCCACCCGTTACTGAAATGGCCGGTTGCCTGGATGCGTTCGAGCGCTTCATGCATGACGACCAATCACGGTTACCCGCGTTAATCAAAGCTGGCCTGCTGCACGTGCAGTTCGAAACGATCCATCCGTTTCTCGATGGTAACGGTCGTATCGGCCGTCTGCTTGTAACCCTGTATCTTTGCATGAAAGGCGTTTTGCGAAAGCCGCTGCTCTACCTCAGCCTCTATCTGAAGTCCCATCGGAGAGAATACTATCGGCTACTGCAAGAGGTTCGCGAACATGGCAACTGGGAAGCTTGGCTGGAGTTTTTCCTGACGGGCGTCGCCGACACTGCCAATCAAGCGTTTGAGGCTGCTACTCAGATCGTCGATCTTTTCAAGGAAGATCGGGAGCGGATAACGATGGAGAGTGATAGAGCAGGGTCGGCCCTTCGCATTCACGAGCTTTTCCAGCAGAATCCTTTTCACACAGCGAACCAGATTGTTCAGGTGACGGGTTTGTCCGCGCCAACGGTCAACGCCGCACTCGCCGACCTAGAGCGATTGGGCATCGTTGATGAGGTTACCGGCCGCAAGCGTGGCCGCGTGTTTAGCTATCGACGATACCTTGCAATTCTAGGCGAAGGCACCGATCCCTTGCCCCTCAATTCATGACAAATAGATGGGGCCAAAGGTTCGACTTTCATCAAGGCGTAAGATGAGCCGACCGTCGGCATGTTCACGTCGGCGGCTTCATTCGAGGGGTTCATCATCACTCGATCTCACAGCCGAGCCGTGTTAAAGATGCACCCAACCAAGCAAGTTTATTTTTGCTTAGCTTTACGTTTTTCATCTGCTCATCTCAGCCGCTACGTCTCGACATCGGAGGGTGCGGTGCCGAGAGAAGACCGTCGATATCGCTACAGATGCGGTCACCCAGATTGAGCACTAGCTGATTGGGCCGAAGTTACGTGGTTGATCGCTGTCGTTGTTCAGGATTTCAACGATCCGATTATAGCCGTAGAGAGTAGCGAGGCTCAGTGGTGTCATGCCTGAATGAGTTTTCAAATCACGGCGAGCACCGGCGCGCACCAGAGACGCTACGGCATCCACGTATCCATGCCACACAGCATCGTGCAAAGCGGTCAGACCATTGTAAGGACCCTGCGCATCAAGCTCAACCTGAGTATCCCCCTGCTTTGTTGATGAGGTCAAAATATCGATGTGATCCGCCTTTCCGAAGTAGGCAGCATCGTGAAGTGGCGAACCACGCATGAGACCGATCGTACGGCGAGGATCTGCACCAGAATCCAGCAATAAGCGCACTATTTCGGCATGACCTTCGCGAACTGCGAGACCAAGAGGTGTGTAGTCGTCATCGAACGTCCCGGTTATTGGCACCCGAACCTCAAAATCCGCGCCATCTGCGATCAGCCGCTTCACCTCCTCAATATTTCCGGCCTTTACTGATGAGACGATCGACAAGCTGGCGATGTGCTTTTCATCCGCCTCATCTCGATCCTCAATAAGCGCAGCGATTACCTTGAGGGCGTCATGCCTGGCGATTTCGAGCGCTGTCTGTTGCCAGTAATTCCGTATCGTGGTGCGCGCGCGGCGCGACAGCAAAACCCGCACAACAGCTTCGTGCTTGTGAAGCACGGCATCCATCAATGCGGTATTGCCAAGAACTGGCGATTGCTGATCGATGAAGGCTCCGTGGTCAAGCAGAATCCCGATCACGTCGGCGCTGCCGGACTGCGCTGCCTTGTGGATTGCCGTTGCTCCCATTCGAGGTTCCGCCGCCAGCACGTCCGCCCCGGCAGTAAGGAGCAAAGCAACAGCTTGTGCCTGTCCAAGCGCAGACGCGATCATCAACGGCGTGAGACCATCGGGGCCTCTAGCATTAACGTCCGCCCCGGCGTCGATAGCTTCTTTGACCGAAGCAAGACCGCCTGTACGAATAGCGTGAGAAAGTATCATGGACCTATGTTCCTTGATCGATTAGACAGTTGCTGAAACGGCGGCGTTCAGGCCGTTCAGGAATTTGATGATTTCGGCATTCACGCGTTCGCGGGCCTCATGATGAGGCCAGTGACCTACACCTTCCAGGCGCACGACATCGACGAGCCCGGGCGCTGTCTCGCGCATCTCTTCCACGGTCGGTGGGACCGGGTGGAACAGTCGGCACAACCCGTCTGCATCGCCCCAAATATAAAGCGATGGCTGCTTGATAAGCACATCTTTGTAGGCAGCGAGATGCTCAAACGTCGCCTGCACCCCACGGTACTGGTTCAGACCGCCTCTAAATCCCGTTCGCTGGAACGTTTCGATGTTGTGCTTCATATAGGCTGGATCGACCCAGTTCGGCAGTATTTCAGGGGCAGGTCGAAACATATTCCGCTTTGCGTCGATGGGGTCCCAGCCGGTTCCTTCGGCGGGCTCGCCCGACAGCCAGTAGAGTGCACTGGGGATAGTTTTGCTCGCATCACGGATCCGGTTATCCGTCTCCGGCTTCATCATGTCGAAAGCATAATAGAGATCGCCGAGACCCCGACTGCGTAGCATGTCCCAAGTACTCAACTCACCACGTGGCAGGAACGGGATACTGAGTGAAATAATCCCGTTGAACCGATCTGGTCGCATGACCATTGCCCGTTGTCCGTGGTCCGCGCCCCAATCATGCGATACGATCGTTGCGGTAGGCACCTGCAATGCATCAAGGATGCCAATCAGGTCGCCAACAATTAGGGCTCCGCTGTAAAGTGCTGGATCTTCCGGGGAATAGCTGTCGCCAAAACCCCTCATGTCGAGCGCAATCGCGCGGTACCCGTTATCTGCGACAACTTGCATCTGGCTACGCCATGTTTCCACAGTGTCGGGAAAACCGTGCAAGAAAAGCACGACGGGACCACGGCCTTGTTCAACGACATGGAATGAGGCACCGTTGGCCTCAATTTGCGAATGGTGTACGGGATGATCCGTGGTGGCTGATGCTTTGGGGTCACTCATTTTATGCTCCAGTCTATGCTTGATCCGAGCCTTGCGGCGCGCGTTGGACCGGCGCCAATTCCATGACTTCACCACCTGAGGCGCGAAGGCGCTCAAAGTATGTGGAGTGGTCGATGAGCTGGGCTGGGAAGTAGAGGCCCGGTCGGGGCGTATCGCCCGCGAGACCAGCCATGCGTTCAAGAACGAGCGCGACACCCAGACCCGTTAGCGGCATCTGCCCACCGGGGTGAACGATCGCGTGACGTTTCCGAAGCGGCTGCCCGGCGTGATCCAGGCCTGAAAGATTGATCATGATTTCAGTCGATACCGGTCCGCCATTCCGGCGGGTGGAGCTCATTCCAATGGCCAGGTCGAACCGAATATCAGGAGCGCCGGTTGCGTTTGCCAACAACAAGACGTCGTTTGGCGAAAACAAGTTCGCGTCCAACTCGGTACCGTCGATTGCGCGAACCTTCGATCTGGTCTCGGCGCCATGGCACCATCGCCACGCGCCAGCCGTTCTCATAAGAGCGGCAGCACCCGCATACATCTGGCGCTCAAGGTCTGCATTTGCTGCAGGTCCGAACGCATCCTGTTCATCGAGCACTGCCTCGATATGAATGTTTTCCAGACGACCAAATTCTCGGGCGAACAAGAGTGACGGCACGCTTGTCGCACCAACGAGCCATTCTGTACCAAGGACGACTGGCGCGGCGGTAGGTCTCTGCATGAATGTAGCAGTTTCCAAGCCCAGCTCGCTTATGCCTGGTGAGATGTTGACGTGCCCAACGCCCAATTGTTGGGCCCAGCGGAGAGCTGCCCCGGTTTTATCCGTAAAGAGCGTTGCGACCGCCGACACACGTTGCTCGCCTAGCCCCAGGTCAGAGGCAGTGAGGTCCACTACCACCGCAGACGCGCCGTCGACAGCTGCTGCTGCTCGTATCGCGCGTTGTTCGTCGCGACCACCAATGAGGATTGGTACATCAGGATATTGCTCACGCAAGAAGCGTGTGGCCCATCGCCCAACCTCGCCGGCGCCGCCGATAATCAGTATTGGGTCGTGGAGACTTCCAGAAGCTTGTAACATCACGATACCTGTGGTTTACTAATTCCTACACATGGTAGGTTACTAAAAGTAGGTATGCAAGTGGAAAAGCAAAAAGCCGCCATCGACAACAGGACTACAGGCCGACTTTCGAAGCCGGAGCGGCGTCAGCAGCTACTAGAGACGGCGCGCCTGATCGTTCGGGAGGAGGGTGCTGATCGGCTGACACTAGGTCACCTGGCAGCGCGGGCGGGCGTTTCCAAACCTGTGACCTATGAGCACTTCGAGACCAGAACGGGTTTGTTAATTGAACTCTATCGTTGGATAGACACCGAACGCATTGCCGCGTTTCGCACACTTATGGCTCAGGGAAATCGACCGGCGACAGAGACTATATTGGCTTTGGCTAAAACTTATCTGGCCTGCGGAACCGACCAAGGTGACGAATTCCATGCTGTCGGCGCGGCGCTCGCAGGAAGCGAGGAGAAAGCTAGCGTGTACCAGGAGTTGGTCGATGCTGTGATCGAAATGTTCATGGATGTTTTACGGCCTCACTCAAGCTTTCAGCCGGAATCGCTGGCATTGGCCTGCGCGGCATTGGTTGCGGCAGGAGACGCGTTGACAAGCGCTGTCACACGCGGGAGCTGCTCCGCTTCTGAGGCAGAGGAGGTGTTTTCGAATCTCATTGGAGCTGTGGCCCCGGGTAAAGTGTAAGAGGGGGTGTCGCTCGAAACAGCTGGGGGATATCGTGAGGGGCAGCTTCCGCAACTTGGCGCGACCCTCGCAAGCCATATGCGGTGACATTAGTATCCCTAGGTGTTTGTATTCGATTGTCGATTGAAGGCTGCTTGTGACGCGGATGCCGGCCATGCGCCGATGGACTATTCTGGCCCGTATACTAAGTCGATGGTGCGACACTTATTCCCTTCGCATCAAGCCATGAAAGGTTTTTTCCTTGCCGTCATAACATTTGCATCGTTCATGAACTCCGTCCTCAGTAGCGCATTTCCGGTTCGATTCCCATCAAGAGCATATGTGAGATGTTCTATACTAGCTGCCGAGCGCTAATGGCTCGTGTCTTCAAAAGGTTCGGGTAAACGGCATGCGAGTCTTGCGTCTGCTGGTAGGCATTGTCTGCTCGACAATAATTCCTGCCTACCGTTTGCTTGGATCTTAAATCAGAAACCAATCGACGATCTTACGAGCTTCAAGCACTGGGATGTCCTTGCGTCAACGCCGAGGGCAAAATTTCGTCGAGCAGCGTTAGCGCTGCGCGAACGCTGGGCGCGATAGATTTTTTGGGGGAATACAGCACATATAGATCAAAGCTCGCGAGGGTAAAATCCAGCAGGATCTGCTTCAGCGTCCCTTCAGAAATGGCATCAGCACATACGATATCCTGAAGGACGCCAATGCCAGCGCCGTCCAGCAGCAATCTGCGAAGCGGGCGCCAGTTACTGACGACGATGGCTGTCTCAACACGCACGGTGACCTGGCGTTTATTTCCGGCTGTGAGCACCATCCGGCCATCGTTGAATAGACCCGCCACGCGCAGAAAAGGATGCCGACCGAGATCAGCCGGAATATCTGGTTCACCATGTCGCTCGAGGTAAGCGGGCGAAGCCACGAGTCGACGACCTATTTGCCCGAGCTTGCGCGCTGTAAAACTGCCTTCTCCAAGGGTGCCGAGCCGAAGCGAGATATCGACACCCTCAGTGACTGGATCAACCATGCGGTCATTCAGAATAAGTTCGGCCATCAGTCGAGGATGACGTTCACGCAGACGCTGCAGCAGGGGTGCGACCACAACCTCGCCTAACCCATGTGGTGCGGCGATCTTCAAGGTCCCGTGGACAGAGGCTGGATCGTCCAAACTCGCCAACGCATTTTCAGTCGCCTCGATGGCCAACTTACAGCGCTCATAGAAGATATGGCCGGCCTGCGTCACTGACACCCGCCGCGTGTTACGTTGTAAAAGCCGGGTACCCAGATGCGTTTCCAGTCGATCGATGCGCTCGCTGACAGCCGGCTGGCCGATGCCCAGGTCGCGGGCTGCGGCCGACATGTTCTCGCGCTCGACGACCCTGACAAAGACACGCATTGCAGCCAAATAATCCATGATGTTAATCTATCGGATTGTCCGATAAATGGAAGTGGCATGAGGAGCATAATCATCGGGCATGAATTGATCTAAAGTCGAGAGCAATTCGATTAGATGGGTGGTGCCCATCATCAATGACCCACGGAGCTTCTCAATGACTGATATCAGACTCTATTTGTTTCAGGCTGGCCGACAGAGGTGCATGGACCATCATATATGGATGAACCAAGGCACAGGGGCTCTTGTCGAAATTCCGGTCCCTTGGTTTCTGCTCGTTCATCCCAAAGGCAATACGATCATCGATGGCGGCCTTGCAGTCGAGGGGCTTGCTGATCCACGGGCCTATTGGGGATCGTCCATCGACGCCTTCGAGCCGGTCATGAGTGAAGAGGAAGGCTGTATTACACAGCTTGGCGCGCTTGGTATCGATCCCGGAGACATACGTTTCGTTGCGCTGTCGCATCTCCATTCCGATCACACAGGCGGGATCGGTCGTTTCCCGAATGCGACACACATCGTACAGCGCAGTGAATACGAATACGCCAATAATCCCGACTGGTTTGTCGCCGGAGCCTATGTTCGCAAGGACTTCGATCGGCCGCACTTGAATTGGCATTTTCTGAAGGGTGACTGCACAGATTTCTATGATGTCTACGGTGATGGGGTGCTGCAGGCGATCTTCACTCCTGGGCACTCCGTCGGCCATCAGTCATTCCTGGTGACACTTCCCAATCAGAAGGCCATCCTGATTGCTGCCGATGCCGCTTACACACTGGATCATTGGAACGAGAGAGCTTTGCCCGCACTGATGTCGTCGGCGGTCGATACCGCGCATTCTGTAAGGAAGCTTCGTGCATTGGCAGATCGTACCGGTGCCCTGGTGGTCCCAGGCCATGATCCGAACGAATGGTCCCGGTTCCGGCTTGCTCCGGCCTATCTTGATTGAGGTGCATTCCTCATGATGAGGCCTGAGCATAACCCTTCGTACTCATCTCGCCATAGGAAATGCAGGCGATAACTGGCCTTCAAAAATGCACAGGGTTTTCCGTCATCATGAGGGAGCCGGTGTCGGGGATGTTTATGCGTATTGCTCTGCGCCGGTCGCGACTGGATCCGATCAGAATGTCTTTTTTAAAGTTCTCGCTGTTGCTGCCGGATCGTTCAAGAAACCCATTCGATACCGACGCAAGTTCCCGGATCGAAGTTCACAGATGTTATCTGTCCGGAATGTGGGCTTCCTTGTCAGATCCATGGTGCCGGACCGGAGAAGAGAGCGATGATCAATAACTTGCACTCGCGACGAAATTTCTTGAAGGGCACGGTTTTGGCGACGGGAGGATTGGTGCTTTCGGTCCAGCTGCCGCGCCTCGGGAGAGCCGCAGTCGCCGCCGGTCAGGAGAACCAGAAATCGTTCTTCCCGAATGCATTCATCAAAATCGATAGCGACGGCATCACTCTGATCATGGCTCATCACGAGGTTGGCCAGGGCATCTTCACGTCCAGCGCCATGCTGATGGCCGAAGAACTCGTGGTTGGACTTGATCAGGTCAAGCTCCAACCCGCGCCTCCAGACCTCTCGAAATATCTCGATCCGCTTCTCTTCGACCAGTCGACAGGTGGTTCGACGTCGACGAGGGCCGACTGGATGCGCCTGAGGCAGGCTGGGGCGGCCGCGCGGATGATGCTGGTTCAGGCCGCCGCTTCCGAATGGTCGGTGCCGGCCTTGGAGTGCCGTGTCGAGCTAGGCGTCGTCCATCACGATGCCACCGGACGATCTATGACGTACCTCGAGGTCGCGCCCAAAGCTGCGCTATTGTCAGTTCCTGAAAACGTTGTGCTGAAGGAGCCTCCGGAATTTAGGGTCATCGGCACCCGCGCCAAGCGCCTCGATACCCCGCATAAGGTGAACGGCAGCGCTATCTACGGGATAGACATCATCATTCCCAACATGAAATTTGCGACCCTGGCCATAAGCCCGGTGGTCGGGGGGCTGATCTCGAAGATGAACGAAGATGCAGCGCGAGCGGTCAAAGGCGTTCACGATATCGTCAAGCTGCCCGACGCCGTGGCCGTAATCGGCGATCATATGTGGGCCGCTAAGGCAGGCGTCGATGCGCTTGAGATCGAATGGGAGGCCGGACCCAATGGATCGATGAACCTCAATTCGATCATCAAGAAACTGGAACAGGCATCGCAGCAACAGGGTGTGATCATCCGCAACGACAAGGATGCCGCCTCGGTGATCTCGAATGCGGCGGTGAAGCTCTCCGCTGTCTATGAGTCGCCCTTTCTCTCCCATTCGCCGCTGGAGCCGCTGAATTGCACGCTTCACATTCAGGACAACAAGGCAGAGATGTGGGTCGGAACACAAGTTCCGGTGCGGGCACAAAAGGCCGTCGCGGAAGCAACCGGACTGCCGCAGGAGAGTGTGGTTGTGAATAATCAACTGATCGGCGGGGCGTTCGGACGTCGCCTTGATGTGGATTCGATCGAACTCGCCGCCCGGCTCCTCAAGGATATCCGGTATCCGGTAAAGCTCGTCTGGACCCGAGAACAGGACATGACGCACGATTACTACCGTCCCTACTATTACGACAGGGTCGCGGCGGGGTTGGACAAGGATGGTCGGCTCATTGGGCGAACGCACCGTGTGACGGGATCCTCGATCTTTGCACGCTACGCGCCCGCGGCCTTCATCAAGGGTGTCGATCCTGATGCGATCGAGTGCGCCTCGGAGACGCCCTACGACGAGGACGCGGTTTTCGTGGATTATGTCCGCAACGAGCCCGACGGCGTCAATACGAGCTGGTGGCGTGGAGTTGGTCCGTCGCACAATCTCTTCGTAGTTGAAAGTTTCGTGGATGAAATGGCTGCGGCGATCGAGCAGGATCCCGTCGAGTTCAGACGCAGGATGCTGACCAAAAACCCACGCGCGCTGGCGGTCCTGAACGAGGCGGCGGAGAAGGCGGGCTGGGGCGAAAAGCTTCCAGCCGGAAGAGGCCGGGGGGTCTCACTTCAGGTGGCGTTCGGAAGCTATCTCGCACATGTCCTCGATATCGAGATTACAAAAGAGGAAGTGAAGCTTCTTCGATCGGTCATCGCGGTCGATTGTGGTATCACGATCAACCCCGATACCGTGGAAGCCCAGATGCAGGGAGGTGTGATTTTCGGGCTGAGCAGCGCCATGTACAATCAGGTCACCTTCACCGACGGAGCAGTCGACCAGACCAATTTCGATATGTACCGAGCGCTCCGGATCAACGAGATCCCCAAGATCGAAATCTATCACATCAAGAGCCAGGAGAACCCGGGCGGCGTGGGCGAGGCAGCAACGGCTGCTGCCGCAGGTGCGCTCGCGAACGCGATCTTTGCGGCATCCGGAAAACGCATCCGTTCATTGCCACTCGCGGAGGCAGCTCTGAGCTAGCAACAGGAGCTGAGAGACGGCGTTGGCTCAACTGTGATCGCGCGCCGTCTCTTGGCTCAAACGAAAACCGACCGCAATGTGTCACGCGAATTGGCACCTACAGCTGCCTAAAAGCGGGCGGTGCCGTCTTCAGCACGAGACTACATGGTCGATGCCGCGCGTCGTTGGCGGGTCGCAAAGTGCAGTCGCTTTCTGGCCCGAAGTTCGGCTGGAATTCGTCGAGGACCACTGCGGAAGCCGCGTGATTCCATCGGCAAGATCATGCGGCGTAGATTCCACGCCCTATACCGTTGTCTAATCTCCCACTCAATCGAGATCATCCAATGAAACTTTACACGCATCCTGGAGCAAGCTCGCTCTCCGTCCACATCCTTTTGCGCGAGACGCGTCTACCTTTCGACCTGGAGGTGATCAATGTCACTGCCAAAGTTCGCGCGGATGGCTCCGACTACTGGAAGGTCGCCCAGCGGGGAATGGTACCACTACTGGAACTGGACAACGGCGAGACGCTGACCGAGAACCTCGTGATCGCCCAATACCTCTGTGATCTCGCGGGACGTCGTGACCTGATGCCGGAACCGGGGACCATGCAGCGCTACCGCGTCATGGAGTGGCAGAGCTACGTCGCTGCGGAACTGCACAAGAGTTTCGTACCGATGTTTTGGCCAATCGACGAGGAAATGCGGACGCTCGTCTTACAACGTATCCGTAGCCGCCTCGGATTCCTCGACGAGAGCCTCAAAGGACCGTTCCTGACCGGGGAAACCTTCACGGCCGCCGATGCCTATCTTTTCGTGATCGGGAGCTGGGCGAGGCATTTCGGGATCCCGACCGATGAGTTTCCTCGCGTGAGGAATTTGCTCAAGCTTGTATCTGAGCGGCAGTCGGTACGGGATGCTCTGAATGCGGAGGGGCGCGGGCTCGTTGTTATCGACGATCCTGATCCGATGCCGTGACGCGCAAATGAAGAAATTCGGCGGCGATGTCGGACATCGCCGCCGAGCGTTCAAGAGGCGTTCGTGCTCAAACCCCTTGGCGCTTGAAGCGCTGGTCAAGGAGTAGGGCGACAATTTCAGCCGCACCTGCTGCCACTCCGATGAGCCAGATGTCGCCGGCACCAACGATGGCCGCTCCGATAGCGCTTCCGATTGAGAAGCCGAGATACATCGTTGACGTATTCAACGAAAGAGATACCGACGCCTGGGACGGCGACGAGGCCTGGATGAGGCGCGCCATTTGTGCCGGGAAAAAGGACCAGACACTGAAACCCCATACGGCGATCGCAACAAGGGTCGGAACCAGTGCAGTTGATGGCGTCAGGCCCGTCACTGCGGCAAGAGCAAGGAAAGACAGTGCCAAAAGGACCAGCGAAGTCGTAGCTACCTTGCGTGAGCCGAACCGGTCGTTGAGCGCTCCGCCAGTGGTTACTCCGATGGCGGCGGCGATACCCCACATTGAAACGGTTGCAGCGATGCCGGTCACTCCGAAGTCTAGTTCGGATTTCAGGTAGGGCGCAATGTAAGGGTAGGCAGTATAGGCACCCAGGGACCAGAACAGGGTCACGGCGAGTAGCTCCAGGATCGCCTTCTGGCGAATCACACTGACCCTTTCGGACAGGCTAGCGACGGTCATACCGTCTCCCACCTGACGCCGTATGCCCGTCAAGATGCCGATAATCGCGATGAGGCCCATAACCGCGACAGCCAGAAACGTGGCACGCCAACCAAACGCATGGCCGACCAATGCGCCGAGGGGCAGGCCAAGTGCAATCGCGATGGTCATCCCGCCGCTGACAATCGCAAGGGCGCGACCACGTCTATGCGGACCGGCTATGGCACCCGCCAGCGCATTGGCACTCGGGACGTAAAGACCCGATGCGACCGCCATCAGGACGCGCGCTACGAGCAGGGTGGCGAAGGTGGAAGAGAAAGCGGCGGCAAGGTTACCAACAGTGAACAACGTCATTGCCACGATCAGCGTGTCCCGGCGATTCATGCGTCCGGTCGCGACGGTCGTGATCGGCGAGCTGATGGCCAGGACGAGCGTGAATACAACGACCAAAATGGCGGCCGTCGAAATACTCATGCCCAGATCGTCGGCGATGGTTGGTAGGAGAGGCGCGATCATGAAGCCTTCGGTGCCGATGGCAAAGGTACCGAGGGCGAGGAAATAGGCTGGGACCAGGGACGGTGCCGACGTTTCTGTATTCTGCACAACGCCGTCACCCGACATCCTGTTGTCTGTGATTTTCAGTCGATTTGACATGACGGATTCCCCGCGGAATTTGCTTCCCGGCCATTGACCGGGAAGCAATGCCGCGATTTTGAGGGCTTAGACTGGGATCGGGTTTGCCGCCAAGGATTCATTGAATCCGTGGACGAAGGCGTGCTCATTGTTCCCCGGGTTATCGCGAAGGGCCGCAATTTCCTCGACGTAAACTTCCGGGGCGTCTGTCTCGAGACCCTTCATCGTCTTTTCGATGAAAGTATCCAGCGGCATCGCGCGCGGATCACCGCTCTTTTTGACGAGATCCGTATCGACCCATGGCGGAGCGATTTCCTGGACCTTCACATTGGTGTCGCGAAGCATGAACCGTTGCGAAAGCGAGTATGAGTGAAGGGCTGCCTTTGTCGCTGAATAGACCGCATTCGAAGCGAGCGGCACGAAGGCGAGTACCGACGTATTATTGATAATCGTCGCTTCGGGCTGCGCCTTCAGGTGTTCAACGAGCGCGGAGGTCATGCGGATCGGGCCAAGCAGGTTCGTGTCGATAATGCGACGCGATACTTCGTCGTCAACCAGGCCGGAAGCGTCGTCGAACGGCATGATGCCCGCGTTATTGACCAGGACGTTCAGCTTGGGATACTCGGCGATCAGCTTCCTGGCGACGCGATGGATGTCGTCAATGTCGTTGATGTCGAGCTCAACGCCATCGATTCCCGGATTTGCCGCGGAGACTTCGTCGAGCAACGCCTTGCGGCGGCCTGCGACGATGACCTTGTTTCCGAGTTTGTGGAAGGCTTCCGCCAGCCCGCGGCCGATACCGGAAGTCCCGCCCGTAATGAAGATGGTGTTACCTGTCGTTTTCATGGATCGCTCCTGTTCGTTGAGACGCGCGTATTTCTAGGCGTATCGGCTCGGTTTCGATTGGAGGATCATGTCCCAAAATGCGATCGTCTCAAATGTCAAGGAAGCAGCATTTTAGGACATTGGTCGATCGTGAAATTGGCGATGGCTTCATTCATTCGTTAAGAGGCTCTTAGGGGCGCTGCATGTCTGAGGACGTCAGCTCTCCACTTTCTCCAGTCCAGCGCCTTCGATCATTTTAAGCGTACGACGAACGGCCTGAGGCGGCTGTCCGAATGAGCGAAGAAATGCGCGGCGCATGCGGTCCCGGTCAGCGAAACCCGTGTCGCGTGCCACGATTTCGACGGGATGGGTTCCGTCTTCGAGCATGGCTTTTGCTGCCTCGAGTCGGAGTCGCTCGACGGCTTTTGCTGGTGAATGCCCAGTTTCTTCACGGAACAGCCTGCTGAACTGACGAGGGCTCAGATTCGCGGTATCCGCGAGTTCTTCGACGCTCAAAGGATTTCGAAGATGTTCCTTTGCGTAGACAAGTGCTTTTCGGATACGGTCGGAGCGCGGTTCCAGCTCGAGAAGAGCGGAGAACTGGGACTGCCCGCCGGGCCTCCTGTGATAGACGACAAGCTTGCGAGCGATCGTCTTCGAAAGCGCCGCCCCGTAGTCATCCTCGATGAGCGCCAAGGTCAGGTCGATAGCGGCACTCATTCCGGCTGATGTCCAGATATTCTCGTCGTGAACGAAGATGCGGTCTTCGTCGACATGGACTTGCGGGAACTTCCGCTGTAGATCGCGTGCGTGCGCCCAATGGGTTGTGGCGAGCCGACCATCCAGCAGGCCCGCCTCTGCCAAGAGGAAGGCTCCTGTGCAGACACCCGCAATACGCCTGCATTCCGTGGCTGCATTGACGATGTATTGACGCAGTACCGGTGAGGACGCACGCGGAACCAGTTCGCCGACGACCATTAGTGTATCGGGATACTCTTCGAGCTTCCTGGTCTGGATGCCGATGTTCAGCGAAGATCTGACCGTCCCACCTTTTTCAGACATCACGGTCAGCCGATAGGCCTCTTCGCCCAGCTCCTGGTTTGCGAATTCGAACGCGGAGAGCGCCGCCAGTCCCATGACCTGGAAACCATCCTCGAGAATGAAACCCACGCTGCGCATAGCCTGATTACTCCTGCTGCTTTCAATGCGATACTGCCGACGTTACTTCCTATCGGTGACGCCGGCAGACCTTGTCTATATGGATTGGCGATATTGCGATTGCCACCGCGGCTTTCGGCTCGCGATGGCTTCGATCGGAGAAGGTTACTCAGCCGCCTGTCTCGTCTCCGGCACACACTCGTCCTCGCCGAGCTTCCTCGGCACATATCGCGACCGTAGCAGCACGTAAAACACCGGGGTCAGGAACAGGCCGAATAGCGTGACGCCGATCATGCCGCTGAACACGGCGGTACCGAGTGACCGCCGCATCTCGGCTCCTGGACCCTCGGCGATCGCGAGTGGCAAGACGCCGAAGATAAATGCGAGTGCCGTCATGAGGATCGGGCGCAGACGCAGATGGCAGGCTTCGATAGCTGCTTCCACCGCGGTCTTTCCCGCGTCTTGCGCCTGGCGCGCGAATTCCACGATCAGGATGGCGTTCTTCGCCGCCAGGCCGATCAGAACCACGAAGCCGATCTGCGTGAGAATGTTGTTGTCCATTCCCCTCAAATAGACCCCGAAAAGTGCACCCAGCACCGCCAGCGGAACGATGAGGATGATTGCCGCCGGCAGGATCCAGCTCTCATATTGTGCGGACAGTGCGAGAAATACGAAGACTACCGACAGCGCGAAGATGTAGACAGCGCTGCCTCCAGCGTGGGTTTCCTGATAGGACAGTTCGGTCCACTCGTATGTCGTACCTGATGGTAGCGTCTTTGCGGCAAGCTGCTGCATTTTTGCGATCGCCTCGCCCGTAGAAACGCCAGGAGCGGCGTTGCCCTGGAGAGGGACAGAGACATACATGTTATAGCGCTGGACAAGCGTCGGGCCGCTTGTCTCCCTGATGTTCGCAAGCGTTCCTAACGGAACAAGGGCTCCAGTTGCGGATTTGACCTTGAGATCGAGCATATCGTCGCGCTCAAGGCGGAACTGTTTGTCCGCCTGGGCACGGACCTGATAGACTCTTCCGAACGCGTTGAAGTCGTTGACGTAGGCGACGCCCAGATTGCTGGATAGAGTGTCGAAGATATTGGGGATCGGAACGTTCAGATACTGCGCCTTGTCTCTGTCGATATCCAGGAAATACTCCGGGCTAGATTCCGAGAAGGTGGTGAAGACCCCGGTGAGACCTGGCGTCCGGTTCGCTTCGACCATCATCTGCTGAGCCAGGCCGAGGATGCGGGTCATGTTCGAGTTGTCCTGATCCATAATTTGCATCTTGAAGCCGCCCGAATTGCCGATGCCCTGAACCGGTGGAGGGGGGATGGCAATGATGAAGGCCTCATCGACGCTCTGCAGGTTCTTATAGAGCGCCCGGATGATCTTTTCGGACGTGTCCCCGGTCGCCAGCCGTTCCTCGAACGGCTTGAATGGTGTGAAAATCACGCCAGCGTTCGAAGCGTTAGTGAAGGTTGCGCCGCTGAAACCTGCAAATTGCACCGCATTGGCGACACCAGGTGTGTCCTTGGCGATATTTCCGGCCTTCTTGATCACCGCATCGGTGCGGTCGAGGGATGCGCCTTCCGGAAGCTGGACGACCACGATCGCATAACCCTGGTCCATGATCGGAATAAAGCCGCTCGGCACCTTGGTGTTGAGGAACCAGGTTGCTCCGAGGAGAGCGACGAAAACGACAACTGCACAGCTTAGACCGGTTTTCGAGCTGACGATACTCCGGACGATTGCGGAGTAGCCGGAGCTGAGTTTGTCGAAACAATGGTTGAAGATATCGGCACACCATTTCGTGAGCTTCGTCACGGGGTTCGTCTTCGTCTCCGAGTGATCGTGAGGGCGCAGGACGATCGCTGCAACGGCCGGAGACAAGGTCAGCGAGTTGAGTGCAGAAATTGCTGTCGCGATCGAGATAGTCACGGCGAATTGCCTGTAGAACTGGCCCGAAATTCCCGGAATGAAGGCCGTCGGCACAAACACGGCGATAAGAACGAGCGATATGGCGATGACCGCCGTACCCACTTCATCCATCGTAACGTGCGCTGCCCGACGAGGCGACATACCGTTCGCGAGATTGCGCTCTACGTTCTCTACCACGACGATCGCGTCGTCCACCACGATACCGATTGCAAGCACGAGACCGAAGAGAGTGAGCATGTTCAGGGACATGCCGAATGCCGCCAGGAAGGCGAAAGTACCGACAAGTGAAACCGGGATCGCGACGATTGGGACGATCGCCGTTCTCCAGGACTGCAGGAATATGAGAACGACGATGGCGACAAGCACGATCGCTTCGCCGATCGTCCTATAGACCTCGTTGATCGAATCCGACACGAAAGCCGTGGTGTCGTAGATGATCCGATACTCCAGACCGGGCGGAAACTGGCCAGAGAGATCTTTCATGATCGATTTGATCTGCGCAGCGGTCTGCAGCGCGTTCGTACCAGGTCGCGCGAAAATACCCATCCCGACCGCCGGTTGATTGTTGACATAGGAGTTCGTCACGTAGTCACGCGCACCGAGCTCGATCCTGGCGACGCCTTCAAGTTTTACGAGTCTGCCGTCAGGCGTTGACTTCACGATGACGTAGCGGAACTGTCGAGCATCCTGGAAGCGACCGTCTGTGCGCACGGTGTATTGGAACGGGTTCTCCCTTGCTGTGGGCGGCGCCCCGATCGAGCCGCCGGAAACCTGGACGTTCTGATCGCGCAGAGCGTTCACGACGTCGGTTGCGGTCATTCCATATGAAGACAGCTTCTCCGGATCGAGCCAGATGCGCATGGAATATTGCCGCTCCCCAAAAATCTGGATGTCGCCAACGCCCTGCAGGCGGACGAGCACATCCCTGACGCGGTTTCGCGCGTAGTTGGACGTATATAGCTGGTCGTATCGGCCATTCGGCGAGAGCAGATGCACGACCATGAGGAGGTCGGGCGAGCTTTTGGTCGTGGTGACTCCGAGGCGCTGCACTTCCTGGGGCAATCGGGGAAGAGCGACTGCCACACGGTTCTGCACGAGAACCTGAGCTTTATCGAGGTCGGTTCCCAGGGCGAACGTGATCGTAAGCGTCATTGCACCGTCTGCGCTCGAATAGGAAGACATATAAAGCATGCCCTCGACGCCATTCACCTCTTGCTCGATCGGCGTCGATACGGTGTCAGCAATCGTCTGAGAGTCGGCTCCAGGATACGAGGTCCTTACGACGATCGTCGGAGGCGCGATCTCGGGATATTGTGAGACCGGAAGCTCGAAATAGGCGATCGTTCCGACAATCATCAGAACAAGCGAGATGACGCAAGCGAAGATCGGACGGGAAATGAAGAAGTGGGCGAACCTCATTGGCCTGCCTCCGATGCAGATGCGTTTTCCGGTGCAGAGGCAACGGGGTCCTTGTTTTCCGAAGGCAGCGTTGTTTCCTTGGGATCGACCTTCATGCCGGGGCGCACACGCACGACGCCTCTCACGATAATGGATTCGCTTCCGTCAAGGCCGCTACGAACGACCCGGTACCCGAATATCCGCGGGCCGGGCCGGATGGCCTTCGTGCTGACCGTATTGTCCTTCCCGACAACGAAGACGACGCGCTCGTCCTGGTCCGAGCTGATAGCCTCGTCCGGGATAAGGACTGCCTGATAGGAGTTCGACCCCTCGAGCTCGACGCGGCCGAATAGCCCTGGCTGCAACGCGAAGTCCGGATTTGCGAACCGGGCGCGGGCGCGAAGAGTGCCTGTCTGGGGATCGACCCGGTTTTCGGCGAAGTCCAGGGTCCCTTCGAATTTGGTGCGGGCCCGGTCGCCAAGGGTGACGGAGACTTTCAATCCGCCGCCGCCACTCTGCAGGACTTCACCGTTCTTGCGGGCCGTCTCGGCATAGTTCAGGAGCCTGCGCTCGTCGATGTCGAAATAGAAATCGATCGGATCCAACATGACGATCGAGGTCAGTACCGTCTGGTCGGCCTGGACGAGATTGCCCACCGAAATCTGATGACGGTCGATACGGCCACCGAGCGGTGCGGTGATCCGGCTATATGTGAGGTCGAGGTTCGCACGATCGAGTGTCGCCTGTGCGCCCTGGACATTCGCTTGTGCTGAATCCAGTTCACGGCGACGGTCGTCGAGGGTAGATATCGTCTGGCTTCCGGATTTCACCAGAGAATTGACGCGATCGAATTGCGCCTGCGCATAAGTGAGGCCTGCAGTGGCAACAGCGAGGTTGGCTCGCGCCTGGTTCAGTGCCGTCAAGAATGGGCGCTGGTCTATCTCGAAGAGCTGATCACCCTCCTTGACGAGCTGACCATCCCTGAAGTTGATCGCCTGCAAGTAGCCGCCAACGCGCGCCCGGATTTGAACTTCCTCAGCAGCCTGGAAGCGGCCGATGAATTCATCGCGGTCTACGACATCGCGCAGCACTGGCTTGGCCACGACGACCTGGGGCGCGGGACTTGTTTCCTGTGCAACTCCGACCGAGGTCAAAGCGACGCTGCAAGCGAGGAGCCAAAGTGAAAATGGAATCGAGCGGTACTTCATCAAAGCCCCCTGTGGTGTTGCGGAAATGCGCATCGCAGGTCAACGTCGGTGCGGCACACTCGAAAAGACTGCCGGAGGCGAGCAAGAAACGATTGTAAGATCGGTCCTCCCCAGCGGAACCCGATCGTCCAATATCGATTCTCGGGTGATTGTTAGAAAACGTCTGAGGTCAAAGGAGCTCGGAAACGATGAACATGAAGTTTGAGATCAGCGAAGAGCCTGTTCGGGACGGTATCGAAACTCTGCCGGAGTTATCGGATATCACCCTCGTAGTGGGACACGCGCCTGCATCCCCTGCAGATGTGCTTCTCGATGAAGCACTCCAGGAAAGCTTCCCGGCGAGCGATCCTCCGGCGTCCGGCAAGATGGAGTGAAGAAAAGCCTGGGCGCGTCCCGGGCTTGAAATGTTGGTCGAGCGCTTTCAAGGGCCTGGTACCTCGTGCGCGGCCTCACTGCGTGCAGACAAAAGGAACGGACCATGGATAGCGGTTCCCGCGACTATCAGAGATTTCCAACACTGACGCCTTTGCAGGTCGAGACGGCCCGCAGATTCGCCAGCGCTGGGCCGCTTTCATTCGAGCCCGGCCAGGAGATATTTCCTGTCGGCGAGCGGAACGCGCCAGCCTTTCTGGTTCTCGAGGGGCAGATCGATGCGTTTCGGCATGACAGTTTTCGCGGCGATCAGGATGTCGCCGCACACAAGACAGGTCAGATCTCAGGCGAGATAAACCAGCTATCCGGCCGCCCGTCACTATCAGGACTTAAGGGTGGACCTGACGGATGCGTGGCTATCGCTTTCGATGCGCCGCACCTTCGCGCACTCATCATCGGGTCCGCGGAAGTCGGCGAGACTGTCATGCGCGCTTACATCCTAAGGCGCGTCGCCTACCTTGATGCCGGCGTAGGCGGCTCGATCCTGGTCGGGACGTCAGCTGATCCTTCGCTTATGCGCCTTCAGGGCTTTCTCACCAGCAACGGATATCCCCACACGGTGCTCGATGCCGGGTCGGATGAGGATGGGCTCGTTCTCGTTGAGCGACTCGGAATAACGGCGGTTGAACTGCCATTGATGATCTGCCCAAGCGGCACGGTGCTCAGAAACCCGACCGTGGGAGAGGCAGCGACATGTCTCGGTATCACGCCTGAACTCGATCCGGAGATCCTTTACGACGTTGCGATCGTGGGAGCGGGGCCTGCAGGTCTGGCCACCTCGGTCTATGCGGCCTCCGAAGGTCTGCGGTCGATTGTTATCGACCAGCGCGCGATCGGCGGGCAGGCGGGCAGTTCATCCCGTATCGAGAACTATCTCGGTTTCCCGACCGGAATTTCTGGAGCAGCACTTGCGGGGCGGGCCTTCAGTCAGGCGCTCAAATTCGGGGTAGAGGTTGCGTTGCCGCTAAAGGTCAGGGAACTGACGGCCCCGGAAATATCTCGTGCACGGTCGGCACCCATATCCTTGAAACTCGAGGACGGGCAGTCAATTCGTGCGAAGTCGCTCGTGATTGCCTCCGGTGCGCGGTATCGCACGCCCGAGATCGGTGGTTTGCAAAGGATACAGGACACCGCTGTTTCGTACTGGGCCTCCGCGCTTGAGGCCAAGCTTTGCGAGAACTCGGACGTTGCCCTTATCGGGGGCGGAAATTCAGCGGGCCAGGCCGTAGTTTTCCTCGCCCCACGCGTCAAGCGGCTGCACATGATCGTTCGCCGCGACCTCTCCGAGACGATGTCATCATATCTCATCGAACGGATTGCGGCGTTGCCCAACGTCGAAATACATCTGGGTTGCGAACTGGTCTCGGTCAGCGGGGACGATGGACCAAATGTCTCAGGCATCCTGCAGCATAAGAAATCGATGCAGACGAGAGCCTGTGATTTCGGCCACCTCTTCCTGTTCGCCGGAGCCGATCCGAATACGAGTTGGACCGGCGGGAAAATAGACACGGACAACAACGGCTTTGTGCTTACAGGCAGAGGGTTTGATGAAGACGTCTCGTCTTTCCTCGGGCGGCAATCGTTCGCTCTGGAGACGAGCATACCCAACATCTTCGCAATCGGAGATGTGCGCGCCGGCTCGACCAAAAGAGTAGCGGCAGCAGTGGGCGAGGGTGCCGCGGTCGTCAGCCAAATACATCAGGCGCTGAAGTTTCTCGACGTCACGGTTTGACGGAAGCAAGCGCAGGCACAGTAAAGGCCACCAGCGGAAACGCATTTATCCTCGACAGCAGGCGTCTCTTGTTGAGAAACGAAATCCGGGCCCGATGGAGCACGCGAAACGGACTTCGTACACTCCCTGTGCTAGCGTATCAGAAAATGGGCTATCTGCTCTTCGAGCACTCGCCACCATCCCCATTCAACGTAGGCGATGAGGGCGGCGAGGATTGCGCCGGCGATCGAGTTGAGATGCCTCAAAGGCGACAGCGACAATTCCGTCTCGAGCGCGCCTGGCTCGAAGATCGAAGGAAGTGGCATTTCGGCGACAGGAAAGAGTGCTCTCCTGAGCGCATCGGCGTGGCGCTCGTATGCCCCGACCCGTTGTGCGGCCGTCAGGTCATCATACAGGTATTCTTTGACGGCGTGCTTGCGCTCCTCGGGAAGGCAGTGGTCGATGTAGAGCTGGATCTCGATTTCGGTGATGGCCGGCATATTATTTGATGCTCCTGAGATGCGCGCCTCTGCGCGCGCTCGCCCGCAGCGGAATCTCGACGAACTCCCTCAATCGCTCTCTCGCGAGAGGGAGTTCGTTGATTACGAAGCTGTCAGGTATGCCCAAGGCGCTCCCGACTTCCTGGAAAGTCAGCTGTTCGACTGACGTGAGCAGGATCATGCTCCGGTCGAGTGTCGTCAATCTTCTCAGGGCGCACGCGATCCCGGTGTCATTCTCCGGGATCGGTTCGCTGTCAGCGTCGTCGGAGATCGCGGCATTGTCGTCTGCTAGACTATGGATCAGGCCGTAGCCTTCGATCTTGAGGCCACCGAAACCGAGGAACATCCAACGTGCTTTCAGCGTTTTCAATGCGATCATCACAAGTGCATCGGCCGACCCAATGTCTGCTGCGTGCCCTCTTGCGAACCTTCGAAAGGCTGGAACGTGCGGCAACACGTTTTTTGTAAACTCTTTCATGAGCGCAACCAGTCTACATTTCGGGTCTATTCGGTAGGATTCCAGGCAATTTTGGCCTGGAAAGCGGGGCAACGAGCCCTGCAAGCGGCATAGCGCGCGGGTGGTTGCCCGCGCGCCCGCTACCTCACGAAAGATGGATGTCCGAAAGATCGATCGATACGACGAGCGGTTCCGGCATTGAATTGCCGTCCGGCTGTCTGGGGAAAATGCGTCGTTCGGTCGGGAACATCAGTCCCTGAACTTCCTTGTAGCCGCCGATGTAGTGAGCACCAGGCGTGTTTCCGGCAATCTCGACGTCGTAGTCATGCCGCTTGAGGAGGCCGGCGTCGTCGACGTAGAGGGTCTGAACGGTGCTGTGTGTAGCAATGTTGGCGGGGAAAGTGACCTTCAAACGCTGCCAAGTCTCCCCATTTTCAGTCCACTCGCCGATCTCCTCCGCTTGAACGCCCGGCGCGGTTAGAAGGAAGGGCATGTTAAGGTACGTCCACATGGCGATGCCCGCGAAATAGGCGAGCTGCGGGTCGGACCAGGGAGTTTCCAGCGTGTGGCCGGCGAACGACGAGCGAGGATCCTTGAGCTCTTCGAGGACCTTACCATGTGCATCCTTGATCTGGACCAGACCCGGCTCAAACCGCGTCACTTTTCCTTCGGCGCTGAAGGGGTCATGGGAAGCCCACTCCTCGCCGAGGCCGACCGAGACGTTGGTTACGTCAAGCTGGCCGGAATGCCCCTTCAGCGGCCACAAGACGCCGCCTTGTTTGAGGTGCGCCGTGAGGCGTGTGTATTTTTTCCAGTTTTCCAGGCCGCCATGGGCGGCAATGATTTTCTCGACGAGGGAAGGCATTTTCGTCTCCGTGGTTGCGTTGTTTAGCTGTTCAGGAAGTGCTGGACGTGGGCGACGAACGTATCGGGATATTGGAAAAGCGCGCCGTGACCAGAGTCCGGATATAAAACGAGTGTGGCGTTCGGCATGTTCTTGAACATCTCGTACGCGTTGATGGAGGGGAACATCGTGTCGTCGCTGCCGTGTACGATGAGCGTCGGCTGTGTGATCGCCTTCAACGACTTATGGGCAGGGTCTTTGTCCGCGCACCATCCGATGATGGAGGCTGCCTGCGGATTGCTGACGGAATCCGGGCTCTCCGGATCGCGCTGATGTGTGCGAACAGCGGCGCGATTGACGAATGCCTGTCCAGCAGCCTGGCTTGGTTCCGATGGAGTGAAGAAGAGGGGAAGGCGGACGTCCTCGGCATTTCGCGCGAATGCCTCCTCGACGACCTGCATCAGGTGCTCTTCGCCACCCTTGGGCGCGGTGCCCGCGAGTACGATCTTGCGGACCTTGACGGCTGGGCGAGCAGCCATAAGCTGTGCGATGAACCCACCGAGGGAGAAGCCGAGAAGATCAACCTTGTCATAACCGAGGGCGGCTATGAAGCTCTCAGCATCCGTCGTCATCTGGTCAACGGTATCGGGCGTTTTGCCCCCGGATGTTCCGACCCCTGCGTTGTTGAAAACAATTACGGGTCGATCCACCGCAAGAGCGTTCACTACAGCCGGATCCCATGAGTCCATCGTTCCGGTGAAATGCTGCAAGAGAACCAGCGGGGTTCCAGTCTCACGGCCTAGCCGACGGTACGCATAGCGAACTCCGTGGGCCTCGACATATCTTGTTTCGGCTTCCTCGAGTTTGACGGACATCAGGCATCCTTTCCTTGTCATCACGACCATGTTGGTGTGGAGGAAAGTGCCGATTAATGTCCCGTTACGCGAGTTAATCAGTGTTAAGTTGGGTTATGGATAGCGCCCCGGTCGCAGTCGGGATCGAACTAGGAGGCGGAATCGCTCTCCAACGTCAGACCATTGCGGCAAGGAGCCAAACGTATCAGGTCCGTCGCCGCTTCGAGATCGATAGTCTTGCTTCCTGGTTCGAATTTGCCGATTACCGCCTCGATGTCATCGATGATACCGGGTTGATCGGAGCGCGACGAGAGCTCGTACGCGGCCATCAGACAACGTAATTCCCAGAACGTCGCCACCATCTTGCGCGAGAGCGCTACCGCGTCCGCGGCAATCTTCCTCGCGAGCTCTGGATTTGTCGGAAACTCCGCGATTGCCAACAAGCGAAGCAACTCCGGACGGCACCAACCCGCATCACCCTGGAGGGCGCGCTCGATGTGGGTTTTACGAGCGCGCTCGCCGGCAATGACCACGAAGTATTCCAGCCTCAGTGCCGCCGCGCCTGAGAGCTCCTTTTCGAGGCCGCCGTGATTGTCATCGCCAAACAGCCCATTCCGATAGGACGAAATCCACTGTTGCCAACGGATCAGTCGTTGTTGTTTCGCCAGGCCTTCTGCTTTGTCGAGGTATTCACTTGCCTCGCTATGTCGTCCCACAAGCGAAGCCATCGGAAACGCGCTCAGCATCAGAAGAAGGCACGAAGCGATCGAGTAACCCAGATCCTCCGCTTCCCGTACCGACTCCTTGAGGAGATCCATGGCGGTGACCATGTTGCCTTCGAGGAATTCTACGAACACCAGGACCGCCAGGCCCGAGATTCGCTGGTCGAAACCAAGTCCGGCATTCGAGGTCCTCCTGATCGACCCGCTGCCATCGTCTAGCGAACCCTCGATTTCCTTGCGCGCGCGAGAGAGCTCCCCGTTGAAGAAGTAATTGTGCCCAAGCATCGCGCTAAAGACATGCGATGACACCTGTGGGTTCTTGTCCCGTAGCGCAAGCGCGGCATCGATTGCGTCCTGGTATCTGCCATGCGAGCACAGGATGGCCGTTCTTGCCGCATTTGCCTGGATACACTTGCCTAGATTGCCGATTGCTTCCGCTATTTCGATTCCGCGGTCAATTTCGTATAGGGCATCGCCGTCTTTCGAGTATCCCTGAACGTGGTACAGCGCGCTTCCTTTGGAAATCCGGAGGTCGAGCTCCGTTTCCGTTCCCTCGTGCGCAGATCCGGGGACGCGTTTCAAGGCTTCGTCGAGGACCTGTATCTGCTCGTTCATCAATCCAAGTTGAACCCAGAGAATCTTGGAATTGGCAGCAAGGCGCATTCCCGACTCGGCCGTTTCAATTGACTCGAATGACCAATGGATCGCACTTCGGATATCGTGGATCAGATCTGAATACAGCCGCATCCAGTCAGCGGTCGCCAGCGTCGGCCAGTCACGAGCGGCGTTAGCAAGCGCCTTTTCGCAATAGTCCGCGTGGGCCGCATGAAGCAGCCTTGCTTGATATCCTCTCCTGACCTTGTCCAGAGCGTAGCTTCTTGTTGTTTGGAGAAGTCGATATTTCCCGTCGCCACCGCTCACCGAAAACAGCGACTTCAGGAACAGGCCATCAAAAGCCTCGTAGAAATCCTCCTCCGGCATTACGCCCGCACAGAGCGTCTGGGCGGCTTCGGTCGAAAAAGCGCTGGCGAACATCGCGCAATATTCGAACAGAAGGCGTTCCTTGTCCGTCAGGCCATCAAAGCTCCAATCGAGCGTCGCTCTCAGCGTTTGCTGCCTTGGAGGCGCTGTTCGCCGTCCCCGTCGCAGAACCGCGAGCGGGTCGCTCAACGAGCTGACGAGATGGGCAAGTCCGAGGTTGGCGACGCCGGACGCGGCAAGTTCGATAGCCAGAGGGATGCCGTCGAGACGCCGGACGATAGATGCAGCCGCTGCAAGCGTTTCGGGATTGTTGAAGTCCTCCAGTTCGGACGACAACATAACCCGGTCAACGAAAAGCTCGACCGCAGGATATTTCAGTAGCGAGGATTGGGGGCTGTCTTCCGGGGGTACAGGAAGGGAAGGTAGCTGTCGTATCCTTTCCCCGGCAATGCGCAAGGGCTCGCGGCTTGTGGCAAGCACGGTCACCTGCTTCGCGGCCGCCAAAATGTCCTCGACGATGAAAGCCGCTTTGGAAATGACGTGCTCGCAATTGTCGAGCAAAAGAAGGAGGTTTCGTTCGGCCAATGCTTCAAGGACGGCATGCTCCGCGTTGTCGATGACAACACTTAGTCCGAGCAGGCTCGCCACAGTCGGAGCGATCTGCTTTTCGTCACTTAACGAGGCGAGATCGACAAACAAGACCTCGCGAGCAGCACTTATGATTTCGGCAGCGGCCAGCGCGACGGACGTCTTGCCAACACCGCCTGCGCCCGAAATCGTTACCAGACGATTGGTCGAGAGCATTTGCGCGGTCTCTGCCACGAAGTCGTCTCGACCAATGAGGCGTTCGGTCAGTCGCGGAAAGCTCTGCTGCAGAACCTGCGGTTTGGCAGGAGCCTGATTGACGGACCCGACCCCGGAACCCTCCACGGGCATGACGAAAACGTAACCTCTACCCGGTACGTTCTCGATGTATCTTCCGCTAGTCCGATCACCCAGAAGCTTTCGAAGTGTGACCAGGTGCACGCGCAGCGCGCCCTCTTCTACGGTCGTATCCGGCCATACCGCTGCGAGCAAGGTTTCCTTGCTGACCACTTCCCCCGCCGATGTTGCAAGTACGGCTAATATGTCGAATGCCTTACCGCCAAGCTGAAGCACGTTGCCGGATTCGGTCAGCTTCCGCTGGGCGGTATCCAACTCAAATCGTCCAAACCTCAGTACGGTCATTGACGATATCCGGCCGGGTTAGAGCTGGGCTGACGCGCAGATGATGAGGCTCGATTGCCAGGACAGCCGAACAGGGGCACAGTCGCCTGTGTAGGCACGGCGCACAAAGCTCCGAGAGGAAAAATTTGTAAGCGGTCTTGTCCCACGTCAGGCTCGCCTTTGGTCTTATTGCGGAGATAGACCAACCGGTCAGTTTATGCAACGAACCATTGAGCGAATGAACTGTCGGATTCTCTTTATGCGTTGTATCCACCATCAACGTTCAGAACGCTTCCGGTGATGAAAGAGGAATTTGGACCGGCGAGGAAAAGGATTGCTTGGGCGACCTCTTCAGGCTTTCCCAGGCGCTTGAGGACGTTAGACTGTTTCTCCGCCTCGAGCATTTCGCTCGATGCCTCGGAGAGCTCGGTCTGGATCGACCCGATCTGGACCACGTTGACATTGATCCCCCGCGGCCCAAGGTCGTGGGCCGCGCCGCGACAGAAAGCCGTGATGGCTGCTCGGGTTGCCGCGTAGTCTGCCAAACCGGGAGCGCCTACCCTGTCCGCGAGGCTGGCACTGAGTGCGATTATTCGTCCCCCGTTTCCCATAAACCGGACGGAGGCCCGAACCAGAGCTGCGATAGCCATCACGGTTCCCGAATACTGTGCTTCAAGCGCGTCCTCATCCATGTCCACGTCATCGATCTGCCAGTGGGCGCGATGATGTGCGTTAGCAATCAGGACGTCTATCCGACCCATCGCAGAGATCACACCCCGCGCGAGTCGCGCGCACTCGACTCCCGATCCATCGTTGGGCCAATCGAAGGTGATGACGCGGTTGCCGAACCGCTGAAGTTCGGTGATGAAATCCGAGGAGAATTCGCTAGCATCGACCGTTAGGGCCAAGTCGGCTCCGGCTATAGCGAGCAGCCTCGCCGTAGCCCGTCCTACGCCCTTATCGGCGTTTGTTAGCAGCGCCACTCGGCCTGCGAGCGGACGTAGGATGTCGTCGGGCAATTCTGGCACTGACATTTCCTTCAGAACAACGGCAACGAAGCGTACTGCGAACTTCGCCCATCGAGCCCGGATACGCGAAGAGCCAATACCCGTATTGTAAGATTGGGCAGCACCCCACAAACACACAATCCGTAACACTGCTAATCAGACTTAACATCGCTTAACTCGCTTAGCGCCGAATGCCCAGACTAGGTTCAAGGGCATCCGAAGCAACGAGTTACGCCAATGCCAAACCAAGTTTCATCCGCTCAACTGCGTCCCGCAAATAATCAGGTCGTGGTGTGGAGTTTGAACCCGCATGGCCTTACGGCGCATTTCCCGACACCAGCACTAGCTCCGACGAGGACGCCAACGTTTCCTCGCGGCAGGACGGTTGCAGGTCTGGCCGAATGGCAGAAAAACAAGATTATGCGCTACATCGACGACAATGTCGAAAGCTGCATAAGGGTGCAGGAGCTCGGGGCTCAGGTTCGGCTTAGCGCGAGCCGTTTTTCCAAGGGCTTCAAAGTTTCGTTCGGCAAGTCGCCCTACGACTACGTCCTCGCGCGGCGGATCGAAGCGGCCAAATACCTTATCACCTCTACCGACGAGCCGCTCAGTCAGATTGCGCAGGCCTGCGGGCTTAGCGACCAGGCTCATCTTTCGAAGGTATTCAAACGACTGGTCGGGGTGACCCCCCTCAATTGGCGGCGACGCCATGCCAGTGGATCGGCTGTCCCGGTTGCGTCGCAGCCATGGTCAAGGCTCGCACAGTCGTCTGAACGCGTGATGGCGATGTAAGGCCATGGCACCTGGTCGAAACATGATTTCGGGCGGCCTTTTCCTCGCGGTGACGAGGTTGATCGGGAAGAGGTGGCGTTCATCGGTGCGATCTCACGCAGCATCAGATCTCCAGGTTCATGCATGCAGCATGATGGCGCGTGTTCGTAAACGCCCGGTGGAGCAATCCAGCTTCGCTGGGTCACTGCATTTTCAACGGAGGATACTGTGAGGAAATATCTCTGTCTTTTGACCCTCGGCTGGGTAGCGATCGCGCTCCCGGATTCGACTGCTCGGGCCGATGGCGACCCGGAAAAGGGCCTGAAACTTTTCGCACGTTGCAGTGCCTGCCACACCGCGAGCGAACAGAACAGGGTGGGGCCGGGGCTCCTTGGTGTGGTTGGGCGGACCGCCGGAACAGCTGGAGGTTATAGCTATTCGGCCGCAATGAAGTCTTCGGGCGTGACATGGGACGAGCGAGCGCTGGACGCATTCCTCAAGTCGCCTTCGGGCGTCGTTAAGGGCACCCGAATGACCATCTCGATCCCCAAGGACCAGGATCGCGCCGATGTTGTCGCCTACCTGAAAACACTCACTGTCCAATAATCCGGCACTAGAGGAGCAGAAACATGAAAAGCCTCGTTATCAATGGCGTAACCCACCAGGTCGATGCCCCGGACGACATGCCACTTCTTTGGGTGCTTCGTGACATCCTCGGAATGACAGGCACCAAATACGGATGCGGCATTGCCCAGTGCGGCGCCTGTACTGTCCACGTTGACGGTATGGCTGTCCGAGCGTGTCAGACGACGATGGACATGATTGACGGCCAGAAAATTACGACGATCGAAGGCGTCGGCGAAACGGAAATCGGGGCGAAAGTCCAGGCCGCCTGGCTCGACAAGGAAGTCGTTCAGTGCGGCTACTGTCAGTCTGGACAGATAATGTCGGCGACGTCCCTGCTCACTGTCAATCCGAAGCCGACCGACGCTGAGATAGATGAGGCCATGGCAGGCAACATCTGCAGATGCGCCACATACGTCCGGATCCGCGAAGCAATCCACTCAGCGTCGGCCTGAGGGTGTTCCATGGTCAAAATTCTTGAATAAGGAACAGGCAATTGGATCCATTGGAAACCGCCGAAATATGGCACCGTTCCGGGAAAGAAGTGGCTATTGCAACCGTCGTAAGCACATGGGGCTCATCACCCCGACCGGTCGGCAGCAGATTAGTCGTCGATGACCAGGGTAACTTCGAAGGATCGGTTTCAGGCGGGTGCGTCGAGGGCGCTGTCGTCACTGAAGCACTGGACGTGATCAGCAGCGGCGAAGCCAGGCTCATCGAATTCGGCGTTGCGAACGAAACAGCTTGGCGTGTTGGCCTCTCGTGCGGCGGCATCATCTCCGTCTTTGTATCGAGGCTGAGCTAATGGACCTCAGTCTCGTTACCGCCCTCAACTCGGCGAAAGCCCGTCGAATCCCGGTGGTCGAGATCATCAATCTCGCCACTGGAAGCCAGGAACTCTTAACGGCTATCGATGGCATCGACAGCGCGGTCGCCGATGCAGCACGCCAAGCCCTGGCTGGCGGTCTTTCCTATCGTACGGAGATTGACGGTATTCCATATTTCCTGAATGTGCATCTTCCCGCGATCCGGCTCATGATCATCGGTGCAGTCCATATCGCGCAGGCGCTGGCCCCTATGGCCAGCCAGGCCGGGATGGAGACCATCGTTGTCGATCCGAGAGAAGCTTTCGCAACCGAAGATCGCTTTCCCGGCATCATCTTGCTTCCGGTGTGGCCCGATGAGGCTTTCGAGGAGATATCTGTCGACGCGAACACCGCGATGGTCGCTCTTACCCACGACCCGAAAATCGACGATCCAGCGGTCAAGCAAGCTCTAAGGGCCGGAACCTTCTATATCGGGGCTCTCGGTAGCTCGAGAACTCATCTTGCAAGGTTGGAGCGCCTGCGAGCGGCTGGTTTCGAACAGTCTGTCCTGGAGCGCATTCGGGGCCCGATCGGTCTTGATATCGGCGCAAGGGAGCCGGGTGAAATCGCCGTCGCCATCCTGGCTGAGATTATCGCCCATCGACGGTCCAGGTATGAGGCGGGAAAGACGATATGTTCGGCAAGTTTGAGACAGAAATAGCTACCGGGATGATGCTCGGACACCGTCTTGCGGTCGGAGGCAGGACCTTCTCCAAAGGGCACACCTTGTCCCTCGAAGATGTGGCATTCTTCCTTTCGCACGGAATTTCCAGCGTACTTGCCCATCGGTTCGAAGAACACGAGATCGACGAGGTCACAGCCGCCGATATCCTCGGCGCTCCTTTTGCCAAAGAGGGAGTTTTTTCGAAGTCAGCCGTGGGTGGAAGGGTAAATTTCTACGCCAAAGCCGATGGCCTGTTTATCGCCGAGCGAGACTTGATCAATTCGTTCAATAGCATCAATCAAGCGGTCACGTTTGCCTGTCTGGCTGACCGCAGCCGGGTAGTCGAGGGAGAGCTCGTCGGCACCCTGAAGATCATTCCGCTTGCAGTCGGATATCGGACGGTCGAGACAGCGAGGTTGGTGGCTTCCACGCGGCCACCAATATCCGTATGGCCGTTTGAATCCCGAGCCGTTACGCTCATCTCAACCACTCTACCGTCACTTGGCGCGAAGACAGTCGAGAAGACCGCGCGAATAACCGCAGCCAGGCTGATGGAGCGAGGCTCGACGCTCGTGTCGGAGCTATATTCGGAACACGATATAAACGCACTGGCCGACGTCCTGAGGGAAGAAGCCGATCGAAGGGCGGGATCCAATCATCTGGTCATCGTTTTCGGGGCGTCGGCCGTTGCAGACGCAAACGATGTCATTCCTGCTGCTATCCGTGAAGCAGGTGGAAAGGTGGAGCGAGTGGGGATGCCTGTAGATCCGGGTAACCTGATAGTCATCGGTGCGATTGCGGATATTCCCGTGATCGGAGCACCGGGCTGCGCACGCAGTCCGTCCTTGAACGGTCTTGATTGGGTGCTGGACAGGACGCTTGCGGGCGACCGCATTGACAGCGGGACGATTGCCAGGATGGGGGTCGGGGGGCTGCTCAAGGAGATTTCGTCGAGGCCGCAGTTAAGGGAAGCCTCCGTCAGTCACGAAGCTGTCCCGCAGCTCCGTGACACCGCATTATCGGGGCTATGAGCGCAGGCCGGCGAGTACACGTTCGCGAAGGCCTGCGCATGTTCGCATAACAGCATCAAACTCTTTTGTAGCCGCCGGAAATCCACTCTGAAATCAACTCGGCGTATGTCTCTGCTGCGTCTTCCCAGACGAAGTGGCCGGCGTCGATGACTTCGGCGCGGCAGTGTGGAAGTCGGTCTGCAAGAAACTGCCCGTTGGCGGGCGGGACGATGGGGTCATCTTTGCCTGAGATGACGAGCGTCGGTGTTTGGAGCGACGGCAGCAGGCCGGCGAGGATCGGAAGGTCTTGCTTATAGGCTCGGACGAAGTCGGCCGCTTCGTTCCACCGTTGGCCGTCGGAAGAGTTCCTGTAGTCCTCCAGGATGGTTTCTGGAATTGAAACGCGCGCGGTGCTCTTCACCAACTCATAGACACGTTTACCACCATCGAAATCAGCGAAGTCACTCTTTGACGACGTCATGATTTGACGCAGGGACTCTCCAAAAAGCTGTTCGCTTGTTCCACCGCTACCGCCCACAATGCTCTCGAAGCGCTCCACATGGCGACTGGCGGCGTAAAGCACGGCGAGCGTGCCGACGTCAGGCGCCACCACGTGCGCCCGTTCGATATCGAGGGCGTCCATGATGCGGATGAGGAAATCCCCCATGGCGTGGGGCGACATCAGGTCCGACCGGCCCTCAGACATGCCAAAGCCCGGGAGATCAACTGCAGTCAATGGTCCGAGCTCGCTGATACGCGGCCACACGAGATTGAATGCGAAGATGCTTTCGGGCCAAGGGGCCGTAAGCAATACGGGAATGCCTTGAGCATCTTTAGTGCTCACAGTTCGCACCTTGATGCCGTCGATAGATATGAATGCGGTTGTCTCAGGCATGTTTAAGCCGTTGGTCATCGAAATAGCCTCCTGTTCGGTTGCCGCCTCGGCAAAATCTATAGTCAGGGTAGGCTTGGAAGAGCCCACAGATCTTTGACAATCCGGCTCCCCCGCAGGTTTTCGAGCGGCCGCATCTTACAATATCGGGATGCCCAGGCGTGGTTCCATGCTGCGAAATCGAAACCGCGAGGCAGCAATGAACGATATTGAAAAATTCGACTTCCTTATCTTTGGTGGCGGTAAGGCGGGCAAGACGCTGGCGATGGAGCAGGCCAAGGCAGGGAAGAAAGTTGCGGTTGTAGAAGCTGGCATGATCGGCGGCTCTTGCATCAACGTCGCTTGCATCCCCAGCAAGACCCTCATTCGCAGCGCCGAGGTCGCACACACGATCAAGAATACGGCCGAGTTCGGAATTACTGTCGACAGCGTTCGCCACAGCATCGATTTGGTGAGAGATCGCACGGCGAGGGTGGTCGCGGAGATGGTCGCGACGAACAAGGCGGGCTTCAATGCAAGCGGATTCAATCTGATTCTGGGCTGGGGTCGCTTTGTCGCGCCCAAGACCATCCAGGTTGAAACCGAGAACGGCGTGCGGACGCTAACAGGCGATCAGGTGTTCATCAATCTCGGAACCGTTGCAGACATTCCGGATGTCCCAGGGCTTGCCGACGCGGACCCGATTACGCACGTGGATGCTTTGAAACTGGGAGAGTTACCCACGCGCCTCATCGTGATTGGCGGTGGCTATATCGGAATGGAATTGGGGCAGGCATTTCGGCGTCTCGGCGCCGAGGTTACTATCGTTGAACGCGGGCCGCGGCTTGCTCCGCGCGAAGATGTCGACGTCAGCGAAGCAATCTTGAAAATCCTCGATTCGGAAGGCGTGGAAGTGGCTCTCAGCGCTTACGACCTGACCGTTTCGGGCCGCTCCGGCGATCGCGTCACGGTGCATTGCGCCGATGGCCGATCGTTCGAAGGTTCGCATATCCTGGTTGCGTCGGGTCGAAAGCCAAGCACGGCCAACATTGGGTTGGAGCTTGCCGGGGTTGAGGTCGACGAGCGCGGTTTCGTCAAGGTCGACGATCGACTACGCACGAGTGCTCCCGATGTCTGGGCGATGGGCGAAGTCGCCGGCACGCCGATGTTTACCCATGCCTCGCTCGATGACTACCGGATCGTCAAAAGCGCGATGAGCGGCGGAAACCGTACCACCAAAGATCGTACTATCCCATACTGCGTGTTCATCGATCCCGAGTTCGCAAGGATCGGCAAGAACGAAACCGATATGGCGAAGGACGGTGTTGATTACCGCGTTGCCAAGCTCCCCATGGATGTCATTCCGCGTGCGAGAACCCTGTCGCTGCGCAAAGGATTCATGAAGGCCATCGTCGCCCGCGACAGCGACATCATCCTTGGTTTCAGCATGCTCGGTGTGAACGCAGGTGACGTGATGAGCGTCGTCCAGGTGGCCATGCAAGGCGGATTGCCTTTCACCGCATTGCGCGATGGGATTTTCGCCCATCCTACGATTACCGAAGGTCTCAACATGCTCTTTGCAAATGTCGGCGCTCCGACCAAGCGCAACTAGAAATAATTCGGAGATTAATAATGACCCCAGCCAATGCTTCGACAGTCGAAACCAGATACGCAAACCTTGAAGGTCGCACGCTTGCGTATCGGCAATTCGGAGAGGGGCCGCCGATCGTCCTCGCCGTCCGGTTCAGGGGAACGATGGACTCCTGGGATCCGCTCTTCCTTGACGAGCTTACGAAGAATTTCACGGTAGTGATTTTCGATTATACCGGACTCGGTGGATCGACCGGGACACCGACATACGATCGCGCGTCGCTTGCGAAGGACGCAAGGGACCTGATCGATTTCCTCGGCTTTGACAAAGTTGTCATGGGGGGATGGTCGTTGGGTGGGGTTGTTGCACAGGTTTTCGCGACAACCTATCCGGACAAGGTTTCGCAGGCGGTCCTAATCGGAACGGCTCCTCCGGGACATCCGAAAGTCAGCGGCGAGCCGCTTTTCATCAAGACCGCCATGAATCCGGTGAATACCCTGGATGACGAGTTTATCCTGTTCTTCGAACCAGCATCCGAAAGCAGCAAGGCGGCCGCAAAGCGTTCTCATGATCGCATCGCCGAACGCAAGGCAGGCCGCTCTCCTGCGATCCCGGAGGCGACCTTCATGAAACTCCTCAGCGAGGCGAAGGACAGGTCGACCATCTACCCGGATCCCGAAGGCTCTCACATGAGAAAGCTGGCGGCCGGCGTGGTGCCGCTATTGGTGATTTCCGGAGACCACGACATCGCTTGCCCGGTCGAAAACTGGTTGGAACTGGTGCGCGACTGGAAGTCGCTTCACCTGGTGACGCTGCCGCAGGCCGGGCACGGACCGCACCACCAGGAACCGCACTTCTGCGCCGACGTGATTGCGTCGTTTGTCCGGAACCATCGGTCTGGCGAACATCCGTAGTCAACACCTCACGCACTCGATTTCCAGACTTTTGAGGACCAGGAATAATGCACGCTTCTCGCTTTTCCCATCGCGGCTTCTGCTTTTGCTGCGTGGCCCCCGAGACTTCCGGCGCCGGCGGCGGTCCGATGCTGACACCCGCACAGGCCTACGCGAAAGCGCGCGGGATTGTGAATGCAATGAGGGATTATGCGGCCTCGTCTCCTGTTTCGCTTCACACCGTCCGCGGCAGGCTTACGGTTCTGGAGGGCTCAGGCGGCAATATGCTTGCCAGCTTCGGCGACGACGGAATGTTCCTCGTTGATGCGGGCATCGCCGTATCGGAAGCCAAGATCAGGGAAAGCTTGACTACCTTGGGAAGCCCCGAGGTTGCTGCCGTGGTAAATACACATTGGCACTTCGACCACGCTGACGGCAACGATTGGCTAGGCCGGGAGGGTGCGAAGATCATCGCGCACGAAATGACGCTCAAGCATTTGAGTACGGCACAGCGTGTCGAGGACTGGAATTTCGACTTTCCCTCTTCCTCGATCCCGGCTCTGCCTTCGGTCGTCGTGGCAGACACACATGAGTTGGATATCAACGGAGATCGGGTAAGTCTGAGGTTTTACGGAAATGCGCACACGGATGGTGATCTCTCGGTATTTTTCCAGAATTCGAATGTGCTTCACACGGGCGACACTTTCTGGAACGGGATCTATCCGTTCATCGACAGGTCTACCGGAGGCAGCATTGACGGCATGATCGAGGCTGCACGGTGGAACGTCGATATCTGCGATGCTGACACGCTCGTCGTATCGGGACATGCCAAGCCCGTCGGCAACCGCGATGAACTCAAGGTTTACCTGGAAATGCTCGTTGCCATCAGGGCGTCGATCTCGGCGAGTAAAAGCAAGGGCATGAGTTTGGGTGAGGTGCAGGCTCAACGGCCGACCTCGGCGTTTGACGCCGTGTGGGGCCAGTTCGTGATCACGCCGGACTTTTTCACGAAGCTTGTCTACGAAAGCTTGTAATTGCGGCTAAACTGATCGGGGCTGTCATGCAGAGCTTCGGTTCGAACACGGGCCAAGTCTTTCTGTTGATATCAGTCGCATTTGACCTGACTTCGCGAACGATGCCCGCAACCGCGTGACCGAGCACAATGGGAAGCGGCGTTCCGTAGTTCGCCTCGACGGGACTTTGCGGCCGATCGGCGAGCTGATTTCCGCATTTGTTCCATGATGGTCAACCAGGCGCGACGCGCGTCGACGGCTGTTTTCCATGATAAAGGTACCCTGCAGAAATATGGCAGGTTCGGGTGGCGAAGCTTAGAGGAGCGCTCTTGCCTCCACTACGTCCACAGTGGCAAGCTCTCCATCGAATCCTGCCAGCGTTCGATCAAGGCGGCTTTTTGCAGCGCCGAGACCCTCCATTGGGGTACACTTCACTATACTGGCTGCGCAGCGAAGCTCCCAGAACCTTGCGCCTTGCTGAGAGGAAATCAGATATCCTTCCATGAGAAGCTTCCGGGCGGCATCGACGTCTTCGTCGAGGAGCAGCAGGCCCTTGAGGCGGTAGAGTTCTGCTCGACACCATCCGGCATTTTTCGATAGGGCCCGGTCTATGGCCGTACGGTCTGCGAGGTGGCCGCCTACGATCAGGCAGTTCTCAAACCGCGCACCGCCGGCGTTTGCTAGCGCCTTGTTGAAGCGCTCCTTGTCATCCGATGCGAGGGCCATGGAAACCTGCTCGAACGTGAAAGCCCATTCCTGCCAACGGAGCAGGGAATTATCGCCGGATTTTTCAATGAGGAGGCCGAGCAGGCTCCGACCAGGTCCGACCTCCCTCATGCCAAAAGCGGTGGGGCAGGCCGAGACCGCAAGATAGAGGCAGGTCGAGATCGCGTGGTCAAGGTTAATTGCTTCGGCCAAGACGGTGTCGAGTTGCCGCATCGCCGCTCTTAGTTCACCCTGGACCCATAAGGTCTTGACTACAGTTGAAAGAGCGCTGAGCCTTTGGTCGTAACTTGCTCCATTATTCAGTGTTCCCCGAACGCCGACTTTCGCCATTTCGAGGGCTATGTTGGCATGTCGCATAGCACCTTCGAAATCACCTATGTAATGAAGGTTGTGAGCGAGCATGCGACTAACGGCGTTCGGCAGTTTTTCATCGCAAAGGTCATCGAACTTTCGCGCAACGTTGATCGCATCAATGTAGTCCCCATTCATTGTGTGGATCGCGGTTATGCCGCCGCTCGCGCGAAGTATGCCCATATGATCGTCGAGGTCTTTAGCGATCTGGATTGCTCTGTGGTATTCCGCAAGGGCTTGCGGATCTCGCTCGGAGCTTTTGATGTGATAGATGGTGCCTGCGTGCGATAGCCGCAGGTACATCTCGTGACGTGGATCAAGTACCTCCGTGGCAGACGCTCGGGCAAGCGCAGTCTCGATCACGACCAGCTGTTCGATCATAAATCCCAGTTGCGTCCAGATAATGTTCGAGGTGGCGGTGAGTTCAATTCCGAGGGCATCGTCGCCATCGGCGGAAAATGCCCAGGCGAGGGCGATGCGCAAATCGTGGATGAGGGCACCATGCAGCCGCAGCCACTCGTCCGTTTCAAGTTTAGTCCAATCCGCCTCTGACTTTTTCAATCTCGCGGAGCAATGGCGGGCATGTGCATGTTGGGCCTCCCGTTTGAGGGGCGATGATGCGAGTTTCGCGGAGGCGTAGTGGCGTGTTGTTACGAGAAGCCTGTAGCTTCCGCCCTCAGAAGTGACGTTTAGGAGGGATTTGAGAAAGAGGTCGTCGAATGCTTCGTAGAATTCGTCATCGGAAAGATGGTCGCCCGCGACAGCGCGGGCGTCCTCGGCGCTGAAAAGTCCGGCAAAGGTTGATAACCGGAGCAGGAGTTCCTTTTCAACTGGAGATAACGTTTGGAAGCTCCAGTCGAGCGCCGACTGCAAGGTTTGTTGTCTTGCGGGGGCATTTCGCCTTCCGCGACGAAGAACTGCAAGCGGTCTTGCCACGGAGCGATGCAGCTCCCTGATGTCTAGGTCGAGGGTTCTCGAAGCCGCAAGTTCAATGGCAAGCGGGATACCCTCCAATTTTCGCACAATGTCGGCAGACAATTCGATTATCTCGGGTTGTCTCAGGTCCTGCTCGTCTTTGAAGAGACCAGCCATTCTGTAAAACAAGTCCAAAGCCGCATAGCCTAGCGCGTCCTCCGCGATTGTGCCCTCTGGCGGGACGGCGAGGGGCGGCAAGCGACGGATGCGCTCGAGCTGTATCCTGAGTGGCTCTCTGCTTGTCGCGAGAATCGAGGACGTCGGAACTTCGAGAAGGATCGATTCTGCTGCTTCCGCTGCAGCATCGATGACGTGCTCACAGTTATCGAAAACAAGAAGTGTCGGAGTTTTTCGCAGTTCTGTCGCCACAGCCTGGAGCAATTCCGAACCGTAGACGCTCAGGCCGAGCTGACTGGCGAGCGACGGCATCAGGCTGGCGTTTTCGGACAAGGAGGCGAGATCGATGAACAACACTCTTCTTCGGCCCAAGAAGCGTTCTGCGATGGCGATGGCAGCGGACGTCTTTCCGATGCCTCCCGTGCCCGTGATGGTAATGATGCGCGACTGCTGTAAAAGGTCAGTTGTTGTTTCGATGAACTCATCACGGCCGATGACCTTGTTCGCGAGGCGCGGAAGGTCTGCTGAGGACATGCTGGACTTCGTCGTGACGGACGCAGCGCCGTCGATCCGAACCGGTGGCACGAAAACGTACCCCTTGCCGGGCACGTTATCTATGAAGCCACGAGCGCGCTCTCCCAAAGATTTGCGGAGCGAAACCAGCGAAACACGTAGCGTACCTTCTTCGACCCCGGTGGTCGGCCAAACCGCACTCAGGAGCTCATCCTTGCTGACCACCTGACCCGCACGTTGAGCGAGCACGGCAAGAAGATCGAATGCTCGGCCACCAAGTCTAAGTGGTTGGCCGCCCGCCGTCAGCTTACGATTTTGAACGTCCAGTTCGAAACCTTCGAAGTGCAGAACGGTCATGGGATCCCCAATTGTTAAGTGCCCTTCCAGAATTCCGATGCAGTCTTATCTTAAAGACACCGAGACTTGGATTAGTCCCACGCCTCCAGCTCATCGAGCCCGGCAAGCTTTCCTTCTTGAGCCTTATAGAAATAGGGGCTGCAGATCAGCCATCTCTTCAACGGCCTCAATGGCGGCATGCATATCAATAGCATGAATGGCCCCGTAATAGACACTTGGTCCACACCGAAACTTCGCACGAAACCAGAGGCCACACCGCGAGAAGTGGACTTGGGACACACGCAAGGCAAATGACAAAGAAGGCCGGGCCGCCCGCCGGCTCTGCAAACGAGTAATCAAGGTCACACACTTCGTACGAATCCCCCGTCAGGAAGCATTGAAGAGGTGGCGCCTTGCCCACATCGCGGGCACCGTTGGCGTAGACCCGTGCTCAATGGCGGCAAAGGTGGATAGTCGTTCGTCATCACGATTTCCCGTCGCAAGATGTCACTTAAGGTCAAGGTTGCCAGAGTCTAAGAGACAGTCTTCACTCCTTCGCTGCGTCCCCGCGTAGCACGCACATCTCCGCGAAGATTGTCAAAATCGATCCTCCGATCACACCACTCGGCTTATCGAAACCGGATCATCCAATATTTGATGTTGCGAGCCACTATCCTTGTGCCCGGATAATTCGCGCCTCCAGATCGTGAACCGCGCGCGAGCAGCTTCGAAAAAAGAGGAAAAACCTTTGGCGCGAGTTCTCGTCCTGTTTGCGCATCCGGCGCAACGGTCGACCGGTATCAATCTATCTATGGCGAGGCGCGCCCAGCAGGTCGCGGGGGTTACCTTTGTCGATATCTACGCCGAATACCCTCGGTTCGACATAGACGTCGAACGTGAGCAGAAGCGGTTAATCGATCACGACGTGATCGTGTTCCAGTTCCCGCTCTTTTGGTACTCGACGCCCGCTCTTCTGAAGCAATGGCAGGATCTGGTTCTCGAGTACGGCTTCGCTCACGGGCCACACGGGAAAAAACTTGCCGGAAAGCTGGCGATCGCTTGCATAACCACGGGAGGCAGTGTTCGAGACTATTCGTATGAGGGCGGAAACAAGCATCCGTTTTCCATGTTTATCCTGCCGCTACGACAGACGATTGAACTGTGCGGAATGACCTTTCTTCCGCCATTCGTGCTGCATGCGGCCAACCATGTCGATTCCCCCTCCGCGAAAATTCATGTCGAGTCCTATCCAATGCTCCTGGAGGGCCTGCGTGACTCGTCGTTGGACATCGGCGCGCTTGGGCGACGGGACGAGGTTACGGCCGGCGATCTTGCGGAGTTCGTTGGCCGTCGGGAGATAAGCTGATGTCCGGCTTGCTGTTGCCTGCTTTTGCCTATCTGGCCTCCTCGGTCCTCGCCGTCATCGTCTCCCGTAGGCTCGGTCTCGGTTCCGTTGTCGGATACATTGTTGCCGGCGCTTTGATGAGCCCGGTTTTGCAGCTTTCGGAAGCCAACGCCGGCTATCTTGAAGAGATCTCGGAATTGGGCATCGTGATGATGCTCTTCTTGATTGGCCTCGAAATCGATCCCAAGATGGTCTGGCGCTTGCGTGCAAAGCTCGTTGGGTTGGGTGGTTTGCAGGTCGTCTTGACGGTTGCGGTGGTCACCGTCCTCAGCGTCTTCCTTCATATCGAATGGCAGCAGGCGGTTCTGTTTGGCTTTGTAGCGGCCCTTTCATCGACGGCGATCGTATTGCAGACCCTTGAGGAGAGAGGGATGCTGGACTCGGACGGTGGCCAGGCGAGTTTCGCGGTTCTCCTGTTCCAGGACCTGGCCGTCATTCCGATGCTCGCGTGCCTTCCGCTGATGGCACCCGGCGGCCAGACGCCTGGAGCCGACCGCGGGGCTGGCTGGCTCTCCACTCTTCCAGGCTGGGCGGCCGCACTTCTTACGCTGGGTGCAGTGGCGGCGGTTGTTGTCGGCGGTCACTATCTCTCACGTCCAATCATGCGCGCGATCGCTAGAGACCGACTTCGCGATATCTTCACGGCGTTTGCGCTTTTGGTGGTCGTGGCGATTGCCCTGCTGATGTCATTGGTTGGATTGTCTCCGGCGCTTGGCGCTTTTCTCGGCGGGCTCGTTCTTGCGAATAGCGAATTCAAGCACGAACTTCAAAACGATATCGAGCCTTTCAAAGGTCTGCTTCTCGGCCTGTTTTTTATGACGATAGGCGCGAAGATCGACCCTTCCGTAATGGTGGCCAACTGGGATGTCGTGCTTGGCGCAACTGCGGTGCTCGTAATCATTAAATTCGCGGTCCTTTTTCCGCTCGGTCGTCTCTTCAGATTGCGGGATGCTGCCGGATGGCTCTTCGCACTGGGGTTGGCACAGGCGAGCGAATTCGGATTTGTCCTGCTCTCGCTCGGTCAAAGCATGGGGCTGATAACCGGAACCTCTGCATCCATCGGGGTGCTCGTCATAGCCTTGGGAATGATAATCACGCCTGGGCTTTTCATGCTCTTCGACCATATGGCCGAAAGGATTGAGAGACGAAAAACACCGTCAACAGAGCCCGAGAGGCCAGGCAGCGGAAAGGTCATCGTCGCGGGCCTTGGCCGTTTTGGCCAGATCGTGAATCGCATGTTGCTGGCCAACGGTTTCGTGCCCGTTGTCCTGGATTACCGTGCGGACGTGGTCGATGACCTTCGTAAATTCGGAGTGAAATCATATTTCGGCGATGCGGGGCGTCCTGATCTGCTTCATTCGGCTGGCGTCGCCAAGGCGGACCTGCTTGTGGTCGCGATCGACGACCCAGACCGCACGATACAGATCATCGAGGCGGCTCGCCGAGCGAACCCTGGGATCACAATTATCGCTCGCGCTTATGATCGGTTGCATCATTACCAGCTTGTTGACGCGGGCGCGGATCACATTGTCCGCGAGCTTTTCGGAAGCTCGGTGGAGGCAGGGGGCCTCGCGCTCAGGACAATGGGCATGCATCCCTACGAGGTTGAGAAGCGAAAGAGCGTGTTCGTCCATCAGGATCTCGCGGGCCTCGCCCGAATGGGGACGCTGCTCGACGAAACGACGCGCGTGTCCGACAACGAGCTCTTTGTCGCGGGCTTCAATGATATCGGGCGCGTCATCCAGGAGGCGATGCTCGGACGGCGCGAAAAATACGATGAACTGGTCCAGCGTGGTTGGAGCCCTCCGGAATTGGAAAGCAGCTTCGCCGCGCAAGAGACTGAAATAGACGAACGAGCCTTAGGAGCCGGACAATGAAATATTCCATGAAAATTCTGTTGGGTCTGGTCTCCCTGGCTGTGGTGGGTGCAGTTGGAGCCGGACTGTTCTTTTTCTATCCCCATTCGCTTCCCGAGGTGGCTGCGAGCGCAAAACAGCCATCTGGGCAAGAACTTATCGCACGCGGCGAATATCTGACGATCGCTGGCGACTGTGCCGCCTGTCACAGCACGAAAGGTGGCAAGCCATTCGCTGGAGGGCTGCCGTTCAAACTTCCATTCGGAACTATCTATTCGTCCAATATCACTCCGGACAAGGAACACGGTATCGGCGCTTGGAACGATGCGGAATTCGTCCGCGCGGTGAGATCGGGTGTCGATAAGCATGGCGAGAACCTATATCCCGCGTTTCCCTATGCATCCTACGCCTTGCTTTCGACCGACGATATCCTCGCCATTCGTGCCTATCTAAACACTGTCACGGCGGTCTCGGACTCTGCGCCTGAGAACACGCTCGAATTTCCGTTCAACCAGCGCTGGCTGATGCGCGGTTGGAACCTCCTGTTCCTGCCCTCGCATCCCTTCGAAAACAATCCTTCGAAGGATGAACGGTGGAACCGCGGTGCCTACCTTGTCGAGGGCCTAGCGCACTGCGGCGAGTGTCATACTCCTCGAGGTCTCATGTTCCAGAGAAAGCAAGGGCAAGCCTTGTCGGGTGGCGAGGTAGACGGATGGAAGGCCTGGAACATTACAAGCGATCCCGAGACTGGGGTCGGTAACTGGAGCGATGAAGATCTGAAGGCGTTCCTCGCAACTGGGCATGCGAAAGGCCACGGCCCTGCCGGCGGCGCGATGCGGGAGGCGGTAGACCTTTCATTCAGCAAACTCCCGTCTTCCGACATCGAAGCTATTGTCTCCTATCTGCGAACGGTTCCGGCCGTGAAAACCGGTCTCGAAACGAAGGTGGTTCCATCTGGGCCGGATGCGTCTGCAGTGCCGTCCGGGGAACTCGGCGCTCGCATCTTCGCAGGCGCCTGCGCCAGCTGCCACGGAAAGGACGGCGGTGGGCTTGCGAACGACCGGGCATCAATTCAGGGTTCGCACGCTGTGAACGATCCCGAAGGCAGCAATCTGGTGAGAGTGATCCTTAAGGGCTCTTCGAATGAGGCACGTCTACCAGGCCAGATGATGCCTGCCTTCCACGCGATCTATTCCGACGAAGAAGTTGCTGCGCTCGCCAACTACGTGATCGAGCGGTTAAGCGGAAAGAGCGGCAAGGTAACGGCGAAGGATGTGGCAGCGGCGAGGGAGTGAAACCTTTCGCCACGCCAGTCCCGGCGACATCGCGCGTAATGTTACGCCCGGGGTTCGGACGCTCAAAACCGGGAGCAAGAGCGGCCGTACAGTCGGCAGGTGACGGTCTCGTTTATCGAAGACGGCTTGCACGCGATCAGGCCGTGCCTTTTACAATATTATTGTAAGTTGGGAAAACCCCACCCACCGGCTTGCCCTTGGTGCCACAGTACAGAGCAGTTTTCCTGCATCAGCCAATCCTTACGCTTTGGTAGCGTAGCGGCTGCATTTGCGGAAGGGAGCTTTTTCCGCATCTTTTCCGTGGCGGCTTGAACTCGGGTAGCAAAAGATCGCGGTTCAATAGAGCCGTTGTTCGATAGGCGACAGCAACTCAGTTGCTAAATCTGACAATCAAGGACAGCCCACCGCCTGAGCTCGTTTGGCGGAATTCAGTTGGTAGGCATTGTCCGGAAGAGTCTTGGACTCAAGGGGCTTTTCGGTGCAGCCGTCATCAGGGCGACCACGACCAATCCGGCGACTGCAAACCAGAATGCTGCGAAGAAGCTGTCGCTATACGCAAGGACGGTGGCTTGAGTTCGAGCCGAAGCCGAAACCGTGGCAAGCGCTTTGGCGGTTCCGTTGCCCGTGCGATCGAGCAGATGGCTCAATCCCGACAACTGGTAGCGCAGAAGAGGAGAGTCATTTGTCAGGTGTATTCCGAGGGCGTTGGAATGAAATTGCTCTCGGAATCGCAGAAGTGTAGCGATGAAGCTCGAGGCGAGTTCCGCGCTACCCAATCGGCAGACCTGAATGTACGCGGACGTAGCCGTTGAAGTCTTCGGGTCCGAGTTGCCGACGAGGAAGACAAATGAGGCAAAATACGTCATCGCCTGTCCTGCCGTGCTGAGCAACAAGATCGGTCTAAAGCTCTCCGGAAACCATTGCGACGTTACCTCCGTGCCCATCATTGCAGCGACTCCCGTGACGGACATGCCGATGATGAGTACGATGCGAGCATCAATGAAGTAGAGAGCAACTCCAGCGATTGCAACAAGGAAAAACGACGGGATCACAGCGTACCAGATGAACAGATCTCCGATCTGGTATGGTCGGAGGGCAGTGACTGTCTGCATCATGCCAGGGATCAGACTGCTGCCCATAGCGCTTGCAAATGTAAAAATGGTGACCGCGGCAAGCCCCAGTGACACGTTACGTATGCGCAGGACGCTGACGTGAGCCCAAGGTTGGGCGACAACAGCCTCGTTGACCAGGAAGACGAAGAACAGAAAACCACCTGCGATCAGAGCGCTGGCAATTGTTCCGGATTCCAGCCAGTCCAGCCTGTTTCCCTGGTCCAGCCCGACGTAGAGAAACGCCATGGAAGCACCAAGCAAGAGCATTCCACCCCAATCGGCTTTCCCGAGTTGTTTCCGATCGATTGGTTCCTTCGGCGCGCCCAATACAAGGAAAACGCCGATAAGCGGCGCGAGCAGGACATCTTGCCAGTAGAGCCACTGCCATCCGAAATCCTCGCCGTAGTAACCGACGAGAACGAATCCGAGGCCCTGAGAGAGCGGAATTCGCAGGGTATAGATCGCGAGGCCGATCAGCCAATGCTTGGGTTGCAGGTTTCGAAAGACGATCATCAGTGTCGCCGGAATAAAAACACCGAGAAGAAGCGCCCTCACTATGTGCGCGATTATGAGCAGCGTATGATCGTGAATCGCAGGAATGCCCAACGAAAGAAGGGAATACACGACGCTGGACGGGACCATGATCCTGCGCACGCCGTATACCGTGATCAGCCAGGCCACAGCTGACGCGATCAATATCTGGGGTGCGTTTGCCGCCGTGTAAAACCACGAGCCTTCATCGAAGCCCATGCCGAAGGCTCCGCGTAGGTCGGGAAGCCCCACCGTAAAAACGCGGGTATCAAAACCCACAACGAAAGAAGCGAGTAGTAGGGCAGCGACTATGAAGACAGGACGTTTCGTCGCGGCCGGCTGCGGGACGGACATGTCCGCGAACTCCGTCACTAGTGTTGTCCCCGCGTGTCGACGGTCACAGTCGCCGACAGGCCTGGGCTCAGTCTGTCGCGTAAGGGCTGCCCGTCGTCGATCGCGATCCTGACCGGGATACGCTGCACCACCTTGGTGTAGTTTCCGGTCGCGTTGTCCGGCGGGAGCAATGCAAAGGTCGATCCGCTGGCCGGTGACATTCTCTCGACCCTGCCCTGCAAGACAGTGCCTGGATATGTGTCGAGTTTCACCTCGGCAGCCTGGCCGATGCGCATATTCGCCAGCTGTGTTTCCTTGAAGTTTGCGGTTACGTACACTTCGTTCGGAATGATCGGGACGACGTTGCCGCCAATGCTCAAATAGTCGCCGACATGCGCGGACTTCTTGCCTACGGTTCCGTCAAAGGGTGCATAGATGCGCGTGAATTCGCGATGAAGCTCGGCCGTCGCAAGGGATGCCGATTGTGCTGCGATCTGTGCGTCCAGAAGGCTTTCCTGACCCCGCAGAACTTCCAGCTGAGCTCTCTGCTGCTCGATAGCAGCAGTCGTCGACTCCGCGGATGCATGTGCCTGAAGGTAGGCTGCGTGGGACTGTTGAAGCCGTTGTTCCGTACTCGCCTGACCAAGGTCCTGTTGCCGCTCGTATTCGAGCCTCGTCTGTTCGAGGGACGCAAGTGCGGAATCATGTTGGGCCGTTGCAGCGACGATTGCCGCTCGCTGCAACGCCTCCTGGTTCGTGAGGTTCGCGCGCGATGATTTGGCGGCGGAAACATTCGCCGAGGCGAGCGAAGCAGTCGCCTCATACTCCCTTGGATCGATCTCGGCGATGAGATCGCCTTTTCGGACGTGCTGATAGTCGGCTACATGAGCCGATACGAGGTTGCCGGATACCCTCGCACTGAGAAAACTGACGTCTGCACCGATCGCGGCGTCGTTCGTGGTCTGGTATGCGGCGCTGGAAGTCCACTCGTTCCAACTTCCGCCAGCGTAAAACACTCCGGCCAATGCAATCCCGACGGCGATGACGGGCAGCAGCATTCTCCCTATCACGCTCGGCCATTCTGGCCTTCCGCTTTCGACGGGCGATGCGCTGCGAACATCAGACGTTATCGTTGCGATTTGATCGGTCATGGAGGTTGCGTTCATCGGAGTGATCGGAGCTTCGTTTTATTGACGGCAACCTACCCGCCGCATTGATGGCAATTACAGCCATCGCTGGACGGCTTGCTGCACTTCGTGAAACGCTCTGCTGGGACTACGCGCGCCCGGGCCGCGCGCGACAGTCCCATATTTTACGCAGCAGCGATGCCGTTCAGCGTTTCGTAGTCCGGATCCGAGAGCGTGATGTCACGCGAGGCGACGTTTTCCTCAAGGTGATGCACGTTGGATGTTCCGGGGATGGGAAGAATGACAGGACTCCGCCTGAGCATCCAGGCAAGCGCAATTTGCGTGGGAGACGCCTTATACGCATGCGCGATTTCATCCAGGACGGAACCCCTGCGCGTCAACTCACCCGATCCGAGCGGATACCAAGGGATGAAGCCGATGCCATTCTGCTCGCAGTATTCGAGCACATCCTCGCTTTCGCGATCGATAAGGTTGTAGCGGTTCTGCACCGTCGCAACCTTGAAATACTTCGAAGCTTGCTTGATCTGATCAACCGAGACTTCGCTCAGGCCCGCGTTCTCGATGGTGCCGGCGTCAATCAGCTTTTTGATCGTATCGAACTGTTCCGACGCGGGAACGCGCGCATCGATGCGATGTAATTGCCAGAGACCGATGCGCTCCACTCCGAGCCTCTTCAAGCTTCCGTGCGCTTGCGCTACCAGATACTCCGGGCGTCCGTTTTGACCCCACTGGCCGGGGCCGCTGCGAGTAAGGCCCGCCTTCGTGGCGATCAACATTCCTGGATACGGATGCAATGCTTCCCTCACAAGTTCTTCGGAAACGTTGGGACCGTAGGAGTCGGCCGTATCCACGAAATTGACACCGAGCTCCGGAAGCCGCCGCAGTGTGCCCAGGACGCCGACGCGATCAGTGGGAGGTCCCCACACGCCTGAGCCTGTGATCCGCATAGCACCGTAGCCGAGCCGGTTAATTTCGTAGTTCCCGATCTTAAATTTCCCGTGATCGGCAGTTGGAGTCGTGGACATGCTGGCCTCCTTGATGTTCGGCAATCTGTGGCCGCCATGACACGGCGACAACGAACTTTATGATCAGATTATTGCGCGTGCAGACTTGTGAATTGTACGATCGCGCTCACTCGTGACTGGCGGCGGTGGACGCGTTTTTAAGGCCGCATCCTGTCTGCTGTGGAAATGCCCCTGCCCGAGATTGCCTCAACGGGGCAGAGGCGTTTCTAATTCACTCTCGAGCAAATGGCCCTAGTGGCGGTGGCCGATCAGGGCATCGCTGGGTGTTGCTGCGCGAGCGGCATATGTGTCCGCCTTAACCTGATGACCGGCGATATCGATGGCGGCGTACGTGACGACCGACACGATGCTCAAGCCGTACAGACCGGCGACGATAAAGAATTCGAAGTTCTCTCGGGATTTTTGAAATCGCATGGAGCACCTTCGGGCGACTGGGCGCGATGCGAGACGCCGGGCACGGGAGCGGTCAAGTGACAACGCCCATACATGGGCACACTTTGCGCTCGATTTCGGTGTTTGGGCGGCGGACGGATCTCGTCCGCCGCGGATTGACAGAAGGCTGAAACATCAACCCTTGATAAAGGCCAAGAGGTCGGGGTTGATAACGTTGGCATGCGTCGTCAGCATTCCGTGCGGATAACCGTGGTAGACCTTGAGGGTGCCATTCTTGAGGAGCTTGACCGAGAGCTTGGCCGAGTCGTCGATCGGAACGATCTGGTCGTCGTCGCCATGCATGACAAGCGTCGGCACGGTGATCTTTTTCAGGTCCTCGGTCTGATCCGTCTCGGAGAAGGCCTTGATGCCGTCATAGTGAGCCTTTGCTCCGCCCATCATTCCCTGACGCCACCAGTTCTGGATCGCTCCCTGCAATACGGTCGCGCCGTCGCGGTTGAAGCCGTAGAACGGGCCGGTCGGCAGATCGAGGAAGAACTGGGCGCGGTTTGCTGCCAGCGCGTTGCGCAATCCATCGAAGACTTCGATCGGCAGACCACCGGGATTAGAAGCGGTCTTGAGCATCAATGGCGGGATGGCGCTCACCAGAACGGCTTTGGCGACACGGCCCTGAGGCTCGCCGTATTTCGCGACATATCGTGCCACCTCGCCACCGCCCGTCGAGTGACCGATATGGACGGCGTTCTTGAGATCGAGGTGCTGGTACACCGCGTCGGCGTCAGCCGCGTAGTGGTCGATGTCATGACCATCGGCGACCTGGCTCGAGCGACCGTGACCACGACGGTCGTGGGCAATCACACGATAGCCATGCGCCAGGAAGAACAGCATCTGGGCATCCCAGTCGTCGGACGAGAGCGGCCAGCCGTGGTGGAACGCGATCGGTTGGGCGTCCTTCGGACCCCAGTCCTTATAGTAGATATTCACGCCGTCTTTGGTTTTTACGAAACCATCGGTCATCGAAACTTCTCCGTTGTGGGTGGTTTGGGATTGCTTCTGTGCTGCAAGGCCGGGTGCCGCCATCACAAGCGACGCGGCCACGCCCGCCATGAGGGTCTGTCTACGGGAAAGGGCCAGGTTAAAATCGTTTGTCACCGGAGACTCCATCTCGGTCAGAGTTGATGGAGTGAAAATAGGGGCACCGGACGCGGCGATATTGTCACATCCCGCCGCATAGCGCTTTCATTGCGCATGGCTGATTTCAGAGAAACCGTTGCGAGCGAGAAGTTCGAACTCGCAACGAAGAAACGATTTCTAAAGAGCAACGCGAACGCTACGCCCCCTTAGCTCGCCGCCAGCAACGACATCGCAATCGAGTAAAAGTTTTCAAGCGCGTTATTGGCGTTGCTAACCTTCATCCTCAATACCGCTCCCTCGTAGGCATCTATCAAGAAGCGGGCGAATTTAGCCGGTTCAAGGTCGCTCTTGATTTCTCCGCCGGCTTGGCCTTCCCGAATGGTTTCGGAGAGCAAATCAATCCAGTCCGTCAGCGATGCGTTCAGGGTTTCGCGAAGCAATGGAATGCTATCGGACGTTTCCGCGGTAAGATTGACGATCAGGCAACCCCGATTGTACGGTGCTTTTTCGTGGCTTTCCAACAGGTGACGGAAGTGGTGCGCGATCCGGTTCAAGGGAGTGGTGCCAGAATCCTTCAGAATGTCACGTCGTGTCGAGGCGACGTAGTTCGCGACAACCTCGACTGCAAAAGCTTCCTTTGTCTTAAAGTGATTGTAGAAACTGCCTTTGGGGACGCCCGCCTGATCAACGATTTCCTGTACGCTGCAAGCTGAGTAGCCCAGTTCACGGAAACGATCTGCCCCAGCGTTGACGAGCCTCTCCTTCGTCGTTGGACGCATTTGTGTCTCCTTTCCCTGATCAATAGGGATCATTGGCATAAACTGCAGCGTTTGGGGGGTGAAATGTCGGCGCTGATGGCTGGTACGCATCCGCGGCCTTCTTAAGATTCACAAATCTTACGACCTCAATGACTGCATTCAAGCTGCCGGCCTCTCGTCAAAGTCGCCAGTACATTGGCGGTCGCCTGCCAATTTGACGAAGCCCTCGCGCCAGCAGGACCAGACGCTACACAGGCGGCATCGGATACGCAAACACAGAAAATACGCGCTGATCGTTTAAAAGTGCTCGATTGTACAATATCACTTGGCGGTGGCCTGTTCGCTTGATGTCTGGTTCACGGCGAGGCCTCGAAATGAAAATTGGTTCTGTTAAAATCACACGGGTGGAGGAATATCGCGGGCCGGCTTTCATGCCGCGGGACTTGCTTCCGGATTGGTCGGCAGAAGCGGTGGCTCCGCATCTCAATTGGCTCGAGCCGCGTTATCTTGACCGGGGAACCGGAAGGTTGGTGATGTCGTGCCACAGCTGGCTCGTAGAGACGGAGCATCACAAAATTCTCATCGACACCTGCACGGGCAACCATAAGCAGCGGCCAGGCGGAGCTCCCTTGTTCGACATGCTGGACACCCCTTACATGGACCGGTTTGCGTCGACCGGGGTCCGCCCGGAAGAAATCGACTACGTCCTCTGTACTCACCTACATGCCGACCACGTCGGATGGAACACCCGCCTTTCAAGCGGGCGTTGGGTCCCGACGTTCCCGAACGCAAAATACGTGATGTCGAAGACCGACTACGATGCCCTCTTGGTGGAGGGCGGCGGTTCGTTCGCAGCCTGGGGCTCTCTACTGTATAAAGACAGCATCCTTCCGATCGTAGAAAGTCGCCAGGAACTGCTTGTCGACGGCGGTTTTCAGATCGGGGACAACCTCTTTGCCGAAGATTCGCCCGGTCATTCCCCTGGCCATCTTCTTTTCGCCCTCCGCGACGATGATCAGGAAGGGCTGTTCAGCGGTGACATTATTCATCATCCGATTCAGGTCTATTACCCTGAATGGAGCAGCGCGTTCTGCTTTGATGCCGACCAGGCCACGAAAACACGTAAACGTGTCCTTGAGCGTGCCTCTGACAGGGGGAGTGTTTTGTTGCCCGCGCACTTTGCAGGACGCGGCGCGTGTTGCGTTTCCCACAGCGCTAAGGGTTTTGCATGCATCGGTCTTGACGAGGGTTCGTCAACGATTACCGAACCCATGCATAACTCGCTCGCTTAGATCCTCACTCGGAAATGCCAGCTGTTATAAGGCGAGCAAGCGCTCTGCGGTTTGAAGCTCTATTCTGGGCGGTGCTTCCGGGAACGCTTTCAGCGCTGCCTCTATCATCCGCTTCGAAGTCGACCGTTCGTCATCCTGCAACCATTCAGCGTTGCTATTGGCGGCTCTCAGTTGCCAGAGCGGTGACTTCTGAGTGATCGCGCCAGCGATCGCTTGGGAATATAGGTCGCGTGCCATTGCGGGATCGCTGTGACGAACGATATCGCCCTTTATCCTGAGGAGTTCCGGACGGCACCAGCCGGCATCCCCGGCGAGCGCCCAATCCACCAGATCCGCTCCGCAGCGCTCTCCTGCAAGCGTTATCACCGTCTCGAGCCGGGACCCGTTGGTGTCTCCAACGAATGCGGTTTCGAACTGCCTTGTCGTGGCGTTTGATTCCGGGAACAGCAGCTCGAAGGCATCTGCCCAAAGCTGCGACCTGAACATCGAGTGTTTCGTCGACAGTTCTCGAAGAAGTGCGAGATGGTGTCGCGCAACCTGAAATTCACCCAGACCGAAATACACAGGAAACGCAGAAACATATATCGCAAGGCATATTGATATCGCATCGTCCAGGTTCAGAGCCTCGGCGATGGCTTCGTCCGCGAGAGAAATCGCGCGCTGCGAGAATCCCTGGATCCAGGAAGTTTTGGCCATCAACATCAGTGCGACCGTTTTTTGATCGAATCCGGCACCGCTCGTTAGCGTGCGGCCGATCGGCCCGCGGGTGGCTTCGACGGCAAGAGTGCAAAGCTGGTGGGTCTTCTCATGCTGCCCGAGGAAGTGGGTGTTCATGGCAAGAATTCTGCTGCTGGCGCCATGCGCAAGCTTGCCGAACTTGGACTCCAGCTGAAGCGCGATCTCAGCAGCCTCCGCATATCTTCCCTGGGTTGTTATGATTGCGCATCTCCCACTGTGAGCCCTGACGATCTCGACGTGGTCGCCGATCGTCTCCGCGATCTCAGCCGCCTTTTCGAATTCTCGCAGCGCTTGTTGGTCCGCACGCAACCCTCTCACATGGAAGAGCACGAGGCCCAGCGTCGAACGAAGCTGAGTCTCGATCAGAGGGTCAACGTTGGCGGTCGTTTCCATCAGTGCCATAGCCCGCTCGACGACCTTCAGTTGCTCGTTCATCAAGCCCAGTTGTGTCCAGAGGATATGAGATGCGGCCGTGATCTCGAAGCACAATTTCCGCTGACCTGTGTCGAAACACCAGTCAAGCGCGGCGCGGATATCGTTGATGAGGTCGCCGTGCGCTTGAAGCCACTCGAACTTATCGAGATTTCGCCACCCAGCTTTCGCGTGTTCCAGTTCCGCGCCGACCCAACGAGCATGTGACAGGCCGCACGCTTCCGCGAATTCGCCGGCGTTAAGCTGCCTACGAGCGAAGGCACGGGTCATTTCCAATAGACGAAGGCGCCCGTCGCCGCGGGATGTCGATACCAGCGACTTCGACCGCAGGGCGGAAAGCGCGTCCGAGAACGTTTCTCTATCGAGAAAATCCCTGGCTATCGACCAAGCCGCATCGCCTGTAAACGGTCCTGCGAACACCGAAAGGCAGTTGAGTAGAAGTCGCTCCTCAGTTGTGAGTAGGTTGTAGCTCCACTCGATTGTCGCCCTCAGAGTCTGCTGTCGGGGAGGGGCCGTCCTGCGACCGCGCCAGAGGGTGTTGATCGGATCACTGAGGGAAGAGGCTGTGTTTTGAAGGCCAAGCCCTGCCACACGTGATGCCGCTAGTTCAATCGCCAGCGGGATTCCGTCTAGTCTGCGGACAATATCGGCGGCAATCGAAATGTCTTTCATTTCGGTAAGCCCATTCTGGCCCGTGGCGAAAATCAAACGTTCGTTGAAGAGTTCCAGTGCGGAAAAGTCGTGACAGGCGGAGGGCAGATCGTCTTTCTTCGGAACCTCCAGGCTAGGCAGGAGCCGGACCTTCTCCGAAGCGATCCTCAAGGGTTCGCGGCTTGTAGCGATTACAGAGGTGGAGGGTGTTAGTTGAAGAAGCCTGTCGATGACGCCGGCGCAGCTGTCGATCAGGTGTTCGCAATTGTCAAACACCAGGACGGTACGCGAATTCCCCAACGCTTGAACGATGCCAGGCATGGGGTCCGACGAAAAGACGCTTAGGCCAAGCGACGACGCCAGGTGCGAGACTATCAATTCCCCGTTGGAGAGGGCTGCGAGGTCGAGAAAGACGACACTGTTGTTCTCAGTGGCGAGGGAGCGGGCAATTTCGATTGCTGCCGAAGTCTTTCCGATGCCTCCCGGCCCCGTGATCGTCATCAGCCGCATCGAGCGCATCAATTCCACACTGTGTGCGAGGAACTCATCCCGTCCGATCAAACGCACGACCGTTGCCGGCAGGCCGTAGCGTGTCGTAGGCGCTGTGCTGGCAGAGGAATCATCGGTGATCGTGGAAACTGGCTTGGCAAACTTGTATCCAAGTCCCGGTATGCTTTCGATACAAAGCGTTTGCTCACCATCGTAGATGGCCTTGCGAAGTGCCACCATATGGACGCGCAACGAAGCCTCGTCGACATACGTGCTCGGCCATACGGTCCTGATGATCTCTTCTTTCGTGACGACTGTTCCGGCCTTCTCGAGCAGGCACGTCAGTACATCGAAAGCTCTCGCGCCGATGCGTATGGCTGCCTCGCCCTTGCTCAACCGGCGCTGGCCTGGATCCAGTTCGAATTCGCCAAACCGATAGATAGTCACATTCACCTCGGGATGGAACGTCAGGGCAGGTACCAACGTTCGCAAGATATTAATTAGTAAAATACTTCAGCAAGACGACTGGAGTGGAACCAGTTCCGACGGCACCCAAAATAAGGCTGCATCATTCGTCTACGCAACTATCCATGTGTATGGTTCAACGCATTTTGACTTGTGGTTTCACCACCTTGGGCGTCGGACCATGCGTCGGCTTTGTCGAAGGTTTCAAATATGACTGTTCAGGTTTTGAGGTGCAAGGCAAATTCTTGGCCACATGTGTTGAGCAACTGAATCTGGTCCGGGCTGCGCACTTCACCTCCCGGCTGTTGCTTATCCCATATGACGTAAATTGAGATCCCTCAATTTCGCAAACCTGATTTCCACTCCAATCCACACTTGGCTTGGGACGCTACGGACATAGCCACAACCGGCGGTGACCATATGTCGTGATTTTGCGGAGGCCCAATCATCCAATTTTCAAACGCTCGAGCCAGTTAATTGTCTGACATTCGATAATGGAGGTCGAGATGACTGCCCCACGTGAACTCGGCACGCCGGTCCAGCAACAGGTTTATAGTCTCATTGAGGCTATCGGCTATCTGTCGACAGCCACGACGCCGGAAGAGGTTTTGACCAAGATGCGCTCCGCGGCAAATAAATTGATGTCTGCGGAGGGTATCGTCATAATACGAAGAAGCGGAGATGACTATCATTGCGTTGCGGAAGACGCATCTGTACCGCATTGGGTCGGCAATAAAATCGATATCTCTGAACACGGATACGTGACCCTGCACGGGGGCATAAGAGGAAAGTCGATTTCGGGGGAGGCGCTCCGAATATCGGGTACAGAAATGCGTTACAAGCTGACAATGCGTCTGGCTCCATCGGAAACGGGTTTCGCAATAGCGGCATATTGGCATCCGCGTCGCACGCCGACCGAGTTCGAGTTGAAGGTTGCATCTGCCCTCGATATGGCTGGGCGCGCAGCTCTCCGGCGGCTGAAATCAGGAGCAGAAATTACCGAGCTTAAAGAACTTATTGAATCCATCAGGTTGTCGCATCGAGAGCTCGCCCACCGACTCAAGAATGCATACGCCAGCGTGATCGGAGTTGCTAGGCTGACATTGGATGCCGACGCCGCTGATGATCTGGGAGCGCGCCTGAAAGCACTATCTGCGGTACATGACCTTCTCGATCGGGAAACCGGGCACCCCCCGGATCTCGTTGGTCTTCTAACCCGGGTGCTGTCTCCGTACCAGCGCTCGCAAGGGGATCCGATTGCTCTGGAGGGCGAGCAGGTCTTACTTTGCAGCTCTGATGCAACGGTGCTCGGGATTGTGATGAACGAGCTGGCCACAAACGCGCTCAAGCACGGAGCGCTGTCGATTCGAACGGGTCATGTCCAGGTGGGTTGGCTGAAAACGGACAATTGGTTGTCTGTCCGTTGGCGCGAGTACGGGACGTCTTGTTCGAGCTCGCCAGTCGCGGGTGACGGATCTGTCCTCCTTCGTCGCTTGATTGAGGATCGACTCGGCGGGCGCATCGAACGGGAGTTCAATGACAATGGCATTGCGATCCGGGTTGAATTCCCAGTGATAGGGTAGGGCCGAGAAGGCCCACCTTCGCCGTTATTGGCTTCACAGTGCCGAGGCGCTCTGAAAAACCGCTGGTTCCGGTGCTTGCCTCTGAACTTGATCAACACTCCAACCCACGAGGGTCGAAAATCCGGGTATATCCCGAGTGGTCAGATCGCGAAGGAGAACACCTTGGAGCGCTCTGTCACCCTCAACGTTATATCACATCAGTTTCCAGAGATTCTTTACGAATTCCTGAAGCGCTTTATTCGTTGTTCTGGTTCAACGAGGTGAGCGGGCCGCGTTCCTCTAAAGTCTGAAGGTCCCGGAGAACAAGGGCATATTCGGTCTTGATTGAAACGGTTAGACGGTCCCGCCTGCCGCGATGACCGCCTCAGTCGTGTCAACATCGTGCAGGGCGGCCGCTCCGATTTCAACTTCGACAATCGGAATGCCTGAATGTCGAATGATATTTCGCGCCCCCACGTCGCCCTCGAGGGACATCAGGTCGCCAAACAACGACTTTGGAATGATCACCGGGTTCCCGCGAACGCCTCCGTGTGCCGCGACGACAATCGATCGTCCGTCGTCAGCGGCAAATGCGTCAATAACCGAATTCAGATTCACTGTTGAAATCGTAGGCATGTCGGCCAGCATGACCAACACGCCATCCGCGGAGCGAGCTTCCGGCATCGTCAATCCAGCCATCAACGAACTGGAAATCCCAAGTGGGAAATCGCGGTTAGTGGCTATGTTGATTGGAAGGCCGGCAAGAACCGAAATGATGTCTGCGGCCTGAAAGCCAACGACTACGACAACGGAATTGGCATTGCTTTTGCTTGCGCGCAAGGCAGTCCGTCTCACGAGTGGAACGCCCTCGAACTCTGCGAGGAGTTTATTGTCCTCGTCGCTTCCATAGCGACTGGCCTTTCCTGCTGCCAGCAAGATGATAGTGACTTTTGGGTGCTGCTCGAGAATGTCCGTCAACTCCTTCTAAGCGAGGATTTTCGTCCGCGCATAACGCCGAGGCTGGCGACTTGATTGAACGTTCCAGTCGCGTGTCGACTAAAGATGGTGATCAACAGTACATATTTCTGCAGAAGGAGAGTTCTAACGTAGCTGAAGTTCCCGAAGTACCATATCCACGATTGACTGCGGGGTGGGTAGCCAGAGGTCGAATCGTGTCCCGTATCGGTCTTTTCCCTCGCCGGGACCTGCCTTTGGCGTCACCACCGGGCAGCCGCTCAGCGCCTACATATGTGCCTCGATCAGCGTGAATGGACTTCAGCGCCGCGGCACATGGGCCGCCTCGGTCGGCCATCGGCGACAAGGCGAGGTCATTCCTTTTCGGGCAAAAGGGCCTTGCGCACAAGTTTTTGCCGTTGTTGGTGTCTTTATCGTTTGTTGAACGCGGAGGGCGTCAACGACGCAGGGAAATCCTGGTAGGAAACGGGCCGCAGGAACCGATAGATCGCCATCGTGCCGACCGAGGTGGACCTACCGTCGGACGTCGCCGGATAAGGGCCCCCGTGGACCATGGCCGGCGACACCTCCACACCCGTTCCGAAACCGTTCACTAGCAGGCGTCCCGCTAGCAGTTCAAGGGCCGGAATGAGCGGTTTTGCGATCTCAAAGTCATCTTGGTCAATGTGAAGGGCAACCGTCAATTGACCTTCCAGCGCGGTGAGAACGCGCTGAAGTTCGTCATGATTCGCGCAACGGACCACAAGGCTAGCCGCACCGAAGATTTCCTCCTGAAGCTGGGCATCTTCAATCAATGCCGATCCTGTGGTCGCGAAAAGCACCGCTTGGCCCTCGATCATGGTTCCAGGTTTTCCTCGACCTACTACCTGAACGCTCGACTTGGACTCCAGCGTTGCAGTTCCACGTCGGAAAGCATCACAGATCCCGGCGGTCAGCATCGTTTGGGCTGCCGCTTCCGCGATGTGGGTCGCTGCCTTGCTCAGAAACTCATCGAGACCCATTCCCTCGACTAGAAGAACTAGGCCTGGATTTGTGCAGAATTGGCCAGCGCCAAGCGTTAGTGAGCTGATGAACCCCTTCGCAATCTCATTTCCTCGGTTCGCAAGAGCAGCCGGGAAAATAATCACCGGGTTTATGCTGCTCATCTCCGCGTAAACAGGGATCGGCTGCTTTCGGCGCGATGCAATATCGAGCAAAGCCAGACCTCCGCGGCGGGAACCCGTGAATCCGACCGCACGGACGCGACTGTCTGCGACCAACGCCTGGCCTACCTCGAACCCGGCGTCGAACAGCAAGCTGAATACGCCCGGGGCTAGCATGGAATCGGCGACGGCTTTCTGAACGGCCCTTCCGACCAGCTCGGAAGTGCCCGGGTGGGCCGAATGAGCCTTGACGATTACCGGGCATCCCGCAGCAAGGGCAGAAGCCGTGTCACCACCTGCGACGGAAAAAGCCAGCGGGAAATTCGAGGACCCAAACACGGCTACAGGACCCAACGGGATGTTGCGAAGCTTGAGATCAGGCTTCGCGTTGGGCTTCCGCTCGGGGTCAGCAGGATCGACCCGAAGTTCCTGAAAACGACCGTCCCGCACCTCCTTTGCAAAAAGCTTCAATTGCCCGACGGTGCGCGCACGTTCGCCTTCAATCCGGCCTTTAGGAAGCCCCGTCTCCGCGCTAGCCCTTTCCACCAGTTCGTCTCCGAGATCGAGGATGTTCTCGGCGATGCGTTCAAGAAATAGAGCGCGTTCCTCCAGCGTTGTTTCGCGATAGGTCCCAAATGCTTCCCAAGATAACGCCAACGCCTTCTCTACCTGATCTGGTGTCGCTCCATGAAAGGCCCGGCCCAGCCGGTTGCCAATCGTCTGCTCGATGGCAAAGAACGCCGTTCCTTTGCCCGAGAAGCTCTCGCCGCCGATTAGAAGTTCGCCCTTGATAGCCATTTGTCATTCTCCGATTTCGATTATGCCGACATCGTCTGCGCGACCGTCGCTTCAGTTAATTGTCTACTATCAGCGTTGATGTGAACGTGATTGGCGGATCCGCTCCGCTCGTACGCAAGACGATCGGTTTTTGGAGACGATATTTGCAAGATCTCCGCGCTCAACGCTCGCATAGTCCGTGCGTACTCAGATCGGCCCGACGGAACGCATATTGTGGTTCGGGACCGCGGCAAACGCAAGGAACCTCACATGGACCAACAGCTACACTTACGCCGTATGGCAAGCCTCAGGACGCCGACAGGCTTGTCCGAGGATGCCGTTAAGGACATCTCTGCCGCTGCTACGACGCTGCTCGCCGATGTGTTTGCGCTCTATCTCAAGACCAAAAACTTTCACTGGCATATGAGCGGCGCGAGTTTCCGCGACCACCATCTCATGCTTGACGAGCACGGCGAGCAGTTGCTGGCGATGACTGACCCGCTTGCAGAAAGGGTTCGCAAGCTCGGTGGACCCACCCTCAGGTCTATCGGTGATATCGCAACGCGCCAGCGTATTGCCGACAACAACGCCGATTTTGTTCATCCTCATGAAATGCTGGCCGAACTCCGTGAAGACAATGCCGGCCTTGTTGCAAGCTTGCGCAACCTCCATGGCGTCTGCGATGAGCACGCTGACATAGCAACGGCAAGCCTTCTGGAGAACTGGATTGATGAAGGCGAGCAACGAGTCTGGTTTCTCTTTGAGATCCTGCGTGACACCAACCGCTGAGTGAACGCCAACTTTCCGTACGGCTACAACCTTGCCAACATCGCAAGCCCGGTTGGCGCGGGTTTGGGCTTTCAAGCCGGCTGTACCACTAATGCACATCAAAACGCCAGCGGGCCGAGTCTCGGTGGCAACCTTAGGAGATTCCAATGACCAGCGTAATTCCAACCGCGTATAAGGATCCGGAAAACCCTGCGCTTCCCAAGGTAGAGTTCGATATCGATCTGTCGACCACGGCTCTTGTGATCACTGATCCTCAGATCGACTTTCTCAGCCCCAAGGGGGCAGCTTGGGGTGCATTTGGTGAGAGCATCACCGAGCACAATACCGTGGAGAATATCGGCCGCCTCTTCGAAAACTCGAAGCGAGCCGGCATCAGTGTCGTCATCTCACCGCATTATTACTACCCGGTCGATCATCGCTGGGACTTCGCCGCGACAGGTGAGACCCTCATGCACAAACTGCGTATGTTCGACCGTCGTGATCCGCTCTCACTTGAAGGTTTCGACGGATCAGGCGCTGATTGGATGCCTGAATATAAGCAATACATCGAGGACGGAAAGACCATCGTCTGCTCGCCCCACAAGATTGCCGGGCCACAAACGAATGACGTGATCTTCCAACTGCGAAAGAAGCGCATCGACAAGGTTATCCTTGCGGGTATGGCAGCCAATTTCTGCGTCGAGTCACACCTTCGCGACTTCGTGGAACACGGGTTCGAAGTTGCCGTGGTACGCGATGCCACTGCGGGCAGCAAACTACCCGAGGGAGACGCCTACATGGCGGCCCTCGTAAACTTCCGGTGGTTCGCGAACGCGCTATGGACGACCGACGAGGCTTCAAATCACCTTGAATTAGCTGCACGCAAAGCTTAAGGGCTTCCCCGCCCTTCGGGGCGGGATTGCCTGTCTGACATCAGGCAGCGAGGGCGAACGCTTCTAGACGAGATTGCGCTGCGAGCGCAGCACCGGCGGCCTGCCCGGAGCGGGCCGTTCGGGTCCGGAGAATACCGGTGGTGGCGGGAGTATGGGCTCGCCGCGGGATCGTCGCTGAGCCATTGCTTGGCAGCGATCGCCAAGGTCATCGCCGTATGTCGGGTTCAACAAGGCGGCGGATCACGGAAAGCCCCTCGGTATATACGCGAGGGGCTTTGTCACCTGTAAAGATTGGCTAGCTGCTGAGCGTCGCCAACCGCGGACGTGCAGGAGACCTTATCATCCCGAGGGACAGCCCCATTACGAGCCAAGTCACGAGGTTTGCCGCAAGGGTCCCGATCACGAACTCATGGTGCAGAGTTGCGGGCACCAATGTCTCCATTTCTGGGGCAGCTGGAGCGCCAATTAGGAATGGCATTGCCACAAGAACCGCCGCAGCAATGAGGGCCAGAGGACTACGATAGTTGACGGCGGACACGATCGCGCCGGCAGTGCAGGCCGTGCAAGTAATCCACCAAACCTGACGTTGAAGGAGGTCCGGGGCGGGCATCCCGGGAAGCTCCGGCGGAAGGCCAAGTGCGGGAACGAGGCTGAAGATAAGGTATCCGGCAGCGCCCCAGGCAAGACCGGATTTCCAAGAGGCCAAGCTCCCTTTTAGTTCGGCGAGCACAGTCATCATAAGCGCGAAGCCGACATGCGCCAGCATCATGCCGACGACGGTCAACGTGTTTCTCGCGAATGCGGACATCTCAGGGTGCTCGTGCCCCCCCTGTTCGCCAGCATGGGCGTGTTCAGCCGCATGCTCGGATATCTCTGCTTGGAGGATCATCGGCACAGTAATCGAGATATTGAGCGCCGAGGCGAAAATGCCGCCGATGGATCCCGCGATTATCGCCGCGAAGAAGAGCTTTTGAAGATAGGCCATTGCATCAACCTCAATGGCACGGAAAACTTAGGGTGTGACGGACATCATGGGCGGCATTGTGGACTGCTGGGATTCCGGCGAAGCCCACACCGCCAACTAGCAGTACGCCCAGAAAGCCGAGCATGAGTAGTTCGAGCGCTTTTGCTGGCGCTCGTACGTGGGCGATTTTTTGTTCAGTAATTGTCGTCATAACGGTTCCTCTGTCTCTTAGGATACTTCGTTGCTGGTGGCCGCAATTGCAGCGGATTTGAGTGCCTCGGACATCTTCTGAATTGGCCCGTCGATCGAGAGGCCATGTCGTCGCGCGATATAGGCAGGCTCGTTGTACGACAGCCACTGTTTACCTTGATGGGTCCACGCAAGTGCCTTGAGCGGCAGATCGATACCTGAATGCGGCGCGTCGATGAGCAGAAGAGTGCCGACTTTCGGATTGCCGAAGATGAGTAGCACTGCGTCCTCCATAACCAACCCGGCATCCCTTGCGTCCGCTGCGAAGTCGATGAGAGCAAATACTTTCATTCCGGCCCTTTCCACCGCGGAACGAAACCGCTCGATCACAATGCTCGGCGGTAGCCGGGTCTCCAGGGCCGTCATACCCTCAGGTCTGATCATTGGGCTGACCTCGAAATTGGACGACGTTGGCGAGGTATGTCCCGCGTATTCTCGAACGCGACTTTGGTGATACCAAGCGCCACAAGCAAACCGACAACCTGAGCCACGGCAAACGTAGCCGCGGACGCCACGCTCAACGCGACCGGGCCAGCGGCGAACGCTGCGGCAAGAGTGACCGCGGGATTGGCAAAAGACGTTGAAGGCGTGGCTAAAATGGCTGCAACAAGCCAGGCACCAACGGCGAACGGACCCGTATCTGGCTTGCCACTGCGTCCGCAACCGATGACGATCGTAAGCAGGCCCGTTGAAGCTACAATCTCGCTAATGACTAGGCCAAGTGAGGGCGTGTGGCCCATGATCGGACTGGAGGATGCTCCGAACATCGTTGTGGCAATGATCGCGCCAAGGGCCCCGCCCAACATCTGGGCGATTACATACGCGATCGTGCATGTAGTCGGACGTTCACCTCGGAGCCACTGCCCGACAGTGATCAAGGGGTTGTAGTGGCCCCCGGAAACTTTTCCGAGAGCGATGATCAATCCCACTAGCGAACCGGCGATCGAGATCGCGATAACGAGCGATGTGGCGATCGGTTCCCCCGCGAGCTTGTGCTCGACGGTGAGGCCGGAGCCCACCATCGCAACCGCCAGCAAGCAAGTCCCGACTGCCTCGACAAACGAACGCCTGAGTACCGGTATCGTCCCATCTGCCTCGAAGAAGCAAGCCGCTTCGCGCGTCACTGTGAGGTCAGCCATTAGCTTGGCCTTGTGACTTCGAGCGCGCCTCGACTTCAGCCATTTTGGTGGCGATATCACTCGGGGTCAGAATACCTTTCTGGAACAGGATGTTCGCGAAGGCGATGATCCAGCGCTCATAATAGGAGAGCTTCCCGATCATCTCCGAGCCGAGCGCTTCGACGCCGCGGCGCTTCTCCTCGGTATTGATGATCTTGTGAAAATCAAGGACGTCCGCGAGTGCGTGGCAGCGCTTTTCCCACGGCAGAAGTTCGTGTTCGACACGTTCAATTTTTCCGCCAATTTCCCCGCCGATATCATTGGGGAGTTTCTTTACGAGGCCTTCGCTGGACATCATGCAACCCTCTTTTGATATTCGACAGGGATGACGCCGATCATCGCGTCGCGCGTCACCAGTGCAGCAAGTTCCTCTTCAGATAGTCCTTCAGTACCCGCCGGCCGCATCGGCAGCACGAGGTAACGAACCATGGCCGTGGAATCGCTGACGACGATCTCGACATCATCGGGAATGTGCGTCCCGAACTCCTCGAGAACAGCACGAGGTTCGTAAACGGCTCGGGCCCGATACGGCTTGAGCTTGTACCAGTCCGGCGGCAAGCCCAGTACGGGTCGCGGGTAGCACGAGCACAGCGTGCAGACGATGAGGTTGTGGACTTCAGGCGTGTTTTCCAGAACGATCAACTGCGTGTCGTCGTAGAACGTGATGCCCAGTTCCTCGCAACCCTTTCGCCCGTCATCGAGTAGACGTTTGCGGAATTCGTCGTCGACCCAGGCTCGCGCAACGACCTTCGCACCGAGTGCCGGCGTGCGGGAATCCAAGACTTCGATCTGTCGCCGGATTTCGTCTGCGCCGAACAATTTGCGTTCGACGAGAAGCTCGCGAACCGCTGTTTCCATCATGTCGTAATAACTGGGAGGCTCCGTGACGGAGATGTCTTCATGCGGATGCGCGTGGTCGTGATGATGATCGTGCTCATCGTGATCGTGATTGTCGTCGTGCAAGGTCAAATCCTTTCGAGCCAGGTTTCAAAGACTTCGATCCTCAGGCCGTCTGTTGCTTGGCCCTTGTACTCAGCCCAGATTTCGGTCATCGGGATCGCAATACGGTAGTAATGACCTTTCGACCCGGCATTCCGGCCATAGCCTTCCTCCTCGTTGTCGACACCCATCGTCGGGATGACTCGTTCAACGATACCGGCCTTGCCGCGGAGGTAAGTGGGAAGTCGGTAGTGGCCGACTGGAAAGCGCACTGCCGTTTTCACACGTTCGCCAACTTGGAAGTCAGGAACTTCTCCAAGGGCGGGCGTGACAGTTTGCGCTATCGACTGTGCAATCATTTCAACGCTCCTTCATTTGGAGCCCCAAACTGAAGTCGTCGCTCTGAATGATATTGTAAAATTCAGCAGTCGCGGTTCCGGCGGTAACGCAAGTGGACGACATCTCGCGCCCCGATGTCGCAGCTACATCGTACAAGATTATTCCTGCTGTTCCTGTTTTACGGGGTCAGAACAAGAGCAGTCCGGAATCGTACGCTAAGGACGAACGGAATGAGAACTTATGCGACCCGCTGCAGCCTAGCTGGCAGACGGAGCAATCGAAATCCGTTCGGCATCTGATGTTCGGCATCCCAGGTGTAGATGCCGGTAAGATTGATATGCTCCCAACTGAGCGGCGAGATGTGTTTCAACAGAGTATCAGGAATATCTCGACCCGCTCGCTTCAGCTGTGTGATTGCACGGTCAAGATAGACTGTATTCCAGTGGACGATCGCGCTGACGACGAGGTTGAGACCAGAGGCGCGGAACGCCTGGCTTTCGAACGACCGGTCGCGGATCTCGCCTCGCTCGTGGAAGAAGACAGCGCGTTTCAGCTTATGGGCAGCCTCACCCTTGTTGAGGCCGGCCTGACAGCGTCGCCGCAATGCCGGACTTGAGTACCATTCGATCATGAAGAGCGACCTTTCGATACGGCCGAGTTCGCGGAGCGCCCTCGCGAGATGGCTTTGCTTCGGAGATGCGGACAGTTTCTTGAGGATCGTAGACGGTACCACGGACCGCGTCGTGATCGACGCCGCGAGATGGAGCAGATCGTCCCAATGGTCGAGAATCAGGGCGGTGTTGATCGGCGCCCCGATATGGTTCGACAGGGTTGGATATGCATCGCCCTTCTCAAACGTGTGGAACTTCCGGTCTTTGAGATTGCGCAGTCGCGGTGAGAACCGCTTTCCGATCAAGGCAAACAGCCCGAAGACATGATCACTGGCACCGCCCGTGTCGGTAAAGTGTTCCTGAATGTCGAGCACCGTGTCCTGATCGAAGAGCCCATCGAGCACATAGGCCGCCTCGCTCTCGGTGGGACTGATGGGCAAAATGCTGAAGTAGCCGTACTGATCTGATAGATGGCTATAGAATTTCGTCCCGGGTTCGCTGCCGTAGTGCAAATTGATGTCGCCGCGCTTTGCGGCTCGGTCGCTCGCACGAAAGAATTGGCCATCTGACGATGACGTTGTGCCATTGCCCCAAAGGCGGGAATGCGGATGCTGGGTGTGGACATCGGTGATGCACGCTTGCGCCGCGCGGTAGGTCTCCGATCGGGCGTGGAATGTGCGCATCCACCCAATCTGGTGAGCGCTGATCCCCTTGGAGGCGCCCGCCATTCGTTTGGGGCCAAGGTTCGTAGCATCGGCCAATACACCAGCCAGCATGGCAGAAACATTTTTTGGGACGTCGCCGGTGCGAACATGCGTGAATAAATCTGCAAAGCCAGTCCATTCATGCACTTCCCTTAACAGGTCGGGAACCTCGACCAACGGATACATATCGCTGATCTCGGCATTCAGTGCCTCGGCGGCCACAGGGATTTCGCTGGCAGTTGGTGTGATGATCAACGTTCCGGCCTCAAGACGAACTCCTTCGAGCTTTCCGGATCGTGCCCTGTGCGCCAGACGCTGCAGGTTGAAGTCGAGCATCTGACGCGCTTCGGCAAGCCACTGCGCGCCATCAGCTTGGACGCCTAATCCGAGACGATCCTCCTCCTTCAACGTGATGAATGTTGTTCGCGGCATCAAATGCTCGTCAATGGGCCGGAAAGATCGGCTGCCGTCGACCCAGATCTCCGCAGAACGAAGCCGGTCTCGCAAAGAAGCGAGTGTTGCGATCTCGTAGAGACGGCGATCAGGTTTCCCTTGTTCGAAGATAAGCCGTCGATCAGTTTGGCTGAGATGGGTGAGCGGCACGCGATCAGGGAGTGTCCGCCGCTTCTCGGCATAAAGCCGTTTCAGCAGCGCAATTGCCGCCAGAAGCGGGTCGTGGCGATGCGCCGAGCGAAACGTGAAGGCCTGAAGAAATGCACCATTGTATTTGTGGACGGTCGCGTATTGTTCGGCTGCCACGGTCAACGGCGGTGCCTCGTTGTCGTCGACCATCGACTCAAGCTCAGGCTTCATCCGAAGCAGCCGGTCCCAACCGACTTTCTGGTCGAGAACATCCAATGCGTTCCGACCATATTCGTTGGCGGACTGCAGTGCGGTGATCGTATCTAGAAACATGCGCAGCGCTTTGGCGGTATTCGCTCTGCAGTCCATCTGTCGCTGCTTCTTTCGATTGTTGGCTTGCGAGAACAATTTACCCATCAGCTTGATGAACATCGTCACCGCATCGTCCGTGAGCTTCTGGCAAAGCTTGATGACTTGGGCCACGATCAGAGCGTGGCGACGGCTGGCGTTGAAGTCGTTGGCAAGCCAGGCCGGCGTTGCGTTGCCCTCCCGGATCATCTGGTCCCACCGTCCGGATGACACGCGCGCCTGCAGTTCCGGATCGATCTCCAGCCGCCGCAGAAAGGCTATCCGCTCGGTCAGCCCGACGAGGTTCGACGCGGCCGGCGCTTCTGGTGCCGAACGCAGCCAATGAAAGCGGGTCTGGCCGATCGACGGGTCAACCTCTAACAGCCTATCCAGTGATTGAAGCCTATCGAGTGGGATGTCTTCAATCAGGGTTCTTTCTGCTCGCCGCCGGGCTATGGCACGGCCGGCAAGGCCGATGCGTTCGATCGTGTCGATCGCCGGCAGAAGAGCGCCGCGTTCGCGAAACGCGGCGACAGTCGAACTGGCTATCGCAGCACCGTCGTCGGACATGGTCGCCGCTTGAATTGCCGCCAATAGCGCGGCGCGGCGATCTTGCAGCGTCGCGCTTCTCGTATCCAGATACACCATTAGCCGCGCCATATGATCCCGACGGGTTTCTTCGCGGCGTGCATAGAGGGCAAATTCGTCTGGAGCGGCGCCGATCTGATCAGCAACATACTTCAGCATGGCGCGAGGCGGAGTTTCTTCTGCTCCAAGCACTCGACCCGGGTATCGCATTAGACATAGCTGGATGGCAAAGCCGAGCCGATTGTGATTACGTCTCCGCAGTTCAATCTCCAGGCGATCCGCCAATGACAACGAATAGTGTCGGATTAGGTTATCCTCGTCGACTGGTATGTCGACAAGCTTCCGGCGATCTTGATCTTTAAGAAGCTTGCGCTTTGCCATCGCCCGACTCCATTGATGAGCAATCTGCTCGAAGCGTTGTCGAGTCGGGCCGGACAGAGAAATCAAAATTGGCGCATGTCGATGGCAATCCACAGAGATCGGATGTTGCACATCCGATCTACGGTATCGTTCCGGTTTCGTTCGACCTTAGCGTACGATTTCGGACTGCTCTTGTTCCGACCCCATTATGAATCGTAACCAACCGCAGGAGTGCGCCGTCTTTGGAATAGATATTGGAA
>NZ_JARVRC010000026.1:0-72619 GCF_030209895.1 Agrobacterium sp. CFBP2214 | reverse complement strand
CGATGCGATAACGACCTGCTGCCAAAACGGCGATGCATTCCGAATATAGGACGTTGTCGATTTAAAAAGCATGTCCCATCCCTCAAAACTATGCTGCGACGGTAGCGGGAGTTACGGGTGCGTGCGCAACTGTTGGCGACCGGGCTGGAGAGTGAGCTTAAGAAATTAAGTTTAAGATTTACTTTCAATTCTATTTTTCACACGCAATTAAAAAACATCAATACTTTATAAAGTTGCAATATTGAAGTATATACAAGATATTACGCGATATTTTATCCCCTGCACAGATACTTCTCTGCGCAGGGGCTCTGTTTGATGCAGCGCGGAATTGCGCTCTGCCGAAGCCGGAGACTATTGCGGCAACCTCAAGGCGCTCCAGAAGCCGCGCAACTGTACGGTCAATTCCGCATAGAGACCATAGCGCCGCCCATAGTGCGAGACTTGCGCAGCATCCGGCTGATAAGCATTCGCGACCCGTGTCATCGCCGCAACCGCCTCCTCATAATCAGGATAAAGCCTAATCGCCACGGCCGCGCCAATGGCCGCGCCGAGTGCGCCCGTCTCGCGCGCCTCCGCGACACGCAGCGGAATTTCCAGAACATCAGCCATGATCTGCGGCCAATGCTGGCTGCGGGAACCGCCGCCAGACATCACGGCGCTTTCCACCGGCAATCCCGCTTCGCGCAGGACACCGATATGGCGGCGATGTTCGAAACACACACCTTCGAACAGGGCACGCAACATATGGCCCTCGCCATGCCATCCGGCGAGGCCATAAAAGCCGCCCCGAAATTCCGCACCCAGCCTCGATCCGAAAATGAACGGATGAAAAAACGGATCGTCGGCGCGCGGTGTGACGGAACCGACCAATTCGTTGCAGCGCTCGAAGGCATGGTCACCATGGTCGCCGCGAACACGATGCACGTACCATTCGAGATTGGCAGCGGAAGTGGCGCTGGATTCGATATTGACATAGCGGTCACGGCCAAAGGTCGTGACCATGAAGACATCGGGGCTGATGACCGGTTTGTCTGCGAAAACCTGGTTGATGCTCCAGGTGCCAGCGATGATGGAAGCCTCCCCGGCATTGATGACGCCCGACCCCATGGCGCTGGAGACCACATCGAAGAAACCGCCAATGACGGGCGTGCCTTCGGGCAGCCCCGTGATGTCAGCAGCCTCGCTTGTCACATGGCCGACGATGTCGGCCGATTCCACGAGACGGGGGAAAAACGCGAACGCGTCCTCAAGATCGTAAAGTGACAGAAGCTCGCGGTCGAGCCGCGCTTCCGGCAACGCCAGCAGCCCCGCGCCGCTGAGGTCGGAAATATCATTGGCAAGGCAACCCGTCAGGCGGAAATTGACGAAATCCTTGCAGAACAGGACCGTGCCGATCTGCCCGTATAGATCGGGCGCATGCCGTTTGACCCAGGCAAGCAGGCTGGGTGTTTGCGCAGGCCATGGCCGCTGCAGGCAACGAGCCTGCAACTGCGCTCCGCTTTTCCGGTCAAGCTCGGCCGCCACATCGGCGGCGCGGCTGTCGAGCGACTGAATGCCGATCAGGGGCTTCTGGTTCTTGTCCAGGAGGTAAAGACCATTGCCGTGGCCGGCGCAGCCCACCGCCAGGATGCTGGAGGGATCGACAGAGGATTTTACCAGAAGCTGGCGGATCGCCTCGCAGCCGTTCCGCCATAATTCCTCGAGATCGCGCTCGACATAGCCGGGCTGGGGGAACGTCGAATGTCCATCGATGGCGTGTTGCGCGATCTGCCGGCCCGCCGTGTCGAACAGCACGGCCTTGATGACCGTGTTGCCGACATCGAGACCCAATATGTAATTTTTGTCAGCCACGATTATAGATATCCCATGCTTCCTCACCACCTGCACCCTGATGGATGATGGCCATCAACGCCGCAACGACGGCCTTGGGATTGTCGTGCTGATAGATATTGCGCCCATAGACCATGCCGTTCGCGCCTTCGGCCACCAGAGCCGCCGATTTTGCCAGTACATTACGCAAGTCCTCACGTCCCCCGCCCCGCACCAGCACCGGGCACCGCGCGGCTTCGATCACCTTGTGAAAATCGCGCGGATCGCTGGTCGGATCGGCCTTGATGATATCGGCTCCCATTTCCGAGGCAAGACGCACCAGCGTGACGATCTTTTCCGCATCGCCATCCACCTGATAACCGCCCCTGATATCATTGGGCAGCATCACCAGAGGTTCGATCATCAGCGGCATGCCGAAACGATGGCAATCTGCCCGCACGCGACTGATGTTTTCGACGCATTGACGAAACAGGTCCGGCTCGTCCGGCAGCATAAACAGGTTCACGACGACGCAGGCGGCATCCATTTCCAGCGCACCGATGATCGGATCATGATGGTTCTGTAACTGCGACCACATCGTTCTGTGGCGCGTGGAATTATAGGGATTGCCCATGTCGATACGCATGACGAGGGCCGGCTTGTCGCGCTCCGGCCGCTGCTGCAGCAGATCGGCCTGCCCATAGGCCATCTGGATGGCATCGGGACCGGCCTCGACCAGCCTGCCCACGGTCTGCGCCATATCCTCCAGCCCGACAAGGAAGCTCGGCTCGTTGCAAACCCCGTGATCAATGGCCACATCGAGGCAGCCGCCATTGCGAAACAGCCGGTTCATGCGCGCCTTTTTCGAAATCCGCATCATCATGCATTCTCCTTGCATCTGTGTTGAAGCATTGCCGGCGTGACGCCGTAAAAAGTCTCCAGCTCATGGGTAAGCCGCTGCCGTTCCGCTGCCGCCTGGGTGGTCGGCCAGCCCAGCTCGCGTGCCGCGACGTTCAAGATCGCGTCGATCAGATCGGCATCGATGACGCCGGTGATGGCGAGCGTCGTACGCCGCAACACGAGATCGGTCAGGTGTCGCACGTGTTCACAGCGGATCAGCCAGATCACCTCCGCGGTCGTTATCGGCGATTTTTCTGAAAGCGGCGCATCATCCGCACGGTCCCGACAAAAGCCCATCAGATCGAAGGCGCGGGAGCCGTAAGCCAGAGCCAGATGCTCCGCCCGGTCTCCGGCGATCGAGAACTCCTCCGACAGCAAGGCCGGCAGGCTGCCTGCGCCGGTGGGAAAATTCCTGCCGCCGCCGATCGGGCGATCCATGGTGCCGGTCAGTCGTCTGCGTCCAAGAAAGGCCAGAACCTCGTCGGTCACCTGCTCACCAAAGGCTCTGAAGGTGGTCCACTTGCCGCCGATCATGCAGAGCTGTGGCGGATCGCCCGCAACGCGGTGGATGAAATGGCTGCGGGATATTTTTCCGGTAAAGGCGGCATCGCTGCGCGGCAGCGGGCGTATGCCGCTGAAACTGAAGACGATGTCGGAATGGTCGATGTCAATCTGCGGAAAGACCTGCCGGATCGCGTCCAGAATATAGTCCCGCTCCTCGGGCTCGCAGCGCACCCGCTCGGGACGATCCACCTTGATGTCGGTCGAGCCAGCGAGAACCCGGCCGAGATAGGGAAAGAGGATACAGACGCGATTATCGGCATTCTCGAAAAAGATCATATGGCCGTTCAGGGCGTTGAGAAGCGCGTCGTTGGCGATGATCAGATGTGATCCCTTGGTTCCGGAGACGGTCGGTTTTGCTTTCTCCGCCACTGGCCCGGCGGTCAGCGTGCCAATCGTCTCGTCGATCCATGCGCCGGTCGCATTGACGATGATCCTTGGGCGGATGGGTAGGGTTTCATCCGCGCCCTCCACCCGAAGACGGTACTCATCGCCAAGACGGACAAGTTCGGCATAGTTGAGCGCAATGCTTTGCGGCGCATCGGTACGGGTGTCGATCAGAAGCTCCAGCGCAAGCCGTTCGGGCTGGCTTATCCACGCATCGTAGTAAGTGGCGGAGTATCTGATTTCCGGCGTCAGATCCGGCCAATGCTGCAAAGTCCCGGGGGCGCCTCGAAACGCGTGACGGGGCAGAATACGGTTTTTTCGGGTGACAAAATCATAGAGCATGAGACCCGCCTTGATGGCGAGAGCGCCCCGGCTTGCGGGTTTTCCGCCTGAGCCGGCAAAGGTTGCTGCCGCGTTGAAAAGGCCGCTGAAAGTCGAGAAAATCGGGATCGTGGTCGGCAGCGGACGAACCATATGCGGGGCGAGTCTCAGAAGTGCGTCCCGCTCCCGCAAAGACTCTGCCACGAGGCTGAATTCACCATTTTCGAGATAACGCAGGCCGCCATGGATCATGCGCGAGGGTGCGGCGCTGCAGCCTGAGGAGAAATCGTTGCGCTCGACCAGCAGCACCCGCAGCCCCTGCAAGGCGAGATCGCGATAGGCGGCAATTCCGTTGATGCCGCCGCCGATAACGACGGCATCAAAATCACCATCGTGCCGGATGCGGCGCAGAGCGTCCTCGCGAAAACTGGGCATAGAAATACCGTTCGCTGGCTGATGACCAGCGTCCCAATGTTGTTGACCGTTTAAAGCGACGTGAGAGACGGGACGAAAATGATACGCTGTTCGCCTGAAGTCCCGTCTCAGCTTACATAATCAGGTATCGAGCCCCACAAGATGCTCCGCGACGCCGGCACTGATGAGCGCCAGCTCACTCTCCGTGAGGCGAAGACGCGCCGCCGCGGCATTTTCAACCGCCTGAGCCGGATCACGCGCGCCGCACAGCGAAAATGTTATGCCCGGCTGCGCAATCGTCCAGGCAATCACCACCTGGGCGACCGAAGCTCCATGGGTGGCCGCCACCGGTTTCAGCACCCCCATCAACCGTGCGATTTTCTGGCGGTTCGCCTGACTGAAGCGCGGGTTGCCGTGACGCTGGTCGTCTTCCGCAAAAACCCGCTCCGGCCCAACCTTGCCCGAGAGGAGACCGAGCGCCAGCGACGAATAGCTGAGAACCGAGACGGCATTCTCTAGGCAAAGCGGCAGGAGCGTCGTCTCGATACCGCGCTTCACCATGGAATATTCTTCCTGAATGGCATCCAGCGCGCCGGTTGCGATATAGGCTTCGAGATCGTCCGGCGAAACGTTGCTTGCCCCGATGGAACGGATCTTTCCCTCCTCCTTCAGCCGCACCAAAGCCCCGACCGTCTCGGCAATCGGCGTCGTGGCGTCCTGCCAATGGGTGACGTAATGGTCGATATAGTCGGTTCCGAGCCGTTTCAGGCTCTCTTCGACCTCATGCCGGATGGACGCGGCGCCGAGATAACGGTGAACCGGCTTGCCATCCTGATGGAAGAAATAGGCACCCTCATTCACATGCCAGACAAGCCCGCATTTGGTAACCAGCACCACCTTGTCACGCCTGCCGGCAATTGCCTTGCCGACGATGGTTTCCGCAAGCCCCATGCCATAGGCCGGCGCGGTGTCAATGAGGGAAATGCCCGCATCGATGGAGGCCTGGATGGCGGCGATGGATTGCCGCTCGTCGGTGCCGCCCCACATCCAGCCGCCGATGGCCCAGGTGCCAAGCCCCACGGCGGATGCGCTGATGGCGCTGTCGCCGATTGTCCGGGTCAATATTGCATTGTCCGTCACGAGGTTTCCCCTCCTTCATGATCCAGTAAATAGCCGGCTATTGCCTCGTCCACGACGAGCGAGGTCAGATAACGGCCGGCAAGCGTGGCAGCCACCGGGCCGGCCTTGATGGCGCCTGCCGCCACGCCGATGATATTCGGACACCGGGCAAGCTGCCCCGGGTCCAGCGCCACCACGCGCGAGTTGAGATCGATCCGCGCCAGCTGCCCGTCCGCCATGGTGAGGTGGGCAAGAAATTCCCCGGCAATGCCCGCATCCACCAGCGCCTGCCCGCCACGGGCGGCATCCGGCAGAAGATCGTAGTAGCCGGAGCCCGGCGCCTCCACCGAACCGATGCCGACCAGCGCCACCTGCGCCTGCCGCGCCAGATCGAAGACCTCGCGGATCGATGCGACGTTCATCAGCAAATCGCGCTGTTCCTCATCCTCGGCAAACAGCGGCGCATGCACGAGCGAGGCGCTGCCGCCGAGCTTTTCCGCCAGCTGCGTGGCGAGATGATTGACATCCGTATAGTGCTTGCCCTGCACGCCGCCCGTCAAAGGCACCACCCGCACATCGAAACGACGCTCCGCCTGCAGATTGTCGACAACCGCGCTCACCGCCTTGCCGCCCGTAATCGCGATCACGTCACCGTCACGGATCGTCTCCAGCAAGTGGTTGGCGGCCACCCGACCCACCATCTGCAAGGCGGTTTCCGGATTATCGGATACCGTCGGTGTGACCACAGACTGCCGGAGGCCGAAACGACGGGTGATCTCGCTTTCGAGGTCCACCAACCGCTGATAGGGGCTGGCAATGGTGATCTTCACCATGCCCGCCTTGCGGCCCGCCGCAATCATGCGGTTCACCTTGGTATGGGAAAGATTGAGCCGCTCGGCGATCTCCGACTGCTTCACACCCTCGATGAAATGCAGCACCAGGACGGAATACATCTGTCTCTGTTGATCGAAATCGTCCTTGATATCCAGCATGATCGTCTTTCTCCAGTTACCCTTGGGCGTTCAATGGGCGCTCAGCGGCGACGCCTGACCAGATAGTGGTCGAACAGAACCGCAGTCAGCAATATGCTTCCCCTGATGATGTCCTGCCAGTAGACAGACACATTGAGCAAGGCAAGCGAACTGGAAACGACCGAGAGAAGGATCGCCCCAAGGATTGCACCGAGAATGGTGCCCGAGCCGCCCGAAAGGCTCGCGCCGCCGATGACCGCCGCCGCAATCACGTTAAGTTCCATGCCGACGCCAAAGCTCGGCTGGGCAGAACCGAAGCGGGCCATATAGATAACGCCTGCAACACCGCACAGCATCGAACAAAGCGTGGTGGTGGCAAACACGACCCGGCCGACGCGGATGCCGGAATAGGCTGCGGCCTTGGGATTGCTGCCGGTATAGAACACCTTGCGGAAGGCGGTCGTGCGCCGCAGCAGCAGATCGAAAGAGACGACCACCACCGCAAATATGATCAGCACCAGCGGAATGCCGCCAATCACACCCTGGCCGATGAACTTGAATTCGGGCGGCAGGGAATAGAGCCCGAGCGGCCGCCCGCCCGTTGCCAGCAGGCAAACACCGCGCGCAATCACCATGACGCCCAGCGATACGATGAAATGATGCAGGCCGATGACCGTGGTCAGGAATCCCATGGCCATGCCGACCAATGTCGTCAGGCAGATCGCCAGCCCCGCCGCCACCCAGGGATCGACACCGTTAAGGAAAAGCCAGCCGGCCGCCACCATCGCCAGTGCGGTGACGGAGCCGACCGAAAGATCGATGCCGCCCGAGATCAAGAGGATCGTCATGCCAACCACGACAATGCTTTCAATGGCGAAGACCATGGCCATGGCCCGCAGATTGTCCACGGTCAGGAAATAGGGAGATATGAAGGACATCACTGCAAAAAGCGCAAGGATGATGACGATCAGCCCGGTTTCCCGCGCCTTGAGCGCCGGCTCCCACCAGGCGGTGCGGCGAACCGCCGTTTCGGCAAGGCTTGAAGGTGTTTCCGATGTTGCCATTTTCCCGCTCCCTCAGGCCCTTTCCGGGCTATGCACAATATTGATCGATGCAAGCTGCATGATCTTTTCCTCCGTCATGTCTTCGCCCTCGACCTCACCCGTGATCCGCCCCTCGCGCACCACCAGCACGCGGTCGCTGACGCCGATGAGTTCCGGCAGCTCCGAGGATATGACGACCACGCCGACACCTTCGCGCGCCAGTTCCCGGATCTGGCGGTGGATTTCGGCTTTCGCACCCACATCCACCCCGCGTGTCGGCTCATCCAGAAAGATGACCTCGGGCTCCACCGACAGCATCTTCGCCAGCGCTACTTTCTGCTGGTTGCCGCCGCTCAAGGTAGACACCGCATCGCCGACACTGTTCGCCCGCAATTTCAGCCGGCGTCCCAGCTCATCGGCCCGCTTCATCTCCTTGCGCCGTTCGATGAAGCCCATGCCGTTCGATACCCTGCCGATATCGAGCGCGGAGACATTCGAGGCGATGGACATATTGAGGAACAGCCCGTCCCCCTTGCGGTCCTCGGACAGATAGACCAGCCCCTCGCGGATGCTGTCACGGTAGTCTTTCAGCCTCAGCGGCCGGCCACGCAGCGTAACCTCGCCTCTCGGTTTTCCCTCCAACCGGCAGACCGCCCGGGCGATCTCGCTTCTTCCCGCACCGATCAGCCCTGCCAACCCCAGGATTTCGCCCCGACGCAGATCGAAATTGACATCGAAAACGCGCTTTCCTTCATTCAAGCCCCGAACCGAAAGAATGATGTCATCGGATTTCTCGTCGTCCGAAAGCTTTGGCGGGTAGAGCTTGTCGAGTACCCGTCCGACCATGCTGTTGACGACCTCCTCGGGGGAAATGTCGGCAATATTCTCCGTCCTGATATGGCAGCCGTCGCGCATGACGGTGATGCGGTCGCAATGGTCGAAAATCTCCGCCATGCGATGCGAGATATAGATGATGGCAATGCCCCGTTCCGCCAGCCGGTGCATGATCCTGAAAAGCGTCTGGGCTTCGGTCTCGGTCAAAGCCGCCGTCGGCTCGTCAAGGATCAGGATTCGGCAATCCAGCGTCAGCGCCTTGGCGATCTCAACGATCTGCTGTTGCGAAATCGAAAGGTCGCCGGCGCGGCGGGTGGGATCGATATCGCCGATTTCCCGCAGCACGATTGCCGCCTGCCTTTCGAGGTCGCGATAGTTCATGAACCAGGAACGGCTTTGGCCGGTCTGCGACATGAACATGTTTTCGGCGACCGAAATCTCCGGGCAGAGCGCGATCTCCTGATGCACGAAGCCGATGCCAAGCCGGTTCGCCGCATTGGGCGAGGATATCTTGACCGGTTTTCCATCCAGCAGGATTTCCCCACCATCCGGCTGCAGAATGCCGTCGATGATATGCATCAGCGTTGATTTGCCGGCGCCGTTTTCACCCGCCAGTGCGTGGATTTCGCCACGCCGCAGCTCAAATGCCGCATTGCGCAGCGCCCGCACGGGGCCGAACGCCTTGTGAATATTCGTCATGCTGAGGATGACCTCACCCATAACGCCCTCCCGAACCTGCTTCCCTTATGGCCGGCGAGGCGCAAACCTCGCCGGGTCCAGAGCGACGCGTCAGCGCCCCTTCATATAGTCGTTGAGATCGAAGGAAGCGGCGTTCGCCTTGGTGATGACGGCGAAACCATTGTCCATCGAAGGAACCTGCATCGGGTTGAAGCCGGAAACCTTGTAGTCGTTGAACGGGTCGATCAGGTCCGAATGGGCGCCGAGAAAGGTATTCATGAAACCCATGAAACCCTGAACGCCCTGATTGGGATTGATGGACATGTAGATATTGCCCTGCTTGATATGTTCCAGCGTTGCAGGCGTGATATCCGCATGCAGGATCAGGACCTTCTTTTTTGCCTCGAGAACAGCGGTGGTCGCGCCTTCAGCCGAACCGGCCTCGGGTATCCATAATGCGCCGAGATTTGGATTGGCCTGCAGCAGGGCGCCAACTGCCTGATAGGCGACATTCGCATCCTGGTTGGTCGCCTGGCGGCCGACCAGCTTCATTTCCGGATAGGTGCGCCCCATATAGTCGATGAGGGCGGTGACGCGCAGATCGTGATTGCTCTGTCCCGGATTTTCCAGAACGGCATATTCGCCTTTTTCACCAAGCTTCTTGACGATTTCGTCAGCCGCGAATTTCGCCTCGGCGACATTATCAGAGGTGATGTAGGCGGTGCGCTTCGACTTCGGAGAATCCGCCGCAAAAGTCGTCACCGAAACGCCGGAGCCAATCGCCTTGTTGATGGGTTCGATAAATGGATCGGCCTGCATCGGGTGCAGCAGGATGCCTTTCGGCTTCTTCACGAGTTCCTGCTCGAAGGACGCGATCTGCTTGGTGATGTCATATTCCGGCGTACCGGTAAAAACGGCCTCGCAGCCGAGCGCCTTTGCTGCCTGCTTGAAGCCCTCAAAGACCGGCACCCAATAGGGGTGGCTGGAAACCATGACGTTCATCACATAGGTCTCGCCCGGCTCGCAGGCGAATTTGCCCGCAGCGACGGCCTGAGAACCGGCACCAGCGGAAATCGCCACGGCTAAAACACCCGCGGCAGCGGTCGATTTCAGAAAAGCCAACATATTCCCCTCCCAAGGACAATGACTTAGTCCGCAATAAATTTTATATGATGTAATTTATTGCATGTCACTTGAGATAGCCGGAAACCGAGGTCACGTCAACGTGGTTTGAATTTTATTTTGTATCGTGAAATTTATTGCGAGACACGATTGCGGCCAAGATTGAAACCAGCGCAAACGATTCCCGCCTTGTCGATTTCCTGATGTCGACCAGGTCCCGAAGAATTCTTAAGCTTGAGAAAGGAGGTTGCGGTAAGCGCAGGCCAGAAACGAAAAAAGGGTTTCTGATTGCTCAGAAACCCTTTTCATGAATTCGGATGGTGGGCGTGACAGGGATTGAACCTGTGACCCCTACGATGTCAACGTAGTGCTCTCCCGCTGAGCTACACGCCCTCCGTGGCGGCGGATAGACCACAAAACCGGTTGATGCGTCAACTGCTTTTTTTCGGTTTTGTGAAGGTTTTTTGAGAGGCCTTACGCCACAAGGAGTTTGTTGACCTCATCCACCAGATCGCGCAGATGGAACGGCTTGGAAAGCACCTTGGCGTCCTTCGGAGCCTTCGAATCGGCGTTCAGTGCAACGGCTGCAAAGCCGGTGATGAACATGACTTTGAGGTCCGGGTCGAGTTCGGTCGCGCGCCGCGCAAGCTCGATGCCGTCCATTTCGGGCATGACGATATCGGTCAGCAGGAGCGAAAAGGGCTCTTCGCGAAGCCGGTCATAGGCGCTGGCGCCGTTGTCGAAGGAAGAAACCTTGTAACCGGCTTTTTCCAGCGCCTTGACGAGAAAGCGGCGCATATCGTTGTCGTCTTCAGCGAGAAGAATTTTCTGATTCATCATAAGTGACCGTAACTACTCAATGTTTGAAATACCCTAGCCCGATTATAGGATTTTCACGGTAAATATCCTGTGAACACGTGAATCGGTATAGCGCTGCTTAGGCGATAGTATGGACTTGCCGCACCGTAACTGGCAACATGAACATCCCGATTGTTTGCGACATGGTAAATGGCACTGAATGGACTGGGTAACGGGTGAATATGAGCTTTTTGAGGTAACGGAACCTGCCGTTCAAACCCTGCCATTTGTCTATAATTCCCCCCATAGCGGCCGCTGCTACCCCATTTCCTTCCTGGAATCGGCACGGCTCGATTCGCACGAGATCCGCCGCTCCGAAGATCACTTCGTCGACGAGCTGTTCGCGGCGGCACCGGAGATCGGCGCACCGCTTCTGAAGGCGAATTTCCCGCGCGCCTATCTGGACGTCAATCGCGAACCCTACGAACTCGATCCTCGCATGTTCGAAGGCACGTTGCCGCCTTACGCCAATATTGGCTCCATGCGGGTCGCCGGCGGTCTGGGAACGGTGCCGCGCATCGTCGCCGAGAATATGGATATCTATGCCCATCGCCTGCCGGTCGACGAGGCGCTTTCGCGGATCGAGACGATCTACAAGCCCTATCATGCCTGCCTGCGCCGCCTGCTGTCACGCACCCACGCCAATTTCGGAATGGCGGTGCTGATCGATTGCCATTCCATGCCGGGCAATATCCGTGTCGCCGGTTCAAATCTCAGGCCAGATGTGATCATCGGTGATCGCTACGGCACCAGCGCATCCCAGGAAGTCTCCCGCGCCGCCCTGCATTTTCTCGAGGAACTGGGTTTTGTCGCGGTCTGTAACAAACCCTATGCCGGCGGCTTCATCACCGAACATTATGGCCGGCCGATCCGCTCGCTGCATGCGCTGCAGATAGAGGTCAATCGCGCACTTTATGTCGATGAAAAGACGCTTCTTAAAAAAGCCGATTTTCCGGCCATTCAGGCATCGCTTGAAATCTTCATGCGCCAGCTCGGCGTCTTCGTTTCCGAATACGCGATAGAAACGTCGCTCGCTGCCGAGTAGCAGCTCGAATCACCCACAAATTCAATCTTTATCCCGGATCACCTGGCGGCTTGCGGGGCAAAAAAAACCGCGCCTTGGCGCGGTCAAGTCTAGGGAGGAAACACCCAAGGAGGGTATTTACAGTCAAAGACTGCAGGGTCACGCTACGCAGTATCTGCACAATTGTCAATCATTTTATTTTATGCATATTTTTTAGGCTTATGCTGAAAATATGGAAACACCGGCACCGTCATCCGTATGAGTGGACGGCGGATGTGATTCCGGTCTATGCATTGCGCCACAGAATTCAGACCCAATATTCAGGCGATGAGGTTTCGCATGCTGCCCGACCGGGATTTCTTCTTCAAACTTGCCGATGCCGCCAGCGCCGAGACGCTTCCCCGCTTCCGCACGGGCATTGCCGTCACCAATAAGCAGGATGGTGGCTACGACCCGGTGACGGAAGGCGATCAGGCAGCAGAAACCGCCATTCGCACCCTGATTGAAGCACATTTTCCGCAGCATGGTATTCTCGGCGAAGAACACGGCAATGTCGGCCTCGACCGCGACCATATCTGGGTCATCGACCCGATCGACGGCACCCGCGCCTTCATTTCCGGCGTGCCCGTGTGGGGCACGCTGATCGGCTTCCAGTCGGCCGGCCGCGCCACGATGGGCATCATGGACCAGCCCTTCACCAAAGAGCGTTATTTCGCCGATGGCGAAGCGGCGTGGTATTTCGGGCCGGATGGCGAGCGGAAGATCCGCACGCGCAATTGCGCTTCGCTATCGGACGCCGTTTTGTTCACCACGACTCCCCACATCTTCACTGCGGAAGAAAAGCCCCTTTACGAAGAAGTGCAGGATCAGGTCCGCCTTTTCCGCTACGGCGTGGATTGTTACGCCTATTGCCTGCTGGCGGCCGGCCATGTCGATCTGGTGATCGAATCCGGGCTGAAGCCCTATGATGTCGGCGCTTTGATCCCTGTGATCGAACAGGCCGGCGGCATCATGACCACCTGGGATGGCGGGCGCCCGGAAAATGGTGGTCGCATTCTCGCAGCCGGCTCAAAAGCGGTGCACGAACAGGCGCTCGCCATTCTGTCCAAACTCTAGGCAACCCGCTTGAGCGGCCATCACTCCGGCGCGAAAAACGCGTCGACGGCCGCCAGCGCCTGTTTGCGGAAAACATCGCGCTCATGCAGCAATTCGTGGCGCGCGCCGGTTATCGGGAGAAGCTGCGCCGCCCGGAAATTGCGTGAGAGTTCTTCCTGCGCCTTATAGGGCGTGATCGTATCCAGCATCGGCGCCAGAATAAGCGTCGGTACGGCAATATTCGTCAGGTGATCCTGGCGTTTCACCCGGCCCATGGTCTTCAGCGCTTCATAGACCCAGCGCGCCGTCGGCGCGCCGATGAACAATTCCGAAAACTGCCGGTGCAGGGTCAGATTTCTGGCAAAACGCCTAGCGTCCGAGGTCAGCGGATTGCCGTCGAAATCCCGCTCGCGCTGGTCTCTTCCGAGCTGAACCCTGCCGAGACCGACAAGACTCAAGACCGTAGCAACAATCCGGATCACGGGTGAGGGAACCGATTGCTGGCTATCCAGCTCGATGAAGGGCGAACAAAGGGCCAGACGGTCAATGCGGTTCGACAGGCCGGGAGCAGCTGCAAGTGCTGCAAGCGCGCCGGTGGAATGCGCGATCATGAAGAATGGCAGCCGCGTATCCGGCAGCACCACCTGCTCAAGAAAAAGGCTGATGTCATGCTGGTAGTCGGAGAACCGCCGCACATGCCCGGCACCCGGCTTCTTCAACAGCCTCTCGGAACCGCCCTGCCCGCGTGTATCGAAGGTCGCAACCCAGAAACCCATGGCGGTAAGATCGCCAACCGTTTCGAAATATTTCTCGATACATTCGTTCCTGCCATGCAGCAGAACCACGGTTCCGCGGGCAATATGGCGGCTGGTGCGGAAGATCGCATATCGAAGCTGTTTGCCGCCATGGCCGGTAAAATATCCGACGGTATGGTTGCCGGGAACCGGGTTGTCTTCACTGGCGCGCAATGTGGCTTCGATCATCGGTCTTTTCCGGCTTTTGTGCCTTTTCGGGATAGGTCGGCGGCGCGGGAAGGTCAAAGAAAAAATTGCCGGAACCGTCGGTTAAAGCAGTCGCGGTTCCGGCGAATAAGACAGAAGAAGAAGGGACGTTATTGCTTCTGTCCACGGAGAATGTCTCCGATGACCGATGTTTTATGGCTCTCAAACTGAACGATGCCGGAACCTGACGTTCAGCCATGGTTCATATTGCTTTCACCTTTTCACGCCCCTTGACGCGGCGGCAAGCCATTCCCATCTCATTCATGCGGTCGCCAGAACGGGACCGCGCCATATGTCCGGCCGTAGCCAGAACGGGACGCCGGACTTAACCGCAAACAGTCGCTTCTTAAGGAGGACACCATGCGTCACGTTGATTTTTCCCCCCTCTATCGTTCCACCGTCGGCTTCGACCGTCTTTTTTCGATGCTTGACGGCCTCGGCCAGCCCGAACAGGCCCAGTCCTATCCGCCCTACAATATCGAGCGGACCGGCGAAAACACCTATCGCATCACCATGGCCGTTGCCGGTTTCGATGAGAACGAACTCAGCATCGAATCCCGCGCCAATGCGCTGACGGTGAAGGCCGAGAAGGCCACGGATGAAAAAACCACCGAGGGAGAATTCCTGTATCGCGGCATCGCCACGCGCGCTTTCGAACGCCGCTTCCAGCTTGCCGACCACGTCGAAGTCCAGACCGCTTCCTTGAAGAACGGCCTGCTTCATATCGACCTTGTCCGCAATATTCCGGAAGCGATGAAGCCGCGCCGCATCGCGATCTCGTCCGACAGCGCCGACGCGCCGAAGACGATCGAAGCCCAGATTTCCCCGGCTCAGGTCAACTAAGCTTTTCTGACATGCAAAAAGAACGGCCCCTTAGGGGGCCGTTTTTGTTTGCGGAAATCCTGTCAGCGAGCGGATGCCGCCGCACCCTCTGCAGCAGCCGTTTCCGCTATTGCTGCCTTTTCATGCGCCTTGCGGGCATAACGCTGGGCAAGAACCGCGCAGACCATCAGCTGTATCTGATGGAAGAGCATGATCGGCAGAACGATCGCGCCAATGCTTTGGCCGGCGAAAATCGCGCCCGCCATGGGAACACCGCTTGCGAGGCTCTTCTTCGATCCGCAGAAGGTGATGGTGATTTCATCGGCCTTTTCGAAACCGAGCAGACGGCTGCCGAACATGGTTACGCACAGAACAAACGCCAGAAGCACGATGTTGATAAGGATGACAACGCCGATATCCCTGAGCGAAAACGTGTGCCAGATGCCCTCGATGACAGCGTCAGAGAATGCGAGATAGACCACCATCAGGATCGAGCCGCGGTCGACCGGGGACAGCAGCTTCTTGCGCGCCCGGATCCAGTCGCCGATCCAGGGCTGCAGAGCCTGCCCGACGATGAACGGCAACAGAAGCTGCAGGAAGATTTGCAGGAACGCGTCCAGCGAAAAGCCGCCGCCATGGCCGCCCACCGTAAACAGCAGGCCAACCAGCAATGGCGTGAGGAACATGCCGAAGATATTCGAGGCCGAGGCCGAACAGATCGCCGCTGGCACGTTTCCGCCCGCCATGGAGGTGAAGGCGATGGAAGACTGCACGGTGGATGGCAGCACGCAGAGAAACAGCACACCCATATAAAGCGGTGCCGGCAGGATGCTTTCGGGAATGAAACCGATTGCCACGCCGAGAAGCGGGAAAAGGCCGAAGGTGACGAGCAGGATCGCCAGATGCAGGCGCCAGTGCAGGATGCCCGCAATCACCACATCCCGCGAAAGCCGCGCACCATGCAGAAAGAAGAGAAGCGCGATCGCCAGTTTCGTCGCAAGGCCGAAATACTCCGCCGGCTCGCCGCTAATCGGCAAGATGGAGGCCAAAATCACGGTGGCCACCAGCATCATGGTGAAACGATCGGGCAGGAAGCGGGTCATGGGAGGTCTTTCCGGCATCGGTTTTGCTTGAAACGGGCGTCACTATCGCTCATCATGATTTCGGATGCAAAGATTAACAGTTATCACGATTTGAGATAATGCTGAACCTTCAACATCTTGCCAGCTTCGTCATGCTTCAGCAAACCGGCAGTTTCACGCTTGCTGCCGAGCGGCTGGGTATTGGCCAATCCACCGTCAGCCAGCATATTCAAAGGCTTGAGGCAGCCCTTGGCCGCCGGCTGATCGCCCGTAGCACCCATCAGGTGAAACTGACTGGCGAGGGCGAGGCGCTGCTTGGTTATGCCCGCAACATGCTGGAGATCGACAGCAAGGTCTCATCGCTCTTCAGCGAAAACCGTCTGCGCGGGCGGCTGCGGCTCGGCGTCTCGGAGGATTTCGTCGCCAGCCGGCTGACGGCCATTCTGGAGGAATTCATCCGCCTTTATCCGTTGGTGGATCTCGAATTGACGGTCTCGCTGAGCGGCGTGCTTTACCAGATGCAGGATAATGGTGAGCTGGATGTGGTGCTCGCCAAACGCCGCCTCGGCGACAAACTGGGTCACTTCCTTTACCGCGAACCGCTGGTCTGGCTGGCGCGCGACCCGGAACGCATGCTGAACCAGCCGGACGCCCTGCCGCTGATCGCCTTCCCGCCGCCCAGCATCACCCGAAAGGCGGCGCAGGAAGCATTGGACCGGGCCGGCCTCTCCTGGCGGATCGTCTGCACCTGTGGCAGCCTTAGCGGACTTACCGCTGCTGCAAGAGCGGGCATGGGCATTCTGGTGCAGCCGCGCAGCATGGCGCCGGCAGGCCTCAAGGAGATTGCGGCGGGTGTGCTGCCGGCTCTGGAGGATGTGGAATTCGTGCTTCAGCCCAGCAAGGGCGCGGATACGAAGCTGGTGCGCGCCCTTTCCGATCTCGTGTCGAGCAAGAGCATCGCACCCGGCAGCTTCGTATAGATTTCCTGACGCATTTCCGAAAGCAAAACCGCTTCACACCTTTGCTGGAAATACTCTAGTTTTCCCGTTTCGAGAGGCAGCGGCCGACGCTGTCGCGCCAGCCGGCAATGGCGTTTTTCCGCTCGCCCTCTTCCATATCCGGGCTGAAGCGGCGGTCACGCCGCCAATGGTCGGCAAAGGCCTTGCGGTCCGGCCAGATGCCAGCGCGTGATGCTGCGAGCCATGCGGCACCGAGAATGGTCGTTTCCAGGAAGACAGGACGATCGACAGGTGCTGCGAGAATATCCGCCAGTCGCTGCATCGTCCAATCGGAGGCGACCATGCCGCCATCGACCCTCAGCACCGTCTTGCCATTATCACCCGCCCAGTCCTTGCGCATGGCGTCCAGCAGATCGAAGGTCTGGTAGGCCACGCTTTCCAGCGCCGCGCGCGCAAATTCCGCCGGGCCGGTGCCGCGTGTCAGGCCAAAGATCGCACCCCGCGCCTCGGCGTCCCAGTAAGGCGCGCCAAGACCGGTAAAGGCCGGTACGAGATAAACACGCTGCCTGGGATCGGCCTTTTCGGCGAGCGCACTGACTTCTGATGCAACCAAGATGAAGCCAAGCTCGTCACGCAGCCATTGCACGGCAGCACCGGCGATGAAGATCGAGCCTTCGAGCGCATAGGTCGTGACGCCATCGAGACGGTAAGCGATCGTCGTCAGCAGGCGATTGGTGGAGGCGACGCGATCAGTGCCGGTGTTGAGAAGCGCAAAGCAGCCGGTGCCATAGGTGGATTTCATCATGCCCGGCTCGAAGCAGGCGTTGCCGATCACGGCCGCCTGCTGATCGCCGGCGACGCCAAGGATCGGGATTTCCGCACCCAGCAGCGACCTGTCCGTCACGCCGAAATCGGCGGCGCAATCCAGCACTTCCGGCAGCATGGCGCGCGGAATATCGAGGATCGACAGGAGTTCATCATCCCAGGCGTTGTCTTCGATATTGTAGATCAGCGTTCGCGAGGCATTGGTGGCGTCGGTCACATGGCGGCGGCCACCGGTGAGACGGTAGATCAGGAAACTGTCGACCGTGCCGAAGCAGATTTCCCCCTTCACGGCTTTTTCGCGAAGGCCGCTGACGCTGTCGAGAAGCCATTTCAACTTCGTGCCGGAAAAATAGGGATCGAGCAGCAGCCCGGTCTTTTTCGAAAAAAGCGGCTCGAGTCCCCGGCGTTTCAGATCCTCGCAGACAGGCGCGGCGCGCCGATCCTGCCAGACGACGGCGCGATGCACGGCCTCACCGGTATTACGGTCCCAAAGCACGGTCGTTTCGCGCTGGTTGGTGATGCCGATCGCCGCGATATCGGATGCGGCGATGCCGGCATCGGCAAGCGCCAACCGGATGGTTTCCAGCACACTTTTCCAGATATCCTCTGCATCGTGTTCGACCCAGCCGGAGGCCGGGAAATGTTGCGGAAATTCTCGCTGCCCGACACCGATGACCCGCATGTCGCGATCAAAGACCATCGACCTTGTCGATGTCGTTCCCTGATCGATCGCCAGAATATAACCGCCCATTATGCTACTCCCTTTCAGACGCAATGACGGGGCGGCAAAGCCGCCCCGGTTTAAGATTTCATGCAGAAATTACTTCTGCCAGCTTTTGACCAGTTCGTCGTAATTGACGGTGACCGGCTTTTCCTTTTCGTTGGCGATCTTCAACTGCGGCGCCAGATTGCCCTTCGAAACGGCATCCTTGTTCCAGTATTCGATATCGTGCTCTTCCGCCAGTTTCGGACCGATATCGCCCTGCACGCCGGCACGTTCCAGACGGCTCATGACTTTTTCCTGCTCGGCGCAGAGAGAGTCCATTGCCGCCTGAGCCGTCTTTGCGCCCGAAGACGCATCGCCGATCGCCTGCCACCACAGCTGTGCCAGCTTCGGATAGTCAGGAACGTTGGTGCCGGTTGGCGACCACTGCACGCGGGCCGGTGAACGATAGAACTCGATGAGACCACCGAGCTTGGTGGCCCGGTCCGTGAAGCTCTTGTGGTGGATGGTGGTGTCGCGAATGAAGGTCAGACCCACATGGCTCTTTTTCACATCCACGGTCTTGGAGGTCACGAACTGCGCGTAAAGCCAGGCGGCCTTGGCGCGGTCGTCGGGGGTGGATTTCATCAGCGTCCACGAACCCACATCCTGATAACCGAGTTTCATGCCGTCCTTCCAGTAGACGCCATGCGGCGAAGGTGCGACGCGCCATTTCGGCGAACCGTCCTCGTTCACCACAGGCAGGCCGGGCTTGGCCATATCTGCCGTGAAGGCCGTGTACCAGAAGATCTGCTGGGCGATGTTGCCCTGCGCCGGCACCGGGCCGGATTCGGAGAAGGTCATGCCCTGCGCTTCGGGCGGCGCATATTTCTTCAGCCATTCGAGATATTTCTCGATGGAATAGACGGAAGCCGGACCATTGGTATCGCCGCCGCGCGCCACGCAGGAACCGACCGGCTGCGACTTGTCGTTGACCTTGATGCCCCATTCATCGACCGGCAGACCGTTTGGCAGGCCCTTGTCGCCGTTGCCGGCCATGGAAAGCCAGGCATCGGTGAAGCGCCAGCCGAGCGACGGGTCCTTCTTGCCATAGTCCATATGGCCAAAGACCTTCTTGCCATCGACATCGCGGCCGGTGAAGAATTCGGCAATATCCTCATAGGCCGACCAGTTGACGGGCACGCCGAGGTCATAACCATATTTGGCCTTGAAATCGGCCTTGTTCTTTTCGTTGTTGAACCAGTCATAACGGAACCAGTAGAGGTTCGCGAATTGCTGGTCGGGAAGCTGGTAGAGCTTCTTGTCCGGCGCCGTCGTAAAGGCGCTGCCGATGAAATCCTTGAGGTCGAGACCGGGATTGGTGACGTCCTTGCCTTCATTGGCCATGAAGTCGGTCAGGTTGCGCACCTGCTGGTAACGCCAATGGGTGCCGATGAGGTCACTGTCATTGACCCAGCCGTCATAGAGGTTCTGACCGGTCTGCATCTGGGTCTGAATCTTTTCGACCACATCACCTTCCTGGATCAGGTCGTGCGTGACCTTGATACCGGTAATGGCGGTGAAGGCCGGAGCCAGAACCTTGGATTCATACTCATGGGTCGTGAGCGATTCGGAAACGACCTTGATCTCCATGCCCGCGAAAGGTTTCGCGGCATCGACAAACCATTGCAGCTCCTTTTCCTGATCGCCACGCGAAAGCGACGAGAGATCGCCGATTTCCTTGTCCAGAAACTGCTTTGCTTCCTCCATTCCGGCGAAAGCGGAACCCGTCATTGCCAGCAGCATGGCCGCCGTCGTCGTCATCAGATGCCGTCGCATATCAGTCCTCCCAAGGGTTTGCGATTGCATGAAGTCTGCTGGTGCGGTTTTCCTCCGCCGCACCTTTTTCCTGCTCTAGACAAAACGGAAAACGCCGATGGCGTAGACCGCAGACAGAGCGAGAGCCCACCACAGGTTCGGGCCGACCAGCCCGAGCCATGCGAGATGAATGAAGGCGCTGCCGAGCAGCGAGATGAACAACCGGTCGCCGCGCGTGGTCTCGAAGCGCAAGATGCCGAAGCGGGGATTGCCGCCGGGCGAGAGATATTCCCAGAACCACATGCCGACGAGCAGCACGGCAATGGCGCCGAAAAACGCAGCCGTCTGCCAGGTCCAGGCCATCCAGGTAAAATCGGGCATCTTCGTCATGGTCAAACCCTCCCCAGCGCAAAGCCCTTGGCGATGTAATTACGCACGAACCAGATCACCAGCGCGCCGGGGATCAGTGTCAACACGCCGGCGGCGGCAAGCAGGCCCCAGTCCATGCCGGCGGCGGAAACGGTTCGCGTCATGGTCGCGGCAATCGGCTTGGCGTCCGTCGTCGTCAGCGTGCGGGCGATCAGAAGCTCGACCCACGAGAACATGAAGCTGAAGAAGCAGGCGACACCGATGCCGGAAGCGATGAGCGGCATGAAGATCTTCACGAAGAATTTCGGGAAGGAATAGCCGTCAATATAGGCGGTCTCGTCGATTTCCTTCGGCACACCGGACATGAAACCTTCGAGAATCCACACCGCCAGCGGCACGTTGAACAGGCAGTGCGCCAGCGCCACCGCGATATGTGTGTCGATCAGACCGAATGCCGAATAAAGCTGGAAGAAAGGCAGCGCGAAGACGGCGGGCGGCGCCATACGGTTTGTCAGCAGCCAGAAGAACAGGTGCTTGTCGCCCAGAAAACGGTAACGTGAGAAGGCATAAGCCGCTGGAAGCGCCGCCGCGACCGAAATCACCATATTCATCACGACGTAAGTAATCGAATTGATGTAACCCGAATACCAGGATGAATCCGTGAAGATCGTCCTGTAGTTCTGCAACGTTGGCTGGTGCGGATAAAGCGTCATGGACGACACGATTTCCGAATTCGTCTTGAAGCTCATATTGATGAGCCAGTAGATTGGCACGAGCAACAGCACGATATAGATCGTCGGCACCAGCCAGGAAAACCTGGACGGCCCATGGTGACGGCGTGACCTTGCCGTTGCGGCAAAACCAGGCCGTACCGAGGCAGCAACTGCCGCAGAACCAGTACCCATGCCATTACGTTCCACACCGGTCGTGACGTTCGAAGCACTCATGTCTCAAGTCTCCGCGTCGTGGCTGGTCATGACGGTGTAGAACACCCAGGACAGCAGCAGGATGATGAGGAAGTAGATCAGCGACATGGCTGCCGCAGGCCCGAGGTCAAACTGGCCGAGCGCGACCTTCACGAGATCGATGGACAGGAAGGTCGTGGAATTGCCGGGGCCGCCGCCGGTGACGACGAAAGGCTCGGTATAGATCATGAAACTGTCCATGAAGCGTAGCAGGAAGGCGATCAGCAGCACCCGCTTCATCTTCGGCAGCTGGATGTACCGGAACACCGCAAAACGTGACGCGCCATCGATCCTTGCCGCCTGATAATAGGCGTCCGGAATGGAGACAAGGCTGGCGTAGCACAACAGCACGACAAGGCTTGTCCAGTGCCACACATCCATGATGATGACCGTAATCCATGCGTCAACCGGATCGTTGACGTAGTTATAGTCAAGACCAAGCTGATTGGCGTAATAACCGAGCAGTCCGATATCGCTGCGGCCGAACACCTGCCAGATCGTGCCGACAACATTCCAAGGCACCAGCAGCGGCAGCGCCATCGTCACGAGGCAGACCGGCACGCCGATGCCGGATTTGGGCATCTTGAGCGCGATGAATATGCCGAGCGGAATTTCGATCGCCAATATGATGCCGGAAAACACCAGGTTGCGTCCGAGAGCGTTCCAGAAGCGATCGGAACTGAGGATTTCCTCGAACCATTGCGTTCCCGCCCAGAAGAACTGGTTATTGCCGAACGTATCCTGCACCGAATAGTTCACGACTGTCATCAGCGGAATGACGGCAGAAAAGGCGACCAGCACCAGCACCGGCAGCACCATGAACCACGCCTTGTTGTTCCAGCTCTTTTCCATGGTCAGGCTCCCATCTTCACGCGCCAGGAATCGGCAAAGACACCGATCGCGGCCGGATCGAAGCGAACACCCGCTTCCGCCGGAATTTCCTCGTCTTCCGCAACGACGATCGCGAGCTTCTGGCCGGCAAACCGGGCGCGCACGATCTTCTGCCGGCCGATATCCTCGACCTTGTCAACAGTGATGGGCATACCGCCCCGTTCCAGCCGGACGAATTCCGGGCGGATGCCGATCTCGATCCGCTGCTTTCCATCAACCTTCGGCGCACCTGCCAGCGGCACGCCGAGGCCGCCGACAACCGCCGTCGCCCCTTCGATGCTGGCGGGCAGCACGTTCATGCCCGGTGAGCCGATGAAATAACCGACGAAAGTGTGTCCCGGCCGTTCGAAAAGCTCGGCGGGCGTGCCGATCTGGACGATCTGCCCGTCATACATGACGACCACCTTGTCCGCGAAGGTCAAAGCCTCGGTCTGGTCATGGGTCACATAGACCATGGTGAAACCGGACTGGCGATGCAGGCGCTTCAGCTGCGAGCGCAGCACCCACTTCATATGCGGATCGATCACCGTCAGCGGTTCGTCGAAAAGAATGGCATTGACGTCGGAACGTACCAGGCCGCGCGCCAGCGAAATCTTCTGCTTCTGGTCTGCCGTCAATCCGCGCGCATGGCGTTTGGCCATGCCGGAAAGATCGGTCATTTCGAGAATTTCCCGCACCCGGCGGTCCACCTCGGCCTCCGGCACATGCCGGTTGCGCAGCGGAAAGGCGAGATTGTCGTAGACCGTCATCGTGTCGTAGACGACCGGGAACTGGAACACCTGCGCAATATTGCGGTCTTCGGTGGCAAAATCGGTCACGTCAGTTCCGTCAAAGGCGATGCGGCCTTCCGACGGACGCAGCAGGCCGGAAATGATGTTGAGCAGCGTGGTCTTGCCGCAGCCGGAAGGCCCAAGCAGCGCATAGGCGCCGCCGTCCTCCCATTCGTGATGAACTTCCTTCAGGGCATATTCGCCGGCAGCCTGCGCCTTGGCATTATAGGCGTGGCGGATATGATCGAGCGTGATGCGTGCCATGACCGATCTCCCTTACGCCGCTTCGCCGATGGCGCGGCCATTCGCGTCAAAGGCCATCAGGTGTTTTGTATCGAGAAAGAGCTCGATATCTCTGTCCGGTTCGATGTCGTGGATGCCATGCGCCAGCATGACCCAGCGCCTGCCGGAAAATTCCACATGCACGAAGCTCTCCGATCCGGCGATTTCCGAAATCAGCGTCCGCGCCCGGATGGATTGCCGCGCCTCACCCTTCGCATGCGGGAAAAGATGATGCGGCTGGAAAGCAATGGTCAAAGGTCCGTCCGGCACGGCCGCAAGATGCGCCGGCACCGTGACAACGGCCTGATTGGCACGGGTGAAAGCCCCACCCGTCTTGATGACCTCGATGGTGTTGAGAGGCGGGTCGGCGAAGATTTCCGCAGTCACGATATCCACCGGACGCCGGTAGACCTCGATCGTGCGGCTGAACTGCGTCACTCTGCCCTCGTTAAGCGTCGCGGTATTGCCGCCCAGCAGCAGCGCTTCTGACGGTTCGGTCGTGGCATAAACGAAGATCGCACCGGATTCCGCAAAAATGCGCGGCAGTTCCTCGCGCAATTCTTCGCGCAGCTTGTAATCGAGATTGGCCAGCGGCTCGTCGAGCAGCACCAGATTGGCGTTCTTGACGATGGCTCTTGCAAGCGCGGTGCGCTGCTGCTGGCCGCCGGAAAGATTGAGGGGCGTGCGGTCGAGATAGGGCGTCAGCTTCAGAAGCTCAGCGGCCTTCCTGACTTCCCTGTCGATGGTCGCCTGATCCTTGCCGGCAACCCGCATCGGCGAAGCGATATTTTCATAAACCGAGAGCGCCGGATAGTTGATGAACTGCTGATAGACCATGGCGACGTTACGCTTCTGCACCGGAAAGCCCGTCACATCCTCGCCATTAAAAAAGATCGAGCCGGCGCTCGGCTTGTCCAGCCCGGCCATCAGCCGCATCAGCGTCGTTTTGCCCGAAAGTGTCGGTCCAAGCAGGACGTTCAGGCTTCCGCGCTGCAACGTCAGATCGATCGGGTGAATATGATACTCACCGCCAACCATCTTCGAGACGTTTCGCAATTCAAGCATGGTGATCCAAAGCCTCCTCCGCTTTTCGATCGGATCGTCAGATTGCCTTCAAGCGTTCACCCGCAATGTCTTCGATATAATCCTCCAGCCCACGCACCTCTTCGGGGGTTAAAAACAGCCCCTGCTTGGTGCGGCGCCACAGAATATCCTCCGCCGTCAGCGCCCATTCCCTCGCCATCAGCCAGCGAACCTCAGCCTCGTAGAGCGTGCCGCCGAAAAACCGCCCCATCGCCGCCGTCTCAGTCGCATTGCCGATCAGCGCCGTCGCATCCGTTCCGTAGCAGCGCACAAGCCGCTTTGCATGACGCTCTTCGAGAAAGGGGTAACGTGAACGCAGCGCCGAAACTTCCGCGACGTAGGCTTCGGCACCGAAATCTCCGCCCGGCAAATGCGAGCCCGCCGTCCATGGCGCACCCTTTTCACCCAGCGCATCGCCGATTTTTTCAAGAGCATGTTCGGCAAGCCGCCGATAGGTGGTGAGCTTGCCGCCGAAAATATTGAGAAGCGGCGCTTCGCCTTCCGCCCCTTCGGTTTTCAGCACATAATCGCGGGTCGCTTCCTGCGCTTTTGACGCGCCGTCATCGAACAAGGGCCGCACGCCGGAATAGGTCCAGACGATATCCGCCGGCCCCACCGGTTCAGCGAAATATTCGCTCGCCGCATTGCAAAGATAGCTGATCTCCTCGTCGCTGATCTTAACAGCACGGGGGTCGGCGGTATAGTCGCGATCCGTCGTGCCGATCAGCGTAAAGTCCTGTTCGTAAGGGATGGCGAAGATAATGCGGCCATCAGGATTCTGGAAAAAATAGGCGCGCGGATCGGAAAACTTCTTGCGCACGATGATGTGGCTGCCCTGCACGAGGCGGACATTGTGGACATTGTTTTTGCCGAATGTCGAAGACAGCACCTTGTCCACCCAGGGGCCGGCGGCATTCACCAGCATGCGCGCCCGGTGGGTCTTAGCTTCTCCGGCGACATTTTTCGTTTCAATCCGCCAGAAGGCGCCTTCGCGCCGGGCCGAAACCACCTGCGTGCGATTGAGGATCAAAGCACCGCGATTAGCGGCATCGCGGGCATTCAGCACCACAAGACGGGCATCGTCCACCCAGCCATCCGAATATTCAAAGGCGCGGGCGAAAATCGGCTTCAGCGGCTTTCCGGCGGGATCACGGCGCAGATCAAGCGAGCGTGTGGCGGGCAAAAGCTTGCGGCCGCCGAGATGGTCGTAAAGAAATAACCCGAGACGCACTAGCCAGGCCGGGCGCACGCCACCCTTCTGGAACGGTAGTACGAAGCGCATCGGCCAGATGATGTGCGGCGCCATGGCCCACAGCACCTCACGCTCCATAAGCGCTTCGCGCACCAGACGAAATTCGTAATGTTCGAGATAACGCAAACCGCCATGGATGAGTTTGGTCGCGGCGGACGAGGTGCCGGAGGCAAAATCGTTCATTTCCGCAAGTGCGACGGAATAGCCCCTGCCGACCGCGTCACGCGCAATGCCGCAGCCATTGATGCCGCCGCCGATCACGAAAACATCGTGGATTGCCTCGTCAGACATGGACCCTCCCGCGCTTTCATCGACGCTCTCCTCATCGATATATTGAAAGCACAGCCATCTAATTCGAAGACAAAACGAATGTCAAACGAAATCCAAGAGCCCTTTAATCAGGCGTCGCGGCCCTCGGTTTCGATCAGTCGGACATCGTGATCAGCACAGATGGTACGGATGGAATCAACAGGACAATGATCGGTAATGAAGGTATGCACCTGCGAAAGATGACCGATACGCACGGGGGCCGTGCGCTCGAATTTAAGCGAATCCGACACCAGAATGACATGGCGCGCGTTGGAGATGATCGCCTGCGCCACCTTGACTTCACGGAAGTCAAAGTCGAGCAAAGCGCCATCCTCATCGATGGCCGACACGCCGATGACGGCAAAATCGACCTTGAACTGGCGGATGAAATCCACCGCCGCCTCGCCGACGATACCGCCATCGGAACCGCGCACGACACCCCCGGCAATCACCACTTCGATGCCGGGGAAAACCCTCAACCTGTTGGCAACATTGATGTTGTTGGTAATAACCATCAACTCGTGATGATCCGCGAGCGCTTCACCAACTGCCTCGGTCGTGGTGCCTATATTGATGAAAAGCGACGAGTTATTGGGGATGAGGGCCGCGGCAGCGGCGCCGATCGCCTGTTTTTCGGACGATGCGATGGCGCGGCGCGCCTCGTATTTGACGTTTTCATTGCCGCTTGGAAAGAGCGCGCCGCCGTGGATGCGGGTCAGCACCCGCGTATCGCAGAGATCGTTCAGATCCTTGCGGATCGTCTGGGGGGTCACCGAAAACCGCGCCGCCAGTTCATCGACCAGCACCCGGCCGTTCGCTTTCGCCAGCGCAACGATTTCATCCTGACGCGGTGTGAGCAGCATTTCACCCTCCCTCCTCTTTCAATTTTTTCGTTTTATTGAAGAGCGAACGAAAAACCAATGTCAAGGGAGGGTTTACGGTGAGAAGGATCGCCGGTTAGCGGAAACCATCAAAAATCTTGTTAGCCGGCTTTTTGAACAGGCCCAGCATCGGCTTCCTCGTTGCGGGTAACGGAAAATGCCGCGGAGGCGTTATGGAACGTATCACCGATGCCAATCAGCACAGGTTCGTTCACGCCCAGTCTCTCGACCGCGGCAGCCAGTTGCGCAAGCGAACCGCACCATCGTCGCTCATTGGCGCGGCTGACGGAAATCATCACCACCACGGGTGTCGATGCGGGCATTCCCTGGGCAAGCAGGCAGGACTGAATATCGCCGGCGGTTCGTCCGCCCATATAAAAGACAGTGGTGACGGAGGGGTTCGACAGGGACTGCCAGTCGATATTCTCCGGCAGCTTCCCCTGCCGGGAATGACCAGTGATGAAACGTACCGACTGGGCATGGTCGCGATGGGTCAAGGACACGCCTAGGCGCGAGGCCATGGCGCTTGCGGCAGTGATGCCGGGCACGACTTCGACCGGGATATTTTCGGCCTCCAGCGCGGCGATCTCCTCGCCGGCGCGCCCGAAAATCATCGGATCGCCGGATTTCAGCCGCACCACCCGTTTTCCGGCCTTGGCGAGGCGGATCATCATCTCGTTGATGTCTTCCTGCCTGCAGCTTTCCCGGCCACCACGTTTGCCAACCAGCATGCGCTTCGCCTCCCGCCGCGCCAGTTCCAGCACTTCGGCTGAAACAAGATCGTCGAACAGGATGACATCGGCCGCCTGCAAAGCGCGCACCGCTTTCAGAGTCAGCAGTTCGGCATCGCCCGGTCCGGCGCCTACAAGCGTCACCAGCCCGGCGCGCGAACCCACCCGACCGGCCTGCGTTCCGATATCCGCAAGCAGCCGTTCTTCGCTGCCTTCATCCAGCCTTTCGGTGAACGCCCGATCGACGAATTTTTCCCAGAAAGAGCGTCGCGCCGGACCCGGCACGAGTCGCAGATTGACGCGCTCGCGAATTGTCTGGGCAAGCGCGCCCCAGTCCTTGAGGGCCAGCGGCAGCAAGGTTTCGATGCGCCGGCGGATGGCCTGCGCCAGGATGGGTGCGGCGCCATCGGTGGAAATCGACACCACCACCGGCGAGCGATTGACGATGGAGCCGAACTGGAACTGGCAGAACTCCGGCTTGTCGATGACATTGACGGGAATGCCAGCCGCTCGTGCGGCATGGTAAAATCTTTCCGCCTCTTCATCGGTCTCGCAATCCGCCAGCGCTAGTTCCGCGCCCTTGAAAATATCCGCACCCCATGAACGGTCATGCCATATCAGCATCGGGCTTTTTGCGACGAGCGTCGCGAAGCTTTCCGAAAGCTCGCTTTCCTCACAATAAAGATGAAGTTCCGCCCCGCAGGCCAGCAGCAGTTCCGCCTTCCAGGCCGCCCCATCCGATCCGCCCGCCAAAACCACGCGCTTGCCCTCAAGTCCCCAGAAGACAGGCAACTTGGCGAGCTTCTCCATACGAGCCGGTTCATTCCGCTGCGGTTTTAAGGCATCCATCGATGATCCCCCTGATTTCAGCGCGGCAGGAGCCGCAATTGGTTCCGGCATTCAACGCCTTGCCGATGGCTTCGACACTGTGGCAGCCATCACGGATAGCGGCCGTGATCTGGTTCACCCCGACATTGAAGCAGGAGCAGACCGTCGCACCCGGATCAGCCCGGCCCGCACCGGGACGCCCGGCGACCAGCGCAAAGCGCATGCGCAAATCCTCGTGGCGCTCAGTAAGTTGCGAGATCGCCCAGTTGCGGGCAACGGCCACCGGTTCATTGGCAATGAACAGTGCCGCAAGCAGTGTTTCGCCGTCGAAAAAGGCGAGACGCATATCGCCCGTCTGCCGGTCGCTGTAACCCAGCGGCTCGATCCTGGCATCGATGCCGAAAACCTGTCGCGCCCAGAGCGTCCAGTCCTGCGGCTCTTCGGCAAAGGCAAGCTCCATGCGATAGCCGCCATCGGCTTTGGCGATGGCCCAGTAGGCGCAATCCGGCGCATCGGGCCGGGTGCGGGAAATGGCAAAACCATAGGCCTTCGCCGCAAAACGCCTTGCCTTCACCGCCACGTTTTTCGAAGCGGGCTGGCCGGAATGCGGATCCGTAACAGGTGCCACAACCATATCGATGCGCGCCCGCGAGGCAAACTGATCGTTCCAGTGCATCGGTACGAAGACCGAACCGCGCGCCTGCCTTTCGCTGACCAGCGCCCGCAGCAGAACCTTGCCATGCGGGCTCTCCAGCTCCACCAGATCGGCGCTTTCAATTCCCAGCGCCTGCGCATCGCGCGGGTGAAGTTCGGCGAAAGGTTCGGCAATATGGGCGGTGAGCCGCGCGCTTTTGCCGGTGCGGGTCATGGTATGCCATTGATCGCGGATGCGGCCGGTATTCAGTGTCAGCGGATAATCGGGCGATGTCCTGCCGGTTTTCGGCAAGGCGGTGGCGATGAATCGCGCCTTTCCATCGGCATGGTAAAAACGGCCGTCTGCGAAAAAGCGGGTAACGGCGGTCTCGCCAAGCCGGGCTTTCGGCCATTGAAAGGGCGGCATCGTTTCGTAGGAGAGCCGTTCGATCCCGCTAATATCGAAATCGCGGCTTCCGGCATTCTCGAAGCCGGAAAGCGCTGCATGTTCGGCGAAAATCTCCGATGCCTGGCCATAATCGAAGGCGGCGTCGAAACCCATGCGCCTGCCCACCTCCGCCATCTGCCACCAGTCGGCCCTTGCTTCGCCGGGCGCATCGAGGAAACCGCGCTGGCGGGAAATGCGCCGCTCTGAGTTGGTTACCGTGCCGTCCTTTTCTCCCCAGCCGAGCGATGGCAGAAGGATATCGGCGTGGCGGGCCGTGTCGGTACTGGCCATGACCTCGGAGACCACAACGAAAGGACAAGCCTTGATGGCCGCCTCGACGGCACCGGCATCCGGCATGGAAACCACCGGATTGGTCGCCATGATCCACAGCGCCTTGATGCGGCCGTCGGCCACCGCCCTGAACATATCCACCGCTTTGAGGCCGGGCTTTTGCGCAATGGCGGGTGAGGTCCAGAAGCGCTGCACGCGATCACGGTCGTCAGCATTTTCGATAACCATATGGGCGGCCAGCATATTGGCCAGTCCGCCGACCTCGCGTCCGCCCATGGCGTTCGGCTGCCCGGTCAGCGAAAACGGGCCCATACCCGGCCGGCCGATGCGGCCGGTGGCAAGGTGGCAATTGATGATGGCGTTGACCTTGTCCGTGCCGCTCTGCGACTGGTTGACGCCCTGGCTGTAACAGGTGACGGTTTTTTCCGTGCGTTCGAACAATTCGTAAAAGGAAATCAGTTCGGCGATTGTCAGGCCGGTGGTCTCGGCGATATCGGGCAGGCTGTATTCGGTTGCTGCCTGCATCGCAGCGCCAAAGCTGACCGTATGGTTTTCCACATAGCCGTGATCGATTGCAGAACTATCGGCAAGATGCGCCAGCAAGCCGACAAACAGCGCCACATCTCCATCCGGGCGGATGGCGAGATGCATATCGGCAATATCGGCACTCATCGTCCGGCGCGGATCGATGACGACGACCTTCATCTCCGGCCGCGCCGATTTTGCGGCGGCAAGGCGCTGATAGAGAACCGGGTGGCACCAGGCGAGATTGGAACCGGTGAGAATCACCAGATCGGCGAGCTCCATATCCTCATAGGTGCCGGGCACCGTGTCAGCCCCGAAAGCGCGGCGATGGCCGGCGACCGAAGACGACATGCAAAGTCTTGAATTCGTATCGATATTGGCCGAGCCGATGAAACCTTTCATCAGCTTGTTAGCGAGGTAATAATCCTCCGTCAGCAATTGGCCGGAGACGTAAAAGGCCACCGAATCCGGGCCATGCTCGGCTATGGCTTCAGAAAAGCGGGTGGCGACGAGATCAAGGGCTTCGTCCCACGTCGCCCGTCTGCCGTCAATTTCGGGATGGAGAAGGCGGCCATCGAGATCGATGGTTTCGGCCAGAGCCGAACCCTTGGAACACAGCCGGCCGAAATTGGCGGGGTGGTCCTGATCGCCTTTGACGGAAACGGCGCCATTGTCGTTGACGGTGGCGATGACACCGCAGCCGACGCCGCAATAGGGACAGGTGGTTTTTGTTTCAACGGGCATGGGTTTGCCCTCTCAGTGCGTGGCGCTTCCCCCCCTCTGTCCTGCCGGACATCTCCCTCTCAAGGGGGGAGGTCGACAAGCGTAAGGCTCCCCGCTCTATATCGACGGGCGGCGCGGCCAGCTGGGAACGGAAGCGCGTGCCGCAATTGATCTCCCCCCTTGAGAGGGAGATGTCCGGCAGGACAGAGGGGGGTAAAATCGCCGCCATCGCAATTCACTCCGCCGCAATCATCAGAGTTTCAAGCGCGATGGAAAGCCGGCCGTCGAGATTGCGGACGGGGATAGTCTTCACCTCACCCTCATCCGCCCCCAAGGCCTTGCCGGTTTCCAGCGAAATCACCCAATTGTGCAACGGACACGTCACCGAAGCCCCATGCACGATGCCCTGAGACAACGGTCCACCCTTATGCGGGCAATGATCCTCAATCGCGAAGACCTGATTTTCCGCCGTGCGGAATACGGCGATCTTGCCCATCGGCGTTTTCACGCAACGCGCACCACGCAGCGGGATGTCGGAGATGTCACCAATATCAATCCAGTTGCTGTCCATCGTTCTCACTCCGCCGCTTCACTGAAACCGATTGCCGCCATGGGCCTGAACTCATGCTTGTCGTGGCCGGATACACGTTCGGACCATGGATCAACCTGCGCGAATTTCTGGCTGAAGACGAAGCGGTCGAAATAGCCCTTGCGCTTTTCAGCATCGTCCATGATCTGGCGACGAACCTCGTCGTAGCCGATACGCTTGGCCCATTTGTAGATGCGCTCGAGGTAACGCGCCTGTTCGCGGTACATCTGGGTCAGCGCCACGATATGCTCCAGCGCCTCATCCTCGGTCCTCACGAGACCGAGCACTTCCGTGCCCTTGATATCGAGACCGGCGGCACCGGCGAAATGGATTTCAAAACCGGAATCGACGCAGATGACGCCGATATCCTTGCAGGTGGCCTCCGCACAGTTGCGCGGACAGCCCGAGACGGCGAGCTTAAGCTTGGCGGGTGTCCATGAGCCCCACATGAATTTTTCGATGCGGATGCCGAGACCGGTGGAATCCTGCGTGCCGAAACGGCACCATTGCTGGCCGACGCAGGTCTTCACTGTGCGCAGGCCTTTGGCATAGGCCTGACCGGAGATAAAACCGGCCTTGCCGAGATCGGCCCAGACCGCCGGCAAATCCTCCTTCTCGATACCGAGAAGATCGATGCGCTGGCCGCCGGTCACCTTCACCATCGGGATTTCGAACTTGTCGACCACATCCGCAATTGCCCGGAGCTCGGAGGAAGAGGTGACGCCGCCCCACATGCGCGGGACGACGGAATAGGTGCCGTCCTTCTGGATATTGGCGTGAACGCGCTCATTGATATAACGCGACTGATAATCGTCGGCATATTCATCCGGAAAGTCGCAGACGAGGTAATAATTGAGCGCCGGCCGGCACTTGGCGCAGCCGCAGGAGGTTTTCCATTCCAGCTCCTGCATCACGGCAGGAATGGTCTTCAGACCCTTGGCCTTGATCAGGCGGCGCACATCGTCATGGCCGAGATCGGTGCATTTGCACATGGGCTGCACGGCGGCGGGATTGTAGCTGTCGCCCAGCGTTATCGTCATCAACTGCTCGACAAGACCGGTGCAATTACCGCAGGAGGCGGACGCCTTGGTGTGGGCACGCACATCGTCCAGCGAGGTCAGCCCTTTGGAAGTTATAACCGAAGTGATCTTGCCCTTGCAGACGCCGTTGCAGCCGCAGATTTCCGCATCATCCGGCAAGGCTGCAACGGCCGCCATAGGGTCCAGCGGAGACCCTCCCTGATAGGCCTGGCCGAAGATAAGGGTTTCGCGCATGGTGGAGATATCGGTCGATTTCTTCATCAGGTCGAAGAACCACGACCCATCCGCCGTCTCGCCGTAAAGAACCGCGCCAATGATGCGGTTTTCCTTGAGAATGAGACGCTTGTAGACGCCGGCGGTGGCATCGCGCAGCACGATTTCCTCGCGGTCATCGCCTTCGGCGAAGTCGCCGGCGGAAAACAGGTTGATGCCTGTCACCTTCAGCTTCGTATTGGTGACAGAGCCGTGATATTCGGCCGAACCGCCGCAAAGCCGGTCAGCCAGCACGCGGGCCGATTCATAAAGCGGCGCAACGAGGCCATAGCACATGCCGCGATGCTCGGCGCATTCGCCGAGCGCGTAGATCGAGGCGTCCGACGTCATCATGCCGTCATCCACCACGATGCCGCGATTGACGGCGATGCCGGCTTCCTTGGCGAGACCCGAGGCCGGGCGGATACCGACCGCCATCACCACCATATCGCCCTTGATGATCCGGCCGTCCTCGAGCTCGATGCCCTCGACCTTGTCCTCACCGAGAATGCACTTGGTGTTGGCCTTGGTGATGATGTCGATGCCGCGCTCGTTCAGCGCCTTTTCTAAGAGATAGGCCGCTGCCGGATCGAGCTGACGCTCCATGATGGTCGGCATCAGATGGATGACGGTGACATCCATGCCCTGACGCTTCAGCCCGTAAGCCGCCTCCAGCCCGAGAAGACCCGCACCGATGACGATGGCGCGGCCTTTGCCTTCAGCGATTTCCAGCATCTTCGTCACATCGTCGAGATCGCGATAGGCGAGCACGCCGGGTAATTGATGACCGGGAACGGGAATGATGAAGGGCAGGGAACCGGTGGCGATCACCAGCCTGTCGTAAGAGGCCGTGATGCCGTTTTCGCTGGTCACGGTTTTCTTGTCACGGTCGATGCCGGTGACTTTCGCGCCCTTGTGCAGCGTCACATTATTAGCCGCATACCATTCGTCATTATGAATGACGATGTCCTCATAGCTCTTTTCGCCTGAGAGTACCGGCGAGAGCATGATGCGGTCGTAATTGACGCGCGGTTCGGCGTTGAAAATCGTGACGTCGTAAAGGCCGGGGGCGGTTTCGAACAGGTTCTCCAGCATGCGCCCCGGCGCCATGCCATTGCCGATGATGACGAGTTTTTGCGCCATAGTCGTTACTCCGCGGCTTCGACGAAGCGGTGACGTTCGTAAAGGAACTTCAGCACGGCTTCGCGGCATTTGAGGTAGGTCTTGTCGGAGGCAAGCTCGATGCGGTTGCGCGGGCGTGCCAGCGGCACGTCAAGCACCTCGCCGATATGGGCGGCGGGCCCGTTGGTCATCATCACGATGCGGTCGGAAAGCAGCACCGCCTCGTCCACATCATGGGTGATCATGACCATGGTGTTGCCGAGACGGGCGTGAATTTCCATCACCGCATCCTGAAGATGAGCGCGGGTCAGCGCGTCCAGCGCGCCGAAGGGCTCATCCAGCAGCAGGATTTTCGGCTCCATGGCGAGCGCGCGGGCAATGCCGACGCGCTGTTTCATGCCGCCGGAAATTTCCGAAGGTTTCTTGTCCTTGGCATGGGCCATCTGCACGAGATCGAGATTGCGCATGACCCAGTCATGCCGCTCGGCGCGGGTCTTGGTGTTGCGGAAGACCTTTTCCACGGCAAGATTGACGTTTTCATAGACCGAAAGCCAGGGCAGCAGGCTGTGGTTCTGGAACACGACGGCGCGTTCAGGCCCGGGTTCATTGACCTCCCGGTTTTCGAGAAGCACCGCACCGGCGGAGACTTTCGTCAGCCCGGCGATGAGGTTGAGCATGGTGGACTTGCCGCAGCCAGAATGGCCGATGACCGAGACGAATTCACCTTTTTCGATGGTGAGGTTGATGCCTTTCAGCACCTCGGCGCGCGAGCCGCCCTTTTCGAAATATTTGTCGATATGATCGAGCTTCAGATAAGCGTTCATAATATTGGCCCTCTCAATTCGCCGCAGCGCCGCGGGTGATGACCTTGCCAAGCGCCGCCACGAGCTTGTCGAGCATGAAGCCGACAACGCCGATGTAGGCGAGCGCCACGATAATGTCGGGCAGGCGCGAGGAATTCCACGCATCCCAGATGAAGAAGCCGATGCCGACGCCGCCGGTCAGCATTTCCGCAGCCACGATGGCGAGCCACGAAAGACCGATGCCGATGCGCAGGCCGGTGAAGATGTAAGGAGCGGCCGATGGCAGCATGATTTTGAAGAAAAATTCGAGTTGGTTGAGCCGCAGCACCTGCGCGACATTGCGGTAATCCTGCGGAATATTGCGTACGCCAACCGCCGTATTGATGATGACCGGCCAGATGGAGGTGATGAAAATCACGAAAATGGCCGATGGATTGCTGTCCTGAAAGGCAGCCAGCGAAAGCGGCAGCCAGGCGAGCGGCGGCACGGTGCGTAGCACCTGAAAGATCGGATCAAGGCCGCGCATGGCCCAGACCGACTGGCCGATCACCGCGCCAAGGATGATGCCGGCAATGGCGGCGAGGCCGAAACCATAGGCCACACGCTCAAGCGAGACCAGAACGCGCAGCCCAAGGCCGATATCCTGCGAACCATTCTGGAAAAACGGCGATACGATGAGATCGTAGCTTTCCTCGAAGACCTGGCTCGGCGGCGGCAGCGAGGAGCCGGGCGCGGAACAGAGCAGCTGCCAGACGCCGAGCAGCATGGCGAGAACGACAAGCGGCGGTATGATGTTACGAGCCGCCGCAGCACCCCATTTGCGCAGATCGATCCGCGGCGACTGTTTCGGTGCAAGCGCCACGACGTTTGCCTTCTGCGCCACCGGCTGCTGCGGCTCTTCGTTGAATTTTCGGGCCAATGCGGACATGGGCATTTCCTCTTGATTTCGGTTGCGGTCTGGGCTCGCCCCTCATCCGGTCTTCAGCAGCGCCGGTTGGGCAGAGCTGCTGGCGGATGAGGAGCGACGCCCGGGTCTCCTCCTCAGGAGGCCGCCTTGATGGACAGACTTTCGAGATAGGCAGATGGATTTTCAGGATCGAACACCTTGCCATCGAAGAAGGTTTCCTTACCGCGCGAAGTGGAAGCGGGAAGATCCGCAACGCCGAGATCCTTGGCCGCCGCGCGCCAGATATCCTCGCGGTTTACCTTCTCCACCAGCGCTTTCACGTCCGTATCGGGCGCGAATTTGCCCCAGCGGATGTTTTCCGCGATGAACCAGCTGTCATGGCTGCGGAAGGGATAGGACGCATGGTCCTGCCAGAACTTCATCTGCAGACCGGTATTTTCGAGCGCGCGACCGTTGCCGTAATTGATATTGCCCTTGAGGCGTCCAAGAACGTCCTTCGGCGGCACGTTGAACCATTGGCGCTTGCCGAGGATGGTGGACATTTCCTCCTTGTTCGCCATCTCATCGCACCATTGCTGCGCCTCCATCACGGCCATCAGCAGCGCCTTGGTGGCGTTGGGGTTCTTTTCCACCCAGTCGGCGCGCATGCCGAGCGCCTTTTCCGGATGGCCCTTCCAGAGCTCTCCGGTGGTACAGGCAGTAAAGCCGATGCCCTGATTGACGAGCTGTTCATTCCACGGCTCGCCCACACAGAAGACGTCCATATTGCCGACCTTCATGTTGGCAACCATCTGCGGCGGCGGAACGACGATGGTGGAGACGTCCTTGTCCGGATCGATGCCGCCGGCGGCGAGCCAGTAGCGGATCCAGAGATCATGGGTGCCGCCGGGGAAGGTCATCGCGGCCTTGATTTCCTTGCCTTCGGCCTTCTTCTTCTCGAAAGCAGCCTTCAATTTGGAAGCATCGAGCTGAACGCCGGTTTCGGCATATTCCTTGGCGACGGAAATGCCCTGGCTGTCGAGGTTGAGGCGGGCGAGGATGGTCATCGGCACCGGCACATTATTCTGGGTCACCTTGCCGGTGTGCATGAGATAGGGCATCGGCGTCAGAATATGCGCGCCATCAATGCCGTTGGATGCGCCACCAAGCACGAGATTGTCGCGAGTCGCGCCCCAGGAGGCCTGCTTCAGAACCTCGACATCAGGCATGCCATGCTTGGCGAACAGCCCCTTTTCCGCCGCGATGATGAGCGGGGCGGCATCGGTCAGCGCGATAAAGCCGATTTTCGCACCTTTTACTTCCGGCTCGGCGGTGGCTGCGAAAGCACCCGATGGAAAGGCCACGCGCACAGCGCTGACAAGGGCTGCGGTGGCGGTCGTCTTCAGTATCGTGCGGCGGCTGACAGCGCCGGAGAATATCTTTTTCATTCGCATGTTCCCCTTATTGGGCCACCTCTGCGGGTGACGTTTTCGCTTGCGAAAAAACCTGAAAATAAAAAACGCCGCTCGGTGTTTGCACCGGCGGAACGGGAGGTGTTCCGGGCAGCAAAACCTTGCGACGTCTGTGTCTTTGAAAGCGCCTATGCCGCGCCCTGCTCGCCCCGATCGCCGTTGACCGGTGCAAACAAGGAGAAGCAAGAGGCGTGCCAGTTTTCTAGATGGAAGCTATATTATTGTAAATAAAACAGAATTTCAGAAATTCTGTCAGGCGATTAAATTTTAACCAGCCGCAATTTTGTCTATCGTTTACGCAACTGGAAAAATTCCGCGCTTGAAATTTGCGCAGCTAGCCCGGCTGAACTGCTCTCAGGCTTCGCCTTGGGAGGTAGAAACAGGGGCAGAACTGCGCACGGCAAAACCATTCACATACCCTGTAATGTCAGCGGGATCGAAGACGAAGCCGTCCACAAAACGGTCGCCAGCCTCCTGTCCTTCGATACGAATATCGGCATCATCAGGCGCATTGGCATCGCCCAGCGCCGCCCGATAAATATCCGGCCGATAAGCGGACAGGGCAGCTTCTACGCCACCTTGCGAAAACTCCGCCTGCCCCCAGCGGATCATCTGGCTGTAAATCCACAATGCCTGGCTCCGGCGCGGATAATTGGCATGACCACCGTGGAACAGGAAATATTTGTCGATAACCCGGCGGTTGCCCTGGCTGTCAATATTGAATTCACCGGCAAGAACGTGGCGGATGATGCTTTCCGGCGCGCCGATATAGCGGGGATCAGCAAGCACCCGGCTTAGATCGTCGTGATTTCCCGCAACATCACACCAGCGCGCGGCAGCATCGAGCGCCGTCAGCAGCCGGCCGACCGTTTCCTGCTGGCTTTCAGCCCATTCCGGCCGCATGCCGATGACCTTTTCCGGCGCAGAAGGCCACAGGTCCTGCTTGGCGGCAACGATCCGGCCAACACCGCGCTCGGCGGCGACGATGTTCCAAGGCGCTCCGACGCAGAAACCGTCGATAGCCCCTGCGGCCAACGCGTCCGACGTCAATGGCGGCGGCACCACCACAAGCTTGACGTCGTGATCGGGGTGAATGCCGCCGGCGGCGAGCCAATAGCGGAATTCGTAATTATGCGATGAAAAAGGATAGGTCATGCCGAGTGTCGGCGGCGGTTCGCCGCGCGCCCGCATATCGTCGAGCACCCGCTTCAACGCCTCGGCATTTTCGAGTGCGCCCGCCATTTCGGAAAGCCCTGTCAAGGCCTTCATCCGGGCAAACAGGCGGGTCGAAAGCGTGATCGCATTGCCGCCGCGTCCGAGCGAAAAAGGCGTGATCGTCGGCGACGGGTTGGAACCGAGCCCGAGCATGGAGGCAACGGGCATCGGCGACAGCATATGGGCGATATCGAATTGCCGGAACGCCAGCCGGTCGCGCACATTCGCCCAGGAGACATCTTTGACGAGATCGATCGACAGACCTTCGCGTTCGGCAAAACCGAATTCGGCAGCGGCGATCAGGACGGATGCATCGACAAGCGGGATAAAGCCGGCACGCAGGATTTTCTGCCGGTCGCTGCCGACGATTGCCGGCGCGCCCGGGGCTTTCGTTACTCCGCTGTCTGATCCGGCCGTTTTTTCCGGTGCCGCCATATCATGCACTCCTTGACTGTCCGACCGGCGGTTCGTCACATCAACAAACCGGCCGCGGTGACCACGCTTTGCGCGATCTCGGAAATCTTCTTTTTCTCATTCATCGCCGTCTGGCGCAAAAGCGCAAAGGCCTCCTCTTCGGAAAGGCCGCGCATCTTCATCAATATGCCCTTGGCGCGCTCGATGACCTTGCGCTCCTCCAGCGCCGATTTGGCATCGGCGAGTTCCCGCTGCAATCGGCTGAAAGCATTGAAGCGGCTGACCGCCATATCGAGAATGGGCTTGACCCGCTCCTTCTTCAACCCGTCCACCACATAGGCGGAAACGCCCGCCTCGACGGCAGCCTCGATGGAGGCCGTATCGGAGCGATCGACGAACATGGCAATAGGCCGGCCGACCGTGCGGGTGAGCTGGAACAGATGCTCCATCATGTCACGATTGGGATTTTCCAGATCGATGAAGATGACATCGGGCTGCAGCGTCTCGATGGTACGCGCGACCCCGTTCACCTCATGGATAACAGTGACGCGACTATAACCGGCTTCGCGCAGCCCCTCCTCAATGATGGAGGCGCGGATCGCGTTTTCGTCTATAACGAGAATGGTCAGGTCGCGAAGCGTCATGTCAGCATTGATGACGCAGCGCAGCAAACTTGGCAATCGGCTGCGGATGCAAAAAATGGATGGAGCGGCAAGGGCCGTTTTTTCCCCTGCCGCCCATCATATCAGGATGCGTGTTCGACGGCGCGTTCGAGCGCCTTCAAAACCGTCCGCTCGGAAAGATTGAGATAGATTTCCATCTCGTCGCCAGCCTCCTGCGCCTTTCCTTCTTCCATCAGCGATAAAATCTTGCTGTTCATGTCCACAAAGGGGGAATGAAGCTGTTCGGGATCCTTCAGCAAACCGAAACAAAGCCTGAGCTCAGCAGCGATACGCTCGTAAAAGTCGCTGAGACGGGCGCTGTCTAGAAGATCGACGGCGGCGGCATGAAATTTCATGTTGGCGCTGCCCACGCCCAGCCAGTCGGCCTCGTCACGCTTGACCTTGGCATCTTCGACGGCTGCCCGCATCGCTTTGATCGCGGGGTGCTTGTGCCAGGCCTGGCGCAGCGCGCCACATTCCACCATGCGCCGCACCCGATAGATATCGATGACCGAAGACATGGTGGGAACGGCGACAAACACGCCGCGATTGGCCTCGTGGCGCAACAGGCCGTCCTTGGTCAGCAGCCGGAAAGCTTCGCGCAGCGAATTGCGGGAGACGTCGAAACGTTCACTGAAGGCTGCCTCTGAAAGGCGCTGCCCCGGCATCAGCTCGCCTGATATCAGCAGGGTGCGGATACCCTTGGCCAATCGATCCGCAAGCGGCAGACCCTCTATCGTTTCCGTCATGACGCTCCTTTCCGTAAGAGCAATGCAGCATCGGGAATTCCGTGACAGGCATGTTCGGACACGGCATGATTGCCCATAGCACAAAGCATTAGCAAAGCACGAAAAAAACGTGATGAATTCCTGCGCATAACGTCCAACAAATGAACAGAATAAGAGAACGATTATTATTTATTGTTGAACAATATTGACAATTTCGCGGAACACGACAAGATCGGCCGCATAAAGCATCCGCGAGGGGCGGATTGCGATTGGAGCGGAGAAAATCCATGGAGCAGAACAAGCTCTCGCCCGCCGACCCTAACGAGGTTGCGCGCAAGGCGAAGAATCAGCGTTATGCCTTGCTTTCGGCAATGTTCCTGATGTCGATGTCGGCCGTCGGACCGGGCTTCATCACGCAGACGGCGAATTTCACGGTGAAACTGGGCGCCGCATTCGCATTCGCCATCATTATTTCCATACTGATCGACTTCGTCGTGCAGGCCAATATCTGGCGCATCGTCACCATCACCCGCATGCGCGCGCCGGCGATTGCCAATGCCGCCATTCCGGGCTCGGGTTATCTGCTCGCCATTCTCGTCATCATCGGCGGCCTGTTCTTCAATATCGGTAATATCGGCGGCGCTGGCCTCGGCTTCAACGCCATGATCGATCTCGACCCGAAGATCGGCGGCGCGATCGGCGCGCTGGCGGCCATCGGCATCTTCCTGTCGCGCCGGGCGGGCATCGCCATGGACCGCGTGGTTTTCGTGGCCGCCTTCGTCAAACTCGCGCTGATCGTTTATGCGGCTTACGTCTCCGGCCCGCCCGTGGCGGAAGCCTTCCGCCAGACCTTCCTGCCCGATACCATCGATTTCGTCACCATCACCACCATCGTCGGCGGCACGGTCGGCGGTTATATCACCTATGCTGGCGCACATCGCCTGCTGGACAAGGGCATGGTGGGCGTTGAAAATATCAACGCGGTCAATCGTGCGGCGCTGAGCGGCATCGCGATTACCGGCGTGCTGCGCTACATCCTGTTCCTTGCCATCCTCGGTGTCGTCGCCAGCGGCGTGGTCATCGATCTCTCCGGCAAGGCGGCAAACCCCGCCGGCCAGGCTTTCCATGCCGCCGCCGGCGATATCGGCTTCCGCCTGTTCGGCGCGGTCTTCCTCGCCTCGGCCATGACCAGCATCATTGGTGCGGCCTATACCTCCGTGTCGTTCCTGACGGCTTTCAAGCCTGACATAACGGAGCGCCAGCGAAACCTGGCAACCGTCGGCTTCATCGCCATTTCGCTGATCGCCTATGTCATCATCACCACACCGCCTGCAGCCATGCTCGTCTTCGTCGGCGGCCTCAACGGTCTCGTTCTGCCGATCGGCCTTTCGATCTTCATGTATGCAGCCTGGAAACGCGCCGATCTGATGCACGGTTATCACTACCCGCGCTGGTTGCTGGTGCTTGGCGTGCTGACCTGCGCACTCACCTGGTATATGGCCTATAAGTCGGCGGGCGCGATCTTCGCCTTGCTCGGCTACTGATAAATTCAAGGGAGGCAAACATGGCCGCTATCGATCTCAACAGCGATCTTGGCGAAAGTTACGGCGCATGGCGCATGGGTGACGACGAGGCGATGCTCGCCATCGTCTCCAGCGCCAACATCGCCTGCGGATTTCACGCAGGTGATCCGGCCGGCATCTACCGCACCGTCAAGGCCGCTGCCGAAAAAGGCGTGGTTGTCGGCGCCCATGTCTCCTATCCGGACCGCGTCGGCTTCGGCCGCCGTGATCTGGACGCGACCTCGGAAGAGCTGATTGCCGATGTCATCTATCAGATCGGCGCGCTGAAAGGCGTCGCCGCCGCTGCCGGCACCACGGTGCGTTACGTCAAACCGCATGGCGCGCTCTACAACCGCATCGCCAATGACGCGAAACAGGGGCAGGCCGTTATCGACGGCATCAAGGCGATAGACTCGTCGCTGGTATTGATGGGCCTTGCCAATGCCCCCATCCTCGATCTCGCCCGCAAGTCCGGTCTTGCCGTCGTTGCCGAAGCCTTTGCGGATCGTGCCTATACGCCTCAGGGCCAGCTCGTTTCCCGCCGGGAAGCCGGTGCCGTCCTGCATGATGCGGCAAAGATCGCCGACCGCATGGTGCAGCTCGCCCGCGAAGGCACGCTGGAGGCAATCGATGGCAGCATCATAAAAATCGAGGCGCAATCCATCTGCGTGCATGGCGACAGCCCCGGCGCGGTTGCCATCGCCCAGGAAATCCGCCGCCGTTTCGAGGCTGATGGCATCGACATCCGCTCCTTCGCATCCAATCGCTGAAAGGGTAGCCGATGACGATACCGACATCCTATCTCAACCACACGGACGCGGACGCCGCGCGAAAGGCCCGCGCCATCTATCGCGACGGCCTCGTCGCCCCAACCTCTGGCATAGCACCCGGCTTCACGCAGGCGAACATGATCGTGCTGCCGCGCGACTGGGCTTTCGATTTCCTGCTTTATGCGCAGCGCAATCCCAAACCCTGCCCGGTGCTTGATGTCTCCGATCCCGGCTCGCCCACCACGCTTCTCGCGCCCGGTGCCGATCTCAGAACTGATCTACCGCTCTACCGCATCTGGCGGGACGGCAAGCTTGCCGAGGAAACGGCTGATGCCACCGCTGCGTGGGCTGAGCGTGACGATCTCGTCGCTTTCCTGATCGGCTGCAGCTTCACCTTCGAAACGCCGATGGTGGAAGCGGGCATCGAAATCCGCCACATGACCGACAAGAGCAATGTGCCAATGTATCTCACCAACCGGCCCTGCCGTCCGGCGGGTCGGCTGAAGGGCAATATGGTCGTTTCCATGCGGCCGATCCCGGCGTCGCGTGTTGCCGATGCGGCAACCATTTCGGGACGTTTTCCGGCGGTGCATGGCGCGCCCGTGCATGTCGGCGCGCCGGAAGAAATCGGCATCATCGATCTTGCCAAACCCGACTTCGGTGATGCGGTGCGGATCGAGCCGGGTGAGGTTCCGGTCTTCTGGGCCTGCGGTGTGACCCCTCAGGCCGCGGTCATGGCATCCGGCGTGCCTTTTGCGATCACCCATGCGCCGGGCCACATGTTCATCACCGATATTCCCGATTCCGCCTATCACGCGTGAGGATATGATGCGTTTTCTCCCCGTCAGCCTCACCACCATTCTTGTCGAACTTGCCGATCTCGATGAAACGCTGGCGCTTTTCGCCTCGCTTCAGAGTGATCCGGTCGAGGGCATCGAAGAGACGGTGCCGGCGGCCCGCACGTTGATGATCCGCTTTCGCCCCGAAAAGATCGGTGCGGAGATGCTGGCCGCGCAGCTCGCAAGCCGCGATCTCTCGGCGAAAATTGCACCTTCGGACAATCTCGTCGAAATCCCCGTCCATTATAATGGCGAGGACCTCGCCGATGTTGCCGAACTGACCGGCATGAGCATCGAAGAGGTCATCCGTCGCCACACCGAAAGCGAATTCACCGTGGCCTTTTGCGGCTTCGCTCCCGGTTTCGGTTATCTGGTCGGCGGCGATCCGGGCCTGCATGTGCCGCGCCGGCAAAGCCCGCGCACCCGCATTCCCGCCGGCTCAGTGGCATTGGCTGGTGCCTTCAGCGGCGTCTATCCGCAAAACAGCCCCGGCGGCTGGCAGATCATCGGCACGACGCCGGTGAAAATGTGGGATATTGACCGCGATCCCGGCGCACTTTTCCAGCCGGGTTACCGGGTGCGTTTCTTCGACATGAACAAGGCCGGCAAGACGGTCGATATTCCCGTCTCGGCACCGCGTAGTTCGCAAAAAGAACCGATAAAGGACGGCCCACATTTCGAGGTGCTCGCCGCACCCATGCCCGCCATCTTTCAGGATCTCGGCCGCTTCGGCCAGACAGGGCAGGGTGTATCGGCTTCCGGCGCCTTGGATCGCGGTGCGTTCAACGCCGCAAACCGCATCGTCGGCAATCCGGTTAATACGCCGTGCCTTGAACTGACGCTCGGCGGTTTTTCCTTCAGGAGCACAAGCCGCACTGTCATCGGCATTGCCGGTGCGCCCTGCCCCGTCACCATTACCACGGCGGATGGCAGCTTCGCGGCAAAGACCGATGGCCCGGTATCCCTCGAACCCGGCGATGTCGTGACTTTCGGCCAGCCGCCGAAGGGCATGCGCTGTTATCTTGCGGTACGCGGCGGCTTTGATGTTGAGCCGGTACTCGGCAGTTTCGCAACCGATACGCTCGCTGTTGTCGGTCCCGAACCGGTGGGCGCTGGCGCCGTCCTTTCGCTCAAGGGTGAGAAGTCCGGCCTCTCCAGCGTATCGATCAACGAAGTTCCGGCCTTAGAACCTCCGGCAACCGGTGAGGTCGTGACACTGGACGTCGTTCTCGGCCCCCGCACCGACTGGTTCACGCAGAAGGGTATCGAGACGCTGACCGGCCAGTTCTGGCAGGTCACGCCGCAATCGAACCGCGTCGGCATCCGCCTTGCCGGCGACGTGCCGGTGGAACGCAAGGACAGCGCCGAACTGCCGAGTGAAGGCACGGCGACAGGGGCGATCCAGATACCGCATAGCGGCCAGCCGGTTCTCTTCCTTGCCGATCACCCGCTGACCGGCGGTTATCCCGTCATCGGCGCGGTGGCGGAATATCATCTCGATCTTGCCGGGCAGATCCCCGTCAACGCCAAAATCAAATTCCGCCCGATCGGCCTATTCGCCGAAATCGCGGCCAAGAACATAGAATTCCGAGGAGAAGAGCGATGAAAAAAGTGCTGATTGCCAATCGCGGCGAGATCGCGGTGCGCATCATCCGCGCATGTCGCGATTATGGCCTGCAATCGGTCGCCGTTTATGCCGATCCCGATCAGGATGCGCTTTTCGTCCGGCTGGCGGATGAAGCCTATGCGCTGGAAGGCGTGCGCCCGGCCGAGACCTATCTCGATATCACCAAGCTGATCGCGATTGCCAAACGTGCCGGCGCGGATGCCGTGCATCCCGGCTACGGCTTCCTGTCCGAGCGTGCTGAATTCGCGCAGGCCGTGCTTGATGCCGGCTTGATCTGGATCGGCCCGGACCCGCAGGTTATCGAAGCATTGGGCGACAAGGTCGAGGCGCGGCGCATCGCCACCGGCGTCGGCGCACCGCTGGTCGCCGGCAGCGACGGCCCGGTCTCTTCCGCCGCCGAAGTCACAGCCTTTGCCGAAGAACACGGCCTGCCCGTCGCCATCAAGGCAGCGCATGGCGGCGGTGGTCGCGGCCTGAAAGTTGCTTGGAAGATGGAAGAGATCGCCGATCTCTACGAATCCGCCGTGCGCGAGGCGACAGCCGCTTTCGGCCGCGGCGAGTGCTTCCTCGAACGTTTCCTTGACCGGCCGCGCCATATCGAGGCGCAGGTTCTCGCCGACAAGCACGGCAATGTGCTGGTACTCGGCACCCGCGACTGCTCGCTGCAGCGCCGGAACCAGAAACTGATCGAAGAAGCCCCTGCCCCCTTCCTGTCCGCCGAACAGCGTCAGAAAATCCATGCGGCCGCCAAGGCGATCTGCGCTGCCGCTGGTTATTCCGGCGCCGGCACCGTCGAATTCCTTCTCGGCGTCGACGGCACGATTTCTTTCCTCGAGGTCAATACGCGCCTGCAGGTGGAACATCCGGTTACCGAGGAAACCACAGGCATCGATCTCGTCATCGAACAGTTCCGCATTGCCGAAGGCCACAAGCTACGGGTGCTTGAAACGCCGGAGCCGCGTGGCCACTCCATGGAGTTCCGCATCAATGCCGAAGATCCCGGCCGGGGTTTCCTGCCCACACCCGGCTCGATCTCGGTTTTCGACGCACCTTCAGGTCCCGGGATTCGCGTGGATAGCGGTGTCGTCAGCGGCTCCAGCGTGCCTGGCGTATTCGACTCGCTGATGGCGAAGCTGATCGTCACCGGTGCCGACCGCGATCAGGTCCTGCGTCGCGCCCGCCGCGCGCTGAAGGAGTTCCGCATCGAAGGCATCGCCACGGTGCTGCCATTTCATCGCGCCGCGATCGAAACCGAAGACTTCATCGGCACGGACGGTTTCAAGGTTCATACCCGCTGGATCGAGACCGATTTCGCCGCCATGCCGGATGCGATGGAACGACCGGCACCGGCCGACGACCCTTCCGTTACTCGCACTTTTCTGGAAATCGACGGCAAGCGCGTATCGGTTGGCCTGCCCAGCCTGCTGCTCTCCAGTCTCGGTGCGGTTAGCGGCAGCAGCGCGGCTGTTCCGGGCGCCGCCGCCACCAAGGAAAAGGAAGGTGAAATCCTCGCCCCGGTTTCCGGCACCTTGCAGTCCTTCAAGGTGGAAGACGGCGACACGGTTTCGCAAGGCGATCTTTTGGCCGTCATGGAAGCCATGAAGATGGAGACGCAGATTGTCGCCCCCAAGGCCGGCAAAGTCCGTCTGATCGTCAAGGAAGGCGACTATCTGCAGGCGGGCGCTGCTCTTCTCGACATAGCCGGCTAATATACGGGCGGGCCATCGGGCCTCACAATTGCAGATCGCGCATCCCCGGCGGCGGAACCCTTTCGCCGCCGGGCCGTTTATGGCGCGACCTGCTAACTACTGTGAGGGAAATATGGCCGGACGCACCTTGCTTCAGTTCTTCCATTGGTATTATCCAGACGGAGGGAAATTATGGAGCGAGGTGGCCGAAAAGGCCGAAAGCCTTGCGAAAATGGGTATCACCGATGTTTGGCTGCCGCCCGCCTACAAGGGCGCCGCCGGTGGTTATTCGGTGGGTTATGACACCTACGATCTCTTCGACCTCGGCGAATTCGACCAGAAGGGCACCGTCGCCACCAAATATGGTGATCGCACCGCGCTCGAACATGCCGGACGAACGCTGAAGGAAAACGGCATCCGCGTCATTCACGATGTTGTTCTCAATCACAAGATGGGTGCCGACGAGAAGGAAAAGGTGCGGGTTCGCCGCGTCAATCCTGAGGACCGTACCGAGATCGATGATGAAGACTTTCCGGCGCTTGCCTATACACGCTTCACCTTTCCCGGTCGCAACGGCAAACATTCCAAATTCATATGGGACCTGAAGTGCTTCAGCGGTGTCGACCATATCGAGGAACCGACCGAAGACGGCATTTTCCGCCTCGTCAACGAATATGGCGATGGGGAATGGAATGAGGAAGTCGATCAGGAAAACGGCAATTTCGACTATCTGATGGGTGCGGATGTCGAGTTCAGGAACCGGGCGGTTTACGAGGAACTCAAATATTGGGGCCGCTGGCTCTCCGAGCAGGTACAGGTGGATGGCTTCCGCCTGGATGCCGCCAAACATATTCCGGCCTGGTTCTTCCGTGACTGGGTCGGCCATATGCGCGAAACGGTCGATCCGGATCTCTTCGTCGTGGCGGAATATTGGCACCCCGATCTCGAGGCGCTGAAAAGCTATCTCGAACTGGTCGACAAGCAGCTCATGCTTTTTGACGTCGCCCTTCACCACAGCTTCCATGACGCCTCGAAACAGGGCGGTGATTTCGACATGCGCAACATCTTCGATGGCTCGCTTGTCTCCGCCGTTCCCGACCACGCCGTCACGCTGGTCGATAATCACGACACCCAGCCGCTGCAATCGCTGGAAGCGCCGGTGGAACCCTGGTTCAAGCCTCTTGCCTATGCCATCATTCTGCTGCGCGAAGAGGGCGTGCCCTGCGTCTTTTATCCCGATCTGTTCGGCACCCGTTATACCGACACCGGAAATGACGGCAACGAACACGAGATCATCATTCCGGCCATCGAATGCCTGCCGAAACTCATCGAGGCCCGCAGCCTTTTCGCCAACGGAGCCCAGACGGATATTTTCGACGACCCGAGTTGCATTGCCTTCATTCGCCACGGCACCGCCGATGCGCCGGGCTGTGTGGTGGTGATGTCGAATGGCGAGCCGGCGGAAAAGCAGATCGATCTCGGTCCCGATCACGCCGGGGCGGTCTGGCGCGACTTTCTCGGGCACCGTGAAGAACATATTACCTTTGATGAGAGCGGCAAGGGCGTCTTTCCCACCAATGGCGGCAGCGTCAGCGTGTGGGTTCCAGCCGATTCCGAGTGAGGGACAATCGCCCCGTCCCGAAACTTCTGCTCACTCGGCGGACACGAGACGGCGCGGACCCGCGCCGTCATCGGCCAGAACATCATTCGGGTTGCGTAACGGACAATCATCCAGCGAAAGGCACCCGCAACCGATACAGCCGGTAAGCTGATCGCGTAGCATGATCAGGTTGTTGATGCGAAGCTGGAGCATTTCCCGCCAGGATTGGGAAAACCTGCGCCAATCGGCCGTCGTCGCTACCCTGTCTTGCGGCAGATCGGCCATCGCATCCCTGATGATGCTGAGCTGTATCCCGGCCCGCTGCGCGATGCGGATGATGGCGATGCGCCTCAGAACGGCGCGATGATAACGACGCTGGTTACCGGCGGTGCGCCAGCCCTCGATCAATCCTTTCGCCTCGTAAAAATGGATTGTGGAGACGGCAATACCGCTGCGACGGGCAACCTCCCCGACCGTCAGGCTGTGTTTGAAGATGGTATTTTCCATTCTGGCTCCTGCTTCCGGAACGATTTCCGCTCGGAAAACGCGGAAACACACTGAAGAGCAGCCGGTATAATTCCTCAACCATAGTTGAGGTCAATAGACGAACGTTCAAAAAAAGAGGCGCCAGAAGGCGCCTCTGAATTTCGTGACTGTGTCCAGATCAGAACTTCGCTGTCATGCTGATCCAGAAACGACGGCCTTCCATGACGGTGTTAAAATCGTCGGTGCCGACATCCTTGTCGAAGACATTGTAGATGGCGGCATTGAGGTCGACATTTTCGGCGACCGCATATTTCGCCCCGATATCCAGCGTGGTGTAGGCGTCGTATTTGCGACCGGCCTTGCCATTGATCGTCACCGGCGTGCCATTCGTGCCGATGCGCGGGCCGGCGTTGATTTCCGATCCGTGGTAATTCAGCGAGGCCCAGGCTTCCAGACCATCGATCGGGGTCACCCAGTCGCCGCGCAGATTGGCCATATGCTCAGGTGTGCGCGCCAGGGGGAAACCTTCGTAGTCACCGGTTTTCTGTTCGGAATGCGTATAGGTATAGTTGCCGCGCAGCGTCAGTTCTGGCGTCGCATACCAGGTCGCCGTCAGTTCCACACCCTGAATGACCGCATCGTCGATGTTGTAGTTATACCAGAGACGATAGTTGCGGTCTTCGCTCCAGCGGGCCGGTGTTCCATCCGGATTGAGCACCAGCGCGTTGGAGATCTTGTCCTTGAAATCGGTATAGAAATAGGTAGCGCCGAGAGCGACGTCGCCATTGTCCCAGAGGGCGGCGACTTCGTAGCTCGTGCTCTTTTCCGCTTCGAGGTTGGGATCACCGATGATCACGCCGCAGGTGCCGCTTGGGCCATAGCTGCAGCCGCCGCCACCCGTCGTATAGGCGTAACCCGGCGCGATCTGGCGGATTTCCGGGGCGCGGAAACCGGTGGAAATGCCGCCCTTGATGGTCAGCTCTTCGGTCGCACTCCAGACGCCATAAAGGCGCGGGCTGAAGTGATTGCCATACTTCTCGTGATTATCGAGACGAAGACCGCCCGTCAGCGCGAAATTATCGACAATGCGCCATTCATCCTCAAGGAAGAGCGCCCATTGCGTCGCCGAAAATGTCTCATCGCGACCGGTGCGGCGTCCCGGATTCTGGTCCGTCAGCCGCGCCTCGAAATATTGTCCGCCTGTGACCAGCGTGTGGTTGCCGAACAATTCGAAGGGCGTGGTGAACTTGCCGTCGAGAACGGTATTGCGCACTTCCGGCGAGCGCGGGTTTTCGGTCACGCGGCCCGTGCGGATATTTCTGGTGAAGTTGGTGCGCTCCGCCCATTCCTGCTGGAACGAGAATTCGGATGTGGTCGGCCCCCAGCGGCCGGTATGCGACAGGGACCAATGGTCACGCGTATTGGTGTTGTAGGTGCCGTTGGCATCCGTCGCTGCCAGCGTCTCGCCGGGTTCGGCGTCGCGACGCAGCCGCGTCTTGCCGCCTTCGAGATAGATGTCATGATCTTCATTCGGCGTGAATGTCAGGCGACCGTTGAAATCATATTCCCTGGCGCCCGTGGTGCCGTTCAGAATACCGTCTTCGCCGCGCGTGAAGCCCCTGCCCCAGACCTGCAGGCCGAGCTGGTCCTTCAGGATCGGTCCGTTGGCATACCAGGAGACCTGACCGCTATTGCCGAATTTGGAATGTTGCTGAACCGTGCCTTCGGTCGTGACCGAGCCGGACCAGACATCGCCGACCTTGCGGGTGATGATGTTGATGACGCCGCCCATGGCATCCGAACCATAAAGCGAGGACATCGGCCCACGCACTACCTCGATGCGTTCGATCGCCGATACCGGCGGCACGAAACTCTGTTCGAAGCCGGAATTGCCGTTGGTGCGGGCATCGCGTGTGCTCTGCCGCTTGCCGTCAACCAGAACCAGCGTGTAGGCGCCGGGCAATCCGCGAATGAAAATATCCTTTTCATTGGCAATGCCGGTGACGGACACGCCCTGAACTTCGCGCAATGCATCGGTCAGATCGCGATAGGACCCTTTTTCCAGATCTTCCCGCGTGACAACTGTGATGCTGGCCGGAGCGTCTTTCACATTCTGCTCGAAGCCGGATGCGGTGACCACAATCTGCTGAAGAACCGTGGTTCCCTCGGACGCCTGCTGCGCAAATGCCGGCAGAGCAAGGCCCAAAGCCGTGCCAGCCATTGCTGCAGAAACACCGGTCTTTATTATTGTCGCAGCCCTGTTCTGACCGCGGTACTTCAATTCCATGTTACGCCCCCGCATTTAACTTGAGAATTTAACCCCACTTATTTAGGAGGGGATGCGGGCGCAACGCGTTTGTTTTCGAACAGTTCTAAATTCCAGAAATTGCAAAAAGGGCTCCCCGAATAAGCGGCGGAGTAAAAAAATCGCAAGATGACAACCGGCAAGAGAAAAGAAGAACCAGCCTCCACGACAAAACCCGACAGGCTCGGACAGCTGAAATTACTTGTCGCTTTTGATGCGTTGTTGCGGGAAGGCAGTGTAAGCCGGGCTGCGGCGGGCATGGGACTGCCGACATCTTCGATGAGCCGCATTCTGCAACAGCTCCGGGAAAGATACGGAGACCAGCTTTTTTTGCGTACTGGCCAGGGCCTGCGCCCTACCCCCTTTGCGGAGAATATGCGGCTGCGCATTCGATCGCTGGCGGCGGAGGCCGAAAACCTGATCGACTATTCGCAGGACAGACCGGAGGCGCCGGCCGCCCTCGATAAAAGCGGTTGGGAACAGCCGGTATTGATGAAGGCGCCGCCGCTTTCCCTTCGCCCCAGCGTTCTTCTGGAAGGCCAGCCGACACCGGAAAATATTGCCGACCGTCTCGCCCGCATCGGGCACAATGCCGATCCGCAGCACCGGCTTGCCAAATATATCGCGACCTCGGCAATGGGCATCGGCAACAGCCGTCCGCTCGCCCAAGACGAGGCAATGGATGCGCTGTCGATCATTCTCGAGGGCGATGCCGATCCCATACAGATCGGCGCACTGCTCGCCACCATGCATTATCGCGGCGTGACCGCGGCCGAACTTGCCGGCTTCATCGAGGCCATGTGGCAACATATCGAAAGAGATCGGCAGCAGCCGGCGGCGGCGGATCTTGACTGGCCGGCCTACATGTCGCCGAAACATCGCGATGCGCCATGGTTCCTGCATTCAGCCCGCCTGGTTTCCATGGCGGGATACAGCGTTCTCTTGCACGGCCATGTGGGTCAGGGCGAAAACGGCGGCAAGCTTGAACTTGCCGCACAGGCCTGCGGCATTCCCCTTTGTCATTCGCTTTCACAGGCGGCCGAAGCCACATCCTCAGAACGTATCGCCTATCTGCCGATCGGTGGCCTGTCCCTGCAATTTCAGAGCCTGCTCGGCCTGCATGGCATTCTGGAGATGCGCCTGCCGCTCAACACGGTCGTCCATCTTCTCAACCCGCTTCGCGCCCGAAGCACTATCATCGGCGTGGCCCGGCCATCCTATCAGGAACTTCACCGGGACACGGCGCGGCTGCTTTCGGTGGAAAACCTCGCCATTCTCGGCAATACGCGGGATTTTGCGCAATTCACCCCTTTCCGCACCACCCGGATTTTTGGCCTTTCAAAGGGCAGGGATATCGAATTCCTCATTCCCGCCCGCGAGGCGCCGCCCGCCGAAATGCCGACCATGTTCACCACTTTCGAATATTGGCGGGCGGTCTGGACGGGGGCGGCGAGGGACGAAAGAGCCGAAACCATCATCATTTCCACCGCCGCCATCGCGCTGATGCTGGTCAATGATATGACTCTGCCCTTTGAGGAAGCCTATGCACGTAGCCTTCGGCTCTGGAACGACAGGGCGCGTAATCTGGCCAATGCGTGATTAGTCGTCAGGCATTGGTGCCTGCTTTTTTCAGCGCCAGATATTCCCAGAGGGCGACGAGCAGGAGAATTCCCGTGCTTGCCAGTTGCAGCACAAAAAGCGGAATACCCGGCGCCGGCAAAAGCAGGCAGAGCGCCACCACGCCGGCAAGATGCGAAACCGGCCGCTGATAGGCGGCGGCAATCTTGACGCCGATATTGCCGGCCAGAAACAGGACGGGACCGCCGAGAATGGCGATCGCCTCCCGCATGGTCGCGCCTTCGCGCGCGTGGGAGAGGCTGAAATCCTCACCTACCGCCGTCAGGATAATGCCGGCTACAATGGGCAAATGCCCGTAGTTAAAAAGATTATGGGCAATCTTCGCTTTTTCTTCGGCGTTCTCGGCTTTTCTCGAGGCCTCCTCCTGCCCGTGATGAAAATAGATCCACCACATCGCCACGGTGCTGACGAAAGCCGAGCAGAAGACGATGAATGTCAGACCCGAATTCATATATTCCGTGGCCGTGCGCCCCGTGGTGAGGATCGTTTCCCCAAGGCAGATGATGACGAAAAGCGCACATCGCTCCGCCAGATGCTCGCCGGAAAGATGCAGCCGGTCCTCGTCGCTTGAGGCCACGCCCGGCACGACATAACGGCAGGCGGGACCGGCATATTCGATTGCAAGCGCGATGCCCCACAGAAGAATGCGATCCGCCAGATCGACCAGTCCACCGGCCAGCCAGAACAGGCTTGATACCGCGAGCCAGATCGTCACGCGCACAAAGACCAGAAAAGACTGCCGGTCTTCATCCTTGAAAGCATACAGCGCAAAGAGGCTTCGCCCCACCTGCATCGCGCTGTAGATCAGGGCGAAGACAAGGCCCTGTTCCGCAAAAGCCTCCGGCAGCGCGATGGCGAGCAAAACGCCACCGAACATCAGGACAAACAGCAAAATCCTGACCGGTTCCTTTTCCGTGTTCAACAGGTTTGTGATCCAGGTGGTATGTATCCATAACCACCAAAGCGATAATATCAGGATGCCCGCTTCAAGCGCTGCCGTCGGCCCAAAATCTTTGGCGAGGGCGTGGGAGAGCTGGATCAGCGCGAAAACGAAGACCAGATCGAAGAACAATTCGGGGAAACTGGCCTTTCCGGCATCCTGCCCCTCCTGCCTTATCCAGCGTTCCCCATCCGCCTTGCGTGAATAAGTCTCGCCCTTGGCTCTCATGCCACCCCCGTCAGATGTTGGTCGTCGCGATACGTCCGCTCACCAATGGCCTCTCACCGTTGGGAAAAAATCTCTTCGCTGCCCGCTTCGACCGGGTTCAATTTTTGACCGGGAAACTCCAGCGCCCGCGCACTGTCGGGATAAAAACGCGGCCCGACCAGACGAACCTTTTTTCCCGACACGTCGGTGATGTAGTTCGGGACCAAGACCTTTGGCGGAAGTGGGGTGCTATCTGCCCTGGAAACCTCGAGCGTGCTGACCTCGATAGGTTGGGCAAATACCGGCAAGCCCGTCATAGTGGCGAGCGCGGCTGCGAGAAAAAATGATCTTGGAAACATGGGACGCATCCTGGCACAATTGTTTGCGCCATAAACCGCCCTCGCCCGCTTTGGTTCCGCCCCTTTCAGATGTCCTCATCGAGGTAGGAGCTATATTGGACATAGTCCGCGCTCGGTTGCCCATCGATGATTTCGGGCGGCCTACCTTGACCGCCGGGAAGATGGCCGGCGTTTTCGAGCTCCGCCCTCAGAAGCTTTTCAATGGCCCTGTCCCGGGGCAAAGCGTTGTCCGCCATATAGAGAGCGACGGAGAGTTCCATATCATCCGGAAAATTCATCGGCTCAGCCATCCGTTTAAGCAATGAAGCGCAAACGCGGGACCTTGCCGAAAGTTCAACATCGCCCGCCTCCACCCGAGGCCCGTCGTCTTTCAAATGTGCGTTCCCGTGGAACTCATCCCGGGTTTTACAGCGGCCGGACATGCCTTTTATCCGGTGCTACACGCCCACTTTGACAGGTGATCGGTGTATACAGATTGCACTGTTCTGCCCTTGCCAGCGCTTTTCCGACGAAAAGTATGCCCGACTCAAGCGTTTGAAAGCAATCACGGAAAAACGCAAACGAAAGCTAATTCGGACTTAGTTTTCATTACCCTGCATTAACCATAGAAACCCCTTGGCTGCACTGTTGATATCAGCAGCCTCATGCGAATCTCTTTTTCTTGCGGAAACGGCGTCAATGTAACTTCGGTCTGCTTTTTCCGCAAGCAGAGACCGTTTTCCACGCTCCGTTAACTCAGCAGGGCATGCTGGCCTCCATAGTGTCCTTACGCCCTCTCAACTGCGCCAGAAGCATTGTCTGCAGGTCGAAGCCGCCTTCCTGCGCCTTACGGGTCAGATTGCGCAGATACCCGCCAAGCGAACTTATCTGGTCTGCTTTCTGCAGAAGGCAGGCGAGAATGGCTGCGGTTCCCTGTCGGCCAAATGTGGCAAGCGCATCCTGATAGGCGGACTGGCTGATGTTGAACATGGTTTTGATCACCGATGTCGCCACTTCCAGATCGCGCCAGCCTGTAACCGCTCCGCCTGGGGCATAGAGCGCGATGTCAGGGCAAGCCTTCAAAACCAAAACAATATCAGGAACAAAAAATTGCTTATGAAGAACAGGCTTTGGCGATGGCGGTGAAGGTTTTGCACTGATGGGTGCCGCATATGCCGGCTGGGCGCTTACCGTGCTGGCAGGTGCAGTGGTTACCGGTTCGTGCAAATCCTGCCGTTTAGATATGGATTCGGATTCTGAATTCTTTATGAGGCGCTCATTTTGGCAGTCATTGCCGCCCAAATTTTCCGATTTTTCAATATTTTCCAGATAGTTGGTTACTTCAGCACGCAAAGAGGCCAAAAAACCGCCGATTTCTTTGAGTTCCGCGGGCTTGGAATTGCGACCGAGAGAGCGGGCAATGGCGTTGTAACGTGTCTGAAACCCTTCGAAGGCTTCGACCTGACCGCTCGCAGCAATCATGTCGCAGAGTTTCTGGATATCGCGGCGGCAAAGGCTGATACTTTCACGAAGCCGCTGAAGATCGAGTCGCTCGCTGACGATGCGTTCGGCGAGTTCCTCAATTTCCGCTTTGCGGGCAAGAAGCGGTGCCAGCGAAAAACCGTAAGCCTCGCTGATTTCCCCTCCCCGGTGTTTGCGGGCGTATCGTTTTCCGTTCGGGCTGTCCTTGCGAATGATGAGGCCGGCTTCGACAAGAGCCGAAAGATGCCGGCGCAATGTCTGTTCGGCCATGCCATGGGCACGGAGTGACAATTGCGCATTCGACGGGAAGACGACCAAACCGGCTTCGCTGGAAAGTTCGTTCTTGGGATAAAAACTCAGAAGCGCGTTCAGGACCGCAAGCGAGCGATCGGTCACGCCAACCAAAGGCCGGGCTTCACAGACCGAACGATAGAGTTTCCATTTATCGACCGCTTCGATCTTCTTGTTTTTCTGCGCGGCAAACTGGGTCGCGAGGACGCCAAACGACATCGCTCGCCGCCCAAAGGGCGTCGTTACACATGTGCTGTCCATGTCTTTCACCTTTCACAAGGCAAAAGAAAATCGCTCACCGAAAAATTCGATGCCAAGACTCTTGACTATGATTCGCGGAAATGAGATTCTTCGGGTGCTTAAATCAAAGAAAGGCTTCCGCGCGGCAACGTTCGGGGGCTTTTTTCTTTTGTGATGCGTCTCCTGTTAGTCGTTCGAGTTAAAATTCACTGCTTGGACCGGTATTCGGCAAACAGCGTTTGAAGATGTTCCAGAACGAACTCGGCAAATTCCGGTGCTTCGTTCTTGTCGATAGAGATATCCAGCTTGCGGTCGCTTTCGACGACCTTTGCCAGCCGGCCGCCGGTTTCGGATGACCAGACACCGGTTTTTTTTGCCTGCGCCTTGGGCTTCAGAAAATCCAGAAGCGACTTGAAACGGTCTTCCGATGGCAGGGCAGCAACCGAGGCATCCCTCACATAGGCACGGGCCGCTTCCTTGACCTGAGAAGAGGAAAGCTGATCGGCAAGGTCCATCCAGTTACGACGGCCGACAGTTGGGGCGGGGCCAATAAGATCGACCAGATCCTCCGGAATGCGGCCGACAACCGACAGCATGTTGGAGAGATCGCCCTTGTGCAGCGACATGGCGGCCATGATCGTATCTCGCGGAAACCGTATCTGCAGTTTCTGGGCAAAGCGTGCCTTTTCGATATAGGTGAGATCGCGACGTTCGTTGTTTTCCTGTCCCTGGGCAACGACGAGCTGCTCATCGCTGAGATCACGTACGACCGCCTTGACCGGAATACCGAGGCTGGAGACTGCACGCAGGCGACGATGACCAAAGGCGACCTGATAACGGCCGGGGAACTCGGGATGCGGGCGCACCAGAATGGGAACCTGCTGGCCCTGTTCACGAATGGCTTCAACCAGACCTGCATCCGCCTCTTCGGAGGCTGGCATGCGATCAGGTATGAAAGAGGGATCTATATCGGCAGGATTGAGCGAAACGATCGTGAGACCTTCTGCGAGCTGCCTTTCGATTTCTTCCGCACGCTTGGCGCGTTCCGATACCTCGCTGAGCGACTGGCCGATCATTCCCACCGGGGAATTCAGAACATCGGTCACGAGTTCCGGAGAGCCAAGGATGGGCCTGATACGCGGACGCGACCGCTCGGATGCGGTCTCATTGCTGTCGGCGGCCGGAGTACCAAGATTGGCGAATATCTGTTTTCTGCTCATGCTGCCCTACCCCACGCTTTTTTAATCAGTCCTTCGATTTCAGCGTTTACGTTGTTCATGGCTTCCAGCGCACGGTCATAGGTGGACCGGGTGAACTGGGTTCTTTCCACTTCGAAAAGTGTCTGGTTGGTCAGTCCGGCATCCGAGACGGCCGTGCTCTTCAGCATCGGGTGGATGAGGACGTTTTCACCGAAAATCGAGCGCAGGAAGGCGACCATCTGGTTCTGCGGTCCGTCGCTCGGTTCAAAACGGGTGATCAGATAACGCATCCAGTTATAGTCGGAACGTGCGCCCGCCCTGCCGATTTCGGCGAGAAGGTCGCCGGTCATGGCAAGGAACTGGTTCATCGACATCACATCCAGCATTTGCGGATGAACGGTGACGAGGACGGATGTGGCGGCGGTCAGCGCCGAAAGCGTCAGATAACCAAGCTGCGGCGGGCAATCGATGACCACGACATCATAGAAGTTCTGCGCCTGGGCAATTGCTTGGCCAATGCGGGCGAAAAACAGTGTATCGCCGGGCGCGCGGCGCATCAGAGCGCGGGGCGTGTCATGTTCGAATTCCATGAGTTCCAGATTGCCCGGAACGATATGGAGATTAGGAATATAGGTGCCGCGAACGATTTCAGCGATCGGCCTGCGTTCGTCATCGTAACGGATGGCGCCATAAAGCGTTTCATTCGGACCGACATCAATCTCCGGCTGATGACCGAAGAGCGCCGACAGGCTGGCCTGCGGATCGAGATCGATGGCGAGCACCCGGTAACCGCGCAGCGCCAGATATTGCGCCAGATGTGCAGATGTCGTGGTTTTTCCAGAACCGCCCTTGAAGTTCATGACGGCGATGACCTGCAACTCTTCGCCATCACGGCGGTGTGGCAGATAACGGCGGGTGCCGCGCGCGCCCTGATCAAGGAATTTTCTGATCTCGTCCATATCCTCAACCGAATAGGAACGGCGGCCGGAGGCTTGGGCCGCATCGAGCTCCGGGCGTTCGGCGGCGATCTGACGAAGATAGGCCTCGCCGATACCGATCAGCCGCGCGGTTTCTGCCGGTGAGAAATGGCGCATGCTCTTTTCGGTGTGTGGTGAAAATGTATTTGCATTATGAGCCTGCAATTGGGCTGACAACGCAGCCGAATGCTGTTGTATAAGACTCGTCAGGTCGGGTGCTCCTGCGGCACGTCTTAAATCGGCACTCTGTGTCATCGGTCTTCTTTCGCTCGAAATTGCAGTAGCGGTTTTTTTCGAAAAAGGCGGTTTTTTCCGCAACTGAGATATAAGCGCCGATTCTCTTTTTGGCGCAATAGGCTTTTTTCTCAGGTGCGAAAGTGGCGCTAAGGCATTGTGGAAGAATCACTTTTGTTTTTTGTGACAGTTTGACGGTTAGCCGCGGCTAACTTCGCCCTGACGATCAGACAGACGGGCGCGGATCGCGTCTTTTCACACAAGGAATGCATGCCCGCGCAGAAGTTTGCCGCGGCTAACTTTTTGGTTTTGACCCACTGCACATCCGATCATCCCGCGGCAAAAAGTGAAGGGTGGACATTCGCGGATGTTTAATCTCTACTCATTGACTAGAGTATCGTTGGGTTCGACGCCCGTCGTCTGGCTGTTCAAGCTGTCGCAGGTTGGAGGAATGAATGTCCTATGATGTCGCTCTCGTCGGGTCGGGTTTCTCGGCCATTTGTACTGCCGCTCATCTTTTATCGTCCCTGCCGGCGGAAGCCTCGATCGCTATCGTGGGCGATGAATCGGATTTCGGGCGCGGCACCGCCTATCGTACCGAACTTCCCTATCATCGGCTGAATGTGCCAGCCGGGCGAATGAGTGTCTTCCCTGACCGCCCCGGTGATTTTGTCGACTGGTTGGCGGAAAATGGGATAGCGGAGGATCCTCTGCTGTTCGCCTCGCGTGGAGACTATGGTCTTTATCTTCGCGACAGGCTGGCGGGTTTGCTTAGAAGCAGGGAGCAACGGGCGCGGGTGGATTTCGTTCGGGCCAAGGCTTCGGCCTGTCGCCCGGATGGCAAGGGTGGATTTTCTTTCGCTCTGGAGAATGGCGAGCAGCTGCGCGCGCAGAATGTCGTTTTGTGTCTCGGTGTCGGCGCGGCGAGTTTGCCGGTGCAAACTGTCGCGAGGGAAGAAGAGGGGCCACAACGTATCATCGGTCACTGCTGGCAGCCGGGATGGCTGTCCAAAGTCAAGGCCGGAGATCGCATCTGTATTCTGGGTTCGGGTCTGACGATGATCGATCAGGTTCTGACCCTGCGGGGAAAAGGGCATCAGGGCCCGATCCATGTTCTCTCCCGACGCGGCCTGGTGCCGCATCCGCATGTCAGCCCGCCTGCTCCCCCCACGGAGCCTGAGCTGCCTGATGGCTCGACGGAGATCAGCCTGTTGCTGCAGTCTTTACGCAAACAGGTCAGCGATGGCGCACCGTGGCGCACCGTTATGGATGGTTTGCGGCCGAAAACACAATTGCTGTGGCAACGCCTTACACCTGCGCAGCGCAGCCGGTTTCTTCGGCATGCCTTGCCTTGGTGGAATATCCATCGGCACCGCATCGCGCCTGAGGTCTCTGGTGCTTTCGAGAAGTTGCTCTCGGACGGCATTCTGGAAATTCATGCGGGTTACCTCCGGTCCATAGACGAAGGGGAGGAGGGGATTGCCGTGCGTTACCGCCGCAGACATACACAAGTGGTGAGGGAACTTCAGGTCGATTGGGTCGTCAATTGCACGGGCATGGAGCGGGCCGGCATCGGTCATTCGCGGCTTCTTGAAGCCATGTGCGGCGAGGGTGTTATTTCACTGGACCCTTTCGGGCTCGGGGTCGAGGTTGACGACCACTCCCATTTGCTGCGGACGGACGGACGAAGCTGGCCCGGTCTTTTCGCCGCGGGTGCGCTGACGGCAGGCCGGTTCTGGGAGATAACCGCTGTTCCGGATATTCGTGTGCAGGCACAGAAGATCGCGCGGGAGATTACGCGGAGAGTGACCGCGAATGATCGGGTTGCTGCACAGGGCTGATCCGGCCGAAGAATCGACCATAGCGAGAGGTGCCGTCATAACAGACATTCTCGGCGCCTCTTGATTTTGATGTTAGCCGCGGCAAACTTTTTCTTTGAATGAATGTGCTGACTATTCATTGGAGGCCGAATTCGCGGATTCGAGGCGGCTGATGAATGTCGCGTGGGCTTTCCGCACGATAGCAACGAACGTTCTTTGGTGACGTACCGCTTTTTGCCTTCAAAGTGCGTATTCCCGCAATCAACTGGGGTAAAAGACCGAGACCGTCTTTGCGGGGCAATGTCCGCGATTGCTAAATAATTTACATAGCTTATGGAAGTTCGTCATAAAAGAGGCTATAAACCCTGTAAATTTCTGAAATTATGAAAATAATTTGCGAGGACCAATGCAGAAACAGAAACTGGTAAGATACGAGACGGCGGACAGTCAGGCCGGCGGACAGCGTCGGCCATTTGCCAAGGCCGTTCGCGCCGGTGATTTCGTTTATGTTTCGGGGCAGGTGCCGACTGTTGATGGCGAGGTCGTGACCGGCGGCATCGTGGCGCAGACCGAGCAGGTGGTCGCGAATATCAGGGATGTTCTGGCGCTGGCGGATTGTACGCTTGCCGATGTGGTCAAGATCAATGTCTGGCTGGATGATGCGCGGGATTTTTCGAGCTTCAACGCCGTTTTCCAGAAATATTTCATCGATCATCCACCCGCGCGCTCGACCGTGCAATCACCGCTGATGGTCGATGCCAAGGTGGAAATGGACGTTATCGCTTATAAGCCGCTGGCTTGAAGCCCAATTTGCCTATTTTTGAGAGTAGATGATGACCTATCCCTGGCCTGATGCGGGCACACCCCTCAATGCGATTTCAACGCCAATGCCCGTCATTGACGAGGATAGGCTCAGTGCCAATATCCTCAGGGCGCAATCCTATCTGGATGAACACGGTAAGGCTTTCCGGCCGCATATCAAGACGCACAAGATACCGGCTGTCGCAAAACAGCAGCTGCAGGCTGGCGCGATCGGCATTAATTGCCAGAAAGTCAGTGAGGCGGAAGTTTTCGCGGATGCCGGTTTCGATGATATCCTGATCACCTACAATATTCTCGGTGCAGCAAAGCTTTCGCAGCTGAAGGCGTTGAATGCGCGCATCGGCGGGCTGAGCGTGGTTGCCGATAGCGCGGTCACGATTGCCGGTCTTGCCGATACATTCGAGGCAGTAAGGCCGCTTGCCGTGCTTGTCGAATGCGATACGGGCGGCAAGCGCTGCGGCGTGCAGACGCCGGAAGCGGCATTGGCGCTTGCGGAAAAGATTGTTGCGGCCCCGGGCCTCAGATTCAAGGGCATTTTGACCTATCCGGCACCGGATGGGGCCGAGACGGTGGAAAACTTCCTTCGCAAAACCATGGCGTTGCTTGCGGCAAGGGGCATTGACTGCCCGGTCCGTTCCAGCGGCGGTTCGCCCGATTTTTATTCCGCCCATCTCGTTCCTTCCGCGACCGAACATCGGGCAGGCACCTATGTCTATAATGATCGCGCCATGCTGCGCGCGGGACATTGCACGACCGGCGATCTCGCCATGCATGTTCTCGCCACCGTCGTTTCGAGGCCTACGGCCGATCGGGCGGTGCTGGACAGCGGATCCAAGGCCTTGACCTCGGATCTCCTGGGTTTCAGCGATTATGGGCTGATCGAAGGTTATGAGGGCGCAAAAATCGTCTCGCTTTCGGAAGAACACGCCGTCGTTGATCTGTCCGGCTGCGCCTCCGGGCGGCCTGAAATCGGTGATGTGGTAAAGGTCGTGCCGAACCACACCTGCGTCGTCAGCAATCTTTTCGATAGGATGGTTTTCCATCGAAACGGTGTCGTAACACGCGTTGAGAAGGTCACAGCACGCGGTACCGTCTGGTAAAGTTACCCGGCTAATTGAACTGGAATCGGAAGCTGCGAAAATGCAGATACCGGCAACGAGAATCTGGAAATATGCGCATCTTCACGGCGTCGCTCGCCACTGAAACCAACACGTTTTCCCCCGTGCCGACGGATATGGACGCTTTTCGTGCGGCTTTTTATGCCGGGCCGGGCGAGCATCCCGAAACGCCGACGCTCTGCTCGTCGCCCGTGCCGATCCTGCGTCGTCGCGGCAAGGCGGAAGGGTTCACGGTGATTGAGGGAACCTCCTGCTGGGCGGAACCGGCGGGACTTATCCAGCGCCAGACTTATGAAACGCTGCGGGACACGATTCTTGCCGAACTCGCCGCCGCCATGCCCGTCGATGCCGTGGTCCTTGGCCTGCATGGAGCCATGGTGGCGCAGGGTTATGACGATCCGGAAGGCGATTTCCTCTCCCGCATCCGCGAGATGGTTGGACCGGAAGTGCTGATCGCAGCGGAATTCGATCCCCACAGCCACCTGACGGCGCTCCGGGTCAAAAATCTCGACATCATGGCGACGTTTCTGGAGTTTCCGCACACGGATTTCGAAGAGCGCGGCGAACATGTAGTGCAGATGGCGCTGCGCACGCTTCGGGGAGAGATCAATCCGGTCATCTCGACTTTCGATTGCCGCATGATCACTATTTATCCCACCAGCCGCGAGCCGATGCGTTCTTATGTTGACCGGCTGAAGGCAATGGAGGGCAGGGACGGCATCCTGTCGATTTCGGTCATTCATGGTTTCATGGCCGGCGACGTACCGGATATGGGAACGCGCATCGTTGTCGTCACCGATAATAACAGGGCGAAGGGTGAGGCGCTGGCTGAAAAGCTCGGCCGCGAGCTCTATGCCATGCGCAAGCTGACCGCCATGCCGATGCTGGATACAGAAACGGGTCTCGATCGGGTTCTCGCCATTCGCAGTGGCAATCAGGAGAAGCCGGTCGTGGTATCGGACATCTGGGACAATCCGGGTGGCGGTGTTGCCGGTGATGCCACCCATATTCTGCGGCGCATGGTGGACCGCGGCATGGACAATTTCGCTGTCGCGACGATCTGGGACCCGATCGCCGTGTCTTTCTGTCACGCGGCGGGGGAGGGTGCCGAGATTGACCTGCGCATCGGCGGCAAATCCAGCCCGCAAGGCGGCGAACCGCTCGATTTCCGTATAAAGGTGATGCGCACGGCCGAGGCCGGCTGGCAGAGTTTCCGCAACAGCCGCGTAACACTCGGCCGTGCCGCTGTCGTGCGGCCGCTCGGCACGGAGATCGATATCATCCTCATCACCAGCCGGACGCAGACTTATGAGCCGGATATCTTTTCCAATCTCGGCATCGATTTCGCGAAAAAAGACGTGCTGCTGGTCAAGTCGACCAACCATTTTCATGCGGGGTTTGCGCCCGTCGCCTCCGAGATCGTTTATATAGCGGCCCCGACGTCCTATCCGACCGATCCGGCAAAAACGCCCTATCGCAAGGCGAGCCTCGAGCTTTGGCCACGGGTGGCTGATCCGCTGGGCCTGGATTGAGCGGCAGCCGTTCGAGCATTATCGGGACGGAACTCTGAAGCCTTTTTCTGGAACGGCTTCAGAGGCGCTCAAGCGTGATCAGGAAAAACGCGCTTTCGTTTTGACCTGCTTCGACTGTGAACGGTAAGCCGCCTTCGATCAGCAGACCATCCAGCTTCCCCAGCTGCTCCTTGCCATCACCGGTGGAAACCGTCAGTGGATCGAGTGCCAGGATAAGTGTCGCGTTTCCGCCTGCTTTCCCCGCAAACAGGCCGAAGTGCCTCCTGACGACATGGCGAAAGGTCGAACGGCGGGTCATGACGTTCAGATCGGTGATCGCGCCGTCGGGTAAGGTCGCATTGACGGGCACATCGGCCGGAAAGGGCAGGGGCTGGCTTTCCACGGTCAGCATTAGTGGATCGGCGGCCGCAATTGCCAGCGCCATGCCGTTTCCCTCAAGAATGGACAGGGTGCGGTCTATTCCGGGAAAGATCGAAAACGGCCCGTCGCTTGCGACCGTCGCCATGCTGATACGCCAGTCGAAATCATCGACGGAAGAGCCTGGCGGAAAGATGGCGATTTCCACGGTCTCGCCGCCGCCGTTTTTCCAGGGCATTCGCTTGTAGTCGCTTGCGCGCAGCAGGGTCATGGTTGTCCACTTTTGAAAGATCGGCCGGAAACGGTGTTCCCCATTTCCGGCCGTGGCAGGATCAATTGCCGAGGATGCCGGGCAGGCGCAGGCCCTGTTCCTTGGCGCATTCCACGGCGATGTCGTAACCGGCATCGGCATGGCGCATCACGCCGGTTGCCGGGTCGTTCCAGAGCACGCGCTCCAGCCGGCGAGCCGCATCGTCGGTGCCATCGGCGCAGATGACCATGCCGGAATGCTGCGAGAAGCCCATGCCGACACCGCCGCCGTGATGCAGCGAAACCCAGGTCGCGCCGGATGCCGTGTTGAGCAGCGCATTGAGGAGCGGCCAGTCCGAAACGGCGTCCGAGCCGTCCTTCATGGCTTCGGTCTCGCGGTTGGGCGAGGCGACGGAGCCGCTGTCGAGATGGTCACGGCCGATGACAACAGGCGCCTTCAGCTCGCCGTTCTTGACCATTTCATTGAAGGCAAGCCCAAGACGATGGCGGTCGCCAAGGCCGACCCAGCAAATACGTGCCGGCAGGCCCTGGAATGCGATGCGCTCGCGCGCCATGTCGAGCCAATTGTGCAGATGCTTGTTGTCAGGCAGCAGTTCCTTCACCTTGGCGTCGGTCTTGTAGATGTCTTCCGGATCACCTGACAGGGCCGCCCAGCGGAACGGGCCGATGCCACGGCAAAACAGCGGGCGGATATAGGCCGGCACGAAGCCCGGGAAGGCAAAGGCGTTCTCCAGCCCCTCATCCTTGGCGACCTGGCGGATATTGTTGCCGTAATCAAGCGTCGGAACGCCGGCGTTCCAGAAATCGACCATGGCCTGCACATGCACCTTCATCGAGGCGCGCGCTGCGGCGGCAACGGCCTTCGGGTCGCTTTCCTGCTTGGCACGCCATTCGGCAACGGTCCATCCGGCCGGAAGATAACCATGGACGGGATCATGCGCCGAGGTCTGGTCGGTGACGATATCGGGACGAACGCCGCGACGGACGAGTTCCGGGAAGATTTCCGCCGCATTGCCGATCAGGCCGACGGATTTCGCCTCGCCCGCCTTGGTCCATTGGTCGATCAGCGCCAGCGCCTCATCGAGTGTATGCGCCTTCGCATCGACATAACGGGTACGCAGGCGGAAATCGACGCGGGTTTCATCACATTCGACGGCAAGGCAGCAGGCGCCGGCCATGACGGCGGCCAGCGGCTGTGCGCCGCCCATGCCGCCGAGACCGCCGGTCAGGATCCACTTGCCCTTCAGGTTGCCGTCATAATGCTGGCGGCCGGCCTCGATGAAGGTTTCATAGGTGCCCTGCACGATGCCCTGCGTACCGATGTAGATCCACGAACCGGCCGTCATCTGGCCGTACATGGCAAGACCCTTCTTATCCAGCTCGTTGAAGTGATCCCAGTTCGCCCAGTGTGGCACGAGGTTGGAGTTGGCGATCAGGACGCGCGGCGCATCCTTGTGGGTGCGGAATACACCGACCGGCTTGCCGGACTGGACGATGAGGGTTTCATCCTCGTTCAGATCTTTCAGCGTCGCGACGATGCGGTCGAAATCGTCCCAGGTGCGGGCGGCGCGGCCGATACCGCCATAAACCACCAGCTCATGCGGGCGCTCGGCGACATCGGGATCGAGATTGTTCATCAGCATGCGCAGCGGGGCTTCCGTCATCCAGCTCTTGGCATTGAGTTCAGTGCCCTGCGGCGCGCGGACATCGCGAATATTATGGCGTGGATTGTTCATGTGTTTTCCCCTTATCGTTTCGTGTCGAGCGCAAATTTTTCCATGCGCGTGAGAATGGTTTTGAGATGGGAGCGAAGCCGGTCGGCCTTGCCCGCGTCATAGGCGAAAGGCGGCGTCTCGCTTTGAAGATGGGTGGACTGCGCCAGCTCCATCTGGATGGAGTGCACGCTGCTCTGCGGTTTTCCGTAATGGCGCGTCGTCCAGCCGCCTTTGAAGCGACCGTTCAGGATGCTGTCGTAACCCTCTGCAGCGACGGTCGCTTCGACAGCGATTTTTTCGATCGCGGGGTCGCAAGTTGCGCCCATATCCGTGCCGATGTTGAAATCCGGCAGCTTGCCTTCGAACAGGAAGGGAATATGCGAACGGATCGAATGGCAATCATAGAGAATGGCGATGCCATGAATGGATTTGACCCGTTCGATTTCCGCCGCAAGCGCTGCGTGATAGGGCGCGTGAAAGGTTTCCAGACGGTATGCGATGTCGTCCTGAGTGGGCTCCTGCCCTTCATTCCAGATCGGCTTGCCGTCGAAATCGGTCTCCGGAACAAGCCCTGTTGTGTTCTGGCCCGGATAAAGGCTGACCCCGGCGGGGTCGCGGTTGGCGTCGATCACGTACCGATGAAAGGTGGCACGCACCGTCGTCGCTTCTGGGATCAGATCCGCATAGAGCTCGTGAATATGCCAGTCGGTATCGGCCAGCAATTTGCCGTTTTCGTTCAGGCGTTGCCAGATATCCGCCGGCACATCCGTGCCGGTGTGGGGTAGCCCGAGAATGATCGGCGAAGAACCTTCCTTGATGTCAAAGACACGCATCTCAAACCTCCAGCTTCGGCAGAATGCCGCCTGAAATCGTCGAGACCAGAGCGCCGGAAGCGATCAGCTCTGCCGCCGCCTTCAGGTCCGGCGCCATATAACGGTCTTCTTCCAGCGACGGGATCGTGGCGCGTAGCGCGGCAATCACCTTCTGCAATTCGGGGCTGGTTTTCAGCGGCCCACGCAACTCCACACCCTGAATGGCCGAAAGCGCCTCGATGCCAAGGATGGCGAAGAGATTGTCCGTCATCGGCAGCAGACGTCGTGCACCGTGGCAGGCCATGGACACATGGTCTTCCTGATTGGCGGAGGTCGGCGTCGAATCGACCGAGGCCGGATGCGCCATCTGCTTGTTCTCACTCATCAGCGCGGCGGAGGTGACTTCGGCGATCATCAGGCCAGAATTCAGCCCCGGCTTCTTGGAAAGAAAGGCCGGCAGCCCATAGGAAAGGGCCGGATCAACCAGAAGCGCCACACGACGCTGGGCGATCGCGCCGATTTCGCAAATGGCAAGCGCCGTCTGATCGGCGGCAAATGCAACCGGTTCGGCGTGGAAATTGCCGCCGGAGACGACGGAATTGTCTGAAAGCACCAGCGGATTGTCGGTTACGGCGTTGGCTTCGATTTCCAGTGTGCGGGCCACCTGCCGCAGAAGATCGAGGCAGGCGCCATCCACCTGCGGCTGGCAACGGATGCAATAGGGGTCCTGCACCCGCTCGTCGCCCTCGATGTGGCTGACGCGGATTTCCGAACCATCCAGCAGATTACGAAGCGCCGCTCCCGCGTCGATCTGGCCCTTATGGCCGCGCAGGCTGTGAATATCGGGATGAAAAGGGGCAGACGACCCCATCGCGGCATCGGTGGAAAGCGCGCCGGTGATAAGCGCCGCCTGTGCCGCGCGATGGGCGCGGAAAAGACCGGCGAGCGCCAGCGCCGTCGAGGTCTGCGTGCCGTTGATAAGTGCAAGCCCTTCCTTGGCTGCCAGAACCACCGGGGTCAATCCGGCTTTCGCAAGCGCTTGGCCGGCGGGCAGAAGCGTTCCCTCATAAAAGGCCTCGCCTTCGCCCATCATCACCGCGGCCATATGGGCCAGCGGCGCGAGATCGCCGGAAGCGCCGACCGAACCCTTTTCGGGAATGACGGGAATGACACCCTTCTCAAGCATGGCTTCGATCAGCCGCACCAGTTCCAGCCGCACGCCGGATGCGCCGCGGCCGAGCGAAACCAGCTTCAGCGCCATGATCAGCCGCACGATATTTTCAGGAAGCGGTGCGCCGACCCCGCAGCAATGCGACAGGATGAGATTGCGCTGCAGCGTCGCCACATCGGCCGCGTCGATCTTGATGGAGGCAAGTTTGCCGAAACCGGTATTGATGCCGTAGACCGGCGCATTGCCGGCAGCAATCTCCGCGATGCGGGCTGCTGCCTTTTCAATGCCGGCATCGAAGCTGCGGTCGAGCTTTGCCGTACCGTTTTCCCAGTATATGGTGGAAAGCTCGGCAAGCGTCACGGCGCCTGGATGAAGGGTGATGGCTTTTATGGTCATGGGGAAACCTTCTGTCCCTTGAAAATACGGGCATGGAGCGGATTAAAACCGATGCGATAGACAAGCTCGGCCGGACGCTCGATATCCCAGATGGCAAAATCAGCCGATTTTCCGGCCTCCAGCGTGCCGGTTTCCGCAAGCAGGCCGAGCGCCTTTGCCGCATTGCGTGTCGTCGCCGTCAGACACTCTTCCACGGTCATGCGGAAAAGCGTGGCGCCCATATTCATGGTCAGCAGCAGGGAGGTGAGCGGCGAAGTGCCGGGATTGCAGTCCGTTGCGAGCGCAATGTCGGCTCCGGCATCGCGCAGTGCCTGTACCGGCGGCAGCTGCTTTTCGCGCAGCGCATAAAAGGCACCGGGAAGAAGCACGGCCACGGTTCCTGCTTCCGCCAGCGCCTTCGCACCGGCTTCATCAAGATATTCCAGGTGATCGGCCGACAGCGCATTATAGGATGCCGCAAGCTCGGAACCGCCAAGGTTGGAAAGCTGCTCCGCATGCAGCTTGACAGGAAGTCCGAGCTGTTTAGCGGCCTTGAAAACCCGGTCGATCTCCGCGACGGAAAAGGCGATGCCTTCGCAGAAGCCGTCAACCGCATCCGCCAGTCCTTCCGCATGCGCCTTTTCCAGCCCCGGCAGAACAATGTCGCCAATATAATCGGCGTTGCGGCCCTTATAGTCTGCAGGTGTCGCGTGCGCGGCGAGATAGCTGGTGACGATGCGCACCGGCCGTAATGTCTCAAGCCTGCGCGCAACGCGCAGCATCTTCAGTTCGGTTTCGATGTCGAGACCGTAACCGGATTTGATTTCGACCGTGGAAACGCCTTCGGAAAGAAGGGTGTCGAGACGCGGAAGCGCCTGCGCCAGCAGAACCTCTTCCGAAAGCGCGCGCGTATCGCGGACCGAAGAAACGATGCCGCCGCCCGCTTTGGCGATCTCCTCATAGGTCGCACCATTCAACCGCATCTCGAATTCCATGGCGCGATTGCCGCCGAAGACAAGATGGGTGTGGCAGTCGATCAGGGCAGGGGTGATCCAGCGGCCGCCGCAATCGGTGGTGTCATCGGCTGTCGCCAGATCGGCAGGCAGATCGCTTTCGGGACCGGCAAAGGCGATGCGGCCGTTACGCACGGCAATCACGGCGTTTTCGACGGCGCCGATGCCATCCACGTCGGGGTTGAAGGTTGCCAGCCGGGCGTTGCGCCACAAAGCCGTGGCGTTCCCCGTCGCCGTTCCGTTTGCAGATTTGTTCCCTGGCATTTGCTTTTCGCCTTTCCTTTGTGAGTTAAATGTATATACATAATAATCGGCTTGGCAAGCTGCAATTTCGTGTTTGAAATGGCCTTGCCGGACAGAACCAAAGGAGAGGGTGGCATGACGGCAATTCACGCGGGCGCAGCGCTTCTGGCGGGCGGATGGGCGAAGGATGTTCGCATCATCTGCGATGACGGCATTGTTTCATCCGTCGAAACCGGCGTTTCCCCGCAGCCGCAGGATGAGCGTCACGCCGTCATCGTTCCAGCTATGCCCAATCTCCACAGCCATGCCTTTCAGCGGGCCATGGCGGGGCTTGCCGAAATCCGCGGCCCGGGTGATGACAGTTTCTGGAGCTGGCGCACCGTCATGTATAAATTCGCGCTCTCCATGACGCCTGACCATGTCGAGGCCGTTGCCGCCCAGCTTTATATGGAAATACTGGAGGCCGGTTTCGGAAGGGTCGGCGAATTTCACTATCTGCATAATGACAGGGACGGTTCGCATTACGGCAATATCGCCGAAATGGTCGAACGCATCGGCGCGGCCGCGTCGCAGACGGGCATCGGTCTCACCTTGCTGCCGGTCTTTTACGCCCATTCCGGTTTCGGCGGCCAGGCTCCGATCGATGGGCAGAAACGCTTCATCCATTCGCTCGACAGTTATGGAAAGCTGATGCAGGGCGCACAGGCCGTGGCGGACAAATTGCCGGGTGCGGTCCTCGGCATTGCGCCACACAGCCTGCGTGCCGTAACCGGCGACGAGCTGGCAGCCATCGAGCCGCTGGCAAAGGGTGGGCCGATCCATATTCATGTGGCGGAACAAACGAAGGAAGTGGACGATTCACTCGCCTTTTCCGGTGCGAGACCGGTGGAATGGCTGCTTGAAAACGCGCCGGTCGATGGTCGCTGGTGCCTTATCCATGCGACACACATGACGGAAACCGAAACGCGGCGTATGGCGAAAAGCGGTGCCGTGGCCGGTCTCTGCCCGATCACCGAGGCCAATCTCGGCGACGGTATCTTCCCGGCTCCGGCTTTCCTTGGCGAAAACGGCCATTACGGTGTCGGATCCGATTCCAACATCCTGATTTCCGTGCCGGAAGAATTGCGAACCCTCGAATATTCACAACGCCTCTCGCATCGGGCACGTAATGTCATCGCCGATGCTGGCCATTCCACGGGAGAAAAACTCTTCCGGCAGGCGCTCGAAGGCGGCGGCAGGGCTCTGGCGTCGCCAAATGGTCTGGAAAGCGGGAAAAGTGCGGATTTTGTCGCTCTTGATGTTTCCGCCGTTTCTTATCTTCCGATATCCCAGATTCTCGATCAGTGGATATTTGCGGGTGGTGTTGGCGTCGATTCCGTTTGGGTGCGCGGCAAAAAGCGCGTGCAAGCCGGCCGGCATATCCACCGTCGTGAAATATCCGATCGTTTCAACAAGGTCATGGCCGAACTTCTCGATAGCTGATATGGGCTCGGCAGAAACGGGAAAAAGCCAGTGGGGAAAGGCATTGCGGACGTGACGAAAGCATCGGCCGGGCAAACCCTGCACCAGCGTATCCTCAGCGACATCGAGGGCCGGATCGTTTCGGGAGAATGGCCGCCGGGCCACCGGCTGCCTTTCGAGGTAGACCTCGCCGATCAGTATCACTGTTCGCGCATGACGGTGAACAAGGTCATGGGCCAACTCGCCAAGGCCGGCTTGATCGAACGCCGCAAGAAATCCGGCAGTTTCGTTCGCCAGCCTCAGATCCAGTCTGCCGTTCTGCAAATTCATGACATCGGGGCGGAAGTCGAATCCCTTGGCCTCGAATATGGCTTCAAGATCCTGGAGCGCGAAGGGCGCAGCGCCAAAAGCGGGGATCGTGAGCGGCTCGACGTTTCCGTCGGCACATCGTTGCTCGAGATTCTCTGCATCCATTTCGCCGGTGCGCGCGAATTTTGTGTCGAGCAGCGTCTCATCAGTCTGACGGCCGTGCCGGAAGCGGCTGAAACCGATTTTACCGAAATTGCGCCAGGCCCCTGGCTACTTGGCCATGTTCCGTGGAGCACTGCCGAACATCGGATCAGCGCCGAGGCGCCGTCGAAGGAGATCGCGCGCCTGCTCGGTATCTCCGACAGACAGGCCTGTCTTGTGGTCGAGCGTCGTACCTGGAGCAATTCCGGCGCCGTGACCTATGTGCGCTTCACCTATCCTGGCAATGCCCATGCCCTGGTCGCCCGTTTCAGCCCGTCTTCCGACTGATATCCGTAAGGTCTCTCGCGTCCTTTAATTGCGAAATGGAAACCCTATATAGGGGAAGGCTAACCCCACTTATCGTTTGCACGGCGAAAGTCGTTAAAATCCGTTAATCTGTACGATTAATCTCAAATTCCCTTTTAAAATCAGTAATCTGTCACATTTCTTGATTTTTTTGATATTGC
>NZ_JARVRC010000024.1:0-82168 GCF_030209895.1 Agrobacterium sp. CFBP2214 | reverse complement strand
CGTGAAGGAGGTCGATGATGATTTCTAAGACGGACGCTACGGAAGCTTTTGTCTGACGCACTGTTCGAGGCCGTAAAAGAAATGCATCTCTACAGTCAGGTTGGAGATGAATATTCCATAACGGATAACGGCAGCCTTGTTCGCGAATATCAAGGTCGCTGGCCAGGCGATCGCAAGATGACGTCGTACGTCGTTACATGCCTTTGCGCGGGTTCTGCTGGCGTGGCGGTGACATTGACCAGTGATCTACGAGACTACCGCAAAAATCGCTCGTTCTATCGCGCGATTTTTTGCGAGCTTACAGGTACTGTCAAATCAGCCGAAACTATAAGCACCTGAATCTTAGTGGCCGTTGCCAGGCTTGGCGTGTCGCCGACGCGCCATCGAGACGATATGGCTGCTGCGGCATCTGAACCCGGATCCAGATCGATGACGATAATCAATGCCGGGCGCGACGCAGCTCGCTGAACGCCCGCCGAACCGTTCTTGGAAAGGCGGGCGCCGCCATATGCCTTACGGCCATTGACCGCTAATTATGCAACCAATCGCTTCCCAACCGCTGTACTCATACCACGCGTAATTAGGATCTTTGCACCCCTGCGCAAAGCTGGCTGTTTGCACCATGGATGGTTTCATCGAATGCTGGCTCTCGGACGGCGCTGTAAGACGCGGGATCGATGCGGATGCGTTGGATATCGCGAATGCCACGGCCGCGGTGGCAATAAGACTAATTCTGAATTTCCTCACGGTTAATCCTCTCGGTTGCCAAGCCCTACCAACTTCAACTCAATGGTCTTCGAAATGTCAACTGTGGTTGTACTGTCTGCGGAGATGACCCCATTCACGCCGGACAGACGGCCTAGCAGTCCGAGCATCAAGGCGCTGGTATGGTTCCTGGGGGAGGTCTTTGTCCTCCCAGTGATCGAGGATATCATATCGCGTTTATTTCTAAACAGTGGCTCAAGTTAGGAGAAGCTCTTCCAAGTACCAGCTGCTTTGGCTGCCATAGAAGTGCCTCCCCCGTTCTCAATCCAGCGTATCTGTAAGCGGGCGGATTCTGCCGCCATCAGTCTCGACGTCCACCGCATACAATTATTTCAAAAAGATAGTGGGGCACTTAATTTGAGATTCTAGCTTCGATGTTGGCGCTTAATGTGAGTCTAGCCGCCGAGAAAACATGGTTGCCGGCGGCCCAGCTTCATCATCACGGATACTCTCTGTGACTACGGCGCTCCGTTGATCTCGACGACATTGAAGTCGGGGTCACGGAGGTAGAGCTGTGGAAAGCCGGCAAGGCCGTTACGAAAGATCAGCAGACAATGTGGATCGCCCTGAGGCAGGTCTTCGCGGAAACCAAGTCGCATCAGTCGATCGACGGCGTCGTCGAAATTGTCCGTGCGGAAAGCGAAATGCCAGTCGTTACGATCGACAGCAGGGTTCTGTCGGAACGTGCCTTCCGGATATTCGACAAGATGCACTTGTAGGTCGCCACACGCCAGCCAGGCACCGCTAACGGAAAAACTCGGCCGCGCGATCTCGGTGAGGCCGAACGCGTCGCGATAAAACGGCAATGATTTACCAAGGTCGGCGGTGATGATCGATACATGATGCAACGCAAGCAAAGACATGGCTGCCCCCTAACGATACCGCAACGTCCTACACTACCAGAAGCCTGCCGTGCATGCCATCGGAGGGGCTAGGCCTGCACTACAACGCTAATGCTGATGCGGCCAAGCCACCGTCCGGGTTGGTCGGGTCTTCTTCTCTGCGAACGCTCATCGTATTCGTGCGAAGAATGCCTCAATCTGGTTCGCAACCTCATCAGGGGACTCTTCTGCCATGTGATGTCCACTTTCGATACCATGCCGCAGCACGATCCGGTCGCTCCAGTCCGACCAGGGGTCTGCTGGGTCTCCGTACAGCCTTTCCATATCGTCCTGCCGCGACCAGAGAACTCCCAGGGGGCATTGGAGGTGTCTATCAGACTCCTTGTCGCGTTTGTCATCGTCGTAATCAAACTCAAGTCCTGCGCGATAATCAGCAAGCATGCCACGCACCACCTCAGGGTCTCGGGTGGCGGTGAGGTAATCCCGATTATTTCCTGACCCAATGGCTGCTTCCGCAGGATACCAAAGTTCGGGATTGCTGCGGATTGCAGCTTCAGCTTTTTCGCTTTGCGCAAAAAAGAACCAGTGCCACCAGCTCTTTGCAAAGCGCCAATCTGCGCGGCTCAAGACCTCGTAGATCGGAATGCCGTCCATGACGACAAGGCCGGACACACTTTCAGGAAAGTCCATCGCCAGCCGAAATGCGCGATACGATCCACGGTCGTGGCCCGCGATCCCGAATCTGTCGTGACCGAGAATTGCCATACACTCATGTAATGCCGCGGCCTTCGCTTTTCCCGAACTATCCGCGAGTGTTTTCGGCTGATAGCTCCGCCCGAACCCGGGCATGTCTGCACAAACAACCGAGAAATGACGCGCAAGTCGGGGAGCCACCCTGAACCAGGTCGTATGCGTTCTCGGGTGCCCGTGAAGAAGGAGGATTGGGAAGCCGGACCCGCCATGCCGCAAACGAATCTCGCCATGCGATGTGGTTACATACTGTTCAGTGAAACCTTCAAAGAAGCCGGCCATCGTCTGTCCTTCAATCAGGTTCCTGTTCACTCGCCGGAAGACGGAGTGTTCGCACACAATTCCAGCCAGACCTTTGGGATCTAGGTTTCGAACCAAATCGACCCTCTACCCCGGTAATGAGTAGTTCGTTCGCTCGCTATCTGCGGAACTCACCAGTTGCCAGAACTCCCGCCTTGTCTAGTCGGCGTCAACCTTCCCGAATTCGTCCAATAGCGCTTCGACGAAGCTTTGTACCTTGGCGGTAGGCCGGCGCCCGACGGGGTAAATCACGTGCATTGGACGAGACGGACCCTCGTGGTCGGGCAGCACCTGGACAAGTCGCCCGGCAGTGATTTCTGCGTTCAGCACACTTTCCGGCCCCAACGTGATGCCATAGCCTGCGATCGAGGCATGCAACAAGGCCTTCCAGTCGTTGCTACGGATTCTACCGCTGATACGCACCTCCTCGCTTTTGCCGCTGCGACTGAACCGCCAGCGGCAGGGAGTCGAGGACGGCCCGTCGCCATAGGCAAGGCAATCATGCTGCTCCAGATCCAGAGGAATTCGAGGGGTGCCATGCCGGATAAGATAGTCCGGAGACGCACATGCAATCAGCCGATAGGGAGCGAGAGGAAGCGCGATCAGCGATGGGTCTTCGACCTCGCCGATCCTTACCATCACCTCGAACCCCTCCTCCAACGGATCAACGAAACGGTCGTTGAGAGTAAGGTCTATTCGCATGTCCGGATAGCGGTCGAGATAGCGCGTCACGAACGGCGCCAGACTAAAGGCACCGAAGGTCACCGGAGCATTGACCCGCAGCACGCCTTTTGGCTGGGAACGCATATCAAGTGCAACGGATTCAGCCGCCTCGACGTCTGAAAGCAGCTGCTTGCAGCGGTCATAGAACGCCCTTCCCACGTCGGTCAGACTTTGTCGCCGCGTCGTGCGGTGAAGTAACGCCGTCCCAAGTCGGTCCTCCAGGAACACAACATGTTTGGCGACCATTTGGGGTGACATTCCCAAGGCCTCTGCTGTGGCGGCAAAAGAGCCCAGGTCGGAGGCTTTGACAAAAACAGCCATGCTCGAAAGTTTGTCCAAGATTACCCCCTTACAGTTGGGAATGTCTGCTTGCATTGGCGATTTATCTCAATGTGGCACTCAATTAAACCCATGTTTGCGAAATCAATCGGAGAAACATCATGAAAATTGGAATCATAGGGGCGGGCATGGTTGGCCGTGCAATCGGCAAGCTCGCTGTCGCTTCGGGCCATTCTGTAATGTTGAGCAATTCGCGCGCTCCTCAGACCCTGTTCAGCCTGAGCCGCAGCATTGGCTGCCAAGTAGGAACGGTGGACGAGGCCGCGGCTTTCGGCGAACTCGTTATCATCGCAATTCCACTGGCAGCCTATCGGTCTATTCCGGTTGAGCCACTCGAAGGCAAACTGGTGATCGACACGAACAACTACTACGTCGAACGCGACGGCAACATTCCAGAACTGGACGCAAGCGAGACAACGACAAGCGAAATGCTGGCGCGTCACCTGCCGCGCTCACGGATCGTCAAGGCGTTCAATGCGATCGTCATGGACGACCTCGAAAAGGGTGGACGACTGGCAGGATCATCTCAACGTCGAGGCCTTCCTTTGGCCGGCGACAATTCCGCCGACAAGGCAGTCGTCGCAATGCTCTATGACCAGTTCGGCTTCGATGCAGTGGATGCCGGCCTTCTTGCCGAGGGATGGCGATTGGAGCGCGGCAGGCCGGTTTATTGTGTCCCGATGGATGCCGAGCGCCTCAAAGATGAGCTTGAGAACACGATCCGCTAGTCGGGCGGGCAAACAGCTGAGAAGATTGCCGTCGCCGAGATCCTTCGCTTTCGACATCCTGCGGCTTGATAAGGTTCAGGCGGAAGCGTCGCCCCGAAGGGATCCAACCCTGCGAGCGGCTGAGTTTCGAAGGCGTCGGGAGGACACTACAGGCAGGATGACGGCCACCCAGGTTACGGTCGCCGTCAATCCTTAGCGGCTAGATAATGCCAAACGCTTTTCGATCGCCGTTCCAGTTCGTCGTCCTGAGGAACTGCTCCCAACTCAGGCTTGCTGGGTTGATCCGTCGGCTCCATTCGAGATCACGGTCCTTGCGGAAATAACCCTGCTCTACTGCATATTCCGCCATACCGATGATCTCACGGACGAGCTCCTCGTTCCTCGCAAACTCGGGAAAGTGGTCTACCAGTTCCTTGGAGCTATAGGCGGAGGCGTAGACGGCCTTTTTCCCGGTGACGCGGGTAAATGTCTCGATCATCTCGGCCGGAGAGAGGATGTCGCCGATGACCGGTAGGGTATGACCGGTATAGGTGTCCGGGTGATCGAAGATCTCCAGGACCGCTGGCCCGGTCGCCGTCAGCGGATCGACAAACGGAGCTTGAAAATGCTCCGGCAGGTAGACCGGAAAAACCAACGCGTCGCCGTCCTTACGCGGAACATAGTATTCGAGCAGGTTGGTGTAGAAGAATGCGAGCTGAATGAACGAGCTTCGGATCGGAAGACCACGGATGTAGGCCTCCACCCTTGCCTTGTCCGTGAAGTGCGGCGCGAACTTCGTTCCACCTGTAATGCTGTCGACGTTCTCCAGCGAGCTGAAGACGACGTGGCCGACGCCGGCCTGAACGCAGGCGTCTGCAAGCTCCTTCCCGATGTCGAACTCATAGCCCGCTGGCGGGACGACACCTGGCGTCATCAGGAAGGCCATCTGCGCGCCTTGGAATGCTTTGACGAGATCCTTGCCGTGATTAAGCGCGAGAGGTACTTCGACAAGCTCGGCGCCCTGTTCAGCCAGCCGAAGCGCCTCGGGGGAATCGATACGGCTCGTAAGGGCACGCACTCGGTACCGCCCGCTCCCCAACAGGGACTGGGCGACGCTGCGGCCCTGCTTGCTCAGGCTGCCAGCCACCACGACCAGGGGTTTGCTTTCGATCGACATATAGACCTCCATCAGCTGTTGGAGCTTCTTTGACGCTCCTTGCGGAAATGGTCATCGCAGCTCGCAACGTATCTGTGAAATCGATTCCTTTTGGTGCTACCATCCAGCAGATGGATACATCTCGAATAGACCTCAACCTCCTAGTCAGCCTGGAAGTTCTTCTCGCAGAGCGAAACGTCACGAAGGCGGCCTCTCGGCTTGGCCTGAGCCAGCCAGCGCTCAGCGCTCAGTTGAACCGTCTCCGCGACCTGTTCGAGGACCCGCTGCTGGTTCCTGCCCACCGAGGCATGATTCCGACGGCGAAGGCGCTCGAGCTGCTGGAACCACTGCGGGCATCGCTAGACCAGTTCCGCAAGATGCTTCAAAGTCATGACATGTTCGCCCCGGAGACCGCGGAGCTGAAGGTGGCCATCGCCTGCACGGATTATGTCGAGGCCACTGTGGCAATCCCTCTGATCCTGGCTTTGCGCGCGCAAGCTCCCAGAATACGCGTCGCGGTTCATCGCCTGAACCCACCGGCATTGGCCCGGCAACTTGCAGACGGCGAGGTCGATTTCGCCATCGCCACTCCTGATCCAAATCATCAGGACCTTCGCACTCAGTGCCTGTTCGAAGAGAGCTATGTTCTCATTGGCCGGAAAGGGCATCCGCGGATCAGGGAGGCGCGGACGGTGGAGGGTTTCGCCGGCCTCGAACAGGTGATCGTCTCTCCGTCCGGCGGAAGCTTCACTACGCCGGTCGATGCCTTACTGACGGCACAGGGCTGCCAGCGAAGGGTTGCTGCCTCGGCGGCCACCTTCCTGATCGTTCCTGGAATGGTTGCGTCCAGCGACCTCGTCGCCCTGGTACCGCGACGGCTACTGCGGACCGCCGGGCCTCCACTCGACGTTATGGAAGTTCCGTGGCTGTCGGAAAGTTTCGAGGTGGCGCTGATATGGCATGAGCGCAGCCAAGGACATCAGGGCCACCGCTGGGTACGCGAACTTGTTCAGCATCTGACAGCCGGCTAGGAAGGGTAGGCAAGCTGGACAGCTTCGGTTCACAGATTTGGATTTTGCTGGCCCAAACCGGATCGCCGCAGAGGCTTGAAACATCGGGAGCGGCGGCTACGTCTCCTAAACTTTCAGGTCTCGAACCAATTCGAACTTCTGACGCGTAATCAAGCGGACCACATGCACAGGTCTGCCGACCAGCTTAGTTGGGAAAAAATAAGCTAACTGCGTTCTTGCCGTGAGGCTATCCGCAGCCTCCGACACTCCACGACGCGCTCGCCGAGCTTCATCATAACTCACGAGGGCGCTTGAGAAACAGCTAATCAAACTGGCATGCGGTTGGTTCGCCGGGCCCATAACACGTTCGAGCGACGTAAAATCGGAGTGAGTGGCAACCAGGCCATTACTTCAGTCTTCCGCATGTACCGCTGCTTGACAGCCCAGCATTTTTATTATTGGATACAATTATGATTTCGGATACTGAAAAGACTCAGTCGGAAGCGGCGACCGACAAGATTAGGACGCTTATCCTGAGTGGGACATATCGTCCCGGTCAGCCACTTAGGCAGGAAGCCTTATCGGGACACTTGAGTATCAGTCGCACTCCTCTCCGGCACGCGCTTCAGTCACTCGCCGAGGAAGGGTTAGTCGAGGCAGTCGGCTTCAAGGGAGCACGTGTTGCACAACCTGATTTGCAAATGGTGCGCGATCTGTTTGATATGCGCCTTCTGCTGGAACCGCTTGCACTCAAGTCTGCGCTTGAGCACCATACAAAGCTTGATTTCGCCAAGGCAGAGATGGCGCTCGATGCAGCTGACGCAGAACGCGACCTCTACAAGCTCTCCCAGTTGAATTGGGAATTCCATCATGCGCTCTACCGTCCGTCAGGCCGGCGAACGCTCATGAGGACCATCGAGCATCTCAACAGGGCATCTGCTTTTGCGGAAACGATTGCGAAGTCCATCGTTGTCAGATCGGAGAAATCGGCTGCCGAGCATCGCGAACTGCTGCAGGCCTGCCGCAACGCGGATGCGGATGGCGCAATTGACCGCCTGACGGAGCATCTCCAGCTAGCCTATCGCGACATTCAGAACACGGAGTACTGACTGTGCCGGTCATCAACAGGATCGCAGAATTCCACGATGAGATGAGCAAGTGGCGGCGTCATCTTCATGCCAATCCAGAACTTTCATACCAAGAGCATCAAACAGCAAAGTTCGTCGCTGACAAACTTCGGTCCTTCGGGATCGAGGTCAGCGAAGGCATTGGCGGAACCGGCGTCGTTGGCATCCTGTACGGGGGTCGAAGCGGCCAACGCTCCATTGGTCTGCGCGCTGACATGGACGCGCTCGCGATTGAGGAGCGCAACGATTTTGGACACCGTTCGGTAAACATGGGCGTCATGCACGCTTGCGGGCACGATGGGCACACAGCCATGCTGCTGGGTGCCGCCCGCTATCTTGCCGAAACCCGCAATTTTTCGGGCCGGGTTGTTTTCATCTTCCAGCCTGCAGAGGAAATGGGCGGCGCGGATGGCGGGGCGGCTCGAATGATCCGCGAAGGATTGTTCGAAACCTTTCGATGCGACGAAATATACGGCTTGCATAATTGGCCGGGAATGGACATCGGAACCTTCGCGGTTAAGGCCGGCCCGATGATGGCGTCGGGCGATAGCTTTGAGATAGAGGCGTCCTCCAAGGGCATGCACGCAGCGCAACCACACAAGGGCGCTGATGTCGTTCTGACGGCTGGCCATATCCTTGTTGCGCTTCAGCAGATAGCGGCCCGAAACACTGATCCTCTCGACGCCCTTGTCGTCAGTGCAACGCAGATCCATGGTGGGGACGCTTACAACGTCTTGCCGAACACAGTCACCATTCGAGGGACGGTGAGAGCTTTCTCTCCCCGAGCACGCGCGGCAGCGGAATCGGCGCTTCGCCGCGTCGTCGAAGGTATAGCGTTGTCGACAGGTGCCCACTGCAAGGTGTCGTACGCTCAGCAATATCCGACCCTCGTTAACTCCGAGCCGGCGGCGCAAGCGGCCGAAGCTGCAGCATTATCGGTATTCACTAAGGTCGAGACAAACCCGCCGCAGACGATGATTGTCGAGGACTTCGCCTTCATGCTTGAAGACCGCCGCGGATGCTACGGGTGGATCGGAAATGGCCCGGATGACAATGGCCGGATCCTTCACAGCGCGTGGTTTGATTTCAATGACGAGGCCCTGCCTTTCGGGGCTTCCTATTTCACCGCAGTCGTTGAACAGCAACTGCAATGATAACCCGCGTGCGCACCCTCTTCTCAGCGTCCGGAAAGCTAACCAAACCGCCGCCAAAGGGAGGCGCTCGCAAAGAGAGTGCGTCACGAAGCAGTTCCAGATGCGAGGACCTCCATGCGAACAGCCAAAACCAAAACACTCGAAATTGCTTATTTTGAACACGGCTCGCCCGAAGGTTGGCCTGTGGTGCTGAGCCATGGGTTTCCGTACGACATACACGCCTATGACGAGGTGGCCCCTCGCCTGGCGGAAGCGGGAGCGCGGGTGATTGTCCCGTACCTGCGCGGCTTTGGTCCAACGCGCTTCCGGTCCAGCTCCACGATGCGCAGCGGTCAGCAGGCTGCTCTTGGCAAGGACGTCATCGATCTGCTGGACGCTTTTGGTATCGAGAAGGCCATTCTCGCCGGCTATGACTGGGGCGGCCTTGCTTCATGCGTTGCATCGGCACTGTGGCCCGATCGAGTGGCCGGCCTGGTCTCCTATGCGGGTTACGACGTTATCGATGTGAACCGGCTCGGCCACGCCTACCAGCCCAGCCTCGAACAGGCTGTCTGGTACTAACATTTGTTTCAGCACGAGCGCGGCCGCGAGTGCTTGGCTCTCCACCGCCGCGATTTGTGCAGGATCCTCTGGAAGCAGTGGTCGCCGACCTGGGCGTTTGACGACGCGACGTTTGACCGGACAGCGGCCTCTTTCGACAATCCGGACTTCGTCGATGTCGTCATCCACTCCTATCGGTTCGACTTCGGGAACGCAGCGGGAGATCCCGCTCTGGCTGATCTGGAAACGCGGTTGGCCGAAAAGCCACCCATAACCGTCCCCGCGATCACTATCGACGGGACCCAAGATCCGTTAAAGCCCGGCGGAACGGCTGATCATGCCCCCATGTTCAAAGCACGACACGAGCATCGAGTGGCCGGGTGCGGACATAATCTGCCCTGGGAGGCGCCACATGATTTCGCCGACGCTATAACAACAGTTCAAGGTTGGTGCAGTTTCGCGTCCTAGAGGCCGCAATCGGTTCGTCGGACTTGGAGCGGCACCGACTGCCGATCCGTGGGCGTGGCGCTCCTTTCGTATCCGTCTAGAGGCCGGGCCACATTCCTCCATCAGGCCGCAGATTCGCCCCGGTGATATAGCTCGCACGCGGGCTCGCGAGGAAGGCGACAGCATCGGCAATTTCTTCCACTGTGCCAACCCGCCCAATTGGCACTTGCGCGAACATTGGCAGTGCGACCCTTTCGACTTCGGGCCATGGTGCATCTGGCGCAAGCCCTTGCGTAAGGGCCGCCTTGCGGAACGCTTCATCAAGACTGGCGCTGTGAATCGTTCCGGGCGAGACTGTATTCGCCGTAATGCCTTCACGTGCGACGGCCTTTGCCAACGAAGCGGTCATCGCAATCATCGCCGCCTTTGCTGCGGCGTAGTCTGGTTTTTTGGACGGAGGCATCAAACCCGCGAGGCTTGAGATGTTTATGATCCTTCCCCACTTCGCAGCCCGCATGTTGGGCAGCAAGCGGGATGTCACCCTTACGGCAGCAAGCACATTCCGGTCATATCCGCTCGCCCATGTCTCGGTTCGCGTCATCGACCAATCCTCCAATTGACCGGAGCCACCGGCATTGTTGATGAGGATTTCTACAGGTCCAACGAGAGCCTGCGCTTCATTGACCAGGTGCTCGACGTCGTCGTCTTTCGTCAGATCACCGACAACAGCAACTGCGCGCCCGCCTCGGCTACGGACGTTGTGAGCAACCTCTTCGGCTTTATCCCTGTTTCGACCATGAACGATCACGATTGCCCCTTCGCGAGCGAGCGCTTCAGCGATTCCTTCGCCAATGCCCTTGCTGCTGCCGGTCACCAAGGCCACCTTACCGCCGAGTCTTAGATCCATCACGACCTCCCTTCTCACGAGGACGCAACTAATGGACAGCACCGTGAATGAGGCAATTACGCACTTAAAAGTGCCTATGGAATTGGAAGACGATCGAAACGTCTGCCTCGGCCCGGACGGTTCGGTCGCTCACGTAACGAGAACGCTCAATATGGTCGAGGGCCGATGGAAACTTCCAATCTTGTTCCGCCTTTTTGAAAAGGCTCCAATGCGGACGTCGCAGCTATTGCGGGATATTCCGGGTGTTTCGCAGAAAATGCTAACGCAACATCTTCGAGATCTCGAAGACGATGGCCTCGTGAGGAGACACGATTACAACGAGCAGCCTCCACGTGTTGAATATGATCTTGCAGCTTCCGGCCGTGATCTGATGCCGGTTCTCACCGCAATGAGGGACTTTTCGCGCCGACATCCCTGATTGCCTGGGAAGAGCCGAGCCCGCGGAAGCCGAATACGCCATTGCCCGAGTTCATTCAGGAGGTACACCGCCCCCGCTGCAGCGCAGTTATGCTAACGCGCGTACACCAATTCGGACGGGACCATGTCGATCATTCAGAGCCGATGGCGCTCCTATTCAAATCCATGGAACAAAACAACAATCTGTTGCTTTTTGCTTGTTGAGATCGCGTGCTGTGTCAACCGGACGTGACAGGGATGACGAACGCGATGATTTTTCCGGTTTCTCATCGCGGCCAACGAAACGGCAGCCGAGCGTCTTACCTGTCCGGCCCGCGCCTCGTCCCCGTCCTCATCCGAGACGGGAGGCGGATTTTAACCGGGGACAGCAATGGCCAGCGACAAGCTCTCGACCTACAAGCAGAAGCGCGATTTTCAGAAGACGCAAGAACCGAGCGGCGCAGCGAAGCTGAAGGCATCGAACCGCAGGCGCTTCGTCATCCAGAAACACGACGCCACGCGGCTGCATTACGATCTGCGGCTCGAACTTGATGGCGTCTTCAAGTCTTGGGCCGTCACCAAGGGACCATCGCTCGATCCGCACGACAAGCGGTTGGCGGTCGAGGTCGAGGACCACCCGCTCGACTACGGTGACTTCGAAGGCACGATCCCCAAAGGACAGTATGGTGGCGGCACGGTGATGTTATGGGATCGCGGCTATTGGGAGCCTGAAGGCAGCAAGACGCCCGAGCAGGCGCTGGCCAAGGGCGACTTCAAGTTCACCCTGGAAGGCGAGCGGCTGCATGGCAGCTTCGTGCTGGTGCGGATGCGCAACGACCACGACGGGGGCAAGCGGACCAACTGGCTGCTGATCAAACATCATGACGACTTCTCGGTCGAGGAGAACGGTGCTGCGGTCCTCGAGGACAACACAACGTCGGTCGCCTCCGGTCGAACCATGGAAGCGATTGCCGCCGGCAAAGGCTGGAAGCCGAAGCCGTTCATGGTCCAGAGTGGCGAGATCCAGGCGGATGCGGTCTGGGACAGCAATCACGGCCTTGCTGCTGAAGAACGCAAAGCCGAAACCAAAACCAAGAAGAAAGCGCCGGCCAAAGCTGCCAAAGCAGCGAAGGCCGCAATGCCGGACTTCATCGCGCCGCAGCTCTGCGAGACGCGCGAGCGTCCGCCTGCCGCCGATGGTTGGATCCACGAGATCAAGTTCGACGGATACCGCATTCAGATGCGCATCGAGAACGGCCAGGTGACGCTCAAAACCCGCAAGGGCCTCGACTGGACGGCAAAGTACCCGGCAATCGCCGAATCCGGCGCCGCGCTTCCTGACGCCATCATCGACGGCGAGATCTGCGCCCTCGATCAGAACGGCGCGCCAGACTTCGCAGCACTTCAGGCGGCGCTCTCGGAAGGCAAGACCGACGAACTGGTATATTTCACGTTCGACCTTTTGTTCCAGGCTGACGAGGATCTTCGGGAACTGCCGCTGATCGAGCGAAAGGATCGGCTGCAGAAACTGCTCGATGACGCAGGCGAGGATCCCCGCCTGCGCTTCGTCGAGCATTTCGAGACCGGCGGCGACGCCGTTCTGAAGTCGGCCTGCAAGCTATCGCTCGAAGGCATCGTCTCCAAACAGGCGGATGCTCCCTATCAATCCGGCCGCACCGAGACATGGGCCAAATCCAAATGCCGGGCCGGCCATGAGGTGGTGATCGGCGCCTACGCCACAACCAACGGCAAGTTCCGGTCGCTGCTGGTCGGCGTCAATCGCGGCAGCCATTTTGTCTATGTCGGCCGTGTCGGCACGGGCTATGGCGCCGGCAAGGTCGATGTTCTGCTGCCCAAGTTGCGCGCGCTGGAAACGTCCAAGTCACCGTTCACCGGGATTGGGGCGCCGAAGAAGGATCCCAACGTCGTCTGGGTGAAGCCGGATCTGGTGGCAGAGATCGAGTTCGCCGGCTGGACCGCCGACGGGCTTGTCCGCCAGGCGGCCTTCAAGGGATTGCGGGAAGACAAGCCAGCAGGGGAAGTCGTCGCCGAGAAGCCGGTCGAACCAGCTGAGGTGGAAACGCCCGATCCGGAGACACAGGCCAAGCCCAAACGGCCCGCAAAGACGCCGCGCAAAGGCGGCAAGGAAGATGTCATGGGCGTGTTGATCTCCAACCCGGGCAAGCCGCTTTGGCCGGACGCCAACGATGGCGAACCGGTCACGAAGGTGGAACTGGCTCGTTACTACGAGGCCGTCGGCCCTTGGCTGATCGATCATATCAAGGGCCGCCCGTGCTCGATCATCCGGACGCCTGACGGTATCGGCGGCGAGCAGTTCTTTCAGCGCCATGCGATGCCGGGGACGTCCAATCTTCTGGAACTGGTGCAGGTCTTCGGCGACAAGAAGCCGTATTTACAGATCGATCGCGTCGAGGGCTTGGCCGCGATCGCGCAGATCGGCGGCGTCGAGCTCCATCCATGGAATTGCGAGCCGAAACTCCCTGAAGTGCCGGGTCGCCTGGTCTTCGATCTCGATCCGGGTCCGGACGTCCCCTTCTCCACCGTCGTCGAAGCCGCCCGCGAGATGCGTGACCGGCTGGAGGAACTCGGCCTCGTCAGTTTTTGCAAGACCACCGGCGGCAAGGGCCTTCACGTCGTCACGCCCCTTACTGTCGCGAAGGGCAAGAAGCTGGCGTGGCCCGCGGCAAAGGGTTTCGCGCACGACGTCTGCCTGCAGATGGCGCGCGAGAACCCGGAACTTTATCTGATCAAGATGGCGAAGAACCAGCGCAATGGCCGCATCTTCCTCGACTACCTGCGCAATGACCGCATGGCGACCGCTGTTGCGCCTTTATCTCCGCGTGCCCGTGCCGGTGCCACCGTATCGATGCCGCTGACATGGGCCCAAGTGAAGACAGATCTCGATCCGAAGCGGTTCACGATCCGCACCGCGCCGGCTCTTCTTGATAATACAAGCGCCTGGCAGGATTATTGCGATGGACAGCGCTCACTGGAGCAGGCAATCAAGCGGCTCGCCAAGTCGATGAAGCGGGCCGCCTGAACGCGCCGGCCATCAAAAACCGTAGCGCTGATCGAGTTCTTTCAGGGCAGCCTGCACCTCATCGATCGAGACAGGAGTTGTTCCCGGTAGCTGACGGAGTGCTGGCTTGGAAGCGACGGCGTAAAAGTCCGACGCCCATGCTGCAAGAATGGCGCGCTTGTCATCGACGGAAAGGGCCGGCGCTCTCACCACGTCGATCGGTCGCCGAAGCTGCATACCCTGAAGCAGGACCGTCGGTCCCATCGCCATCGCATTGTTGGTGGCCTGCTGGAGCAAATCGTGCATCGTCCCACCACCTCACAACACGTGCGGATCTTTGTCTCTCCGCAAGCGCGTTGCGGCGATCACATTGGTTTCCGGCGCCAGCAGATCATGTTTCTCGGCAAAGGCAGCAAACAGGCCGCGCGCTGTCTCGGCTTCGATTTCACCACGCAGCGCGGCACTGCATGCCTTGAGCGCGATCGAATGGGCGGTGTCCCGGCTTGAGGCCGGCCACTCGGAAAGATGCCGGTAGGCGTCCATCACGCCGCGAACCTCTGCCGGAAAGCCGAGGCCGACTAGAATGGAAACAGGCTGTCTGAACATATCGGGTTTCATCGCTCTCTCCTTCCCAACCCGGAATGTTGATGGGCGCCGTAGCCACGGCGCCCTTGTTCTGCAGTCAATGCGGGTTACGCTGCCTTCTGCGCTTCGATCTGTGCCGGAGCTGCAGATGCCAAAGCTGGGGCGCTTTCGATGGTAATTTTTCGCGGCTTCAGTGCCTCGGGGATCTCACGCACCAGATCAATCGACAATAAACCGTTGCTCAGGTCCGCTCCGTTTACCCGGACATGGTCGGCAAGTTCGAAGCGGTGTTCGAACGGCCTCCCGGCAATGCCGCGATGCAGGTAGCCATCTGAGGAAGCTTCCTGCTTCTTGCCGGTGACTGTCAGAAGGTGGGACTGAAACGTGATGTCGAGATCGTCTTGGGTGAAGCCCGCAACCGCAATCGAGATCCGGTAGGTGTCATCGCCGGTCTTGACGATGTCATAGGGTGGCCAGTCGCTGATCGAGCGGGCGCGCTGTGCGTTTTCGAGAAGATTAAAAACCCGGTCGAAGCCGACGGTCGAGCGGAACAGCGGTGCGTAGTCATAAGATGTTGCCATAGCCATATCCTCCTTGAAGCAACATGGGTACGGAAGCGCCCAAAGGCGGCGCTCCCAGCAAGGCCAGCCCTCGTTTCAGCGGCTGGCGGCAAACGATTTGGTTTTTGGGAATTTCCGATTCAAGAGCACCGGTCGAAAAAATTTAAGGTTACGCCAACCGGTCAGTCGAGTTCATAAACCGCAGCATTGTCCTGGATTGTTGATTATCGCACGAATTTGACCCACTTTTTCATTTCGGAGCGATCCGCTCACACCACCAAAAGACGTTTCCAGTCAACACCCTAGGTGAGATTAGGTGACACAACGCGAAATGGAAACGTGGCGCAAATTCTGCCGAAACTCAGCACTCTGGATCAAAATGCTTATGACGCGGAGATTACACGGAATAATATCCGCATAATTGCGGACATTGCACTTGCTATTCTCCGCATCTGGATCTTATCCTCCACTATGACTTATATCTGGCAATCTCCCCAATGGCCGAAGTTTGAATGGAAACTCGAGCACTTGGCACCAAGGCTTGCGGCCGTACGCCTCGATCAGGGGCGTCTTATCGGCCGTGTCGAGAGCCTCGGATTTCGTACGCGCGAGGCAACGTTCCTGCAGGCACTGACAGACGACGTCGTCAAGTCGTCGGCGATCGAAGGAGAGCGACTAGATGAACAGCAGGTCCGATCATCATTAGCCAGGCGGCTCGGTATCGACATCGATGGGTTCGTGGCGCCGAACCGCTCTGTTGAGGGTATTGTCCATATCACGCTCGACGCCACGATCAATTGCTCGCACCCACTAACGGCAGAGCGGCTATTTCAATGGCATGCAGCACTGTTTCCGACCGGACGAAACGAATGGGGTCACAAGCTGCGTGTCGGCAATTGGCGTGACGACTCAGGCGGTCGTATGGAAATCGTGTCAGGCGCGTTCGGATACGAGAAAGTTCACCATGTCGCGCCGTCGGCAGATCGCTTAGAGCGTGAGATGTCGACCTTCCTCGAATGGTTCAACGAAACGCATGATCTCGATCCTCTCGTAAAAGCGGCTGTCGCCCACCTTTGGTTCGTAGCCATCCATCCTTTCGGTGATGGCAACGGCCGCATAACCCGTGCAATCGCCGACATGACACTTGCACGTAGTGGCGGCGGCGCACAGAGGCTTTACTCCATGTCTGCCGCTATCGAGAGGTCGCGCATTGGTTTTTACGAAGCCCTGCAATCGATCACAAGCAATGAAGCTCTCGATATCACGAGTTGGATCGAGTGGTTTCTGGATCGTCTGGGCAACGCTGTTGGAGGCGCGCTGGCAACCCTCGACAACGTCATGCTGAAGAATGATTTCTGGCAAAAGCATGCTGCGCATGATCTTAACCCACGACAAGCCAAGGTTCTCAACAGGTTGCTAGAAGGTAACTTCGAGGGCAAGCTTACATCAACGAAGTGGGCGAAACTAACGAACGCATCCCAGGATACAGCGTCCCGCGACATTGCGGACCTGCTAGTGGAAGGTATCCTCCGAAAAGGAGATGCTGGGGGGCGCAGCACAGCCTATGAACTGATTATGGATTTTCCGGAGAACCCTACGCCCCGATCCGAGGGAGGTTGAGCCGCAGGCCGCAGACAAGGCGATGACCTTGCGCTTGGGAAGCAAAAGACAATGTCGTCGGCGTATTGGCATCAACGCGCCAAGCGTGTTAACGCCCGCGCCGATCAGCGTCTAGGCCATAGATCCCCAGAAGACCGAGTGCGTTATCGGAATGAAGGCGAGGACGGCAGCGAGTGCTGTCAGAATAATGGGTCGCGTCCTCTGCACGGTCGCTTCGATGACGGCATAGTAGTCATCCAGACCGGCCGCTCGTTTTCCTTGGTCTGTTCCGTCAGGATCAGGGTATTGTGTATGAGGATGCCCGCCAATCCAATCAAGCCTAGGATGGCGTTGAAGCCAAAGGGCTGGTTGAAAACGAGCAACATCGGAACCACGCCGGCAAGCCCCAGCGGCCCTGTCGGCATCACTATCGTCATCGTCGACAGGCTGCGGACCTGAAGAATGATGACGATGAGCATGGCAGCGACGATGGCCGGGAAAATCTTTATCAGCGCGACATTCGCCTTGAGAGGTTCCTCGATACTGCCGCCCATTTCGATGCGGTAACCGACGGGAAGCGAAGCGATCAATGGTTGAAGGGCCCTGAATACCTGCTGCGACACTTCCGGCGGCTGGGTTGCCTCGCTTATGCCCGAGCGGATGGTGATGACGGGCGTGCGGTCGTAGCGTCAGCACCCCAATACCAGGATATTTGTTATCCCGCTCAGCTATGCCAGCAAATCCGTCAATACCCGCCCGTCAGAAAAATACTCTCCCCGGTCATGAAACTGCAAGCCTCGGACGACAGGAAGATGGCGGCACCCACCATTTCTTCCGGGTGCCCGGCACGGCCCATCCAGTTCAGCGTCCGGACATAGTCTGTCCAGCCTTCGGGATCCTCATCACGACGGTGGGCATTGCGGTCGGTGTCTATGAGGCCGGGAGCGAGCGTGTTGAGCAACACATTGTCGCGCGCATAATCCCGCGCCTGACTCTGGACCAGATTATGCTGCGCAGCCTTGGTGGCGGCATAGGCGGTAACGACGCCCTTCGGCCGCAGCTGATTGACCGAGCCGATGGAAACCACCCTGCCCCATTTGCGGGCCGCCATGCGCGGCAGGGCCGCCTGCAGCAAGTCCACGGTCGAGCCAAGATTGACCGCCAGCTGAAACGCCAGATCGTCCCGCGTCAGTTCCGACAGCACGGCATTGATCTGGGCGCTGGCATTGATGACAAGAATATCGACCGGTGCAATCGCCTCGGCGCGTTCGATGAGGTCATGACCTGCACCGGGTTCGGACAGATCGCCCGCCAGTTCCTGTGCCGTGCCGCCGCTTGCGACGATCCGGTGTTGCACGGCTGCGGCGGCATCCGGCTTTACGCCATGCAGGATGACATGGGCGCCCGCACCCGCCAGCCCCTCGGCAATGGCAGCGCCTATTCCACGGCTGGAACCGGTGACAAGCGCCGTGCGGCCCTTCAATCCAAAGACGCTTTCGAGACGCATGCTTTATCCTTCAAACAGCGAGATGCGCGCGCCGGCAATTCCCGGGCGGCAGGAAAACAGGCCGCCGGAGAGCGGCGCGTCGGCGAGTGTGGATGCAGGCAGGCGCGTGCGGGCGCTGGTGATGAACAGCGTCGACAGGTCCGGCCCGCCAAAGGCGATGCTGGAAGGGCGCGGCACCGGCATGTCGATCACCTGATCCAGCTTGCCGTTCGGAAGATAACGGCGCACGCACCAGCCATCCCAGATGGCGCACCAGACCCCACCTTCCGCATCCACGGCCAGACCATCCGGCCGGCCATCGGCCACCGGAATGCGGGCGAATTCCCGGCGCTGCGACAGGGCGCCCGTCGCCGGATCGCAATCATAGGCATGGATGAGGCCGGGCACGGTATCGACGAAATAGAAGGTCCTGCCATCGGGGCTCCAGCCGAGACCGTTGGAAACCATGATGCCGCCTTCCTTGCGCTCGGATGCGCCATTGGCATTGATGCGATAAAGCGCACCCGTGGGTTTGGAGGCATCGATCCGCATCGAGCCGACCCAGATCGCGCCATCCGGCCCGCATTTGGCATCGTTCAGGCGGTTGTCGGCGATGCCAGCCTCCGGGCTGACAAAGGGTGTCAGCCGGCCGGAGGCGAAATCCAGCCATTCGACGCCATCGTGCGACGCCACCAGCAATCGCCCTCCGGTGACCGGAATGACGGCGCTGACCAGCTTGCCGGTCTCGCAGGTTTCGTTGCGGCCAGTGGCGGGATCGAAGCGGTGCACCGCCGGATGCAGGATATCCACCCAGTAGAGCACGTTTTCCCCTTCGTGCCAGACCGGGCTTTCCCCGAGTTGCGCACCCCATGGCAGAATGCAGCTGAGTTCAGCGCTGGGGCGGCCCGTTACCGAACGCGGTCGTGGCCGCGAGCTGATCGCCACGGCCCCGGCGGCACCGGTAATCCGGCGGGCGGCAGCAATCAATTCGCGCCCGGCGGGATGGATATTGGAGGAATCGAGCCGCGATGACGGCCCAAGCGCAACGAGCACACCCATCGGCGTATTGTCACGGCCCATGACAGGGGCGGCGACCGAATTCACCCCCGGCAGATGCTCCTCGTAAGAAATCGAATAGCCCCGCGCCCGCGTCAGCGTCAGATCGGCCTGCAGCGCATCGAGGGTGGTGATGGTTTTGGGTGTCTGCAGATCGAGCGTCTGGCGATCCAGCAGGGCGCGGCCGACGGCGGGATCCTGAAAGGCGAGCAGCGCCTTGCCCGGGGCCGTGCAATGCAGGGGAACGCGGCGTCCCACCTCGACGCGCACCGAAAGACCGTTCGGCGAACGCTCGGCCAGATATTGCGTCATGGTGCCGTCAAGCCGGCACAGCGCAACCGTCTCCCCTAGTTCAGCGGCCAGCCGCTCCAGTTCCGGCGTCGCCGCCGAGACGAGATCGAAGCTCTCCCAAACCTTATGGGACATTTCCAGAAAACGCTGGCCCAGAACATAAGTGCCACGGGCCTCATCCTGACGGACGAGGCCATAGGCGATGAGGGTGCGCAGGATGCGCGCGAATGTCGGCTTCGGCAGACCGGAGGCGCGCAGCAGCTCGGCAAAACGTAGCGGTTCCGGCGCATCGGCAACCATATCGAGCAAGGTCAGCCCCTTGGCCAGCGCCGCCGTGCCGCCCGGCGTCTCCGGTTTCACCGCCTCTGCTCCTGCGCGAGTCGCTGCCGCCTTGCGGCCGCCGCGTCGTCCAGCATCCGGTCCATCGTCCATTCCGCTTCAAACCCCAAAGTGTTTCTGATCCGCTCGTTGGACGTATGGTAATAAACGCCGTCGCCGGGAAAATCGACTGTCACGATGGGCAGGCCGGTCAGTGCCGCAATCGTCGGCAGAAGCGCGGCGAAATCGGCCGGTTCATCGGCACCCAGATTGAAGGTGCCACCCGCCGCCTCGGGGTGATCGAGAGCGAGCAGAATGCCCGCCACCATGTCGCGCGTATCAGTTATATGCATACGGAACGGCCGGCCGTTTTCATTGCGCGCCAGAATGTGCGACGGCTCACCGATATCGCGGGACTGGAGCAACTTGGCGATCGCAGTGTTTCCGAAATTCTGCTGCTGGCGAATGCGCGGCCGCAGGAAAAACCGGGGACCTGAAAAGAAACTCTCCTCATCCAGCAGTTCCGCCGCATCCTGCGTATGCGAAAACCGCAGGATCACCGTTTCCATGGTGCCGCTTCGCTGGTGAAAGCGCACCAGCTCTTCGCCCAGAAGCTTGGTCAGACCATAGGGCGAATTGGGGCAAAGCGGATGGTCCTCGGTGACCGGCAGGAATTCCGGACGGTTTTCCGGATAAACCTCACCCGAGGAGGCGAAGACGAACCGCCGTACGCCAGCCGCTGAAGCCGCATCCAGAATCCGGCGCGTGCCCTCGACATTGACGGCAAACATGCGGTCGCGATCCGCCGGAGCCCATGACATGAAGGCGCCCAGATGCAGGACGACGCTCACACCCTTGATGGCGTCGGACAGTGCCTGCGCATCCTCCAGAGACCCGACGACCTCCTCGCCGCCGGTTCCTGATGGCCTGAGATCAAAACCGCGAACGGCGCGGCCCTGCATGCGCAAGTCGGCGACAACGGCACGGCCGACACGGCCTGCCGATCCGGTGACGAGGATCATAGCCGTGCTCCGGTCTTTGCATCGAAGAGATAAAGCTGGGCCGGATCGAAACCGAGCCGGAGCGCCTCATCACCGGGAAGGTTGCCGGTATGCGAAACGCGCGCGATCAGCCCCTTGGACTTGCCCTCCTCGCCATCCGCGACCCTTGCGCCTTCCGCATCGAAATAGACGTATTTTTCCGATCCCAGGCTTTCCACCAGCGTCGGGCGGACATCGAAGGTGACCGGCGCATCGCCCAGAACGAGATGTTCCGGCCGCAGACCGACGATCACGCTGCCCTGGCGGCCGACGGCGCCCGGCAGGGAAACCTGTTGCCCAAACAGGGTAACAATGCCGTCACGCAGTTCCGCATTGAGGAAATTCATGCCCGGCGAGCCGATGAAACCGGCAACGAAAAGATTGGCCGGGTTGTTGAAAAGCTCGTCCGGCGCTGCGATCTGCTGGATGATGCCGCCCTGCATGATGACGACCCGGTCCGCCATGGTCATGGCTTCCACCTGGTCATGGGTCACATAAACGGTGGTGACCCCTATGCGTTTGTGCAAAGCGCCGATTTCGGCACGCATGTGGACGCGCAGCTTGGCATCGAGGTTGGACAGGGGTTCGTCCATCAGGAAGGCCTGAGGCTGGCGCACGATGGCGCGGCCAAGCGCGACGCGCTGCCGCTGGCCGCCCGACAGATCCTTGGGCTTGCGTTCGAGATAGGGCGTCACCTCCAGAATGCGCGCGGCATCGTCGACCCTGCGATCGATTTCCGCCTTGTCCGTACCACGCATCTTAAGACCGAAGCCGATATTCTGGCGTACAGTCAGGTGCGGATAAAGCGCATAATTCTGGAACACCATGGCGATGTCGCGGTCGCCCGGCGCCAGATCCGTGACTTCGTTATCGCCGATGAATATCTGCCCTTCGCTTGCGGGTTCGAGACCGGCGAGGATTTTCAGCATCGTCGACTTGCCGCAGCCGGAAGGCCCGACCAGCACCACGAACTCGCCGTTCTCGATCTCAAGCGAAAAGGGCCTGAGCACGTTGAGCGCGCCATAGGATTTGCTGACGTTGCGAATGGAAATATTGGCCATGCTTATTTCTCCGCGCCAGCGGTGAGGCCGCCGACCAAATAACGTTCCAGGAACAGGTAGATTGCGATGATCGGCAGCGCGATGAACACGGATGCGGCGGAAATGTCGTTCCAGTAGGTGACATATTCGCCCTGCATCGTGGTGATGCCGAGATTGGCCGTCCAGTTGTCCGGCGAGTTGACGAGGAAGGTGCGCGCATAGGCATAGTCTGCCCAGCTGAGCACGAAGGCATAAAGTGCGGTGGCGGCAAGCCCCGGTGTGGCGATGGGAAGCACGACGCGCACCATCGCGCCGATCGGCGAGCAGCCGTCGACCATGGCAGCCTGTTCCAGCTCCTTCGGAATGGTGTCGAAATAGCCTTTCAGCATCCATGTGGCGAAAGGAATGATCATTGTCGAATGCGCCAGAACCAGCGTCCACAGGCTGCCGATCAGGCCGAAGCTGGAAAAGATCGAAAACAGCGGAATGACGAGCAACGTCGCGGGCAGCATCTTCGCCGTCAGGACGAAGAGACCCATGGTCGCGCCGCCCCTCATGGAATAACGCGACAGCGCATAACCGGCGCTGACCGAGACCAGCATCGACAGCGCCACCGAACCGATCGCCGCCAGCATCGAATTCCAAAGCCACAGCAGGATCGGTTTTGCCGCCCAGACCCGGGCGAAAATGTCCCATTGCGCATCGTCGGGCCAGAAGGTCGGTGGCAGGCGATACAACTCATCGGTGGTGGAAAGCGCAGTGACCAGCAGCCAGTAGACCGGGAACAGGATCATCACCAGCGTGAAGATCACAGTCGCATAAAGCGCAAGGCTCTGTAAAAGTGTCCGTTTCATCAAAGCCTCCTCAATAGATCGATTTCGAACGCCGGCCGAGCATCAGCAGGCTCGCGACGATGCAGATCACCAGCGTCAGCACGCCGACGGCGGCGGCGCGGCCGAAATTGTGATACTGGAAGGCCTGGTCGTAGGTCATGATCGACAGCGTCTGGGTTGAACGCAGCGGCCCACCGCCGGTCAGAACCTTGATGATGGAAAAGTCGCGGAATACCCACAGCAGTGTCAACACCAGTGTCACGCCCAGCACGGGCATCAAAAGCGGCATGGTGATCCAGCGGAAACGCTGCCACACACTCGCGCCATCCACCTTCGCCGCCGCATAATAATCGGCGGGAATGGACTGCAGGCCGGCGAGACACATGATCGAGACGAAAGGAAAACCCTTCCACACCATGGTGATCGCCACTGCCCAGAAGGCGGCCGTGGAACTGCTGACCCACGGGATCATCTGATCGGTGAAACCGAGCTTGATCGCTAGCCAACCGAACAGGCCGAAGGATGTGTCGAACATCCATGCGAAGATGACGACCGCGATGATTTCCGGCACCGCCCAGGGCAGCGCCATGCCCAGCCGCGCGACGGTGCGGCCCTTGAAACGGTTATTGGCGAGAAGCGCCGTGCTGAGGCCAACCGCGACGCTGCCGGCGGTAACGACGATGACCAGCTTCAGTGTTACCCAGCAGGCCAGCCAGAATTCCGGCGACGAGAACAGCCAAGTGTAGTTGCTCAGCGAAAACGGCCGGCTGGCACCGCCGAGCCGGGGTATCTTGACCTGCTGGAACGACAGGTCGATGGCCAGAACTAGCGGCCAGACGATGATGGCGGCAACCATCAGGACCGCGGGCGCGATCAGAATATAGCCGAGGAGATGTTGCCGGCTGGGACGCGCAAGATCGAAAAACTTGCGACGCCCAGCCCGAACGGGTTCGGTCATGGATGGTCCTCCTGCCGGATGCGGATGATGGGCCACAGCCCTTTGCGGGCCATGGCAAGACAACGGGATCAACCCTTGATGGCTTCGGCCTTTGCCTGCATGGTTTTCGCCACCTCCGCCGGATCGAGATCCTGAATGATCATCCGCTGGCTTTCTTCCATCACCATCTTGCTGAACTCGTTGTAGAAAAGCTCAAGCCCGGTCGGAATGCGGTCGATACCGGCTTCAGACGCGGCCTTCATCGTTTCGATCAGCACCGGAAAATGCGGGATGGTCTTTTCAACACCCGAAACATCCGCCTTCGGGCTTGGCGGGGTGTTGCCGCCAAGGGTGGCATAGCTGCGCTGGAATTCCGGCGTCATTGTCAGCTTGATGAAATCCCAGACCAATGCCTTCTGGTCGTCGGGAATATCGGCCGGCATGGCCAGCACGTTGGACGACCCGCCGAGCGGCGGATGAAGCGGCGGCGCGACATAAACGATGTCGCTCTTGGCCGAACCCTTTTCGGTCGTGCCGTAAAGCCAGGGCCCATCGAGCCGCATGGCCATCTTGCCGTCGGCAAAGAGCTTACGCACGTCGCTGGCGCTCATGTCCACCGGGCTGATGCCGCTCTTCATCACGGTTTTCCATCGGGTCAAACCTTCAACCATCTGCGGCGTATCGATGGTGATGTTGCCATCCTTGTCAGTCCAGTAGGCGCCGGCGTCGAGAATGTAGTTCAGCATCTCCGTCAGATATTGCCCCGGGCCGCCCTTGGTTTCATGGCCGGTGCCGAACTGGTCGATAATGCCGTCGCCGTTCAGATCCTTGGTCGTGGCTTTTGCGGCCGCCAGAAACTCGTCATAGGTCTTCGGAACCGCGACGCCCGCCTCTTCCAAAATCTTCTTGTTGTAGGCCATCACGAAACCGAAATAGTTGGTCATGATACAGACGGTCTCGCCGTTCCATTCGCATTTCTGCTGGCCGGCCCAGCCGGTCATGTCGATGCCGTCCTTCTTCAGCCACGGGTCAAGCGGTTCGAGCCAGCCGCTATCGGCAAACATCTGGAATTCGAAGGAGGCGAGATGCACGATCTGCGGCGGCTGATTGGCGGCAAAAAGCGTCGTCATCGTGTCGGCGTAGGAACTACGCTCGGCCTTGGTGAACTCGATCCTGACGCCCGGATGCTGTTTCTCGAAGGCCGCGATGGCGGAACGCCACCATTCACCAGTGCCGGCATCGTCCGTTTGCCAGGATATGAATTTCAAAACGGTATCGGCCATCGCTGGTGCAAGTCCGGTCAAGGTCATTAGCATCGCGGTCGCTGTGCCAAGCGCCAGCTTTTTTATTCTTTTGGTCATGGGTTCCTCCTCCAGAAAACCAAATCAGATACGTTCAATAAGAGCGAGCGCCGCCTCCGACGGCTTGACGCCAAGTCCGGGGCCCGAGGGCAGGTGATATCTGCCTTCGCGGCAATCCATGTCGCCGGCAAGCAGCCGGCGGTTGGGCTCGAAAATCGAGTGCTGGAACTCGTGGCCCTTCAAAGTCGGCAATGTCGATGACGCCTGCAGGCTGGCGGCAAGGAAGATGCCCGCGCCGACTGTCGCGTGCGGAATTACGTCAATGCCCTGCTCGGCGGCAAGGGCGCCGATGCGGATGAAATTGGTGATGCCCTTATGGCCCATTTCCGGCTGCACGATTGCGATGCGGCAGCGTTCAATGCGGGCGCGCATGTCCCAATGGGTGCGCCATTCCTCGCCAACGGCGATCGGAACGTCTGTTCCCTTCGATACTTTTTCCAGCCCGGCGATATCTTCCGTCCAGACCGGCGCTTCGGCGAACCACGGGTCGAACGGCATCATCTGCGCAATGAGTTCCAGCGCCCTTTCCGGCGTCTGGTTCCAGTGCATGTCGGCGGCAATCTTTGCCTGCGGGCCAAGAACCTGCCGGAGATTGGCGATCTCCGCCGCCGGGCCATCGTCGGCCACCGGCGTTGCGAATTTGAAGGCATCAAAACCGCGATCCTGCCAGTATTTCGCCAGTTCCCCGCGCGCCTTCAGTGTCTTTTCGGGCAGCCCCGAAACATAGGCCGGAAAGCTGTCCACGCCGCCGCCGAGAAGGTCGCGCACCGATTTTCCCGCTTCCTGCCCGGCAATGTCCCAGAGCGCGATATCGAGCGCGGCGAGCGCATCCACGTAAAAGCCGCCGGTATAACCGCGCACCCGCATCATGTCGTAAAGGTCGTCATAGACTGCGGACGGATCGGACGCATCGCGACCGATCACGAAACCGGCAAGAAGATCGTTGATCAACGCGGCGACCGCGCCGGGGGCGACGATACCATAGGTCTCACCCCAGCCGACAATGCCGGCCTCGGTCGTCATGCGCACCAGCACGCTGCGGTCGAATGTGGGGTAGACCGTGCGATTGCCCCTGCGCACGATGTAACCATTGGGATTGACCACCTCGCCTTCCCTGAGCGCGCCAAGATAGGGGACCTTGCGCGGCTGGGTCAGCGTGAAGACTTCGACGGTTGCGATGGGGCTGTTCATGCGGCCTCCGCGGCAAGAAGGCCGAGTTCGACCAGATTGGCGTCGATATCGGCAAGGGCCGCCGCATCAAGCTCGGGTGTCGGCGCACGCACACCGACGCCTTCGATCACGCCGCGGCGGGCGAGCACATATTTGGTCAGCCGCATGCGATAGACCGCCTGCAGCACCAGAAGCGGCAGGGTGCGGACATAGATCCTGCGAGCCTCCTCCTGCCGCCCGGCAACAAGCGCCCGGTCGATGGCCACATGTTCCTCGGCAATCTCCAGCGCCGGCATGGCCGCCGTAGCACCTCGGGCATATTCGTCAAGAATGTAACGCGCGCCACCGCCGCCGATGACGCCCTTCAGTGTCGAAGGCGCATGGGCGATGATATGGCTGATGGCCGGGCCGGCGGGAAGCGTTTCTTCCTTGACATAGGTAACCTGCGGCAAGGCTCGCACGATATCCACGATCGCCTGCGGCAAAAGGTCGGAGCCGCGCGGCGCAGGCGCGTTCTGCAGGATGATTTCAACCTCGGGCAGCGCCTCGACGATCCTGCCGAGGAATTCGATCAGCGCCGGCGCATCCGTGCCGACCGACTTGGGCGGCTGCACCATCAGGTGGCGAATGCCAAGCGCCGATGCTGCCCGCCCATGCTCGACCACGTCACGCCAGTCTGCCGCACTTGCACCCGCCACGACCGGCACCCGCCCGGCCACCGCATCCACGACGATCTTCAGCAGCGTCGCGCGCTCGGCGGCATTCAAAGTCTCCACCTCGCTGGCGAAACCGGGAAACACGACACCATCCACGCCCCTGTCGAGCGCGAAGACCACCAGCCGCTTCATGCCCGCTTCGTCAATGCCACCATCAGCAAGAAACGGCGTGGGCAGAACAGGCAAAATCCCCTTGAGGCCAGCCACCATCTTTCTCCTCCCAATTAAGTATCATATTTTGATACCTTGAATTCACTAATTGACACTATATAGACTCGCACCCTATGACAAGCCCCAAGATGAAATGAACGAGGAGGTTCAAGACATGGCAGCAGCGGCGACATCGATCATCGTCGATTGGGGAACGACATCACTGAGGGCGGCGCTCGTCGGTGAAGGCGGCGAAGAACTCGATCATCTTGAAACCGCCAATGGTATTTCGAGCCTTGGCAAGGGTGAACATGAGGCGGCTCTGATGGCTGCACTCGCACCCTGGTTCTCGCGCCATGGGGCCTTGCCCGTCGCCGCACTCGGCATGATCACCAGCCGCAACGGCTGGGTCGAAGTCGCTTATGTGCCGTGCCCGGCAGGCCCGGCGGAGCTTGCCGCCGGCACGGTGCGCAGGTCGCTGCCGAACGGGTCCGATCTTGTCTTCCTGCCGGGTCTCAACGACCCCGCCCGCCAGCCCTTTCCGGATGTGATGCGCGGAGAAGAAACCCAGATCGTCGGCCACGGCCTTGGCGAAGACGCCACCCTCATCATCCCTGGAACCCACAGCAAATGGGTGCGGGTGAAGGCGGAGCGGATCGACGGTTTCCAGACGTTCGTAACCGGTGAAATCTTCAACCTGCTCATCAATCATTCCTTCATCGCGCGCGGCGCCACGCAGCCGCCGGTGGATGATCCAGAGGCCTATCGCTGGGGTCTGAAAGAGGCAAAACGATCCGCCGCCATGCTGTCGCTGCTGTTTTCGGCGCGAACCGGCGGGCTTGCCGGCCAGCTTTCGCCGGACCAACTGCGCTCCTATGTGCGGGGACTGGTCATCGGACAGGAATTTAGGCAGGCCCGTGAGGCGGGATGGTATGCGGAAGGAGACGAGGCAGCTGTCGTCGGCAATGACGGGCTGAACGATCTCTATCTGGTTGCCGCCGATGTGTTCGGGCTCAAGACATCCATGGGTGCGGATGACGCCCTCCCAAAAGGCGCCCTGACTGTCCTGCAGCAAGCGCTTTTATAACCCTTGCCGATCGCCGGTTGCCGAAATGGCGGCATCCGGCTTTCAAGACAATCTTTAGGACCGTCATGTACGACTTCCCAGCCAATATCGGCACCAGCCGTTACGAAAACGATATCATTGCCGTTCTGGCCCGCATTCAGCGCATCGGCCTTCCAGACAACCCGATCGCCTTTTATGGCTCATCCTCGTTTCGAATCTGGAGCTCCATCACCGAGGATCTTGGCTCGCTGGATATCGTCAATCTGGGATTTGGCGGCGGCACTTACATTTCTGCCAGCTACTACCTCGACCGGCTCCTGGTTCCCTTGAAGCCAGGCAGAGTGGTGCTTTATTTCGGCGAAAACGATATTGCCAGCGACGGCCTCAAGGCCCAGACGACGCTTGTGCACCTGCAGGATTTGCGCGATCGCGTCTCTCGAGCGCTACCGCAGGCGGACGTCTTTGTTCTGGCGATCAAGCCCAGTCCGGCGCGCTGGATATACCGCCATGAATTCGATCTCTTCAACCAGACGGCGCGCGACTGGTGCAACGGCCGCGAACGCACGACATGGCTTGATCCGAACGCCGGCCTCATTGGTGAAAATGGCCTGCCGATGTTCCGTTATTATTTACCCGATCTGGTTCACCTGAATGCGGCAGGCTACGCGGTCTGGTCGGAAGCACTTAGAAAAAAGTTAGGTCTGTTGAACTGAGACAAGGGGTATCTTTATCTTTTGTTGGCTCGTGAAAGGAGTCGCACAGGCTGATTTCCATTGGATTTATAGAGCACGTCCGTTGAACGCGGAAACGCGTTTAGGATTCCCTTACTGGCGGAATTCTGATTCCAGCGCTCCGATTGGTGATTTGGTCACAGGCAACATGACCTGAGCTTTCAACGATGATCTGCGTAGCGGCGTTCTAGCTGCGTCACGGGATGGCATATCGGCGCACTCAGCAGCGGCCAGATTTGGATTTTTATTTTGACAGCCCTCGCGTGGATTGCGAGCGTGCGGGAAAGGCGGCTGACCCCGGCGAAACAGGGACGACTCCGTCCCCCAGGTCGGCCTCTATCCGGCATTCAAGGGTCGAGTTGAGCCTACCCGCCCTAGGTGACAGCCCATAATGTGTGCACAGGCTGAAGGACGCAGTCTCGGCCACTGATGAGGAAACGGTACACCCCGACTGCGATTCCAGAACCGCCGCCAGGATTTTTCGGCCATCGTCGAGGCTTATTTGCGCTTCCGCCGTAACTCGTCGCCATGGATGCCAAAGCGCTGGATGATCATATCGACATTGCGGCGGTGCGATTTGAAATAAATATCAAACAGATCACCGAAGACAGGAACACTGCCCACAAGAGCATCCATGGCGATGTTGCCAACCATTCGCGCAAGCTTTTCCTGCGGCACACCAAGGCGGCGCGCTTCATTGACGATATACAGGCCGACAATAGCGCCCGCACCATCACCAATCAGTGGCAGCAAACCCATGATGGAATCTGCACCAAAACGGATTCCCGTGCCAGGAATGCGGATCGCTGTGTCCATCATACGAGCGATGCCCGACAGCCGCCGCAGACGGCGGAGCCGCTCAGCACTATCCACGAAGTCGTCCGATGTACCGTGGGCGCTCCACGTTCTCGCTGTCATACAATCGTGCTCCATAAAAGAGATATGCCTCAGCCTAATATCAATGGGGATGTGGAGAGTTGCGTTCAAGAGCGTTGCGCAAGCTATCTGCATCCATTGAAACCGAACCAGTCAATCGGCTCGATCCTGTCTATGTGACAGCACCAATCGCCCGGCATCCCTCAGGCCCCACACCCCTTTTTCGATTCTGATAGGCCACAGTAATTTTTAAGCAATATTTTCCCTTACATTGGCGCTACTACAGGACTGCTAGGTCGAGAGAAAGATGTGAGGCACGCCCTTGCATCTTTAACGTCTTTCGCGAGTTAAAGCTGATCTTCATAAAGCAGATGCGGACATGGCACAATTTTTTGAGTTCATCGGTGCATCTAAAGGCGGACTGCTGATGGACACTGGCGCTTTAACAACAAACGACATCGGAAAACTTATGGCCGTTTCTCATCAAGGTCCGCTGGCTAACACCAGGCTTTCTGGACGAACGATTCTCATTCTGATTGGCGTCGCGGTCATCCTGCACGTGGGTCAGGAAATCTTCGTGCCATTAGCCTTGTCCCTCCTCCTGACATTCACTCTGGCACCTATTGTCTCTTTTCTCCGAAAACACTCTGCGCCCAAGATCGCCGCCGTTATTTTGGCGGTCGCCTCAGCCTTCATGGCAATTGCGCTGTTCAGTTTCGTCGTCGCCACGCAGGTGACAAATCTTGCCGAAAACATCCCGACATATCAGCGCAATATCGTCACCAAGGTTCAGGCGCTCAGCCAAGCAGGATCAGGGAATGGTGTGCTCGAACATCTGAGCAAGGTTGTCGAGCGTGTCGGCGCCGAGTTGCAGACACGCGCCGTCGAAAGTCAGGACGAGCAGTCGACCGCGCCAACCATGCGAGAGCCGATGCCCGTTGAAATCGTCACGCGATCCCATCCGGTCGAGACACTTGGCAATTTCATTCTTCCGCTTATTCCCGCGCTGCGCGGGCTTAAGGCCCAAGAGCGCCACGCCAACAGGCGTCAATACAGACAAGCGGCCCGCGTCTACCAGCACTTCATTCGGGAGAACAAGGGTAACCTGGCGTTGCTGCCCCTCTACAGCATACGAGACAGTTGATCCTAGGCAGACCGTGTCGAGCGAGACCTGTTCCTCTGCCAAGACCCAGGAGTTTTCCAGCTTCTCACTCAAGTCGGGGCCGACGTCGAAATCATTGGTCAGGGTCACGAGCGTTAGGCGGCTAAGTGTGTGAAAGTCTGTTGCCCCGATTATGGGCATGGTTTGGCTGAGTGAAGACATGTTTATTGTGACCTGCGCAACAACCCCATCGCTAGAGGAAGGGCGTTGACGTGTTTGAAGAGAGACTTGCCGCAGATGGTAAGGCGAACGTGTTGACGTAGCCACTCTGGATCCGGCAGGCGACAGTGGCCGGACCCGGTTACGATCCTGCGATGGGGCAGACCCTGAAAGCGCTCACTGCGCGTCTTTTGCTCTCGTTCAAGATCAACCTAGCATTTATGGAAGGTGCCATGAAGTCAAGGGCACTTGCCGAGATCAAAAGCACCGGGCAGCGTCTCACGGCGCGCTTCTTGACTTCCCCTTCAGGCATACCATGATTAGGGCACTATGTTGAAAATTGGCAATTTCCATAGATTTCGCCTCTGCCGAGAGTATCCCGTCGAAGGATACTAGCCCGGGACGTAGACTGCTGTCGCGCGTCTGAACCCGGGCTTTGATCCTGCGGGATTGCGCGACTTCACCCTCCACAAGCAGTCTTTTTAAAAACGCAGTTATTCGGCCGCGGTACGAGGCATATGAAATGAACACCACCGATTACACAAAGCCGTCCATCATCGTCCGGCAGACTGACCACGCTCGTCTGACCGCTCTTGCACTCGCGGCACCGGGGCGCGACCTCGACGATGCCGAGGAGTTGCTTATCGAACTTGAGCGTGCTGATGTCGTAGAGGATGACCAGTTCCCCGCAGACGCAGTGGCGGTCGGCTCGACGGTATCCTACCTGACGGAAGGCGGAGCCAGAAGGACGGTAACTCTTTGTTACCCCGGCCTCGCCGACATCGAACGCTCAATGGTCAGCGTGCTGACCCCGATTGGAGCTGCTCTACTTGGTCTTTCTCCCGGACAGCAGATCGAGTGGAACGACCGTGACGGGCATTCACACAAGTTGACCGTCATTGAGGTGACGGTAGACCTACCGGTCAACGCCTCTTATGACACCCGTTCCAGATGACGGCAACCTGTTCACAAATCGACGGTGACATTCCGCATGCCTTCCCGGTTGAATGCAGAGTGAGAAAGATGACGACGTCAAGAGCCCGCGTAATGCAGGTGAGCCACGTTTTATGTCCGTTTCTGTCGGTTTCACTCAGAAATGAGCCGGTTACCGTGCAGCTTTCGGTGCTCGGTACAGAGACACACTCGACAAGAAACATCAGGGCGACAATCGAGATGGAATTCCTCATAGAAATGCTGCGCCAATCCGCACCCAGGAACTGGGTGAACCGCTCAACTTGCTATTCCTTGGCTCTACGCTCGCCCCTGAAATACACCTCAGACAGCCGAAAGTTCCCTTTGTGTCGCCTGCACTGAGCAACGATATCGATACTCGCCTTCAAAAAACCCACGATGTCGGCGCGGTCCAGGCCTGCGCCGCCCTCCGACTCCTTAACAAGCAGGACCAGCTGCTCAAAAGCCAATTCGGCCGAGTTCGCATGGACCGTGGTTATCGAGCCAGGATGGCCCGAATTCACGTTCCGGATATAATAAAAGGCCGTCCCATCGCGAAGCTCCTGAAGCAGAATCCTATCTGGCCGCATACGAAGACAGGATTCGAGAAGCTCTTTCGGTCCGGCGCGCGAGAGCCCCTGCCCTCCTTTCGAGTAGAACAAGCGCACGTGGTTCGCTTGTGAGATAATGAGCTCGGGAGTGTCCTCGATTGAAATGACCCTCTCGTTTTCGGGAATATGCTTGATCAATGCTTTGGAAAGTGTCGTTTTCGCCGAACCTGTGGCGCCAGAAATAATGATGTTTTTTCGAGCGATGACGGCCTGCCGCAGGAAATCCTTAAAGCGGCCGGCACGATATGTTTCGCACAGTTCCTCATCCTGCGCGGAGGAGGTGGTACTGGTCGCTGCGCACGCTGTCTGGAAAAATCCCTTTTCCTCCAGATCATCAAGACTGAAGTCGACCGAAGAAGGCTTGCGGATTGTCATGCTGACAGTGTCATTGATGGTCGCCGGGGGGATGACGATCTGGATTCGTTCGTTCCCGGGTAGCGTCGCCGACAATATTGGACGCGTCTCATCAATCGACTGATGGGAAAAACTTGCGACTGCCCGGGCAAGACGCATGAGCTTTTCGAAGGTCAGCTCCGGCATTTCATAGGTCCGCCACCCACCGGGACCTTCCGTCAACACCTGCCCGGGCCGATTGACGATCACCTCTAGGAGAGACTTGTCCTGAAGGAATGTCGAAAACGGTTTCATCAGCTCGCTGACGACAGCCGAGTCATGCCTCTCTGCCATTTCGCGCCCTATTTCGTTAGGAGCGTCGATCGTGGCGCGAAATCCCCCAAGACCGCACGATCGAAAACGCGGTTTCTGGGTTCGGTCACCCGAAGACCGTAGATGCCGGAAAAGTCGAGATCGCGAGCGACAAAGATCGAAACCGATTCACCTTGGTGCTTATTGAGTGTCGGCGGGATATTTATGGACTGCTCGACCGCGATGGCGGCCGCCTGTTGACTGGCACTCGTTGTTTTTTGCGCGTCGACATCGCTGTCCTGCAGCCGACTGCTTGCATAGTTCGTCGCGTCCCCGACAATGGAAAGCAGAAGAGCGCTGCCGAACCGCTCCCACCAATGGGTGTCGACATGGCCGTCGACACCGGCACGACCAAGTGCGTCGGTTGCTGGTGATGCGAGAGTGACGATAACGCCCTTCGGCGTTTTCGCGCGATTCCAGAGAATGAACAGGCGCTTTTGCCCGCGTTGAAGCCCTCCACGATATTCGCCGACAACCTGCGTGCCCTTTTCCATCAAGACCACCCTGCCATTGTCAGAGAGAACATCGCGGTTGATCACACAAGTGGTAAATCCCGGCTGGTCGGACGCTAACGCGGTTTCAAGAACGCAGGGAATGGACGTTCCCATCGCGACGATGAAATTGCGGTTTCCGAGTGTACCGGCCCTTGAGCCTTCAAGCCGCGTTGGCCGCAGCAGGCCATCGAAACGCTGCTGCTCATTGTTTTGCTGGTTCTGAACAGTCATATTGTTGTCGAGCGGCACGAAATTGCTGTTGTCGGAAGGATAAGAGCTGTCGCTTTCCCTCAGCTCTTTCCGATTCCTCTGCCCTCCACTGAAGGCCATCACGGGCGCGCGGCGGGCGGAATCGAGCAGCTTATCCTGCTCTTCAATGACCGGTTCGACGACAGGAGTTGGCAATTTTACTTCAGGGAGCGCCTGGTCCGGTTCAACTTTCTCTTTTGCGGCCTCGAAGGGGGTCGTCTGACGAATAATGATCCGTTCGGGCTGAAGATTTTCATCCCTTCCCTTCTTTCCCGTCGTCGACCAAAGCGCGAAGCTGACAAACGCGATGATCGCAATGGCAACAGTGCCGCGTTTCAAGAGAGGGCTGTTGTCGATCTGACGACTGGTGACGGTTTCGGCACGCTCTCCGGGGATGCGATCCTCGTCTTCCTGAGCCATGACTGTTCCCTTCTCTATCGCCCGGTAACGTCGCGCTTCACGACGCGCTCCACCGAGGGAGACGTTGTGTTGGTGTCAGGATTGATACCGACGCGGTCGTAGGCTTCGTTGAAGACGCAAAGCACATCCTTGCCCCGACGCAAGATGAACTTGCGGCTGATCGCGTGCACCATCACCAGATCTCCATCGACCGACTTTGGAACAAGGCTTTCGGAGCCGTCGGAGTTCTCCATATAGATCGCGGGCATTTCCTGGTTACCTACAAAGGCGAACGTCGTAATCTTGCCGTTGTCGTAGACGCTTTGCGGCTCCAGTGCCTGCGATCCCTGAGAAGAATAGCGCCAGTTTCTAGGGCCATAGGCTTCGTGAAGCGCCAGCACATTGTCGGCGTCCTTCGCCTGGGCCGCGAGAGCCCTCGACGCTGCCTGCTGGCGGCGAAGCTCGGCGTCATCGCCTGGATACCTGTACTTCACGTAGAAGTAGGTGTTTTGACCAGCCTCCACGGAGCCATCGCGCGCCGTCAGTTCCATCTGGTAGCTGCGGGTCGAGCCATCCCTGCGCGTCGTAACCACGGAAATATTCGTCACCGGCTGGCTCTCGCGTGGCTTCAGGAACAGGATGTTGCCGGCCGGCGCAACTTCCCAGGCGACGCTATTGCCGAGCGCGACATGGGCGATTTCCTCGTCCGCCGCGAACTCGACCTGTACGGACGACCGCAGAGTGCCGACTACCCTCGTGATGTTGTAGGGTTGGTAGTTCACGAACCGGACCCGACTGTCTTGCGAGGCACCTCGGGGTATCTCAAGCGCAAACGCTGGCGACATCGAAAGGGTCACGATGAGTGCAGGAATTCGAGGAATGCGCATCATCTCACCTCCTCCGGATCAGCGCGATACTCGCTGACGACAAAGCCGAGCGGGTTTACGAGCCGGTCCGTCGAGGACATCGGAGCGTTCGCGTAGGAATAGGTGATTGACGCAACCCAATGGGTCGTTCGTACTTCCTCGCCACGCGTGATGGTTCGCATGTAGCGTACGGAAACGACATTCTGATTGATGAGGGAGATTGAAGCGATATCGATCCTTGCTGTAGCCCCGCGACCATAAGTATTCTGGGGAGATTGCGGGTTGCTGCCACGGTAGAGGGCCGCGAAACGCGTTTGCTCCGCTTGCGTCGACAAGAGGGCGATGGTGCGGAAATTTTCCTGTGCTTCACTCCAGACGTAACCCTCGCGGGCCCGGACATATTTTGCAGCGAAATATTTCGTCACCGCCTCATCGTAGGTGCCAGCCGTCGATGTCAGCGCTGACACGACGTCGACAATGCCGGTCGAATTGTCGACGCGCACCACAAAGGGTTCAACCGTCTTGAGGGGTGTGAGACACGCGACCGCGAAGACGGCTACAGCGGCGACAATGCCTGAAACTATGGCGATCGACCAGGCAATCCTGTTCGATCGCTCGACCTGGATCATCCGGTCCTGGTCGAAACGACGTGCTTTGTCGAAGTAGCTCTTGAGATTATCTGTCGTCACCATGTTTCATCCCTCACAGCGGCGATAGGAACCGTCGATGTCCAGATGCGCAAAAGCGGAAGTCTCGCTGGCCTCTTTTACGAAAGGTGTGAGGGACGTGGACGAACTCGTGTTGGATTGCTGCTGTTTCAGCTTGCTGCCGCCCTCCCAGTCCCACATCGAGCGGTTCAATGGGCGGCGCGAATATCCGTCGCAGTTCGGCAATGGGTAGGTCATCGAAGCGCAGCCGACAAGCGTGGCTGAGAAGGCGAGTAACAGGGCAGGCTTAATCATTCAGCAGACCTTTACTTATTGTTCTGGACTGGGTGTCATACGCCGGCATTTCTTGATCCGAAGGCGCGGCGGGCAAACCGAGCACCGCGACCGATCATCCGGCCGGTGTGGGAGGCTGCTCGGGCCAGCATGCCTTCATGCGCATCGCGTGCGGTCGTGTAACCATAGACCAACGAGGCGCCGCCAGACGCCAGCGCCGATGCAATGCCGGGTAGCTGGTAGAATACGTACAGGGCAGCTATCCCGATGGCACAAAAAGCAATAGGGCGCATAAGGACGTCGCTGTAGCTGTCGATTGCGGTGAAGGTCGAGTCGAGGCAGGAGATCAAAAGCGAACCGACGGCAACGACAAGGACCTGAAGGATCACGAAGTTTGCGAGCTGCCCGATCCAGGACTCGGTAAAACGGCGCGTCGACTGAAACATGGCGAGCGCAATGAAAATCGGCCCGATCGCCAAGACGATCGCCAGCGCCAACCGTGAATAAAGGGAGACGACATAGCCGATCCCCGCCACCAGAAAGCTGACGCCGATCACCATCATGCCGCCCACGCCTGTGACGATGTCAACCGGCCAGGAAGCCCTCGACCAGATATCGGTCGCAGAGGCCTGGCCCTTGTCGAGCAGGCTGTCAAAGGTGCTGGCACTCGGCACCGTTCCCGAATTCAGCGCCTGAGCGATCTCGCGCGGCAAAACATCGAAAAAGATGTTTGTGATATAGGTCTGGTATCCGCCCGCGTTCTTCACCAACATCACAATGATCGCGAGCTTTATCGCGCGGAAGGCAAAGTCAAGGATGGGTTCCTGGACCGAGCCCCGAAGGATGAGATAGCCGTAGAGGACGACATAAAGTGTCACTGCCACCGTCAACGGACCGGTGACCCACTGGGCTATGTTCGACGTTCCATCCGAGACGAAGGTCTCCAACGGCCGCTTGAACTGGCCGTCGATAAACTCAAATACCTGATACATTTTGTCAGCCTCCCAGTGCCCTACGCATGTTCTGGAAACGGAGCTTACCGTCGGCCGCTTCCGCGTTCTGGCAATTGGGCGTCTGGCGCAATGCACCCGGGTTGTTGCGGCACTCGGTAATCGTACGGGACAGCAATTCGGTGTCGGCGACGAACTCGTCCACCGTATGAGTTCGCTCCGCCTCTTGCGAACAAGCCGACAAGAGCACCAGGGAAAGGACGATGAGGGTGCACTTCACTGCAGCGCCGCCTTCATATTGTCCATCCGTTGGCGCCAGTCCTCCGCCTTGCGCTGTTCGTCAACCTGGTTCTGCGCCTGCTGCACCATCTTCAGCCCCTCCATCCGCAGGACGTCGGTCTGAAGAAATGCCTGTTCGGCCTGCAGCCGAGCCTGCAGGTCGGCAATCTCTTTGGCGTCGCCAGCCGTGGAAATCTTTCCCCGCAGCTGATCAATCCCGTCGATGCGCTTGGTCGCGGCATCGTAGATTTGCTCACCGAGGCTCATTTGCCCGGCATTCTTGTTCTGAAGCCGGGACAATTCCTGAGCGTAGAAATCATCGGCGTCAGTGCGGTAGGTCGAGTTACCTTCCAGAAACCTTGAGGCGGAATCACCGAACACGCCGGTGCCGTTGCCTTTGAGCAATCCCTCGATGGCAGCGAAGTCGGAGGGAAGCGCCTTGCGGATCGCCGGATCGTTGAGAACCTCGGCGACATCCGCCATATCGGTCAGCTTGTTGAGCGAGCCATAAAGCTGCCGAGCCTGGCCGATCTGCTCATTGAGCGCGTCGAGTTGCGACTTGAGCTGCGCGATGCTCTCGATCTGCTTGGCAATCGCAGCCTGATCGTTGACAGGAATCCCCTGCCCTGACGCGCCTTCATCGGCAAGCATGAGCACCGCGCTGAGCAGTACGCCATGAAGTCGATAGGAAGTCATCAGCTAGCACTCCTTCGCTGTTGGAAAATGGGAAGCCAGTTCTCGACGTCGTCTCCAACCTCCGCGCGGATCGCGTCGAGAAGTTCGACATTGGCGGTCCGGCCGGAGAGGATGGCGAGCTCGTCATCGAAGCCGTTGAGATCGAGCTCGGCAACGACGCTGTTGTGTCCTTGCTTCAACACGAACCTCCGGCTTTCAACGGAAAGCTCGCGCGCTATCAATTCGTATTCGCGCTCGGTGAGCTTGAATCCATCGACATAGTCGGCATGGTTGCCGCGCGAGTTGGGCAGGAAGATCTGTGTCGGGCATTGCTCGATGATCGTGTGCGCGATTGGCGAGTTCAGCGCGTCGCGTGGGCTTTGCGTGGCAAACAGCATCAACCCATTTTGTTTGCGGATGGTCTTCAGCTTGTTTTGCGCAAGATCGCGGAACCCCTCGTCCTGTAGCGCCTTCCAGAATTCGTCGATGACGATGATGATCCGGCGGCCATCGATCACCTGCTCGACGCGATGGAAGAGATAGGCCATCAGCGGTGTGCGAATTTCCTCGTTGTCGAGGAAGTCGGTCATGTCGTAGCCGATGAACTTCCCTGATCCGCCGAAATCGCCAAATCCGATATCTTCGTTGACATTGTCGAAGACCCAGCCGAGCGGCCCTCCCTCCTCCCACCGGCGGAGCCTCGCCGCGATACCTTCCGGATCCGTATTGTTGAGGAAAGCCCGCAGCGCCCCTATTGTCCGTCGCTCAGCGGGCAGGTCGGCAAGGCCGTCGATCGCGCCGGAGATGTCGCGAAGTTCGGTGACAGTCAGTTCCCGCGCCCCTGAACCCACAAGCTTGCCGATCCAGCGCGCCAGGAACGCCTTGTTCTCCGGCGTCAGGTTGAGGGCCTTCAGGGGAGCGCAGCCGGTGGGGACCCCGTTCTTCAGCGGCAGGTAGGTGCCTCCGGCGGCGCGAACATACAGGTCCGCGCCGCGATCCTTGTCGAAGAACACCACGTGCGGGTCGTGTTTCTCGAGCTGTGACAGCATGAAATTGACAATCACGGTTTTGCCCGCTCCCGACGGACCGCACATGAAGGTGTTGCCCAGATCGCCATAATGGAGATTGAAGTAGTAGGGCGAGCCTGAAGCGGTCTTGAGCAGGGCGACGGCGGGTCCCCACTCATTGCCGTCCTTCTGTCCGATCGGATAGGAATGGAACGGTGACAATGCTGCGAAATTCTTCGAGCTGATCGCGCCCGAGCGCGCGCGGTAACGAAAATTGCCCGGAAGTTGCGCCCACCATGCCGCTTCGAGACCAAGATCCTCGCGCGCAACGACAGCCCCGCCATTGGTCAGGCTGGCGCGAACCTTTGCCAGATTGTCGGTTAATTCCTTTAACGTGGTCGCAAAGACGGAGAGTGTCAGGTGATGCTCGCCGATCACGAAGCGGTTGGACTCCAGGTCGTCCATCGCATCGTCAAGTTCATCGATTTGCGAAGCCGCCTTGTCGCCGCTGCTCACCAACTGGTTTTGCTTACGCCCCATGATGACGCGAGCGTCCGCCTTCGACACAAAGCAGAATGACTGTGAGAGAATGAGCTCAAACGGACTGTTTAGAACTCCGTCCAGCATGCCTGTCCTGGTGCGGGCTGGATATTCCTTGAAGCTCAGCATGCCGGCAAAGCGGCTTTCTGCCTCATGCCGGATCTCGATCGTTTCCCGACCTATGATTACGCGATCAGAGTAAATTGCCGAGGCGACGCGACCTTCGGTAAGCGGCACACGCTCGCGCCTCCCGCCGACGAGCTGGTGCAGCACCTCGCTCGGTTCAGAGAAGAGCATGCCTTCCTGTTCGTAAAGAGAAAGGACCCGTGGCTCAAAGCGCCTCAAGCCCGCGACTACGTTGACGACTTTGTCCTTAAGCTGTTTCAGAGCCTCTTCATCCAGCTCCATATCGAGTCGTTTTGACCGTCGAAGGTACGACAGCAGCTTCCCCGCCTTGTCCGCAGGGCCACGCGCTGGCGACCAAAGAACGGTCAGATAGAGATCGTTGCGAAAAAGGTGTTCGCGCGCCATGCGTTCCCGGTATTTCTCGTTGAGCGAGGCGGAGAATGGCGTTGCGAACGATCCGCCCGGATAGTCGCCATCCCTGCGCCGAATGAGATGGGTCCAGATCGCGAGCCGCTCATCGGCTATATTTCGATAGAGCGTGTTGAGGTCGCGATGGAGCGCGTTGATGTCGAGCAGATCAGCAGTTTCGAAAGATACGCCGGCGAGCGCGACCATGACCATGAGTGTCCGGGACTCGAGCGCGATTGTCGTCTCGTCGATGTGCCGCACGTAAGGGATAAAAGCCTCAGGCGTGAGTTCGCGTGATCTAAGGGTGGCGATGTCAGGCAATTCCAATATCCCTTTCGTCGAAGCGGCGTGTCAGTCTCAGAGGGGAAAGTGTTGCCCCGCCCCAATAGGCACCGTTGCGCGAGCGGCCGCGTGTCTCGACCCAGGCGAGCAGGATGCGGAACATGTTGTGATCGTGCTTGACGAGCGCTTTGAAGATGAGATGGAAAACGATGCCGATGAACGCGTAGGCGATAGATCCGGCGACGATGTAGAGGATCGTCGTGACCATGATGTTGAAGCCCATCGCCTCCATCGTGACACCGGCAATCATCGCGGGACGCGTACACGCGATGAAGAGTGTGTCTTCTTCGAGAACCGTTTGTCCGCCCACCATCCTCAGGCTCCGACGATGGTGTTGACGAGTTCGGTGGCGCCAAAGATGCCGCCAATTCCGATGATCCAGAAGCCCGCTCGCCTCAGGTCCATGTAACCAAACATCCAGGCGATACAGATGACGATGACCGCAATCACGGCGAGAAGCTTGGCAATGTTTCCCGTCAACATGTCGACGATGTTCTGCAGGACGGTTTCGATGCCGGCGGCTTGCGCGAAGGCGGGCTCAACCATCGTCACTATAATGGCGACAGCCAAGACGGACGAAGCGACGACGGGTCTGATCCGGGAACTGATTATCATTCACTCTGCTCCAATTCCAATTGATTGTCTTGAAACACCAGGACGGATGAACGGTTTCGGGTCTTGAAGACGTCCCACGCGGGCGCCGCCGAGATCGCGTGTGCTTCCCCCGGAGTATTTTCCGCCACCACTTCGGCAACGACATCTGCTTGGGAAGAATTCGCCGACACGTTTGTCTGCAACCCTTTTCCCGTGTCGCCGATTGTAAATCGAGCCACTGTCGGTCCGAGCCGTTCGATTTCGCGGCGAACCTGATCGCCATAGTTGACCACGCCCCCGACCGACGGATCGTCACGTCCATAGCAGGATTGCAGCACCTGCTCGGCCCTGGGACTGTCAGCACCCACCTTCACCGAGAGGCAGCAATAGCCATCGAATGGCGTCGCTGGAGCCTTCAGGTTAAGGCAGCGAGCGACAGCGGCTGGTATCGAGAGGTTCAATCTCCGCAGTTCTTCCGGCCCGACCCCGTCGGGACCAATGTGTATGTCATGGCATGTTGTCTCCGAGGATGCGGCGACTTCGATTGCATCGGCCTTGGTCGCAGGTTGCCGCCCGAGCGGTGCACGGCTGTTGATCCTGATTGTGAACGGAGCGAACCGGCTTTCCGGGCTGACCACACCCGCAAGAGCCTCCGATGCAACGAAGGGTGCGCAGGTCTGCGCAAGATCTGAGAAGACAACGGGCATGTCAGAACCACACCCTCTGCGTGCCGACGCCCTCAATCGTCACATCGACGTATCGAGGTTTCTCGCGGACCAGGGGTCGCGCCACGGTATTGGCCAGGCATTGGTATCGCCCGTCTACCCTTTGCCACCTCGGTGACGTGACAGAGCCTTTGTTCGGATCGCCACCGTCTCGATCTCGCCGGCAAAAGCTGTCGCTCACGGCTTGCAGTGACGTGGAAATGCACGTCGCGTCACGTCCCCTGGGACCGTAGCCAGCAGATAAGCGGTAGCCGGCGTTGCAGTAATATGGCTCGTAAAGAGGGCGAGAGGTCTGAAAACCCACGCCCGCGCAAGTTGGAAACGAACGCCCTTTTGCCAACCACCTCCAAAGCTTCTCGACGGGCGGCCTGCATTCGCCATACTGGGTCGGACCGCCGGGATTGGATAAGCACAGGATAACCTGACACCCCCATTCGTCGGCACGAGCGCTTCGCTCCGAAATGGTATAGAGTGAAACGAACCCTGACGCTGCTATGATCATTCGAAAGAAAAGGCCCTTCATGCCCCCTACCCTCCGTCTTCCTAAATGTCCGCCTCAACTGAATGGCGACTCGTCTCAATTATTTGACTATGCAAATAATAGATAGTTAAAACGATGGCAAGCAATTTAAGTGAAAGATGGCAGAGTCAGGCCTTGTCCGTATTTGCGGTGCGTGAAATCCTGGAGAAGCCGATCGATGGTGAATCGGCGCAGTCGCGCATCAAGCAGATCGGCATGATGAATATTCTCTATCTGATGCACCAGGCGCATCAGAAATTAACACTCTCAAATGTAATTGATATTACCGGAATGACGCGTGGTGGGGTGATCGAAACCATTGAACTCTTGGTCCGACGGGGCATCCTTACGGAAACGCTGGGAAGAAACTCAATGGGACGAGGAACGGCTCGACAGTTTGAGTTTTCCCCGCAGGTTTTTGCCGCGCTTGGTGGTGCCGCGGCGACCGGAAATGCCTAATTTTACCAAGTATGTTTTATACAGTATTAATGTGGACGCCGTTTTAGATTAAAGGGTCGGCATGTCCATGCCGTACCGCTCACCAGCATTGTCGCGGAAGATTTTCGCTGCCGATGCGTACTGCCGAGTCCGTTCCAGGGGTCTGCACTTGGTACAGCAGCCTCGACTGACCCTCTGCCACAGCGATGGCGCGAGGCAGGCCATCAAGCATTTGGCTGGGATGACTGATCAAGGCGATACGCCAATGCTGGATTTTTGTCGGGCCGACTGCGGAACGGATGGTCTGTAGCGGGGTTATTTTCTGACAGAAACAAGCAGGGTCGGTCATCTGGGCTCGAGCTGCTCACCAAGGAGATCAACATGAACCTTCCGCAGAACACGGTCGTTGCCGTTGCCGATGGCGAAAAGCTTAGCCTTTTTCGGAACGACGGAGATGCGGCGACTGTCAATCTGACAGCGTTGCCCGATCCGGCGATCGACAGCACGAAGATCTCTTCCGGCGCCCGACATTCCAGTAGCTCGGCTAATCCCGACGATAGTCAGCAAGACGAAGACGGGTTTGGTGCAGGTGTTACGGATATGCTGAACAAGCAGGTGCTTGAGGGCAAGATCAAAAGTCTGGTGATTATCGCGGCACCGCGCACACTGGGTGAGATGCGCAAGGGCTACCATAAGTCGTTGTCGGACGTTCTTATTGGAGAACTGGATAAAGATCTGACTGGCCATTCTGTGCAGGATATCGAGAAAGCACTCGCTATCGCTTAAATCCTGCATCTAAACGGCGTGATCGGCCCCGCCATCCCCGGCGGGGTTTTTGCTTGGCGCTCGTTGGGAATGTAGAGAATCGGCAACAATGTAGTGTTGCCAAATTTTGCTAGACTGTTCCTGACAGGAACGACGCCACGACTTTTTGCTTACGTCTTATTTCAGGAGATGGCGGGACTGATCTGAATAGCCGGTACGAAGGCGCAAAGCTGAAGTCACTCCCGAGTTGGTCCAAAGGGGAAAAGAAAGTGGCATGCACTCCGACCGTGAGGGCGACGAGACCACAACTGCGCAAACGCGTTTGAGCGAGGGAACAAACCGGACGAAATATCCGTTGCTCGTCATAATTGTTTATTTGGAGGCGTGTCATGAAACTCAAGCTGGCTCTAAGCGTGATTCTGGGCGTTACCTTCACGGCAGCAGTCGCGGAAGCGCGGACTCAATGGCATCTTTACGGCACGGTTCCGGTGACGGGCGACTACGTACGTGAGATCGCCTATCGGTCAGCACTCGACAGATGCAGTTTGGAATCTTACCCATCATACCACCCCGTCGGTATTTATGCAGGTGCGTATGGCTCTCCCGAAATGCGCAGATGCATGTACCGTATGGGTTTCATCTTGGAAAATGGTGAGCCTCTCGCATACCCCGTGAGGAAGGCGACCTCCCTGTTAAGGTAACAAGACGCCAAAATATGTAAGATTGAAGCGTCTGACAATCACCGTTTCAATCACGATGAACTTGATACGTTTACGGCCCCGGTTCCTCATCAAAGAGGAGCCATTTTGGTTTGTCGAGTGAATCGCGTATTGAAATCCGGCTTCCGAATATCGACTTTCAGGATAACCTGGAGGTCGAAATGATCTACATTGTCATCGCGTTATGCGCGCTCGTCACAGCATTCTTTGCTTGCCGGTACTATGCCGCCAAGATTCTGCTTGTCGAACACGATATTGACAAAGCTATCGCACGGAAATTTGAGTCGAGTGGGAAGGCTATTGAGGTCGCGAAACTTCGAGAAGAAAACGCAGTGATGCGAAACCTTTTGCTCGACCTTCTGGAAAACGAAGTGGCTTTTCCGGTGCAGCAGGCAACGGTATCAGTCGACGACTTATTCAGGATGAAAGCAACCAAGATCCAAAGGTATCGCGAGATACTGGCCGAATCCCGGCACGTCTTGCAGCAGCGTGAGGCCAGTCGCGTTTCCGGGCTCTCCAGCTCACTTAAGAGTACCGAGCGCAGGATGTAAGGTTCAACACACACTCAGCGAAAAATAGCAAGAAACCGAGCAACGGGGATGACGGAAAAGCCGACGGCAACCCTTATTGCAGCAGAGCGTCTCCTGTTGGCCCAAAGCGGACGAACGACTGTTTCGGAAGACTAATCCGACGGGAACGGCGTCCTTTGATTTTGCCGCAGTATCATCCGTGTACCTTCTTTCTTTCGTGGTCCAGCCTTGCCAAATAGCGGCGACACAGGATTTTCGAAGGATTGAAATCAATGAACAATGCAGTTTCCAACGTGAAGTCACGGAACATTCTCGTGCTTGGTGCCGGGGAACTCGGCATGCCGGTACTACGCAACCTGGCCCGTCGCGCCAAGGACATCGAGGACGCGAAGATCAGCGTTTTGCTGCGCACCAGTGCCGTGGAGTCCGATGTACCGGCTAAGCAGCGCGACATCACTGAAATTCGTGACTTGGGTATCGAGATCGTCCTGGGCGATTTGGTGAAAAGTTCGATTGACGAGTTGGCATCCGTCTTCTCGCAGTACGACACCGTGATCGGCTGCACGGGCTATGCGGCAGGGATCAATACTCCAATGAAGCTCGCCAGGGCGGCGCTGCAGTCCGGTATTCCCCGATATTTCCCTTGGCAGTTCGGTGTCGATTTCGAGGCGATTGGTCGAGGTGGTCCTCAGGATATCTTCGACGCTCAACTCGATGTGCGTGAACTCCTGCGCTCTCAAAGCAAGACCGAATGGGTCATCATCTCCACCGGCATGTTCATGAGCTATCTCTTCGAACCGGAATTCGGCGTCGTTGATCTGGAGAAGAGTACGGTCAACGCGCTCGGAAGCTTCGATACTGCCGTCACGTTGACGACGCCCGACGACATCGGCGTGCTTACCGCTGAAATCGTCTTCTACGAACCCTCCATCAGCAACGAGATCGTCTTTCTGGCGGGCGACACCGTCACCTATGGCGAGCTTGCGGACAAGCTTGAGACAGGTTTGAACCAACCCTTTAGCCGGTCCGAATGGACTGTTCCGGCCCTTATGGAAGAACTGGCAAACGACCCCCAAAACATGATGCGCAAGTACCGTGCAGCCTTTGGTATCGGGCGAGGCATGGCATGGGACAAGGCGGGCACGTTTAACGTGCGCGAAGGCATCAAGGTGACGGATGTGTCCGATTGGATCAACGCGAACCTAAGCAGAAAGTGACGCGGCCTTCAGGGTACGAACCGGCATAAGAAAGCGAAACAGAGGAGCACGGTATGCCCGCGCTCCTCCAGTTAGCCCGCAGCTTCCAATCACTGTCCGTTGACGTCGTGATGACATCCACGGAGGGGCAACGTTTCTCGCCTGTTAGAACGTCTGCCAGGAAGGCTTTTCTGGCGGCCGGGAGTCAAAGTCCTCTCGTGACTTTCGAAACTGCCCGGAATTCTCCACGACCCATGTCCACAACGGAACCATACGAATGAGAAGACCCATTCCAAGTTCTGTCAGTTCGTATTCCACCCGAGGCGGCATCTCGACAAGATCGTGGCGCGTGACGAGGCCATCTCTTTCGAGTTGGCGTAGGGTGCGAGTTAGCATTCGCTGCGTGACGCCGTGCATCCGCCTACCGATATCTGCGTGTCGAAGTCTGCCATAAACGCCGAGGGTATGTATGACGCCGAGCGACCACCTATTTCCTGCGTGGGTGAGAACCTCACGTCTCACCCCGTCTTCGTCCTCGCGAAGGCCATCACAAACCGCTTGAGAATAGCTCAGCATTTCTTCTCTGGTCATTAGTCTTGCCTCCGGGGTGTTCCAGCCGTTTCGTCTTACCAGCCTTCTAACGGCATTTCACCTGTCTCTCCGTGTTGCATACCTCCGGAGGCTCGAGCGGGGATACTGCTTATGGATCGATCGCCGATCGTGAAAAAATGAAAAGCGTCCTGTGCCGATGGCTAAGCATGTCCACACATGGCGCATGGGCGTCATGAGGATTATTCAGAGCAATTTCACGACTTGCGCCACGCTTTCATCGACAGAAAGGAGGAACGTGTCGAGACGTAGATCAGGGGACCACGGCTCGTACTTTCGCTCCTGTATCTGGACCCAGGTTGGATTGGCCCGGCCTTCTATGCCAGGTGATCGTGTCCCGGCCCGATGACGGTGTGTCGTGATGTCGGAGCAGAAAACTTCAACCTCAATGAACTTACAGTCCGTTTCGAACGCGACATTCCTGAAGGCAGCGCGGGTGATTTCGATCGGGTTGACGGAATCGGCGATGACGGTCTGACCCAGCCGCAAATTGTCTGCCGCCAGCCGATAAAGGGCAATGTATCCTGCTGGACCGACATCATGTCCGTCTGCTTGCGCTGAAGAGGTGATGGCTTGTTCTATGGTATCGGCCCGCAGGTAACACGCGCCTATTCGCCGAGCCAGTGCCTGGGCAATCGTACTCTTTCCCGAACCCGGCAGTCCACCGAGAATAATCAGCATCCGCACCTCCCGTAGCTTGAGCGTACTGGATTCCATTTGAATGTCGATGACTGCAAATGGCGCGAAGCGGAAGGCACCAATTATAGCCAAATCGGAACTCGCCTTTTCCCGTCTTAGCGACGCGGAAGGGCCCAGATGCCAGCTACTACGGCTCGGGGCGGTTAAAAAAGAGCGACATTCAGCGACCGTCTTCTTCCCCTAGACGGATGCCAAGGCTTGAAGCGTTTGAAGCCATCGCTCGCGCAGATGGCCACTGATAGCGGACGAAAGCTACGTCCGGATAGCGACTCATCACATTCTGCTTCTGCTCGACTATATGACCATTAAGGCGATCATAGAATCCGCGCGCTGTGTAGTTCTCGCGTATCGTCAGGAGGTGAACTGGCTCTGCCCAGCGTTCTTCTGAAAAACGACTGATGCTTTCGATGAGGAGCCTCGGGCCGAGCCTTTTCCCCTGAAAAGACCGATCCACATAAAGGTTGTGCAGGTAGGTGCCAAAATCCGTCTCCTCATCAAGGGCGAAACATGCAAAACCCGCCAAACCAGAGTGTACCTCGGCTAAAGTGATCACCAGCCTCTCGGGGTCGATAGAAGGAGTAAGGCGTCTTTGCCAGAGCTTAGCCTTCTCTCCAGGCATCACATTCGCCAGATAGTCCTGGGGGAGCAGGCCAGCATAGGCCTCCCTACTTACACGAACGTGGAGGTCGGTAATGGACAGTTGGTCAGTTACTACGGCCTGCCGGAAATTTACAGAGACCACGACAAATCCTTATGCTTCAGCCATTCACGCAACAGATCACTGCGTAGGCAGCACATTGTCAATGACCGGTATTGGCGCGAGAGAGACCACCGGCTATTGCCGATGGTCAAGAACCTATAGCTCGATCTGCTCGGCAATTCTGAGGGCATCATCCACCTCGACGCCGAGATAGCGAACGGTGCTTTCCAGCTTCGTATGACCGAGCAGAATCTGGACGGCCCGGAGGTTACCTGTCTTCTTGTAAATCTGCGCTGCCTTGGTTCGCCTCATGGAGTGGGTGCCGTAGGCGCTGGCATCAAGTCCGATAGACGAGACCCAACGGTGGACAATCCGAGCGTATTGCCTCGTGGACAAATGACGCGACGTCTTCCGACGGCTTGGAAATAGATAGCTGCCGCCGTTCCTTCGAACGAAGGGAAGCCATGCCACGAGCGCGGTCTTCGTCTGCTCCGTCACCTCAAACTGCACGGGTCGCTTCGTCTTCTTCTGGATGATGGTCGCTCGGTCCCGGATCGAACTACCCGATCATAGGTCCTCAACCCTCAGCTTGACCAGGTCGCAAGCGCGGAGCTTGCTGTCGATGGCAAGGTTGAACAGCGCCAGCTCTCGGGTCGCCCCACTCATTTCGAGCCTGACGCGGATCGACCAAACGTTCTTTGGCTGCAGTGGTCGCTTCTGTCCGACCAGAATTCCCTCGTTCCATGGAGAACGATTACGCAGTGCGACGGTATCCATCCCGAATCCTCCGCCACTCCTCCCGCCGCGTCGCCTCCATCAGGCCGACCAATAGTAGCATATCTCGTCGCTACTCGGCCCTATGCGGTCATCTACCTTGCAGGTGCGCCGTACCAATAAATGGACCTCTGCCAAGTATCTGGAGTAAGCACTCCCTCGTCCAACAACCCCGCATATTTTGCCAGTTTTTTAGCAAGGCCGATGTCGATACCTTCATTTTTCGGCGACCCTTCCATCAGCTTCAACAGCACCGCCTCAAAAGGTAATTCCCATTGCCCATAGTCAAATGTTTCTGCCTCACGCAGGAAATCCGAATCCAGCAATGCTGCTACTTGGCCCAGGAAAATGAGATAGTCTGCTGGGCCTGCATCGTCTTTTTTCATGCGGTTGCCCTGTTGTAGAAGACTGTACTTACGCTCAATGGCAGGATCAGCCTGCAAACGCCACTTTTTAACGCATCGTCGCCACGGCAGCTTCCGGTCCCAAGTTGGACAATGCATCGCCTCAAGCGAATGACCGCAAATGGCGCACAGGTGACGTGTTACGCCGCTGCGAAGCGTTGCCTGCTTTCAGGCGCGTCCCATGATAGCCTCTGTGACCGATACGAAGGCGCTTTGCCGACTGGGCGGAGCCGACCCCATTATCACCGTTCACTATGCGGGCTGACTTCCCGGAAGCAATCATCGCGGGGGCCTTAGCTGTAAAGGTAACGACGCATGCAACAGAGGAGCGTTGCCATTTCCGCGTTCTCGCGCAGGTCGATCGCGCGCCTGAAGAGGAGCCGGTGGGTCGCCTCGTCGACGCCATTGGTTAGCTCTCATTCAAAGGTGAACCGATGCGTCTGTGAGAACCGGCTGGTTTAGCGAACGGAAGCTTCCGTGAACTTAATGCGGGCCGAACGACCGATTGAAGCCGCTTTGCCCGCTTGCCAGACCCGATCCCATTGGCCGTTTGGCGCCAGAACGCCAACGCCCAAAAGCTGCCGCGAGCAACTAATCCAAAAGCCTGCCTTGCGCTCCGTCCTTATGCCGCGCTCGCAGCCTCCCCAGGACCTGGTGTGAGAGACATGACGGTCGCCAAATCGAACCTTCCTCAGGGAAACTCTCTGCCAGATCGTGCCACTCGACATGAGCATCGGCGGTCGTGCCCTGGACAGCGGCCTCAGCATTGGCCGAAAGGGCCGAAGCCCTGTAGGGAATTAAGATCCTCTGCCTCATGGTCGGGGTTTACTCTGGACCGGCGGTAAGCCGAACTTGCGGGAATAGGCGCGGGAAAATGCGGCGGCGCTGCCGAAGCCGACCCCGGCGGCGACCGATTTGACACTTCGTCCGGCGCGCAGTTCTGCTCGTCCGAGCGCCAGGCGCCAGCCATTGAGGTAGGCGATAGGCGACTGGGCAACGGTTTGCGTGAAGGTGGAAATGAATTGTCCGCGCGACATATCCGCTATGGCGGCAAGGTCCGCAATCCGCCAATTTCGCGCCGGATTGTCATGTATGGCCACAAGGCTGGGATGCAGTCCGGGGTGCGCCAGACCCGCCAGTAATCCCGCATCGACCGTGCCGATCGCTATTGCCTTGCGGATCGCAAGCACGACGATGATCTCGCATAGACGCGCCTCGATAGTACCGCCACCGCAGCGGGCGACCTCGACCTCGGCCACCATCAGTTGACACAAACCGCGCAATTCCGGTTCGTTGGCCAGTGAAAGGCACAATTCGTCTGGCAGTGCACCGACCAACGGATTGGCACTACCGCCAAAATCCACTGTGGCGCCGGCGCATATAGCTGCGCCATCCGGCAGCGACGCCGTGGATCTGGCGCGATAAAGCAGATGGGTCGGTTCACCTGCGCCATGGACATTGATGATCAGGAGGTTAGCGGCTTCAGCACAATCGCAACGTGATGCGCCAAGATGAAAGGCTTTCAGGAAAGCCGTCAACCGATCATGTTTTCGCCCGGAATCTGAACTTTCAATCATGTATTTCCTCCCTTTCCTGATCGCAAATCTTGTATCCTCCTTGGGCGAAGCACGCCAGCACGTCTAAACAGACAAGAGACAGCATGACACAGGATTCTGCAGCCAAATTTGACGCCTCCCGCGCAGGGGAATACGCACGACAAAGTAGGATAGCGCTGGCCGGATATGACGCCTGCCACGAGCTTTCCGCCTGCATGCTGTCTGCAGCTCTGGGCGAAGGAACAGCGGCACGGGTGCTGGTTGTCGGGGCTGGCGGTACGGCGGGCGAAATCATCGCCGCCGCTCGGCTGGAACCGCAATGGTCCTTTGTCGCCGTCGATCCTTCAGCACCGATGCTCAACCTTGCACGCGATCATCTGGTCAGGGCCGAAGTGTCTGACCGGGTGGAGACCGTCCTCGGAACCGTCTCCGATCTGGATAGAGCTCCATCGTTTGACGCTGCAATCATGATCGGCGTGCTGCACCATTTGCCAGGGAACGACGCAAAGCAGGATGTTCTGGCGCAGATTGCAATGCGGCTGTATCCTGACGCGCCCCTGATTGTGGCGGGGAATTATCGGTCGTATGCGTCTCAGCCCCTGCTCATGGCAGCCTGGGCAGCACGCTGGCGTATGAACGGCGCCGGGCCTGAAGAGGTCCAGGCCAAAATGGGCAAGACTCTTGTCATCGAAGAAGCGCCAGCCAGCGGCCTCCAGCAGCCGATTGATTTTGATCCTCGCCGTCGCTTCCTTGCGTGGTACCATCGCCCATCCCCCGAGAAAATTCAGCCATCATTGCGCCTTCGGAATAAACCCCACAGTAAACCCGAACAATCGGCCAATCTTCGCTAAAGTTTCGAGCGTTGGGTTCGCCGTCCCGGCTTCGATCTCAGCAACTTGGCGCCTGGTGAGCGATAGCGTCTTGGCGAATTCGTCCTGCGTCAAACCAAGCCCTCTTCGGATTTCAACAACAGCCTCAGGTAACCTCAAGTCGCCAGTCCGAGCGCGTTCCACCAGTGTTCGCCGGTTCTCAAGAATTTCCTCTTTCGTTGGCTTTCTCCATCGAGCCATTTAGCTGTCCTCCGGCATCACTGGCACGCCGCCAGAACGCTCTCCGCGATTTCAATGCAGCGTCCCATTGCACGCTCTAGAATTTCCGGAGACCCACCCATATCTTTCGCCATAGCCGGTGTTTGCCGGAGGTATTCGGCAAACACGGAAAGCTCAGCTGCGAGCGCATTCTGCTCATCAGTATCGGGGATCAGTTCAGCGCAAATGCGTTTCCAATCGGGAAGGTGATCGCGACCACCGTCCCGCATCATGGCCCAGCGGGTGGAACGAACGATCCCCTCTTTGGCAAGCCGCATTGGCGCGAAATCAAAGAGCGGAGACAGGCGGATCGTGCCGTCCTGGTGCTTACTCAGTGCAGAATTTCGGCCATGATTATCGGGATTGCCGAGCGCCAAATTGGCGATGTCCCGCTTCAGGTATTCGACAATGTCCGCGAAAGGATTGGCAGAATATTGGCGCAAAACGTCGATGTAGGCCTCGTGCGAGCCGACATGACCGAAATCAGCAATGCCGATCGCGGATACCAGGCTTTCTTGGCCCAGCCTAACGGTTCCGCCACCTTGTTTTTTCTTCCGGTCGAACCGAGGAATGATCAGGACACTTTCGGCATAGGTCGAAGGTTCGTCCACATTCAGGCCGATCTCTTGAGCGATCCGCGAATAGAGGGCTTCGCCTTCGAGTATAAGGCGGTCCACGGGCTCGTTGCTGCGGACCAGCTTGACAATGACGTGGCGCACGGCCTCATCATCAGTCACGAAGCTGTCGGGATAATAGAGACCGTCCTTCGCTTGGGTCATGGAGACCTTAGGCCATTCGCCTTGCAGGCCGCTTGAGCCAGAGGCGAGCATTCCGAAGCGATCTGCGACTTCCATGAAACGATCCGAGCGCTCAAGGATTTCCGCTTCTGTAACCCCTTGGCGCTCAACACCGCGCAGCCGTTCCGTCTCGGCCTCCGCCGCTTCTTTGATCCGGATATTGCCTATGCCGCCCGTCGCCGATCGCAGAAGCAGCGGGAGATCAGAAGCACGCAAGCTTTCAGCAAGACTGAGATGCTCGGCAAGCTTTCGCCTTGCATGCCCCTGGGGCATGAGATCCAAGAGGAAGGGCGGCCAGCTGCGGCTATATCGATTTTCGAGATCAACGGGATATCGGACAGATAACGCGCGATGGTCGCGAACCGTTTTTCCACCCGCGAACTCCGCAGATGCAACTGTGACGAAATAGTCGAGATCGTAATCGACGATGGACGCGCCCTGGAAGCCGGCCGCGTCATCCTTAAGTTCTAGCGTCGCGGCGTGATGCCACTGGCCATAAAAATGGGTTTGGAGCGTTAGGCGCATTAATTGACCCTTTCAATGGTTCAATTAATGCATATTTTCAATTTATTCAACCCATTAAAGTGGGTTGAATAACTGCCCTTGGAACTGCCAGCTACTGAAGCGGTCATTAAAGCTCCTGATCCGGCTGACCATCTTCTGGCCACGCAACGCATTGCCGCAAGCGAACAGCATGAGGGACAAGCTCAGCACAGGTGTTAGCCATTCATTGGTTAAAGAGGATAACGCCGCGGGCGCGGTCGAGTACACGCCGGTGGCGCTCTGCTACGATGTTCTGGCTTGCCTGCATGCGGACAACCTGCTGCAGCACCTTCAACTGTTCCCGCATTACCTCGAACGCACGGCGCTGAGCAGGCGGCACGCGATTGATAACATCCAGCTCTCCACGCAGGATAGCATTGCGGCCGAAGCGCTCGTCGAGGGCGCGGCTGACGGTTGCAAACTCCTTACTAATGGCGGGATCGAGCGAGCCGGCAGCGACGTCGAGCCTGCCGTTCTTTTTCTTCATCGCCACTGAGAGTTCTCTCAGTGCATCTTCGGCGGACGACGACAGTCCCGGGATGGCAATGCTCATGCGCTGGCGCTCCTCAGTGATCGCCTCCCTCTCTGCATCAAATGCGGCCCTAAATGAGGTGGCCAATGACCGGACACGGCTTGCCGCCTCCGGGACGTCACGGAAAGCCTCTTTCCGCTCCAGGCCGACAGCGAGCAATTTGTCCACGATACGGCCGGAGCCTCGCAACGCGCCGTAGGCAGCGGGATCATTGCTGATGGCCGCGGCGATCCGCTCACCGGCAAAGCCCTTCAGGATCAGATCTTCGATCTTTCCGACAGCACCTGCCGGATCGCGCCAGATACGCGCTGCTGCGTTCACAAGGGCGGCGCGATTCTGACTGTAGTGAGGAACAGCGCGCACCCTCTCCCGCGCCTCGTAGTCGATCGGGGTTTCAAACTCCATTACAGCTGCAAGCATTGGCAACACCGGCACCGTCTCTTTCCCAGGCACGACGCTGGCGCCGGTAACGATCCTGGAGCGATCTTTCCTTTCGGCAAGATGCTGTTCTTCGGCAAAGCGGCGTATGGCGGCAAAAAGACGATTGAGCTTTTCGCGCCGGTCGAGGTCAAGGTCGTCCGGCATGCGCTCGATCATGTTGCGCTGGGCAACAGTGTCTGCCTTGTCGGTGAAGGCGGACCAGCCGAAGCGAGCGTTGAGAGCGTCGTTGACCCCCCTCACCTCTTGAACAAAAAGGCGATCCTCCGCCGCGTAGGCGAAGGCCGTCTTGTAGGCATCCTTGCCACCGCGCTCGCGTACGGCTTCGATTTCGGCAAGGCGCGCCATAGCCGGTTTGGAAAGCGCCGGGATCGACAACGACATATGCGCGCGCCGCTGCTCCTCGCGCATGCCGAAGTGTTCGACCTGGCGGCGAAACTCTGTGGCATGGGCACGTGCCAGCGGCAGCAATTCGGACAACGCCGACACCGCCGCATCGCGCTCGGAGCGGGCCGCGCGGCCATCGACAAGAAGATCCGATCCATGCAGACGGCCGAGGCGCTGCGGCGAGGCCTCAAGGTCGTCGGCAAGCTCGCGGGGCGCAATCCGCGCGTCGGAGGCAAGCGTGTTCAGTCTGGCGAGCGCACCTTCGGGATCGCGATAGATCTTTTGCAAGACTGGGCGAAGAATGGCGTCGCGTTCCTTCCAGTGATCCGAGCGAAGCTGCGCGCGGCGGGCATCCTCGCCGACACCACGGGAAAACAATGTTGTCGGCGGGATGAGATATTGTCGATCCGTCGGAATTTTTGCCGTCCGGGTTTCGGCGCGTTCCTCACTATAGGAAACACGCTTCGCGCTTTCGATCGCGAGGCCGAGCGCCACGCTCGCCCGCTCCCAAAGCTTCGCCACTTGCTCGCGCTTCTGCGCCAGCCACGCCAGCTGCCGCGCCGCTCCGTCCTCCATCCAGGCTGCGACCCCGGAGAGCGTATCGATACCGCGACGCTGGGCAAAATCGCGGGCGTGTGCCCGGTAGCCAGCCTCGCTCTCGAAATCGAGGGTCGTCGTCTTGGCGCCGGAGCGGCCAAGACGCTCCACCAGTTGCTTGAACAGTTCCGGCCGATGGCTCTCCTCATCTATGCGCTGCCGGCGAACCTCTCCCGTTTCGATCCGTTTGGCAGTCCAGACGTTTCGATCGACCGTCCGTTCCTCGAACCTCTTCTCTCCGGTTTTCTCGTCGATGACGGGCACCGTCACCGTCACCCGTTCGACACCGTCCTTGCGCAGCGTCACCGTGTCGCCTTCCGACACGCCGGCCTCGTCCAGGGCGTTCGGAAGGCTCACGCCCCAGAGCCGATGCACGGTTCCGTCGTCCGTTTTCACATCGGCGTAGGGGCTTTTATCGGCATCCTCGTCTTGCGGCCGGAACTCCGCACTGCCGGTTCCGACCAGCTCGCCCGTGACGCCGACGGCGTGATCAACCCGGGATCTTTTTCCCCATCCCGGCTTCGGCTCAAAGTCCTCGCGAGCGGCATAAAGATCGGCCCGGTCGCGATGGCGAGTCATCGACACGTACGTCAGGTGCTGATCCATCATCCCGGTTGCGAGCACGAATGTCCTGTCGACGGTCGCACCTTGGGACTTGTGAATGGTCGCAGCATAACCGTGATCGACATTGCGATAGCTATCTTCGCTGATGATGACATCCCGGCCATTATCGAGACGGACCGATAGCAATGGGCCGCCGTGCGTGTCGCCGGTGGAGACGACCGTGCCGAGCATGCCGTTCTTGACATATTGAGGCCCAAGCCTTTGCGCGCGCGGCTCGAGGAACCGGGCGTTTTCGAGGAAGATGATCCGGTCGCCGACGGCGAACTCCCGCACGCCTCGCTCCGTGTAAAATTCACGAGAGACGGTCAGGGCGCCTTCATCTTTCATGACGTTGCGCAGCGCTTCATTGAGCCGCCTTACGTCGCCATTGGTATGGGCGAGAACGAGCAGTTCGTCACCACGCATGCGAACCGACTGTTCTTTATCGGCATATTGCTGGATGAGGTCGCGGCGAGCGCGCGTCCAGTCTGCAACGATGCGCTCAACAGCTTCAGCCCGGCTCTCCGCCTCAACGATACGCCCCCGCTGCGCATAAGCATCCAGCCCCCCCTCGACCTTGCCGCGGGCGAAAAGACGGGAGGCCTCTCGCGCCCACTCTTCACGCTGGCGCCGCACACCGGCAAGTTCGGCAAAACCAATCCGTTCGGAAATCGCCCGAAAGGCTGCGCCGGCCTGGATCGGTTGAAGCTGCATTGCATCGCCGACCAGAACCACCTTGGCTCCAGCCTCCTCGGCGCGCTTGAGCACACGCGCCATCTGCTGCGACGAGACCATGCCAGCTTCATCGATGACAAAGATGTCCCGCCGGTCGAGGAGATCGCGTCCGTTCTCCCAGGCTAGTTCCCATGAGGCGAGCGTGCGCGATCTGATGCCGGAACTATCCTCAAGCCCTTCGGCCGCCTTGCCAGCAAGCGCCGCCCCGAAGACGCGGTAGTTGCCGCTCTCCCAGGCGATGCGCGCCGCGGCAAGCAGCGTCGATTTTCCCGCACCGGCATGCCCGACCACAGCGGCGATGCCAGTGTCGCCGGCGACATGATGGACAGCCTCCACCTGTTCGCGATCAAGCGTGAACGGATTTTCCGGATTGCCGGTTTCTATGGTTCTGACAGCCGCCGCAATTTTCGCGTTGGCGACGCCGAAGCCCTTGCGCCGGGCCAGAACTTCCGCCGACTGCGCCATGTCGTATTCGGTGCGCAGGATATCGCGTGTGGTGAAGACCGCAGGTTCGGCCACCTTGCCGGTCTGCAGGTTCGCCTGTTGCGGCTTCACCAGTACGAGATCATTAGAGGCCATCAGCTTGGAGCGTATGTTGGCGAAATCAGCGGGATCGTCGACATAGCGGTGCAGTGCCTTGGCGATGTCACGTTCGTCGAAGGTGGAGCGCTCGTTGCCGAGTTGTTTCAGGAGTAGATACGGATCGGCCAGCAGCCGGTCGGCCATCTCCTGCCGGCGCGCGAGATCGGCCGGCGCGAAATACATCGCGACACCCTTGCGGGCGAGCGCTGCCTTTTCCGGCCCAAGATGTTTCTGGGCAATCCCGTCGAGCCCCTGTTCGGCATAGGAACGCCCGTCGAGGCGGATCTCATGGCCGGCAAGCGCCAGATGCCGATTGGCCGTATCCGCCCAGGCGATCTTCCATGCCTTCATGGTTTCCTTGTCGCCGGCCCAGAGCCTGTAGACGATCTTGCCCTTCGGTCGGTCCGGCGTGACGACCCGCAACGGCTTGCCGTCGGCGCCAAGCACCGGCACTTTCTTCGGCCCGAAACCCTGTTCCGTCAGAGGTCGAAGCGCGGTCATCAGGTGGATGTGTGGATTGCCTTGCCTGTCATGATAAACCCAGTCGGCGATCATGCCCTTGGACGTCAGGTTGTCCCGGACGAACTCGCGCACAAGGGCTATGTTCTCTGATCGCGTCAACTCTTCCGGAAGCGCGATGATCAACTCGCGGGCAAGCTGCGCGTCGGCACGAGTTTCGAATGCGTCCACTGCATTCCAAAGCGCCTCGCTGGCCGCAACGACACTCTTCCCATCGATGGCCGCGCGCAGCCAGGCCGGCACCTGGTCCGCCAGCGCCAACTCCTCGTGTTTCAGTTCGGCGCCGCCGCCACGGTAACTGAAGGAGGTTCCGGCCTGTTCGTCCATCATCCGCGCCCGATGACGATAGGCGGCCGCCGAAACGATACTGCGTCCCGCTCCCCTGCTGATCACCTGCGCTCTGACGAACATGATCGCCACTAACGTCTCCAGTCCTTCCAGGCACGTCGCGTCAGCGACGTATATTGCGCCCTCAAATCAATCGGCCTGACAAAACCGATGCTGCTTTTCCAGAAGACGGCCCTGTTGGGATTTCCAATATCGACGTTTGGGGGCTTGTGTACGGTAGCGCATTTGACTAACATTTTCTAGTCAGTTAAAAGACGGGATAGAAATTTCCAAAGACGTTGAGAGGACTTGACTATGGCCACTAAGCCTGCGCTCATGGATATTGATGCTCAAATCGAGAAGCTTCGCGAACGAAGAAAAACTTTAATAGTAAAATCAGCTGATCGTTTCGCGCGTGCGGCGACGAAGTCGGGATTGGCGGAGATGGAGATCGCTGACGAGGAGGTGGATCGCATCTTCGACGAGATCGCAGCGCGATTTCGCAACGGCGAGAAGAAGCAGGCCGCTGGCTCACCTGCTTCGCCGCGTGGACAGGCAAATGGAGCGACTGGTTCGGAAACGGAGGCTCCACATGACAGCTGACCGAAAGAAGGGAGCGAGAGAAAAGTTCTTGCTCGGCGACATTGTCGTTCGCGCGGGCCTGTCGAACGCCGATCGGGCTTTCCTGCTTGGCGGGCTTCTAGAAATGAAGCGGGTTGTGCAGGGGACACCTGAACATCGGCGTCTGTGCGATATCGGAGAGCTGGCCTTCAGAGATGCGGCATCCAACGGCGGGTTAGAACGCTTTTTGAAGGTGGCGGAATGAAGGGAAAGGCCAAACAGCATCCGAGCCTGTTGCTCATGATCATTCCCATCGCCGTCACAGGATTTTCCTTTTACGTCGCCCACTGGCGTTGGCCTGAATTGGCGACCGGCATCACAGGCAAGACGCAATACTGGTTCCTTCGGGCGTCACCGGTGCCCGTCCTTTTGTTCGGGCCGCTGGCTGGATTGCTGGCGGTCTGGGCGCTGCCCCTCCATCGGCGAAGACCCGTGGCGTTGGCAAGCTTTCTCTGCTTTCTCCTGATGGCCGGCTTTTACGGGTTGCGCGAGTTCGTGCGGCTTCAGCCGCTCGTAGAGAGCGGTGTGCTGACCTGGGATCGGGCGCCGTCATTCGTCGACATGATTGCGGTCATTGGCGCAGCGATGGGGTTCATGGCGGCCGCGGTCGCGGCGCGCATCTCCAGCGTCGTGCCCGAACAGGTGACGCGCGCCAGGCGCGGAACATTCGGAGATGCAGACTGGCTGCCGATGTCGGCGGCGGCACGGCTGTTTCCCGATGATGGTGAAATCGTTATCGGTGAGCGCTACAGGGTCGACAAGGAACTCGTCCATGAGCTGCCGTTCGATCCGAACGATCCGGCCACCTGGGGACGCGGTGGCAAAGCCCCGCTGCTGACCTACGCCCAGGATTTCGATTCGACTCACATGCTTTTCTTCGCGGGCTCCGGTGGCTTCAAGACCACCAGCAACGTCGTGCCGACGGCGCTCAGATATACGGGTCCGCTCATTTGCCTGGATCCGTCCACCGAGGTGGCCCCGATGGTCGTTGACCACCGAAGAGATAAACTCGACCGAGAGGTTGTTGTTCTCGATCCGGCAAATCCGGTCATGGGATTTAACGTGCTCGACGGCATCGAGCACTCGCTAAAAAAGGAAGAGGACATTGTCGGCATCGCGCACATGTTACTCTCGGAAAGCTTGCGCTTCGAATCGTCGACTGGCTCTTACTTCCAATCGCAGGCACACAATCTGCTGACTGGTCTTCTAGCGCATGTGATGCTGTCACCGGAATATGCAGGACGGCGAAACCTGCGCAGCCTGCGCCAGATCGTCTCCGAGCCGGAAACCTCCGTGCTCGCCATGCTGCGCGACGTACAGGGACACTCCGCGTCCGCCTTCATCCGCGAAACGCTCGGCGTCTTTGTTAACATGACCGAGCAAACGTTCTCAGGCGTCTATTCGACGGCATCGAAGGATACGCAATGGCTGTCGCTCGATAATTACGCGGCACTGGTTTGCGGCAACACGTTCAAATCGAGCGAGATCGCTGGCGGAAAGAAAGACGTCTTTATCAATATCCCCGCATCGATCCTGCGGTCCTATCCCGGTATCGGTCGGGTGATCATCGGCTCGCTGATCAACGCGATGATCGAAGCGGATGGTGCGTTCACGAGGCGAGCGTTGTTCATTTTGGACGAAGTCGATCTGCTTGGCTACATGCGCGTGCTTGAAGAGGCACGCGATCGCGGTCGCAAGTATGGCGTTAGCATGATGCTGATGTACCAGTCCGTCGGGCAACTGGAACGGCACTTCGGAAAAGACGGTGCGGTGTCGTGGATCGACGGCTGCGCTTTCGCGAGTTACGCCGCGATCAAGGCACTGGATACCGCCCGCAACGTCTCTGCCCAATGTGGAGAAATGACTGTCGAAGTCAAAGGCCGTTCTCGCAATCTCGGCTGGGGTACGAAAAACAGCGCATCGCGGAAATCAGAAAACATCAATTTCCAGCGCCGCCCGTTGATAATGCCGCACGAAATCACCCAATCGATGCGCAAGGACGAGCAGATCATTATCGTCCAGGGCCATAGTCCGATCCGCTGCGGGCGGGCGATCTATTTCAGGCGGAAGGACATGGATATACAGGCCAGGCCCAACAGGTTCGCCAAGCTGCGACCTTGACGGCTCAGGCGTTTTCTTGCGGACCGTATTCGGCTTCTATTGGCCATTTCGTTGCCTTCATCAGCGCCATTCCTGCGTCGATCATCTTTCGCTCTTTGATCAGGTCGTTGTATCTCATTGAAGGATGAGCATGGACACCGCAGCATTGACGATGTGCTCACTAAACCCGCCCTAAAGCCTCTCCAGCGTAGATGACAGCTGCTCCTGTATCGTAGTCGTCGCGGTCGCCACCTCCTCAATGGATGCCATTTGATCCTCCTTTTTGGAAAACATGCGATGCCTGAACATGGACCGACTGACGATTGGAAGCGAAGACAGCTCGCCATCTGATTTACCGGCTGTGCTCACCTCAACGATCGCGCCCGGGCGTATCGTTCAGACCGGGAAGCTTGATCCCGTGAGGATGATCGGACACTGCCGAAACCGCAACAGGCATCCATCACAGAAATGAATCGGAAGCGACCTTTCGATTCATAAGTCTCGTTGGACCAGATCGCGAGCATCGCCGATCATGCGGGGATGGGAACACACCACTACCAGCTTTATTGCCAGAGGATCGATGCCAACAGGAACATGGCCCGATATTACGCGCTTGCGATCCGGCCAACCCTTTTTGGCGAAATAGCCGTCGTGCGAAGCTGGGGACGGATCGGCAAGGCTGGCGGGGAGATGACCGAGGTGTTCGGCAATGAGAATGATGCGATATCGCGCTTTCTCGAACTGGTACTGCAGAAGCGCAAAAGGGGCTATCAACCGGCAAGAAACTGTGGAAACCCCTGCAGGAGCGCCACTCTAAAGACATCGCCGCATGACAACGTAACGATCGCCTGAAAGGGTTTTCCCGTCTTTAACGAGGAAACCGTCATGACCACAACCAATGAAATCGCCGAAAAGATCGCATCCGAACAGAACCTGACCAAAGCCAAGGCGAAATCGATCGTCGAAACCGTCTTCGCGTCGATCACGACGGCAGCCACGTCCGGAGCGGAAACATCTATCCCCGGATTCGGCAAGTTCAAGATCAAGGATACCCCGGAGCGTGAGGCTCGCAATCCGGCAACCGGCGCCACCATCAAGGTTGCCGCTGCGAAGAAGCTTATGTTCCAGCCCGCCAAAGCACTGAAAGATGTGCTGAACAAGTGAGCCGCACCGCGGCAAGCGAGGTTGTCAGGGGGAGCCGCCAAAGCGGCTCCCGGCGGCGGAGTATCATTGGCGCTGCTTGCCTTGACGCTTAAAGCTGATCCCGATCTCGATGGCAATCGGACGATGGTGGCAGCATTGCGGGTGTATGCCGCCCTCAGAAGGGCGGCACGGCGTCAACGGAACCGTCCTGCTCGGCCATGATAACGGCCAGTTCCGCCAGCGCCAGTTCCAGCTCCGCTGCGATCTGGCGACGCTCGTCCGGGTGGCAATGGTTCATCTCGGCGCGCAGTTCTTCGATATGTTGTTCCAGCAGCATCGTCATCCCTTGACGTTTGAGAAAGATGTCGCCGCCGGGCGTGAGGAAAGGACGGGGTCAGGGATCGCGTCGGCGACCGCCAGAGGCGGCGAGCGGGGTGCCGGGTTTGTTGGAGCGCAGGGAACCGGAGCGGAAGCAAAATCGGGGGGCCACGCGAAGTCCTTGAGGCCGGCATTTGCTCACGGCACGATTGGTCACTCTGAGCAGCCCCACCTTTCCGCATCGCGGCCGGAAGGAGGAAGCGGGCTCGATGCCCGGTTCCTCCCTGATTTGAGCAAGGGAAAAGCCCCGCCGCTTCCGGCAGGGCTTCGTCTTTGGTCAGGCGTCGCGCTTCGGGCGGTTCCAGACCAACGTGTAGTCGCCTTCCTTCTCGGTCGGCCAAAGTGCCGCGTTGATCGGGGCTGGAAAGCTCGGATCGTCGAGCTTTACCGAGATGTAGGGCTCTCCGTCGCCGGAAACCTGGCTCCAGGCCGCGCCGACTTCGGCCGCTCCGGACATGATCCGGAAGTCGGGAGCGTCGCGGGATGTGCGTTCGATCGGGTTCAGGCGGGCCTTCATGGAGACCGTCAGAGTGCGTACGTGGCCGAGGATGGTGTTGCCGTTGGTGGTGAATTCGCCGATGACTGCCATTGTCGTGATCCTTTCGGTTTGATCGGGCCGCGACCATCGCGTCCTCGATGACTGTCGATTTGATCGGGGACGATCGGACCGCATCCCCAGGGACCGGAACGCAATGGAGGGCGGCGGGAGACGGCTTTCTTGGACCGCGAGGAATGCGAACGCAGGTCGCAGGGGAAGAAAGGGGGCGATGCCGTTGCGGATGAACGATCGAGGCGCAGCCGCTCTTCGATCAGACATGTCAAATCGAGGCCGCGTTGGCCGTGCCCACTTGCTATGCCCGAATGGATGGCAACAATGGCCAGATCGATCGTTTGGGAATTTGCCGGGCCAATGCGACAAGTCCGGGGAGCGTTGCCGAACTTTCCGTCTCGATGGCGGCTCCGGTTTTCGATCGGGCACATGTCGCCCATGCTTGCTCGTATCCGCAAGAATGACCTGTTGCTGATGCAGGACGCATTAGGGCCAGTCGCAGCAAAACTGGCTCGCGCCCGCACGGAACAAGATCGCCTTCGCTTTCCTCCCAAACGGTCAATCCGCGCTGCCCGGATTCAGATTTTGGGAGCAGCACCAAAGGACGCTCTAAAAAGAGAGGAGCGCTATTACACTGCCTCCCTCGTCGCGCAGGCATCCGCCCTTGGCTGAAGACCGTGGAGATAATTGACCGCCCGCTGCGCATGCGCGGCCGCCTGGAAAATTGCCCGTTTGTCGTTGGCCAGCACCGAGAGCCATGACTGCAGATAGGATGCGTGATCCGGCCGCGACTCAAGTTCCGGCGCGATACCAAGGTCAGCGCAGAGGAAGCAACTGCCAAGTTCGGCAATGAGTTCTTCCCGCGCCCGCTCCGTCCGGTCCTTGGCATAGCGCGACAGGTCACGTCCCACGCGATGTTCTGCCGCCGTCCAGTGGGTCGCCTCATGGCTGAGGACTGCCGCGTACCCGGCGGCATCGCGGAAGGCTTCGAACGGCGGCATCTGGATATAGTCCATGGCCGGAGAATAGTATGCCTGGTTGCCGCCGTGCCGAATGACTGCGCCGGTATTGCGGAAGAACTCGTCGGCGTGACCGATGCGCTCGATCGGGCTCAGGAACGGTTCGGGCGCGCCATGATAGTGGTCAGGCAGGCCGTCGATCTGCGCCACGTTGAACACCGTGTACGATTTAAGGAACGGAATATCGCGCTCCACCTCGCCGCCGTTGCTGTCGGTCTCCGACTTGGTGAAGCGGCTTGCATAGATGACCGTCGTTCCGGTCTCGCCCTTGCGAACAGCTCCATCCAGCTGCAAGGCCTGTTTGAACGTCATCCATGTCGGCGAGACATAGCCCCTCGCTGTGCTCTCCGACCACAACAGCAGCACGTTGAGACCGCTATAGGCTTCGCCGTTGTGGCGGAGCGGCCGGGTGATCCATCCGGTCGTGTTTGCGGCCGACCAGGGCTTCATCCAGGGACGGACGCCTTTTGCCAGATCCGCAACGATCCTGTCGGTGATCCCCGCATAGAGATCGGCGCGCTCGCCCTGCCCTTTTCTTTTCATATCCTTCAACCTCCGTTTTCGGAGGTCGCGACCATCGCGACCCCGTCACGTCGGTCAAAAGCCGGGGAGATCAGGGATGAGCGCACGCGGAACGCGCCGTAACAACGTGAAGGAGGGCGAAGCCCTTGCGCGAGACCCTCGGCCCGGCAGACCGAAGGCGGGACGGGGTAGCAATGGACAGATTACCGATCTTCATCCGCAGCCAATGCAGGGGCTTCGCCAGCAAGACCACTTTCTGCCGCACGGCAGCCGACGGAATCTTAGCAACGGCGCGGTTGAGGTTGGGACCTTCTGTCGACGCATTGAAGTCGCGTCCCGTCGTTGATCCGAGGCGGTGGCCGGCACAGGCCCTCGTGACTTCGAGCTGACGAGAACAGGGCACCTTCGTCTACGTGAACAAAAGCGGGGCAGGAGCCCCGCCGTGATGGATGTTATTCGAAGGCTGACAGCTGGACTGCTGCCGCCTTGCGGTCGAGCGTCTGGCCGGGATTTTCGACCGGCCGGTCGAAGGGCTTCCATGTTTCGCCGACCACCTGCTCATAGGCTGCGACAGCGCCGACGGCCGCCATTCTGAGCGCATGTGCCTGGATGCCCATGTCGGCTGCGAATTCGCGCTTGCGCTGGGCGACGCTCTCATAGCCGACCGGACCGTCGAGATCCTCGTCGCGGGCATCCGCAGCGCTCTTGGCGGTGGCGTCCCGCGCCTCGGTGACGGCGCGGGAGTAGAACTGGCCGGCGCCATGGGCCGATCCGACATAGGCCCCGACGATGCGCTGCAGATGGATCTGCATCGCCCGGTCGCCAAGGCCATCGGAAGTGCGGTGGCGGTTCCGACGATCAGGCGCTCGTGCATGTCACGGATGCCGTCGCCGTCGACAATGGCGGTCCCGAAGCTTTCGGCGATCCGAAGCGCCTGTGTTTCATCGGGGCATGAAAGGCGGACCATTTCGAGGGTGGCGCCTCTGCGCAGCGGCACGACGCGGGCGGATTGGCGGATTGATTGACGGAATTGGGTTGCTGACTTTGCCATGGTGGTCTCCTTTGCTTCGCCGAAGTGTCGGCCCCCTGGCCGTTCTGTCCTTCGGTGCGGTCGAAAGGAACAGGCGCAATCCGGGCGGATCATGGCCCGGGCAGGCCAGATCGAGCGAAGCAGGCAGGCGGTCAAGCAGGGGTGACAAGCCCTTGCGAAGCCCGCGTGCCTGCTTTGTCGAGAGCGGCATGACCGGCCGCCCCGCGGCGCGACAGCGGCCTTGAACCGAACGGGCGCCGGTTCAGACGCCACGAAACCGAAGGACAGAACGGCCAGAGGCAAACCTCGGATGCCGAAGCTGAGAGGAAACCACGCAAGACCCGCGCCAGGCCGCGCCGATCCAACGTCCAAGCCGCAGCTTGCCCAGTCGCCACAACCGCCGACGTCACTATCGGCTCGTGGTCCCGTTTGGCCTGAGCCACCCGGCAGATGTGCACGGGCACGCAATGATGCGATTGCATCCTCCTGTCGCGCGAGCTTTCACGAAAGTCCATCGACGGAGGGATTATGCCGCAGAAACGCGATAATCGTCCGCAGTGCTCGACCAGATATGTTCCAGCTTCTCGTCGTGCGTCATCGCTCGGGAGGGCCTGGATTCGCGTTCAATGATAGCGCTTCGCATGCGTTCGGGCGAGCTCTTGTCGGCCAGGTCGCAATAACCGCGGAGGTGCCGGAGGCACCCGTCGACCGACAGAGAGAAGAGGATGCTGGTGACCAAACCGGTCGGGAATTCGCGCATAGCGAATATCCCGGCCTTGATCGAGAGCAGCGGCAGTATCTCAAACGCGTAGTCGTGGGGTGTGCATCGGCGATCTTGAACCATTCGCCGCTGTAGAGCGCGCTGTCGTCCCACTCCCATACATGCTCAGCCTCGTTCGGTAATGATCGCGCTGATGTGGCACCCATGGCTGCACGCCAACTCTACTGTTTTCCCAAAAAAATGCTGCGGGGGCCCTCGAGGGACGCCAAGCGGTGCGGCTCCCGGGATAGCGAAAAATTACTGAAAATTCCTGCTCTTCACCTTCAGCGTATCGATATGGAGATCGGGTGTGAACATGTCCCGCGGGACAACAGGCTTTTGTCGATCACGCGAATCCGGCCCGCCGCCTCCATGGGCAAACTCGTCGCCCCGCCCGGCCGGCAGCCTGAACCCGGTATCCCGATCAGCCAGGCCAACGAGATCGCCTGACAGGTCAAACAATTGCTGTGCGACAAGGTGCACGACCTCCCCTTCCCGCTGAATCCGCCCATTGATCGCCATCATCGAGGATCCGAGCACCACCCGCCGGCGCTTCTCGAACAGTGACGGCCAGACTACGATGTTGGCAGGGCCTGTTTCGTCCTCGATGGTGATGAACATGACGCCCTTTGCCGATCCCGGCTTCTGGCGCACCAGCACCAGACCTGCAGTATAAACCCATCGCCCATCCCGAGCATTCATCGCCTCCGCACAGGGGATGATATTGCGTGCCGACAGGTCCCTGCGCAGGAACGCAACCGGATGCTGGCGTAGCGTCAAGCCCGTATGGCTGTAATCTTCGATGACGTTGTGCCCGTCCGTCATCTGCCGAAGGGCGACCTCCGGCTCCTGCTGCTCAGCAATTGCCGCCATCTCGCGCTCAGTCGCCGCGGCAAACAACGGCAAGGGTTCATCGCGCAGCGCCTTGATGGCCCAGAGCGCGTCGCGCCGTTCGAGTTTGAGCGATGGCAGAAAGGCATCGGCCTCTGCCAGCTGGACAAGGGCCTCCGTCGGCACACTGGACCGGCGCCACATGTCATCGACGGATAAGAAAGGACTATTCATTCGTGCCGTCACGATCCGCGCTGCGTCAGCGACAGCCAGTCCCTTCACCTGCCGAAATCCAAGCCGGACAGCATGCCGATTGGTGCTGCCGATCTTTTCCAGAGTGCAGTCCCAGCGCGAGCGGTTGACGCACACAGGTCGCACTTCGACGCCATGCTTGATCGCATCACCGACGATCTGGGCTGGAGCATAAAAACCCATCGGCTGACTGTTGAGAAGGGCGGCACAAAAGACATCCGGATAATGGCACTTGATGTAGTTCGAAGCGTAGGCAATCAATGCAAAAGAGGCTGCGTGGCTCTCGGGAAAGCCGTAGGAGCCGAAGCCTTCAAGCTGCGAGAAGGTCTTTTCGGCAAACTCGGCTGAATATCCGTTCTTGACCATCCCGGAGACGAGTTTCTCTTTGAAGCGTGAGACCCCGCCGGTGAACTTGAAAGTGGCCATGGATTTGCGCAGCTGGTCGGCCTCCCCGCCAGTAAAGCCGGCGCAGACCATGGCGACCCGCATAGCGCTTTCCTGAAACAGCGGCACGCCCAGCGTCTTGCCGAGCACGGCCTCAAGCTCGGGTGTGGGATATTCGACCGGCTCCTTGCCTTCGCGGCGGCGAAGATAGGGGTGCACCATGTCGCCCTGGATAGGACCGGGCCGGACGATCGCCACCTGCACGACCAGATCGTAGAAGGTGCGGGGTTTCAGGCGCGGCAGCATCGCCATCTGGGCACGGCTCTCGATCTGGAAGGTGCCGAGCGTGTCAGCCTTGCGGATCATGGCGTAGGTCGCGGCATCTTCCTGCTCGATCTTCGACAGATCGAGATCATCGCCCTTGTGTTCGCGAATAAGATCGAAGGCCTTTGCCATGCAGGTGAGCATGCCGAGCGCAAGGACGTCCACCTTCATGAATTTCAGCGCCTCGACGTCATCCTTGTCCCACTCGATGATCTGCCGGTCTTTCATCGTTGCCGGCTCGATCGGCACGAGATCGTCCAGCCGGTCATGGGTGAGGACAAATCCTCCTGGATGCTGGCCAAGGTGGCGTGGTGCACCCATCAGCTGCTGCGCGAGTTTCAGGGTGAGCGCTAAGCGCCTGTCATCGGGGTTGAGATTGAGTTCCCTGATGTTTCGGTCGGGCACTTCCTCCGACCAGGACCACATGCCTGATGACAGCGCCTTGATCACGTCTTCCGGCAGGCCGAGCGCCTTGCCGACATCGCGGATTGCGCCCTTGGCCCGATAACGGGTGACGGTCGCGCAGAGTGCCGCCTTGTCCTTGGTATAGGTCTTGTAGATCCACTGTATGACCTCCTCGCGCCGTTCATGCTCGAAGTCGACATCAATGTCAGGCGGCTCGTCGCGTTCCTGGCTGACGAAACGCTCGAAGAGGAGATCATTGGTCGAGGGATCGATCGATGTGATGCCGAGAATATAGCAGACGGCGCTGTTGGCGGCCGATCCCCTGCCCTGACAGAGAATGCCCTGGCTTCTGGCGAAGCGCACGATCGAAAATACCGTGAGGAAATACGGGGCGTATTTCATGGTGCGGATGAGGTCGAGCTCATGCCGCACGGTTTTCAGGACATCCGGCGGCAGTCCTTCGGGATAGCGGTCGGGCACGCATTCCCAGACATAATGCTCAAGCGAGGCTTGCGCATCCTTGCCGGGCACGATTGCTTCCTCCGGATATTGGTAAGTGAGCTCCTCAAGCGAGAACTTGCAGCGACGCACGATTTCCAAGGTGCGCGCCAGTGCTTGCGCGTAGCGCGGAAACAGGCGTTCCATTTCCTCCGGTGGCTTGAGGTAGCGGTCGGCGTGGCGTTCGCGCTCAAAGCCGACATCGTCGATCGTGGTGTTGTGCCTGATACAGGTGACGATATCCTGCAATTGCCGGCGGCCCGGCTCATGAAACAGCACGTCACTGGTGACGACGGTTCTGACCTTGAACCGCGCCGCCATGTTGGAAATCTCATGCAGGCGCAACTGGTCGTTCGGTCGCCGGCGCAGACAGAGAGAGACGTAAGCGCGATCACCAAACCGCTCAGCCATTTTTCGGAGCTGCGCGGCACAGGTGGCATCCGGCAGATCCGGCACAAGAATGCCGATCATGCCCTCGGAGTAAGCGACGATATCGTCCCAATGCAGGATGCAGTTGTTCTTGCCGCCACGCGATTTGCCGAGCGTGACGAGGCGCGTCAGGCGCGAATAGGCGGAACGGTCCATCGGATAGACCAGCACAGACATGCCGTCGGCGAGATCGAGGCGACAGCCGACGACAAGACGGACACCCGTTGCACGCGATGCTTCAAGTGCCCGGACGATGCCTGCCAGAGAATTCCGATCGACGACGCCGAGTGCCTCTATCCCCAAGATTTGGGCGGTTTCAAACAATTCCTGTGCAGAGGAGGCGCCGCGTAGAAAGGAAAAGTGGGTCGTGACCTGAAGCTCGGCGTAGCTCATGCGAAGATCCCGTGGCAGAACCAGCGATGGGAACCGGTTTCGGGATCGACCCCGTCGCCGGAGCGGAATACCCACAGGCGCTCGCCTGCCTCGTCCTCGATGACAAAGTAGTCGCGCACGGCGTCCATCTCGGCATCGCGCTGCCACCACTCTCCAAAAATGCGTTCAGGACCATCGGCACGTTTGACCTTGCGGCGTTTGCCACGCCAGACGATGGAGACTGGGGGCCGGTCCGGCATCAGCGCGATCGCCTCGATCAACTCAGGTCTCGGCAAGAGACGAACGGGGCGGCGCCAATGGCTGACCCAGGCAACGGCGATCGGTTCGGCGACGGGGCTGATGCGCTGGACAGAGCGTTCCGGCACATCGGAGGCGACCGGTGCGACGCGATAGACCCTCTGCCCCCGGTTTCCATAGAGGTCGATCAGCGGCGTGACATCAGTGACCTCATCCTCGACCAGAGCAGAGGCTTGCTGAGCCTCCTCGAGAGGCTCGGCTATCACGGCGAGCAGGATCAGCTTTTCGATCCCGAAGCCCGGCTCGATCTTTTCCGTCCGGTCCCGAAACAGTTTTGTCAGCCAGGCGACATCGCGGGCGGGCCTGGCGGTTCCGGCGCGGATGGCCTGCCTCGTGCCATCGACCTTCTCGACGATCAGGTCGGCACGGCGAACGCCAAGCCCGCGCTTCTGGAGTTCGTCAACGAGTTGGACGACCAGACGGCCAACATATTTATTGATTGTTTCCGCAGCCCCGATCGGTTCGGCGAAGGCCTTGGAGACTTCAACCAGCTCTGCGGTCCGGATCGGTTCGACCGGCTCGGCGACACGACAGAGCATCTGGTCGAGACGGCGGCCGACCTCCGGACCGAGGCGCAATGTCAGCGGGGCCCGCGGGGTGTTGGCAAGCTCGCCGATTGTCTGGAAACCGAGAATGCGCAGATCAGAGACGATCTTTGACGGCAGGCGCAGAAGCGAGATCGGCAGTTTTTCGACGGCACGGGCCGTCTCGCCCGGAGGAACGACAATCGTTTCGCGATTGATTGCGCGGGCGCAAGCATGGGCAGCACCCCAGCTGTCGGCAACCGCCACGCGCGCCGTCAGTTTTCGGGCAAGAAACTGGTTGGCGATCTTCGTCACCATCGGCAGTTCACCACCCTGCAGATGATCGGCGCCTTCGGTATCCATGACAATGCCATCGATCCCGTCAACGGCGACGATCGGCGAATAGATCGTCAGCGCCCAGAGCGTGATGCGTTCGAGAGCGACGTGATCGGCTGCGGGATCTGCGTCAACCATCATCAGGCCGCGAAACAGCGACTGCGCCTTCGCCGCCACCATGCCGACATGCACGCCTGCCTTTCTCGCAGCCGGGTCGGCAGCCGAAACCCATCGCTTGGAACCGCTTTTGGCGATTACCGCGATTGGCTGTTCAGGCGGAATGGAGGGATCGGCTCGACGAATGCGATCCGTCGGCAGATCCGGAAGATAAATGGATACGACCCTTGTCATCACACGCTCTCACGAGAAACTCAGCACACTCACCCGCTTTCACGCGCATCAATTCCAAAAACCACTGAGGCCTGCCCACCCCCGGTACCGGCAGCTCCTCGGACGGCATCACACTCACCCGCCATCTGGTGGTTGACGCCGTCGGCTGGCCAAAATCATTCGCCTCCGTCTGCCGTCGCCACCGGCGGACACCAAGCGCCATCGTCCCGGTTCGCTCGGCAGCCAGCTGCAGGCGTCGGGAACTGACCATCGACAGGCGGACAAGTTCGCCGACGACCGCCCCGAGACCGCCAAACGAGAGCCCCTCCTCCATATTGGCCAGAACGTCCTCTTCCCTGTCGGACTCCACGAAAATGACGCGGTCGGGATGGAGACCGACCCCTGCAAGCGCCGGAAAAAAGAGATCCGGCCTCGTCAGACACCAGATGACGGGGCCTTTGGTTCGCGCGGCAATGCCGGCCACAAAAAGCGCAGCGGCTGCACCATCGACCGTACCGGATCCGCCGCCCGCAAACTCATGCAGGGCTCCATAAGCAAGACCCCCGCCAGGCAAGGCCGCGTCAATTTCGGGGACGCCGAAGGCGAGTGTGCCAGCCCGTTTCGCGGCTGCGCCCTCCATCGAGGCAATGCGGTCGCGCAAGTCGCAGATCACATCCAAGACCCCTCCAGGAGCCCTGGGGGAACGCGCAGCAGTCATCGTTCACGGCTCCCTTCAAGGTCGCGTTGGCGGTTTCGACATCATGTCGCACAGGCTATTTGTTCATTGTTTGTTCTGATGACGCGAAAGAGTCAAGCACCACAAGGTTGAGGAATACTATCCTAGTATTAGCAAAACCGAAGATTCGAAAAGGATTCAAGGATGTAGGGATAACAAGAATTTTTACCGTACTCCCCTAGTGTCGAGCTCCGGATCGTGGATAGCGGGGATAGATGAGCGGCGTCACACTATTCTTAAGGTTTTCGTGCTGAACTCTCGCCATGACGAAGCCAACGAGATCAAAGCCGCTCCTTCGTGATATCGAAGCCCCGATCCGCTCAAAGCCGCGTCGGAAGCGTAACCCTGCACAGCCACAGCTTCTGTTCGATCCGATGCCCGACCGCGTCGGGCCGGCGCTTGCGCAATTGAAGGCCCATCCGCCACGAGGTGACCAGTGGAGCTGGGAGCTGAAGTGGGATGGCTATCGGCTGGCGGTCCACATCGAGCCGACAGGCGTCCGCATCCTTACCCGCGGGGGTCATGACTGGACGCACCGGTTTCCGGCTATAGAACAGGCAGCCCGCGCGCTCGGACCGGCAACGATGATCATCGATGGCGAAGCGGTGGTGCTCGACGATGAAGGGCGGCCGGATTTCGGGCTGCTTCAGAAGTCGTTGGGGGCTTCGGGCAAGACGGCCGGTAACCGGTCATCTGATGCCGTCCTCTACGCTTTTGATCTTATGTATCTCGACGGCCACGATCTGCGGGAGACGGAATACCGATCACGCCGTCATCTTCTCGAGGATACGATAAAGGCAAATGACGGCGCCATCCGTCTGTCGGAAACACTCGACGCCGAACCAGACGTCCTGTTGGAGCATGTCCACAGCCTTGGCCTCGAGGGGATCGTCGGCAAGCGTCTCAATCAGCCCTATCGCTCCGGCCGCACCGGCGACTGGGTGAAGATCAAATGCGTCGACAGCGAAGCGTTCATGGTTGTTGGCTACGAGCCATCCACCGCATCGCCGGGCGGTTTCGCATCGCTGGCGCTTGCTGCCTATCATGGCGATGAGCTCATTCATGTCGGAAACGTCGGCACGGGCTTCAAAGAAGCCGAGATGATCAGGCTGCGCAAGATACTCGACAAACTCCGCTGGAAACGAAAGCAGCCGCCCGTTCCCTATCCCGGAAAAACCGACATTGTCTGGGTCGAGCCGACGCTGATCGCTGAGATCGAGTTTCGGGCGTGGACCAGCGAGGATAAACTGCGGCATGCTTCCTACAAAGGACTGCGGGAACGGCAGGACAATGCCGACGTTTACAAGCTAGACTAGAGACGCAGGCGGACGTCACCGGACAAACTGCATTCGGTCGCAACGGAGGAATTGCTGCCATGTGCAATCTTTATCGCATGGAAGACAAGGACTGGGTCTCGAAATGGGCTCAGGATGCCGAAAGCTTTATTAACCTGATGCCGGCGTATCAGATGAACCCCGACCAGCTGGGGCCGATAGTCCGTAACACGGCTGACGGGAAGAAGCAGCTCGTGCACGCCCGCTGGGGCCTGCCCTCGCCTCGCTTCGCCTTGGAAAAAGCGGCCAAAGCCAAGGCCGAGAAACTCGCAGCCAAGGGCAAGCCCTTCGATCTTGAAGAACTGATCCGCATAGAGCCCGACCGCGGCACGACGAACGTCCGCAAGCTCAATTTCCCGCACTGGACGCGATGGTTCGGCGTGGAGCACAGGTGCCTCGTCCCGGTCACAAGTTTTGCCGAACCGGATCCGGCAAGCAAAGAGGACGGTGGCAATGTGCCCAATGCATGGTTTGCGCGCGACGAGGCAAAATCGCTGATGTTCTTCGCCGGTATCCACGTGCCGCAATGGAAAAGCGTCCGCAAGGTGAAGGATGGAATGACCACGGACGATCTCTATGGCTTCCTGACCACGGATCCGAACGATCTTGTGAAGCCAATCCACGAAAAGGCCATGCCTGTTCTGCTGCTGACGAAAGAGGAAACCGACGTCTGGATGCGAGCACCTTGGGAGGAAGCAAAGCACCTCGCCCGCCCACTACCAAACGATGCGCTCATCATCCTGTCACGTGAGCCCTACGGATCGTCAATCGTATCGAAATCTGGCGAGCCGGTGGAGCAAGACGGTCTGGTGTAACCCATTAGCCGTTTCGCTCGGCAGGAGCACTCCACAATCGGGTCAACCACCGCGGCGCCGTTGTGCGAGAACATGATTTCAATTTAACGTCGTCCCTCTCTTCGCAGTAGCTCAGCCTTCCGCTCGATTCCCCAGGTATAGCGGAATGACGCTCCATCTTTTCTCACAACACGGTGGCAGGGAATAGCGATGGCGAGTGGATTGCTCGCGCAGGCGCTAGCCACAGCCTTACCGGCCTTCGGATATCCAACCCTCGCTGCGAGATCTTCATAGCTGATGATCTCGCCCGGAGAAATATCTCGCAACGCCAGCCAGACGCGACGCTGGAAGGTAGTCCCACGCAGGTCGAGCGGCAAGTCGAAGCCGACCTCCGGGCGCTCAACCATTCCAACAACCTTGGCGACGGTATCCTCGTATCGTTCGTCCCCTCCGACAAAGTTCGCGTTTGGAAATCGATCCTGAAGATCTGTCAGGAGGGCGGCAGGATCATCCCCAAGGAGAATTGCCGCAACGCCCTTGGCGCTCGATGCAACCAGGATCGCCCCAAGCGATGTCTGGCCGACTGCAAAGTGCAGCGTTTCCCTGCGCCCGCCCGCCCTGTAGTCTGCCGGAGCCATTCCGAGCGCGCGGCTGCATACCGCGTAGAACCTTCCGCTGGAACCGTATCCTGCGTCATAGAACGTCGATGTAATGGTCCTGCCCGGTTTTAGTCCTTCGCGGACGAGTTGAGCCCTCCTCTCGAGCATGTATGCTCGCGGGGTCATTCCAGTGTGTGCACGGAACGTTCGGTGGAAGTGCCCTTCACTGACGCCGAGCGCATGCGCGAGCGCCGCGACGGTCGGCGAGCTGTCTCCGGCATCAATCAGCCTGCACGCCTCAGCCACCAGATCGGCATTCCTCCTTGCGAATTCCTCATCATTGGGACGGCATCGCAGGCACGGGCGAAAGCCTGCTCTTTGTGCGTCGGAGACGCACCCGAACCAGCGCATGTTCTCTGGCCGGGGAGGACGGGAGATGCAGGTCGCCCTGCAGTAGACGCCGGTTGTGAGGACGCCGCGGAATGCGAGCGCTGTCGCTTCGGTCAGAACTTCCGCGGCATCCGTCATCAGCCGGCGCTCCTCTGCATCGAGCCAAACGGGTTGTCGATGAGGTAACGCCACAGGCCGTCCGGGCCACGGCGGGCGATGTCCGTTGCGGTCGCCACCATGTTGATCTTCGTGCCGTCCCGCGCCGTGCCGATATACGACCAATCGAGAATGAGGGACGCGATGTCGCCCGCCACGAACAGGTGACGCTGCGTGATCGACATCTGAAGGCCGAGGCTGAAGTACTTGGAGAGCTCCCTGCCGATCGCCTCCCTGCCGACGTGAGCGACCCCTGCGGCGTCTACGATCAATCCTTCCGGGTCGTAGAAACCGAGCATGGTCTCGACGTCGAGCGAGTTCAGGTGTGCAAGGAGCGCCGGGACGATACCTTCCGGCGTCGAGGAGAGTGCGAGCTTGGTAGTCATTCGATGTCCTTTGTTGTTGTTTCCGCTCTTGCGAGCATCGTGACAATGGGCGGACTTCCAGCCGTCGAAACTCCGTTTTCTGATCTCATATTCGCAATTTCGAGCACTTGATGTGATCACGGGTTGACTCCGATCAAAATCATAGACATTTTATATCCACGATTAGGAGATGCAACATGAAACTGAGCGAAGGCGTCGAACAGGCGATCCACTGCACGGCATTCCTGGCGGGGCTGTCGCAAGACGGCGTGCTGTCGGCTGCAGCACTGGCCGAACTCCACGGCGTGTCGACAAGCTATCTGCTGAAGCACCTTCAGGCGCTGTCCGGCGCAGGCATCGTCGCGACAACACCAGGGCCGAAAGGCGGCTACAGGCTGGCCAAGGCCCCACGCGAAATCAGCCTCCTGGATATCGTCCTCGCGGTCGAGGGACCGGCGCCCGCTTTCCGCTGCGCCGAAATCCGCCAGCGAGGGCCGAACCCTCTACCGCAGCGCTATTTCACAAAACCCTGCCAGATCAACGCCGCGATGCTGAAAGCCGAGAAAGCGTATCGCGCAGAACTCGCCAAGGTGTCCGTTGCGGACCTTCTGGCGGATCTCGGCGCAGACGACGACGGTGGTATCGCCGCCCGCGGATGCGCCTACCTTGAACTCCACGAACGCAAGACGGGCAATCGCGCCTCGTCATAGGAGGAATCACCATGACCAAGATGAAGAAGGTCGTCGTCATCGGCGGCACGGGCCTGATCGGCTCGAAGGCAGTGAAGTTGCTACAGGACGCCGGCCACGAAGCCGTCGTCGCAAGCTCCCGCAACGGGATCAATGCCTACACAGGCGAAGGACTGGCCGACGCGCTAGCGGGCGCCGACGCCGTCATCGACGTTTCCAACATGATGTCGTTCGACAAGACTGTGATAACCGACTTCTTTGGAACGTCGAGCAGCAACCTGACGATCGCAGAAAAGGCCGCGGGCGTACGCCACCACGTCGTCCTTTCCATTGTCAACGCTGACCAGCTCGCGGCCAATCCCTACATGGCCGGCAAGCTGGCGCAGGAGGAGACCGTCGCGGCGTCGGGCCAAGGGTACACCATCGTCCGCGCGACGCAGTTCCATGAGTTCATCGAGACCCTGGCCGGCGCTTATGCGGCGGACGGCGCAGTGAAAGTGCCGGATACCGACTTCCAGCCGATCGCGGCCGACGACGTCGCCGCTGCTCTGGTGGAGGCCGCGCTCGGCGAGCCGAAGAACGGAACCGTCGACCTTGCCGGACCTGAACGGGGACCGTTCGAATCTTTCATCCGGACTTATCTTGATGCCAGGGGCGACGCTCGTCCGGTCAAAGCCGACGAGGCCGTCGACTACTTCGGCGCTCCCGTTGTCGCCGGCTCACTGGTTCCCGGCGGGGACTACATCAAGGGCCGGATCACTCTCACAGAATGGCTCAAGGCATAGGCAGAGAGGCACATCATGAAGACCATCTTCTATGCCGCTACGGCACTTGCGGTCGCTCTGGCCACAGCTTCCGCTCATGACGTCGTCAAGCCTGGACTTGTGTACGACACGAAGGACGCAAATGTGACGCTGGTTTACGAGCATCCCCTCCCGGACGTTCCAGGCAAGAGCGTCAAGGGCGTGCTCGTCGAGTACGGCCCCGGCGGCTACAGCTCCGCCCATACGCACGCAAAATCCGCCTTGATCTATGCGACGGTTCTCGAAGGCGCGATCCTGAGCGCCGTGAACGGTGGCGAGACGAAGACCTTCATCGCCGGTCAGAACTTTACCGAGCTGCCGGGCGACCATCACGACGTCAGCGCCAACGCCAGCAAGACCGAGCCGGCGAAGCTCCTCGCCGTCTTCGTCGTCGACACCGATGACGACGCCCTGACGACGCCGCGCAGGCCGTAGCGCTAGCTACCAGACCTACCTCCTCAACTACTGCACAAGCAACGACGGTTTACCCGGCGAACGGAGAACCGTGTCCACGAGAAAGGAAAACGATATGACCCGCATGAACTGGTCCGAAGTCGCCCCCGACGGCGCAAAGGCACTCTTCGGCGTCCATCACTACGTTACCAAGAAGACGAACCTGCCTGAAGAGCTGATTCATCTCGTCTTCCTGCGCGTGTCGCAGATCAACGGCTGCGCCCATTGTATCGACATGCATAGTCGCGATCTGCGCAAGACGATGTCCGTCGATAAGATCACGCTTGTTCCGGTCTGGGACGAAGTGCCCCAGCTGTTCAACGATCAGGAACGGGCCGCTCTCGCCTGGGCCGAGGAGGTGACCAACGTCAGCCAGACCCGCGCCTCGGACGAGGCTTATGCCGCGGCCGCGTCAGCCTTCGAACCGAAGGATCTCGTTGATCTGACGATAACGATCGCCGCGATGAACGCCTTCAATCGCTTGGGCGCGCCATTCCGGCTTCCGGTGGCGGCCAAGGCCTGATCAGCGTCCGGTCATCGCTCGACGAGCACCCTGCCGGTCCGGACAGGTCGACAGGGTGTTCTGCTCACAGAGGCAATCCCAGCAACCGCGTCGCGATCTCCCAGAGGCGGACCGCGTTGTCCTCATCAACGGCGTATCTCGCCACGCCTTTGAAGGGCCCAGGTCCCCGCTCGTCAACGACCGAGGCCTCCTGGCAATCGTCGAAATATCTACCGGAAATGCCTTCGACGAGCGGCGAACCCGCCAGCAGCACCGACGTGGCTGCCCCCTGCTCTATTGTCTTGCGCAAATGCTCGGGGGTTCGCAGGCCTCCGGTGTGCTTCTGAAGCCCCGTGGCAATCGCTCCGGGATTGAGCGCGTTGGACGTTATCCCGTCGCTGGCCCAGTTTTTGGTGATCCCAACGGACAGCAGGATGCAGGCTGTCTTCGATTGCCCATAAGCAAGCAGCGGATCGTATGGAATGAAGCGGAAGTCCGGATCGTCCCAGAACACGGGCGCGAACAGGTTGCCAGTCGAGGAGACGGAAACTACACGGGCACCATTTGCCTTGGCTAGATGCCGTCGCAGCGCTAGCGTGAGTGCGAAATGCCCCAGATAGTTCGTCGCGAACTGCATCTCCCGTCCTTCCGCAGTCCGCTGGATTTCCGGAATGGCCATGACGCCCGCATTGTTGACGAGAAAGTGCAAAGGCTCGTTCCAGTTCTCCGAGAATTCCTGCACGGAAGACAGATCCGCGAGGTCGAGGCGCCGAACGCGCAGTTGAGCCTCGGGCATACTCTTTTTCAGCTCAGCGACTGCCTTCTCGGCATCGCCCGGACGCCGGGCCGCGATCGTCACGGCGGCGCCCGCGGCGGCTAGAGCGCGGCTGGTCTCTAACCCAATACCGCCCCCTCCTCCGGTAACGATGACGTTGCGGCCTTGAAGATCGACGCCTTTCAGAACGTCGGCGGCCGTAGATGAAAAGCCGAACGGTATCGGTAAAGTCATGGTCGTACTCCTTCAGTAATCGACTTGTCCCGAAGATAAGCGCATGGCATTCATGAACTAGATGACCACCGTTACACGCAATGATGAGAAAATTCGAACAGTGGGCTTGCTCCCTCCTGGCGAGCTAGCGGCCTTCCTTGCCGTCGCCGAGCACGGAGGTTTTCGCGCTGCGTCCCGAGTTCTGGGCCAGACGGCGTCGGCGTTGAGCCACGCAGTCGCCGGACTGGAGAGACGTCTCAAAGTGAAGCTCTTCCACCGTTCGACGAGGAACGTCTCGCTGACGGAGCCTGGGCGGAGACTTGCGGAGCGGCTCATGCCGGCGCTTAGCGAAATCGGAATGGCGGTCGAGGAGCTTCACGACCAAGCCGCCTCGCCGTCCGGGCTTGTACGGATCAACTGCGACGCCAACGCCGCCGAGCAGGTGCTAATGCCGCTGTTGACGCGCTTCGTGAAGCTGCAGCCGGCAATGCGCTTCGAAATCCGGTCCGAAGGGCGACTGGTCGATATCGCCGAAGGAGGTTTCGACTGCGGCATCCGCGCGGCGGAACTCGTCCCCGGCGAGATGGTCGCAATCCCGATCGGTCCAGACCAGCAGCACATCGTGGTGGCATCGCCCGCCTATCTCGACAATGCGCCGCTTCTCGAAAGTCCGTCGGATCTCTCGCTTCACCAGTGCATCCAGCTCCGCATGGCGGGCGGGTCGATTTATCGCTGGGAGTTTCAGCGCCGGGGCGAGGATGTCGTCGTGGCGACGACCGGCAACCTCGTGGTCGACCAGTCCCGACTTCTTCTGGCCGCGGCTCTGGACGACTGCGGCCTCGCCTATGTCACTCGATGGATGGCCGAGGAAGCACTTGCGGACGGGAGACTCCGGCAGGCGTTAGCCGAGTGGACGCCGCCCTATCCTGGCCTCTGCCTTTACTATCCCAGACACCGCCATATCGGAGCGGGGATGCGGGCTTTTCTGGACTTTTTGAGGGCCAATCGATCGATCTAAGCTCTTGAACGGATACCAACTCGCGATCTGCTCATCAGACCTCTAAGTGACTGAGACTTCGACTACTAAGCGTATGCGGATCGGTGGTGCGGCGTACCGGAGCTTATGGAACCGCTAATTCCAGCCGACCAAGGAATATTATGGAGAGAATACAAACCTGTCGCAGCCGCGGCATTCGCGATACAAACCGCGGCTGGTCGTCCACCAGCTGCGTCGTTTTGTTATGTCTTCTACACCAGCTGTCCGGTCGAATTTGAGCACTTTTCGACTTCGGCGGGGATCAACTGCCGCTCTATTCCAACGGGTGCGAAGGTATAGCTGCCACAACTTTGATTTCCACAAGAAGACCGGGATGGGCAAGTTCAGAGACGCCAATGCAAGTCCACGCGCATGTTCCGCGGGGGAAAATACGGTCCTTTACCTTGCGAAAGGTATGTATGTGCTGCTGCAATCCGACATGATACGTAGTCATTTCGACAACATCTTCGAAGCTGCAACCTGCCGCTGACAAAACGGTAGCTAAGTTGTCCCAACACGCCTCGAATTGCTTCTCTGGGTCGTTGATAACATTCATGTTGGTATCACGTCCAACCTGCCCCGCGCAGAAAACCAGGTTTTCGAAGCGTACTGCAGGGGCATAGCCTGCCCGCTCCACAATGGGCTTCATTGCCAGCGGCACGATAATTTTGCGATTCACAAATGATCCTTTCTTCGTCCGCATAGGCCGAGCCAAATTAGCTAAGTGAATGCACTGATGCGATGGGGTCGTTGTATTGAAGGCGCGTTAGCCCCGGATTAGGTTGAGACGATCAGGCAGGGCTCTTTGCCAATAACAAGCGACCGCCTAGCAAAATCAAAGCCGCCCCGGAAACTGTTTTGATCCTTCTGGCGATGTGCGGGCGATTGAGGAAACCGGTGACGCTGCCGATAAGGAGGACAACTACGCCGTAAAAACCTACAGCGATCAGAGCATGTGTGAGTGCAAGCGCGGCGCCATTTGCAAGCACCTCCTGTTGGTGGCCCTCCAAGAATTGGGGGAAGACCGCAACGTAAAAGATCGCCGGTTTGGGATTGAGGAAATTGCTGAGATATCCGCGAACGAAGGCTTTCGGAGCTGTCAGGCTCATTGGAACCCGGCTTGGATTTATGACAGATGCATCCAGACCGCGCAGCGACAAGAGAGATTTGATCCCCAGCCAGATGAGATAGGCTGCACCCAACAGTTTCATGACTGTGAACAAGATTGCCGACGCTGCGATCACTGCCCCCACTCCAACAAGTGCCAACGTGGCATGAGAAACGATGGCTGCGGCGAACCCGAATACCATCCCGAAGCCGGTGAGCTTCGTGTTGCTCGGCGAATTGGCTAGGAGCAAAGCCAGGTTGGGTCCCGGTGTCACCACGATCATGGTAACGATAGAGATAAATATGAGGTATTGATGCAGAGGGATGGACATGGCAACGACCTTGCGGTTTGGGCACAATTAGAGCGTACTGCATCCGACCGTTTTCCGGCCTGAATCATACGAAGGAGTTCGAGTCGAGACGGAGTTATCGGGTACAGTGCTCCCGGGCAACAGATATGCAGAGCACCGTTTCAACGAGGTTGAGAAGTTGAGCCATCCTACATTCGTAAGGAGTGCGCTCCTGCTGTACCTTCCATGGCGATCTGCATTGAAGGCCCGCGACGACACCAGGCTTCGAAGCTCGATGTTGGATCGCGGGGACCCTCTGATGACAACGTTTATCCGATGCAGCGATCACATCACTAGCAAGGCACGAGTCCAAACTCGCAAAACGCCGCAGCTTGTGAATTTGCAGAGTTACCGCGGTCCTTTTCTGTCAGTCGACAGCTTCCGCGGCCTCCTCGATCACCTTTGCAACTGCAGCTGCCTGCGTTATATATCTATGGACTGTTCCCCCGTTGCAAGCTTGATGTTGAAGCGGTTTGACACG
>NZ_JARVRC010000021.1:0-103882 GCF_030209895.1 Agrobacterium sp. CFBP2214 | reverse complement strand
TCTCGCCTGGTTCGAAACTCTGCTCAATGATCGTCAGCTTTTGCTCGGTTGTCCATCGCCTGCGGCGAACATCACCCGTCAGCAATTCAACGTGTCGATACTCGTTAGACATAAGCCTGTCCTCAAGCCTGTGCTTGAGCCTTTCTGCTTATGCCGACCTGTCCGGTCGAAATGGGGGGCAGTTCAATTGGTGGCTGGAGACTGCCGCAATTGGAGAATGATCGTGAGCGACCAGACGGGTAAAGCCGGCGACGGCATTCACGAGAACCACTGGTGCGAGCATCCGGGGTGTCGTAAGTGGGGGCGGCTTCGGATACAGTCGGAACAAAGCCAAAAGCCCCACGGGCATTGCTGGGAGCAGCATTATCCGCAGCGGGACATGTTTAAGGTTGCCCCCATGAGATAGGCCTTATCGCAATCGACCAAGCCTGCAATTTATGGATGAACTCAAAAAGGCGTTGAAGTCCCCAATTGTCTCAACTATTGCTCTATTATGTAAGGCTAGTAGAGAGAAAATCAATGAATGTTGTGGCATCGGCCGCCGTCCAGAGGCTCCTTAGATTGCTTCGCAGACGACCGCAGCAGGAGGATGCGCCGCAGCGATGTTCCATTGAAGAATTTATCAGTTTCAGTTCTTCGCGCGAAACTCCTTTCGACGTTCTTGTTGCTCCAAATGACACGCGCTGGGATGATCTTTTTCCCCATTCACTTTTGCTCAGCAGATCAGCCCTAACCGAGCTTTACAATGGCCTTGGTCGGGTTGGTCCATTCTCGGCCCACAAAGGCGGGAGAGTTGCCCAGTGTACCGCTAAAAGGATAGCTAATAGGTTGGCCACCAAAGCATGCGGTGCAGACAAAGCCAAACAATCCGCATTTTCGAAAGCGTGGCTTTTTCCAATATGGAGAGAGATCGCAACGCTTATGCCAGTTAGAGCCCTCGCGCGAAAACTCGCTCAATCACACGCTGGAAAGCTGATAGTGATCCCCATCGAGACAAATGTCTTCTCATACTTGAATTACTTTAAGTGGGACGTTCAGGCCGATGAAATTGAGCCATTACTGCTCGCAACAGCATGCCGGCAAGCAGGCATGGACGTCATCGTTGTAGCGGAGCGAAGTGTTTTCACGTCTTCCGCGACCAGCGCAAACGAAATTGCGATCGAAATCCGGCCTTATGAAATCTGGCGCGAACAAGGGCGCCCGATAATATCCGGACAACAATGCAACAATATCGTCGTAGAGGATGGCATCCGGAACTTCGAGTACGTAAAAACGCAAATTCCTGATGCTATCAGCGTGAAATCGCGACTTTATAGCGGATCGGAGCAAGCACAGATAATTCTTTGGGGTCAAGAGCATAATCCGCCAACCCACATCGTATCTCTCAAATTGGTGAAAGAGCTCCCCGGAGAAGTGGCGCTTTACTCTCCGGCTGACGAGGTTAGTACCCTTTCCGATTACTTCATAGCCTCCATGCTACCGATGACGGAAGCAGCGATGCAAACTGCAATCGAGAGCGTAAATACATCTGGTGTCAAAGACGCGCATATATGCGACTGCTACTTTTTTGAATCCGCGTTGATCGCTCATGCGGTTCGTCAGAACGGGGGGCGAGTGCACCTATGGCCGCATTCGATCAATAACACTTTCATCCTTCAGCACTCAAGGGCCGACAGTCCTGCTACAGTTCGCTCGATAACTTCGAGTTCGGCGAGGAAGTGCGCAGAATATTTTCGGACTTCGAACGTCATTATCGATCCTCGAATTATGCTTGCTCCAGCCGCTTTACCGCGCCGATTTGTAGAAAACCGCCCTACAACCGTTGTCATATTCGGCGGGTCCCATGCGGTCGCGCGAATGCCATTGCTTGATGTGCGCCACCATGAACAGACTTGGGTCAAGCTGCTGAAGGCTCTTGGTCGTTATCCAGATGAGTTCAAGGTCATATTCAAGCCGAAAGGGCATTGGGAGTCTTCTCACTGGTTGTCCAGTCTTTCCGGAGGCAGCCTCAAATTTGTGGAAACGGCTGTTCACGCTAACGACCTTGATTTCGACAACTCGATCTTCATGTCGGTCTCTCTAGCATCGGCTGCGCTGCTGGAGGGATTAGGGCGAGGTATACCGTTTATGATTACCCGCGAGGTGGAGGTGGAAGATTACATGCATGTTGACCCTGGAGCTGTACCGATTGGACCGGTGGATTCGATAGTGAGCCACCTCTTGGAGCTCCGCGCCCCTCACAAATTTATATCATTCGCTGAAAAACAGCTGCGCTGGTACTCGCAGGAGGTTACCTTCAATAAAAGCGCACTCGAACGGGAGACCTATCAATGACCCTCAAGATCGCAGCAATAATTCCGGCCAGAGCAGGAAGCGTCCGGGTCAAAGCTAAAAACCTACAAAAAATTGGCGCCCTGTCGCTCGTCGAGCGGAAAGTTGATCAGCTGCAACAGTCTAAATACGTGACTGACATAGTTTTGGGAACGAACTGTCCTGATTGCATCGAAATTGGGAGGCGAAGACGGATATCGATTTTGGAGCGCGATGAGTATCATTGTGATGAAGCGCGAGTTTCAGCCAATGAAATGATACACGATTTAGCGTCGCGCTTGGATGCTGATATTGTCATATGGAGCCATTGCACGAACCCGTTTCTTTATGCTCGCCATTACGACGTCGCCATCGAGCGTTTTTTGGACGGAGAGAAGCTAGGCTTTGATTCCCTATTGTCGGTCCAAAAGGTTCAATCCCACATGTGGAACAAGGATGGCCATCCCGAGAACTATGATCCATATGCTAAAAAGCACACGTTAGCGAAGTATATAGATCCAGTATTCTTTCAAGATGGTGGCATATTCATTCAGCGTCGCGAAGACATGGTGAATAACTCCTATTTCTTTGGGTCAAAACCACAATTGTTCCAGGTTGATTTTCCATTCGCCCATGACATCAACACAGAAAGTGACTTGGAGATAGCAAGAGAAATGGCGTCATGGCTCGATTCCAAGGAGCGCTTTTCGCCCGCAGCTTGAAGTACTCTGGCCCATAGTGCTTCCCTCCATTCTTCCGAGAAAATTGCACCATTAAAGTCCGGGATCAAACAGGTCTGACTCAGATCAGCGGTAACCGCTGTTCCACCCCCAGGTTGCTTACTGCCGTTGACCTCTCACATCTTCCTTACCGAGAGCGGCTATGCAAGGGCAGTGGCATCTTGGACTGCCTTAGCCATGGCCGGTTCTCGATAATCTTCCATTTTGGTCGGCATTGCCGTAAGCGCCGGATCAGCTCTCAGTGGAAATCAACGCCCGGCGCTTGCCATCGTGGAACTCTGACCGTAGAGAAATTCGAGTTTGGATTATGGGAGACTAGAATGGCGAAGCGTGGGCTCGATTTCACCGGTGAGAGATTTGTCCCAGATATAGACGGGGTGATACGTCTTGAGCACCTGCATAGATATGCTTTTGCGCGCGACCTAACCGCCGGACGAGACGTTTTGGATATCGCCTGCGGCGAAGGTTATGGTTCCGCAATGATATCCGAAAACGCAAACTCTGTCATTGGGGTTGACATTGCTGCAGACGCAATAGCGTATGCTCGCCAGACATATGTTCGCGAGAACCTGAATTTCTTGGAAGGATCAGCAACAAAAATACCTGTTGCGGATGCCTCCGTCGACGTCGTTGTCAGTTTCGAAACAATTGAGCACCTCGAAGACCACGAAGCGATGCTTGCGGAGATAAAGCGTGTGCTTCGTCCCGGTGGGATCTTGGTTATTTCGTCGCCGAATAAAAAGATTTACTCCGATGAAACCGGGTACTCCAATCCTTATCATGTAAAAGAGCTGTATACCGAAGAATTCTTGGAGCTGGTCTCGCGGTATTTCGAAAATGTGCGTCATTATGCGCAAAAAATATTAGCTGCCTCCGTAATAGCGAATACTGAATCAGTCTCTCCCCTCTCAGTGACCGCAGATATGAAGCAAGACGATAAATTCGAGAGAAGACGATATGATATGATCGTTGCGTCCTCGAAAGCCTTGCCGGCCCTTGCCAATAGCATTTTCGAAACAGAAGAATCTTCTCTAAATCCTTACAAATCCGAGGAGATGCTGAGACACTACAAAGGTGAGATAGATAAGGTACTTGAGGGTAACGAGCGCCTTCTTGCGGAATTGAGCGAAAAAGAGAGTGCTATCAACAGGGCATACGCTGTTCAGGCTGGGATCGAAGCACTAGCCAAGGACGCGAATTCGGTATTATCCAGTAAATATTGGAAGCGGACCAAGGTACTCAGAAACGTTTCTAATATACTTAGGAAAATTCGCAGAAAGCCAAAGAAAACCTGGCCGAAGATGTTCAACTACGAACATTACATTGCCAATGGCGCCGAAGTCGAACGGGTGCAAGAAGTCAAGAAGGTCAAGCGGCTCGATCTAATACCTTTTCGGGGACGTTCAGTAAAACCGCATTTGACATGCATATCCATGGTCCGCAATGAGGAGGTGCGTGCCGATGACATGATGCGTCATCTTTGTGCGCTTTTCGATCGTGTGGTGATCATTGACCACCTGTCAACAGACAGAACATCGGAAATCGTCGCCCGGTATAATGGGCATAATGGCACGCAGGTCGTATTATTCAAAGCAACGGATGTAGGTTATTATCAATCCGAATACATGAGCGCCGTAGCAAGAGCTCTAGTGGCTGAACGGCAGAGTGATTGGGTGTTCCTTATCGACTTTGATGAGGTCTTGCCTTTTGAATCCCGAGACAGTTTCGAACAGGCGCTTGCTCCTTTGACTGGCGCAGACGTCGTTAATCTTCACTGGCACAATCTCGCTACCGGAGAAGATGCAAGACAATCGCTGCAGAACGCTGAGGTCACGGTGGGACCCAAGGTGTCGCCCTTCGTCAAGATTGCTTTGAATATACCTCGGCTACGAGGACGCAAGGTCGCAATCGCTCAAGGCAACCACGCGACGTATCTTGATGGCAATACAACGCCTTATATCGGCGAGCGCGCGTTCGGTATTTTTCATGCTCCGATAAACGGAGCCGCTTCATTTCGGGCGAAAGTAAACCAGGGAGCATCCGCGTACGCGTCCACAGTCGGGCATCACGCGTCAGAGGGCTCGCATTGGCGTGAATTGAACGCCGCTGCCTCAAGATTTGTAGAAAACCCGGTTCTGCTGCGAGAAATCGCCCTGCGTTACGGTGAACCATTCGATGTCGTTGCTGCCGATGTTAAAGCCGGGCGTGTCACCGAGAACACGAGACCGATGACATTGAAGTTCGCTCAAGTTGATCCAGCTCCGCTTGAAATCCCCGAACCGCAAACCGTACTGGAGTTCGATTTAGGCACCATTGACACCGCGATGGCACGGACTTTCAAAATGGCCTATAAAAATACGTCCGAAATAGAAAGTATCCTTTCGAAGCCCCTGTATGAGACCCTTGAACCTCTGACGCGCAAACTTGATCAGGACCCACTAGCCCGTGCGAGCAGAATTCATCAGGCAATGATTTCTGCGGCTACAGAAATCGAAGTTGTTGCGCTTCCCACTGCATGGTCGGGCCATAAAGCCTTTTTGTTTTCGCTCATGGAGGCGATGCGTCCGCGACGTTATGTTGAACTGGGTAGTCATGCGGGCGCGTCCTTTTTTTCCGCCTGCCAGCACCTAAAAATGAACGACGGATACGGCGAAGCTGTCGCAGTTGATATATGGGAGGGAGATCATCAAGCGGGGTTCTATGACGAGCACGTTTTTAACAACTTCAAGTATCTGCTCAAAAAACACTTCCCTAAGAATGGCTCCTACATCCGCGGTTATTTTAATCAAGCGGTAAACCTGTTTGAGAAAAAGTCGATTGATCTACTTCATATAGATGGCCTTCACACTTACGAGGCGGTGAAGGACGATTATGAAACATGGTTGCCGGCACTGAGTGAAAACGGAGTAATTCTGTTTCATGACACCAGTGAATATCAGGGCGATTTCGGTGTGTGGCAGCTTTTCGAAGAAATCAAAGATCAAGCGACCGCATCTTTTCGGTTTAGGCATTGCCATGGCCTTGGGGTCATGGCGTTTGGAGACCGTGAAACCAATCCCGCGATTGAGCTATTGGAACATCTGGCTGCAGACCCTCTTCGAGCCGAAAATTACTATTCAACCCTGGGGTCGGCGCTGTTTGAGCAAGCCCTTCGGAGAGTTTCATGACCATAAACAGGCTCGCAAAGTTGAAGTTGCAATCAATTAGGCCAGAATTACTGGTCGATTTGGAACACTACTCCAGCGTAAGGGGTAAAAAATTTCGGAATGTGTCCGAAGCCTACCTCGATTATTGTGATCATGGAGAAGCAGCCGGGCTTACCCCATCGCCGTTCTTTTATCCAGAATGGTATCGTTGGCAAAATCGCGATAGTGCAGCCTATCCTTCTGCTCTGGCTCACTTTGCAACTGAAGGTCTGATCCGGCCGATCGATCCCGCGCCATTTATTGACAGCGTTTTGTTGCTTAGAAACTCTTTGCAATACTCGAACATTGTCGAAGCCGTTTGGGCTTTGGTTGAAAAGCGCGATACCTCGGTCTCTCCACGCATAGACGATCATCTTGAAAATCTTACCCATACGCAGCAACGGATCCATGCATCTATCAAGTCGCGCCTGTTTGGCTCTCCAAGCAACCAACGGAAGCGTCTTGTTTGGGTGCAGGCTGGGCATGCATTCCGGCCTGCGAAATGGTTTCGTCCGGATTCAGCGAGAACTTGGGATCTGCTTTGCAATTGGTACACGTTAAGTGGGGTGGATATCCGGTTGGGGGAGATGCATCTTCGCCAATCAGGCACTAAGGCCACTGGTATTCACCATGCATTGAATCATTATGGTGATATCTTGCTGGGTTATGATGCAGTGCTTTTCCTTGATGATGATCTCGGGATCGAGCACGAACAGATTGATCGCCTTTTTGATATAGCAGAGGCTAACGGTCTCGATATGTTCCAACCCGCCGTTGTCGCGGGTTCCCAATGTGTGTGGAAAGACCTATTTCGAATTCCTGGAAGAGATTTTCACGAAACAACTGCCGTGGAGATTATGATGCCAGGTTTTTCGAGGCGTGCTCTGGAACTTTGTATGCCTATTTTTGGAAAATCTGTTTCAGGCTTTGGGCTCGACTTTAACTGCTCTGAAACAGTAAGAAACGCCGGTTGGAAATGTGGCGTGATTGATGCTGTTGCCGCGGAGCATATTGATTTAATAGACGAGCAAGGTGGCGCATATTATGAGTTTATGCGAGCGCTCGGCATAAATCAAAAATTCGAATTGTTTCAAACAATTAAAGAGTTGGGCAAGTACCCCGAATTCGCAACGGTGTAGCTTGCGAAAGCTCGGCTATTGTGAATTGTAGCAATTTCGTCATCGCCGTTTCGAGGGAGGCTTCTCGGACTTTCGCTTCTATTATGCTCTTCAACATTGGTGCTATTCGCGTTGAGGTGAAATCCACCCTCTGTTTGCGGGGTAGGGGATAAATGTGACGTGCCCCCAATAAATTAGGCCATTTAGAACTGGAATTTTCCACTTATGATCCCTGGTGGGAAGAAGAGGAGAATTCGATGAAGGCCTCGAAGTTTTGTAAGCGGTTAACCGCTGCCTCAACTACGTCGATGTAGAAGCTTGCTTCCACCGTGGTGGCCGGTCTATCCCATTGGTCAAATTTCCCGAACCCATTCCCTACGTTGCCTCGACTTGGCCCCAAGAATAGGGTATCCGCCTCAACACATGACGGATTTTGCCAAGGAAAAATATGACCGACGATCTCGATTTTACCGGCGAACGCTATCTGCCGACGATTGGCGGGAATATCCATCTCGAGCATATGCATCGATATCATCTGGCGAAAAATTTTGTCCGAGGCAAAGATGTTCTGGATATAGCAAGTGGTGAAGGTTATGGCACCTCGCTTCTGGCGGAAACTGCCCGCTCTGCTATTGGCGTGGATATTTCAGGCGAAGCTATCCATCACGCGCAGGCAAAGTATAAAGCTCGAAATATTTCCTTCAAAGCCGGGTCGTGTGAAGATATTCCGTTACCGTCGGCTTCCGTGGACGTTGTCGTATCTTTTGAGACACTTGAGCATATCGAGGCCCATGATCGCTTTATGCTCGAGATCAAGCGCGTCTTGCGCGCCGACGGAGTATTGATCATCTCGACGCCGGAAAAATATGCCTACACTGTCGCTTCGGGGCAGGTTAATCCTTTTCACGTCAAGGAGCTTTTTAAGAACGAATTCAGTAGGCTCCTCGGGCAGCACTTCGCCCATGTGTCGATGCATGGGCAAAAAATAGGTTTCGGTTCGATTGTAGCATCTGAAAACCAGTCAGCTGCCTTTTTTGAAACTGATTCCGGAAGCGGCGCAACTATTGCTGGCGTCGAAGCGCCGATGTACATGATCGGTGTCGCATCGGATCAACCGGTTGACAATATGGGTATGAGCGGGATTTTCTCACAGGATATCCAGTCTTCCGAACCGGTGTTGAAGCGTGTGGAATTCGAAGAGGCACAATGGTCTGATGTGTTGATGAAAGACGTTGACCATATTTCTGGTCAAGTGGATGCGCTCCAGCGAAGTAATTGGATGAGCAGGGCGTCTTTGGGAAAACTATTGACGCGTCTGCTTTATACACGGCTGCTTTATACACTGTCCGACGTAAAAGCCTTCAGCACACGTAGACGCAAAAGATTTTTGAAGTCTGCCGAGAAGCGTGATCCTATGTTGTTGTCACGCAAGGTCGATAAATTTTGCCTTGATTATTACCAGAAGATTACGACTAATAAAATTATCGCAGCTAGCCGCTCAAGTATCGGTGTGCGTAGCGGCGTGACGGTGACGGCCATCGTTCCCAATTTCAACCACGCCCGTTATCTTTCTCAGCGCCTAGACAGCATTCTGACGCAGACATATCCGCTAATCGATATTCTGGTCCTTGATGACTGTTCCACCGACGACAGCAGGTCGGTGATCGATTCTTACGTCGAACGTTATCCAGACCGCATCAGGGTGATCTATAATACCGAAAACTCCGGCAATGTTTTTCGCCAGTGGCAAAAGGGCCATTCTCAGGCGAAGGGTGACCTCGTGTGGATCTGCGAAAGCGATGATTTTTGCGAGCCGACATTCATCGAGCGAATGATCAGCTCGTTTCGAGACCCTAGTGTTATGTTGGCGTTTGGTCGCATTCAGTTCGCCAACGGCGAAGGCAATTACGTAGCCGGGCTAGATCATTACAGGGAAGATAGCGAACCCGGAATCTGGGATGCGCGGACTGTCCGTCCCGCTGCAGAATGGTTCCGCGGCGGCTTCGGCATAAAGAACGTAATCGCGAATGTTGGCGGTAGTTTGTGGCGTCGCTTTGATATCGCCGACGAAATTTGGGAAGAAGCACGAAGCTTCAAGATAATGGGAGACTGGTACCTCTATTCGGTTATCGCGGGTGGAGGGCAGATTGCATATGAACCAAGCGCCATAAGCTATTTCCGAATTCACGGTAACAATACTTCTGGCAGTCAAGCGCAATCTAATCCCGAATATTATCGGGAGTATTTTCGGTTTATGCTTGCGCTAAAGTCACGGTGGGATATCCCCGAGAAGACGCTGGAACGTTTTTTGGAGTCCTGTAGTGCAGTATTCCGGCATTCTCAGATTAGCGGGTTTGAATTTGATCAGCTGGTAGATACGACGGCCCTGAGGGATGTTCCCCGAAGTAACCGACACGTTTTAATTGGATTTTTGGGTTTTTCCTTTGGTGGCGGAGAAATTTTTCCAATTCACCTCGCGAACGCGCTGCATAAAAAAGGAATCACGGTGTCAATGTTGCAAATGCATGATGCCGATGATCATAGATCGGTCAGGAGTATGCTGAATCCTGCAATACCTGTTTATACAGCTAATCAGATTAGAGATGTCGGGGTCAGGAAATTTATTGACGAAGCCGGAATTTCCGTTGTGCATTCACATATTGCGACTGTCGAAGATTTTTTGCTTGCCGACTTCGATGTCTCCCGTGCGTATGTTTCAACATTGCACGGGTCATACGAAGCGATGAAGGTACATAAGGGGAAAATCGCTCAATGGTGTAAGAAAATTGATAAATTCGCATATCTTGCGGACCGAAATTTGCAGCCCTTTGAGGGGCTGAACGTTCCGTCAGATAAGTTTATCAAAATACGAAACGCTATGCCTGTTGATAATACTGAGTTTACAAAGACACGCGCTGAGCTCGGGATCGCAGATAATGCGGTCGTTTTTTCTTTGGCAGCGAGAGGGGTTGAGGGTAAGGGGTGGATCGAGGCAGTAAAGGCTTATCTGAAATTACGTGAGCGACATCCGGATACTCCGATGGCGTTGCTCATGGCAGGAGAAGGGCCGAGTGCTGACGCTGCACAGCGGGTGGGAGCCTCGGATGCAACTATTCATTTTTTGGGTTTCGTCAGAGAGGTTCATGGTCTCTATCGGATGAGCGACGTTGCTTTACTTCCAACACGCTTTCCAGGTGAATCTTTTCCGCTCACCTTGATACAGGCTTTTCAAGTGGGAGTGCCTTGCATCGCAACAGATGTGGGTGAGATCAAAAACATGTCGCAAGTTGATGGAAAGCAAGCTGGCATCATAATTGAAAATACTGCTGACGATGACCGGTTCGTCAGCTCCCTCACCAGAGCCATGGAATCTATGCTAGATGAAACTACTATTGCCGATTTCAAAAGCAGAACCCGGCAACTAAGCAAAACGTATGATATCGATGATCTGGCTGCAGAATATGCAAGAGAATATCAATCGATACTCGTGCAGAAGGGCCACTCCATCCAGAATTGGCCACCTCTCTAGTCAATTGTTGAGGGCAGCAATGATGGTGTTTTGCCAGATTTTCACCTAGGCAGCTGTTTGGAAGCGTTGATTTGGGGCATGAAGCATCCAGTCGTCATAGATGGATGCTCTAAAAACATGATTCTTGCTCGGCGCTTTTAAGATCGAACCATTACTTCCATTTTATTGTTCCTTCTAAAAAACCGAGAGCCTTCGCTCGCCGCCGCGCTGAAAAAAGAACGGCGGGCGAAAACAGGAGCGCGAGGGCCTGAACGAAAGTCAAGGTTTTTGCAAGGGGTCTTTTATGTTTGATGCCCGTATAAATCCTCGATCGGGCCATATGGAATGCCTTCAGACGTGCGATCTCAGGGGATCGTCCCGAAGAATGTCCTGCAGCATGAATGATGAGGGAATTTCTCACGAACATGAGTTGCCCTAGTTGCGCCAGGCGCAGAGAAAGATCGTCATCTTCGTGATAGAGGAAAATATTGGGGTCAAAGCCACCAACTTTTTCAAAATTTTGCTTCGAAACAAAAAATGCGGCGCCACTCAAGATCGGTACCGGGCTGTCGGCGTTGGGCCAGCCCTTTTTCATGTAGCGGCTGCGCGACAAGAGCCATGATCGGCGCTTGAAATATTGACTTCCATCCGTGTTGGCGATTCGTGGATTGAAAGCGACAGCTGAAGAGTGATGCTCGACCGCTTCAAGAAGTGCCTCGATAGCGCCTGGCTTCAATCGCGCGTCCGGGTTCAAAAACAGGACCCAAGGCGTTTGGACGACTTCGGCGCCTGCATTGCAGCCTCGGCCAAATCCCAGGTTTTCAGCAAGCCGCACGATGTTGATGTTTCTTCTTGCAGGAAGCTTCGCGAAACTGTTAGTTCGTCCGTTGTCGACGAGAACGATGGGCGTCTCCTCAGGGATCGAAGCGATCATATCGACGATGAGCGCATCGCTCTTGTAGCAGACGGAGACGACCGTTACGGCTGAAAGTGGTAGTTTTGCCATTTCGTATCCAAAGATTGGGGAACGAGCTCACGCCTGTATTCATTATTGTGCGCTGTATGTCCGACGAAGACGCTTCTAACGAATCCAGTCTCAATCGCACTCAACTGGCAAATTGTCGAAGCAATTGCTTAGGACGCCGCAAGTTTTCTCAAATAAACGCCGTAATCACCCTTGCCTGCGTTGTCAGCGATTCCTGAAAACTCGGCCTTCGTTATAAAACCTTTGCTGAAAGCGATTTCTTCAGGGCAAGCTATCTTGAAACCCTGACGCTTTTCCAGTGTGCGCACAAATTCCCCGGCTTCAAGCAGGCTATCGGGTGTTCCTGTGTCGAGCCAAGCGTAACCGCGGCCCATGATGGATACTTTCAGCTTGCCGCGTTCCAGATAGATGCGGTTTACATCCGTTATCTCATACTCGCCGCGCGCGGAAGGTTTGAGATTGGCCGCGATGTCCACTACATCGGCATCATAAAAATAAAGACCTGTAACAGCCCAATTTGATTTGGGCTTCGCGGGCTTTTCTTCGATTGATAGCGCGCGCATCTCACCGTCGAACTCGACCACACCATAACGTTCGGGATCGTTGACGTGGTAGGCGAAAACGGTTGCGCCGTCGTTGATATCCGTACCGTTTTGCAAAAGCTCCGGCAGTCCGTGCCCGTAGTAGATATTGTCGCCGAGGATCAGGCAGGACGGTGAATCGCCAATGAAATCAGCACCGATCATATAAGCCTGCGCCAGCCCGTCGGGGCTTGGCTGAACGGCGTATTCGATAGAGAGGCCCCATTTCGAGCCATCCCCCAGGAGGGTTTGGAAGAGCGGCATGTCATGGGGCGTCGAGATGATCAGGATTTCGCGAATACCGGCCAGCATCAGCGTCGTCAGCGGATAATAGATCATCGGTTTGTCGTAGACAGGCAGGATCTGCTTCGAGACGGCCAACGTCATCGGATGCAGGCGTGTTCCGCTGCCTCCGGCAAGAATGATGCCCTTCATGGCGTTTCCTTTTTACTCTGTGCCAAGGCGGCCACGACCGCACGCGTTGATGTCTGCCATTCCGGCAATCTAACTCCGTAGACCTCTTCCAGCTTGCTGCAATCTAGTCGGGAGTTTGCCGGGCGTCGCGCTGGGGTAGGGTATTGTGCAGTCGTGATGTCATTGACGATCATCGACTTTCCGCCGTTTTCCGCAGAAAAGCCGAATATCTGTTTTGCGAAATCCGCCCAGTTCGTTTCACCGGTTCCAGACAGGTGGAAAATGCCACGAAGATCTGGGGAGGGGTCTTGTAACAGTCTTCTCGCGATAACCACGATTGCGGCGGCGATTTCGTTTGCCGAGCTAGGGGATCCAAACTGATCTGCAACGACGTTGACTTCATCGCGGCTCTCGCTCAGCCGAAGCATGGTTTTTACGAAATTGCCGCCATATTCCGAATAGACCCACGCGGTTCGCAAAATGGCGTGATTGGGATTGCTTTCGGAAACCGCCTGTTCACCTTCAAGCTTCGAACGGCCATAAACGGAAGTCGGGCCTGTCGGATCGGTCTCGACATAAGCGGCGACCTTGGTGCCGTCGAAGACGTAGTCCGTGGAAAGATGGATGACCGGAACGCCAATGTCGTTTGCAGCTTGTGCAATGGCCCTTGCTCCGTCCCGATTGACGGCGAAGGCGATGTCCGGCTCGCTCTCCGCTTTGTCAACAGCCGTGTAAGCAGCAGCCGATATTATCACATCGGGTTTTGCGTCGCGCAGTGCTTTGGAAACCGTTTGAGGTTGGGCGAGGTCGAGTTCCGGCCGGCCCAGAGCCAAAATCTCCAGATCGGGACTTGCCAGTGCCTGAAGAGCACTGACGATCTGCCCATTTTTACCGGTAACCGCCAGCCGCATTCATTTAGCCTTTCGTCAAAACGCCGAGGCGCTCTCCGGCATAAACACCCTCACGAAGCGGCTGCCACCACCACCCATTGTCGAGGTACCATTGCACGGTCTTGCGGGTGCCCGTCGCAAAATTTTCCTGTGCTTTCCAGCCGAGTTCGGTTTCCAGCTTCGTGGCGTCAATGGCGTAGCGCGCATCGTGGCCCGGGCGATCCGTGACGTATTTGATGAGCTCGGCATAGGGTTTGGATTGCGGGCGCAGCTCGTCGAGAATGGAGCAGATGCAGTTCACCACATCGATATTCTTCTGTTCGTTTCTGCCGCCGACATTGTACTTCTCGCCGGCAAGGCCCTTTTGAACGATAAGCCACAGGGCACGGGCATGGTCTTCCACATAAAGCCAGTCACGGATGTTCGCGCCGTTTCCATAGACCGGCAGCGGTTTGCCTTCCAGCGCGTTGAGAATAATCAGCGGAATGAGCTTTTCCGGGAAATGGAATGGCCCGTAATTGTTGGAGCAGTTGGAAATGACGACCGGAAGGCCGTATGTGCGCTGCCAGGCTGTGGCGAGATGATCGCTTGCGGCTTTGGAGGCGGAGTATGGCGATGAAGGGTCGTAGGGTGTGGTTTCTTCGAAAAGACCGTCGTCCCCGAGCGAGCCGTATACCTCGTCGGTTGACACGTGAAGCATGCGGAAATTCGCCTTGGCGTCGTCGGCAAGGCCGCTCCAATATTGCCGTGCTGCCTCCAGCATCGTGAACGTGCCGTTGATATTGGTCTGAATAAAATCAGCGGCGCCGGTTATGGAGCGATCGACATGGCTTTCGGCGGCCAGATGCATCACGTAATCCGGCTGGAATGTCGCGAATGCGTCATTCATCGCGACCCGGTCACATATGTCGGCCTGAAGAAAGCGGTGATTGGGTGCATTTTCGATTGGCTTGAGGGACGCCAGATTTCCTGCATATGTCAGTTTGTCGATAGTGAGAACATCCGCGCCGATCTCGCTCACAAGATAACGTACGAGGGCAGAGCCGATAAATCCGGCGCCGCCGGTAACTAGAACGCGCATCATGAGTTTCCAGTGTTTTGATAAGTGAAATATTCAGGCAGTTCCGACAGAAGCGGTTGCTTGCCATCCTTCTCGGAAAGGACGTAGCCTTCCAGCTTCGGCCATTTGATACCAATGGCAGGATCATCCCATTTAACGCCGCGGTCGTTGGCTGCACTATAGGGCGCCGTCACTTTGTAGGAGATGACCGTGTCGTCAACGAGCGTCATGAAACCGTGGGCAAATCCCGCCGGAACCCACAGCTGCTCGCCATTTTCGGGTGAGAGTTCGACAGCCGCCCATTGTCCGAAGGTGGGCGATCCTGCTCTGATATCCACCGCGACATCAAGCAGCCGTCCCCGAATGCAGCGCACAAGCTTGCCCTGTGCGAAAGGCTCTGTCTGAAAATGGAGCCCTCTTACGGTCCCGGCCTGCGCGGACAGGGATTCATTGTCCTGCACGAACTCCACGTCCGCTACATTTTTGCGAAACCATTCCCTCTTGAAAACCTCGCTGAAGTAACCCCTGCTGTCGCCGAAACGAGCCGGAGTTATCTTTTTTAAGCCTGATATCGAGAATGCTTCTAGTTGCACTATGCGGATCCTGTCTGGTCTGCCTACTCAGGGTGATATGGCTTTATCGGTAGGGACAGTCAATAACGCTTTATTGATCGCCCACACAAGAGCGACGAAATCTCCGTCGAACAGCATGCTGAAAGCGTGTTGGATCTCGGCCTGTTTTTCACGTTTAGAGAGTGATCGGTGTCAGGAAGAACTTCCAGAAGCTAAGCCCGCGCCGGCCCCGTCCGTTCGCGCATTGTGGAGGTTGATATTACCGGGACACCCGCTCTTATTTCCACATCGCCCGCATCCGCGCACCCACATCAATCCGGATCTGCTGCGCGCTTCGTTCCGAAGCGGCGGCCGAAACCAGTGGCCAGGTCATCGTTTCGAAGAATTGCAGCAGGGTCGCTGGTATGAAGCGGGTTCTCGCGGCGTAGACATGCCGGTCACCCTGCTGGTTCTGCCCGCCGGTGAAGAAACGTTGCGGTGTTATCAGCGACAGGCTGTCCTTGGCGCGGGTCATGGCGACATAGAGCAGCCGGCGTTCTTCCTCCAGTTCCTGGGTGGTGCCGACGCCGAGGTCGGAGGGAATGCAGCCATCGACCACGTTCAGGATGAAGACGGAACGCCACTCCTGGCCTTTTGCCGAATGGATGGTCGACAGGCTGAGATAGTCTTCGTCGAGCAGCGGCACGCCGGCCTGGTCGCTGGTGGCGCCGGGTGGATCGAGCGTCAGCTCGGTCAGAAAACGCTCGCGTGAGGGATAGCCGCCGGCAATCTGCTCGAGTTGCAGCAGATCTGCCTTGCGGGTGTCGGCGTCCTCACGGATACGTTCGAGATGGGGCTCGTACCACAGCCGTGCCTGCCCGATTTCCCCCGGCCAGCCATTCGGGACCTGCCGCAAGCCCACCAGCATCTGCGTGAAGGTCGTCCAGTCATCGCCGGTCTTTGGAGGGGGCGGAATTTCAGCAAGGGCAAGCAGCGGCTCGGGGGCAGTCGCGATGGCATCAAGAATATTGCCGGCCTTCTTCGGTCCGATGCCGGGCAGCATCTGCAGCAGCCGGAAACCGGCGACGCGGTCGCGTGGGTTCTGCGCGAAGCGCAGCACGGCCAGCATGTCCTTCACATGGGCGCTGTCGAGGAATTTCAGGCCGCCAAATTTGACGAAGGGGATGTTGCGACGGGTCAGTTCCACCTCAAGCGGCCCGCTTTGGCTGGAGGTGCGGAACAGCACGGCCTGCTGTTTCAGCGTCATGCCGGTTTCGCGGTTTGCAAGAATCTGGTCGATGATGAAATTCGCCTGTTCGGTTTCGTCCTTCACCGTCACGAGCTTCGGGCGCTCCAGTGACTCCCGCTCGGTCCAGAGGTTTTTGGTGAACCGCTCCCGCGCCAGATCGATCACGCCGTTGGCGGCCGCAAGGATCGGCTGCGTCGAGCGATAGTTGCGATCAAGCGTGATGATGTCGGCCGCCGGGCTGAAGGACGCCGGGAAATCGAGGATGTTTCGCACTGTCGCCGCCCGAAACGAATAGATCGACTGCGCGTCGTCGCCCACCACGGTCAAACCGCGGCCGCCGGGTTTGAGCGCCATCAGCACGGAGGCCTGCAACCTGTTGGTATCCTGATATTCGTCGACCATGACATGGTCGAAGCGGTTACCGATCTCATCAGCCAGAATGGGGTCGCTGACCATCTGGGCCCAGTAGAGCAGGAGATCGTCGTAATCGAGCACGTTCTGGACCTGTTTTGCCTCCACATAGGCTGCAAACAGTTGCTTGAGTTCACTCTCCCAGTTGGCGACCCAGGGGTAATGCTGGCGCAATATGTCCTTGAGCGGCGTCTGGGAATTCACTGCGCGCGAATAGATGGCAAGACAAGTGCCTTTTGTCGGAAAGCGGCTTTCGGTCTTGGAAAAACCCAGCTCGTGCCGGGAAAGGTTCATCAGGTCGGCGCTGTCTTCGCGGTCGTGGATGGTGAAATCGATGTTGAGCCCGATCTGCTCGGCATAGATGCGCAACAGGCGGGCGCCGATGCCGTGAAATGTGCCGGACCAGGCCAGCGCGTCGGTGAGGGCTCCCGAATTGCCGCCGAGGACGTGTTTGCAGATACGCTCCACGCGGCGCGACATTTCCGTGGCGGCACGCCGCGAAAACGTCATCAGCAGGATACGGCGGGGATCGGCGCCATTCACGATCAGATGTGCGACACGATGGGCGAGCGTATTGGTCTTGCCCGAACCGGCCCCGGCGATGATCAGCAGAGGCCCGGCCGTGTTGCCATCTGTCAGCCCAACGCCATGCTCCACCGCCTTGCGCTGCTGTTCGTTGAGCTTTTCCAGATAGGCAACCGCCATGCGAACAATCCTTGATACCTGCCTGTCCCCAGGGTGAGGACCCGTTCAGAGATGGCAGTTGTCGGAATCTCCGGCCATTGTCTGCCCTGTTGTCGCAATGATTAGCAAAGACTCAAACACCAATCCAGAACAAATGCTGAACGCCTCTTTCCCGTCGTTTAAACGCGGTCGGTAGTGAGATTTATCGTTTCGAAAGGTTGCGTGCAGTTCGTCGGTGGCTGCCGACCGCCGGGTGTGCCCGATCCCGCAATCGCGGGTCAGATTACGCATGAGGAAGCGGCGATATTATTATGAAATATATTGATATTCTTGATTTTAGTTAGTGCATTTTCGCATTCTGCCACGAAACCTTTGAACCAACCCGGTGATCCGCGAGTTCAATAATCGCGCCTCGGGAGGAGGCGCATTTTGGGAGGACCAAACCATGAAGCATCTGAAACTTTGCCTGATCGCTGTCGCCGCAATCGCTGCCTCGACCTTTGCGCGGGCCGAACAGAAGGCGATGAAATCCGATGTCACCATCGCCTCTGATATCAACTATCTGCTCTACACGCCCAAGGACTACGCCAGTTCGGATAAGGCCTATCCTCTTGTCGTCTGGCTGCATGGCGGCGATCAGGGCGGCGGCGACATCGAAAAGCTGCGCCGCAGCGGCCTGCCGAAACTTATCGAAGAAGGCCGCGATTTTCCTTTTCTGGTGTTTTCGCCGCAAAATCCGAGTGAAGAATTACTCTATCCGATCGAGCGCGTGGCGAGTGTTCTTCAGGCGGTGGTGGCCGATCATCGGGTGGATCGCGAGCGCATCTATCTGATCGGTTATAGCCGGGGAGGGTTCGGCGCATGGTCGATGGCCGCGCAATTCCCCGAAACTTTTGCCGCGATTGTCCCGATCGCCGGCGGCGGTATCCGGCATTATCTCAATCGAACGAATGACAGAACAGCCTTCTGGGCCTTTCATGGCGCAAATGACGCTGTGATTCCGCTGTCCGACACGGTGGTCCTCGTGCAACGCCTTCAGGAACTGAAACGAAATGTCCGGCTCACCGTGTTCGAAGATACGGACCATGAAGCGGTCGAAGGGAAAGTGCTGAAGGACGAAGCGATGTGGACGTGGTTGCTTGAACAGAAGCTCACCGGTGAGAAAGCCTCTTCGGGTCCGTGAATCCGGCCTGATCGCTATTTTACGGCTGCTATAGCCGATCCCACCCAAGGCCGCCGCGGGGCAGGCTTTTTGTCAGACCCCGTGGCCTCCCGCAGTAAATGCATCTTTATCGCTTGACTCAGCGCCCGGAAATAGTGCTAATGCGCATTAGCAGTTAATGCGTATTAGCAACGATCGGATGTCGGGGAGGGCCTCGGGTGGCCAATCACAAACGCCTCACGCAAAACGACATCGCCAAGCTCGCCGGCGTCAGTCAGGCAACGGTATCGCTGGTTCTGAATGGCGCACCGGCCGCGATTGCCCGCATCCCGGCTGAAACCCGCGAACGGGTACAGGCGGTCATTCGCCAGACAGGTTATGTCGCCGACCCGATCGCGCGGCGAATGGCCAAGGGGCTGAACCGCATCCTCGGCGTTTTCACCTACGAGCCGGCTTTCCCGAGCGCGCAGGCCGACTTCTTCACGCCGTTCCTGCTGGGTATCGAGGAAGAGGCGCAGCAGCAGGCCTATGATCTTCTGCTGCTGACCAGCGCCGGCGTCGGCAATAACCGCAAGATGTTTTCGGAAGGCAACAGGCTCAGGATCGCCGATGGCTGTCTGGTTCTCGGTCGCGAATTCGACCGCAAGGAACTCGCCCGGCTGGTCTCGGAAGACTATCCTTTCGTGGCCATTGGCCGACGTGAAGACGCTGGCGGGCCGGTTCCTTATGTGGGCGGCGACTATGCCGCGGGAACGCGGCAGCTTGTCGAGGACGCGAGAGCGCTGGGGCACTCGAAGCTCGCTTATATCGGCCCCGATGGCCCGGCGGAATCGATCGCTGACCGCTGGCGTGGTTTCAGTGCGGCGCTCGGTGATGCAGCCACGCTTGCCCTTCATATCAAGGCCGTCAACCGGCCGGCCGACAAGATCCTCGATGCCATCCTTGAAAGCGGGGCGACGGCAGCCTTCTTCATAGAGCTGGCCGATGCCGTGCGTGTCGAAACCCTGGCAAGGGCGCGCGGGCTTGCCGTGCCCGAGGCTTTTTCGATGATCGTGCTTGGCAGCCATATCAGGGCCGCGCGCAGCCCGGTGCGCTTCACCTCCTATGAAATTCCCCGCGAGGAGATGGGCCGGCAGGCGACTGCCATGCTGGTCAACCGCATCGAGACCGGCAGCCCGGGTAGTCAGATCCTTCTCAAATGTGAACCCGTCAGAGGGGAAACATTGGGCCCGGCCCCGGCACGCTCCGCAAACAAGTCCCCAGTCAACAAAACGGATGTGACGACGTGAAAGACATGCAAGCAGATATTCTCGTGGTCGGTGGCGGCCTTGGCGGCGTGGCGGCGGCACTGGCTGCCGCGCGGGCCGGAAAGCGCGTTATCATGACCGAGGAATATGACTGGATCGGCGGACAATTGACCAGTCAGGCCGTTCCGTCGGATGAGCATTCATGGGTCGAGCAATTCGGCATCACCCGCTCTTACCGGGCGCTGCGCAACGGTGTGCGTCAATATTATCGTGACCATTATCCGCTGACGGAAGGCGCACGGGCATGGGGTGATCTCAATCCGGGCGGCGGATGGGTGAGCCGCATCTGCGCCGAGCCGCGCGTCAGCCTCGCGGTCATGGAAAGCATGCTGATCCCCTATATCGGCGCCGGCCGTCTGACGGTGCTCAAGCCCTGGCGTCCGGTCGCGGCCGATGTCGAGGGCGACAGGGTTCGCTCAGTAACCGCCCGTCATCGCGACAGCGGCGCTGAAATCGTCATTTCCGCCGATTACATCCTTGATGCCACCGAACTCGGCGATCTGTTGCCGATGACGGGCACGGAATACGCCAAGGGTTTCGAGGCGCAGTCGGACACGGGTGAACCCAGCGCGCCGGCCGAAGCCCAGCCGGACAATGTGCAGGCCGTATCGATCTGCTTTGCCATCGACCATGTCGAGGGTGACCAGACGATCGACAAGCCTGACAATTACGATTACTGGCGCTCGTACCAGCCGCATTTCTGGGGTGGCCCGCTCCTCGGCTTCACCGCGCCGCATCCGCGCACGCTTGAGCACACCACCCGATCCTTCACGCCAAATCCCGATGACGATCCGCTGCTGGTGGATGCCGACCAGCGCAAGGGCGGCGGCGATGAAAACCTCTGGATTTTCCGCCGAATTGCGGCGCGAAAGAACTTTACGCCCGGTTTCTACCAGTCCGATATCTGCCTCGTGAACTGGCCGATGATCGACTATATGGACGGCACGATTATCGACGTGTCGGAAGAAGAAAAGGCGCGGCATCTGAAAGCGGCGGCGGACCTTTCCTATTCGGTCTTCTACTGGCTGCAGACGGAAGCGCCGCGTCTTGATGGCGGGCAGGGTTTCCGCGGGCTGCGGCTGCGGGGCGATATCACCGGCACCGAACATGGGCTCGCCATGGCGCCCTATATTCGTGAAAGCCGCCGCATCAAGCCGGTTACGCGCATCGTCGAGCAGGACCTTTCCTACACGGTTCGCGGTGACAAAGGCGCGGTGCGATATCGCGACAGCATCGGCATCGGCATGTACCGCATCGATCTGCATCCATCGACCGGCGGCGACAATTACATCGACGTGCCTTCCTGCCCCTTCGAGATTCCGCTCGGCGCGCTGATCCCTGAGCGTGTGAAAAACCTCATTCCGGCCGGCAAGAATATTGGCACGACGCATATCACCAATGGTTGCTACCGCCTGCATCCGGTCGAATGGAATATCGGCGAAGTGGCTGGAATGCTTGCGGCCCACTGCCTGGAAAAAGGTCTCGCACCGCATCAGGTGCAGGAAGACGACGACCATCTTCATGCCTTCCAGATGGCGCTGACCCGCGAAGGCATCGAAATACGCTGGCCGGACATAGCGGCCTATTAGGACGGCGGACTGCCGTTCGATCGAACCCATCTTTGGAGGAGGACTGGGAATGAACAATCATTGGAAAATGCAATCCACCGCCTGCGCGCTGGCCCTCATCGGCTCGTTTGCACTGGCAGGAACAGCCGCGGCGCAGGATGCGATCAAGCTGCGCATGACGATCTGGAGCGCCAACGAGGCGCATCTGAAGCTGTTCAACGACATCGCGGCCGGCTTCAAGAAGGACCATCCAAATGTCAGCGTGACCTATGAGTCCCTGCCTTTCGACACCTACACGACTGCGCTCACGACCCAGATTGCGGGCGGCAATGCGCCTGACATGGCGTGGATTTTCGAGACCTCGGCCTATGATTTCGTCAAGTCAGGCGCGCTCTACCCGCTCACCGACACGCTGAAAGCCGCGCAGGGTTACAATCTCGAGGAAGTCAGCGCCGGCGCCACGGAACGCTGGTCGCAGGATGGCAAGCTCTTCGCCTATCCGTTCTCGACCTCACCCTTTGCCGTCTTCGCCAACAATGATCTCATCAAGGCCGCAGGCGCCAAGACGCCGGCGGACATGATCGCTGCCGGCGAATGGACATGGGAGAACGCCATCGCCACGGCCTCTGCCGTCGCAAAAGCCGGCAAGGGCGGGCTTGTCGTCCGTGATTTCAATTACCAGAGCTGGCAATATCTCACCTCGGTGTGGAACGGCTGGGGTGCTTCCCCCTGGAGCGCTGACGGTACAACCTGCACCATGGCGGAAAAGCCGATGGCGGATGCCGTCTCGTTCATCCACGACGCCATCTTCGAGAAGAAGGCCATGCCCGGTCCGGGCGAGACGGTCGATTTCTTTGCCGGTAATGCGGCCATGACCATAACCCAGATCAGCCGTGCCTCGCTTCTGCCGAAGGACAAGCCCTTCGGCTGGGACCTCGTGCCGCTGCCCAAGGGGCCGGCTGGCGAATATGCCTTGATCGGCCAGGCGGGCATCGGCGTCATGCAGTCCGGCAAGAATGCGCAGACTGCAGCCGAGTTCGTCGCCTACATGACCAATCCGGAAAATTCCGCCAAGCTCAGCCAGTTCTTTCCCTCGGCGCGCAAGTCGCTGCTGAATGCGGAGGTGTTGAAAAAGACCAATCCGCTGCTCAGCCAGGAGCAGATCGAAAAGGTCGTCATATCAGGCATCGCCACCGGCAAGGTCATGCCCGGCCATACCGGTTTTGCCCAGATCCAGCAGATCGTGCGCTCGAACCTCGACGCCGTCTGGCGGCCGGAGGCCGATGTCGCGGGCGCGCTTCAAAAAATCTGCGGCCAGATCGGGCCGCTTCTGAAGCGCTGAGGAGAAAGCCATGGCTGTCGCGCAGGAAGTTACCCGTCGTCCAGGTCGCCCGGTATCGGCGTTCTGGACCATCGCGCGGCGCGACAGCCTCGCTGGCTTTCTGTTCATCGCCCCGCAACTGATCGGGATCGTCATCTTCGTGCTGATCCCGCTCGGGTTGGTGTTCTGGTATTCGCTGCATGAGTGGAATGTGCTCGCCAACACCTTCACCTATACCGGTACGCAGAACTACCGGATGTTGATGGAAGACGGCAATCTTCGTGAGGTGCTGGGCGCGACCGCGATCTTCTCGGCCGGGCTTGTCGTGTTCAACCTGTCGCTGGCGCTGCTGCTTGCCGTGCTGCTCAACCAGAAACTTGCCGGTATTGCGATCTTCAGAACCCTGTTCTTCTCGCCGGTGGTCGTTTCGCTGGTCGCCTGGACGATTGTCTGGGGCTTCCTCTTGCAGAAAAATGGCGGCATCAACGGCATGTTACTGATGATCGGCATCGAGGGGCCCAACTGGCTGCGCGAGGAGACGACAGCGATGATTTCTGTCATCGTCGTGCAGGTCTTCAAGAATGTCGGGCTCAACATGATCCTGTTTTTGGCGGCGCTCCAGGGCGTGCCGAAGGAACTCTACGAGGCGGCCCGCATCGACGGTGCGCCCGCCTTCAAGCAGTTCCGTCGCATCACCCTGCCGCTGATCAGCCCGACTATCCTGTTGACCTCGATCATCACCATCGTCGGCTCGCTGCAGGTTTTTGCGCAGATTGCGGTTCTGACCCAGGGCGGACCGGGTCTCTCGACCACGGTGCTGGTCTATTACCTCTACCAGCAGGCCTTCCAGTTCCATTTCTTCGGTTATGGCTCGACGCTTTCCATCCTGCTGTTCCTGATCGTCGCCGTGTTGACCTTCGCCCAGTGGCAGATGCGCAAGAGGATCGTCTTTTATGAAAGCTGACCTTTCCCCCCGCATGCAGGTGGCGCTTTACGGGCTGTTGTGTGTGCTGTTGATCCCGTTCGTTTTCCCGACCTGGTGGATGGTGACATCATCGATCAAGCCGATCAGCGACATCTTCGCCTTCCCGCCGCAGTTCTTTCCCCAAAACCAGGATTGGACGACCTACTCGAAGGTATTCGAGTTGCAGCCCTTCGTGCGGCAATACTGGAACTCCGCCTATATTGCTGCTGTCGTGACGATTGGCACGATGATTGTCTCCTCCATGGCAGGATATGCCTTCGCACGTATCCGGTTTCCGGGTGCCAATCTGATCTTCATGATCGTGCTGCTTGGCCTGCTCATCCCCTCGGAAGTGACGATCGTGCCACTGTTCCAGATGTTCCTGAAGGCCGGCATGGTCAACACCCACTGGCCGTTGATCCTTGTTCCGATCTTCGGCGCGCCAAGTGTCTTCGCCACCTTCGTCATGCGGCAGTTTTTTGTCACACTGCCGGGCGAGCTTGAGGAAGCGGCGCGTGTCGACGGCCTCGGGCGTTTCAAGATTTTCCGCAAGATTGCGCTGCCGCTGGCAAAACCGGCGCTGGCGTCGGTCGCGATCTTCACCTTCCTGCATTCGTGGAACCTGTTCCTCGAACCGATCGTCTTTCTTTCCAGCGCCGAGATGTTCACGCTGCCGCAGGCGCTGACCCAATATACCGACGCCTATGGCGGGCCGATGTGGAACATCCAGCTTGCCGCAGCGACGCTCATCGCGCTGCCCGTGCTCATCGTCTTCGTGATTGCCCAGAAGCAGTTCGTCGAAGGCCTCGCCCATACCGGCCTCAAGGGCTGAAGAACCGGAATCGATCGATGGCTAACGTTACCCTGTCCGACATCCGCAAAAGCTATGGCGCGGTGAAAACCATTCACGGCGTCGATCTCGACATCAGGGATGGCGAGTTTGTCGTCCTTGTCGGTCCCTCCGGCTGCGGCAAGTCCACATTGCTGCGGATGATAGCCGGTCTTGAAACGATTACCGGCGGCGAACTCAGGATCGGCGAGCGGATCGTCAACGATCTCGACCCGAAGGACCGCGATATCGCCATGGTGTTCCAGTCCTATGCGCTTTATCCGCATATGACGGTCGCCAGCAATATGGGCTTTTCACTGGAGCATCGTGGTTCGAGCAAGCAGGAAATCGCTGAAAAGGTGAACTGGGCAGCGGATATTCTCGGCCTCACACAGCTGCTCGACCGTTATCCGCGCCAGCTTTCCGGCGGCCAGCGCCAGCGTGTTGCGATGGGCCGTGCCATCGTGCGTAACCCGCAGGTGTTCCTGTTCGACGAACCCCTATCCAATCTCGATGCGAAACTGCGCGTCGTCATGCGTGGCGAGATCAAGGCGCTGCACCAGAAGCTCAAGACCACCACGATCTATGTGACGCATGACCAGGTGGAGGCGATGACGATGGCGGACAGGGTCGTGGTCCTGAACGGCGGCAGGGTCGAGCAGGTCGGCACGCCGCTCGAACTTTACGACCGCCCGGCAAATCAGTTCGTCGCCGGCTTCATCGGATCACCATCGATGAATTTTCTGTCCGGGACGATATCGGCAGGCGGTTTTGAAACCGGGGGTGTGGTCTTGCCCCTGCCGGCTGCTGCGGCCGGTCTGGCGGGAAGAGGGGCCGTCTATGGCATCCGCCCGGAGCACTTCTCACTCGATGCGTCCGGTGTACCGGCAGAGATAATGCTCGTCGAACCGCTGGGATCGGAAACGCAGGTCACCATGAAACTCGGCGGTTCAAGGGTGCTCGGCGTCTTTCGGGAACGCATAGGGCAGGCAGTCGGCGACCAGATAAGGGTCTCGCCAGCGCTTGACGGTATCCATTTGTTTTCGGATGAAAACGGAGATCAGCTGGACCTGCTTGCCCCGGATAATCTGGAGCTTCTCGGAAAAAATTGGTAGTGTCGACATAGTAAAAATTTCGGCTTAGGTTGACCCATGAAGCGGGTCTAAAATCAACCTGTGCTCCAATGCCCTTTCTTGTAGTTTTTTGGCCAAACCGTTTTCTGGACCGAGTTACGTGATAAAGCAGATTATTTGTATAAACTGGGGTACGAAATATGGTGCGCCTTATATCAACCGGCTTTACGCCATGGTGGCGAGAAACATAACGCCGCCGTTTACATTCACCTGTTTTACAGACAGCCGCGATGGAATCCGCTCCGAGGTCCTGTGTGAAGATCTTCCTGTTATCGACTACGAAATTCCAGAAACAAGGCGCGGTATATGGCCCAAGTCACGCCTGTGGGGGCCAAAGCTGGGATCCCTATCGGGGGTCGTGCTCTTTTTGGATCTGGATCTGGTTGTAACGGGTTCACTGGACGGGTTCTTTACATTCGGTAATCCCGAGGACGTGATCTTGGCCCGAAATGCGGCAAAGCCGTTCGAGCGTCTGGGGCAGACATCCGTTTATCGTTTTCCGATTGGTAAGCTCCTTCCCATCCAGACCAAGTTTGCTGCCGATCCCGTGGGTGTAGCCGAGAAATATGGATATGAACAACGATTTGTCACGCGTGAAGCGCCGGGCGGAATCAAGTTTTTTCCAGGAAAATGGATCCGTCATTTCCGTTTTCAGTGTTTGCTGCCCTTCCCACTCAACCTCTTTTTTCCCGCCATACTCCCGGCAGACGCAAGGATTATCATTTTTCCCGGAGAAATCCTGCCTGAGGATGCTATCCGTGGCGGATGGTCGGGTCGCCAAGGCATTACGCTCCGACAGCATCTGAAAGCATTTATCGATTACGGCTTTCGTCGAAAGCGCCCCTTTCAATTTCTGCGTCATTTCATGCGCCCTGTAGAATGGGTTGCGGAGCATTGGCGCGAATAGAGAAATTTCGGCCGATCAACGCGCAGACGCTGAAGCTCACGCGTTGATGAAACGCATTTGACTCGGGGTCCTGGCTCAAACAGTAGTGTGATACACATTCGGTGGTATGCGATTTCCTCACAACTTAATTGTTCGCATCGTTAAGCTTGGTGCAACTATGTTGTTCTTCAGGACGAGCTGGAATAAAGAACGGCCTGTTCAGAATGTTTGGCTGTGGAGGATTTGCTCTCGTTGAGGTTATTCTGCCTCCCTCGACAGGTATTTCAGAGAAAACTGCTTTCGAACAGCTCGCCTGAATAGGCCGAATGGGTAACGCCCGCTTCAAGATCGGCCTTGGTCAACTCATCGACAAAAACCCCGTTTTGCATGACCAGCACGCGATCGCACATATGGGCGATCACCGCGAGGTCGTGACTGACGAGAACAAAGGTCAGGTCGCGTTCTTCGCGCTGGTCGGCAAGCAGGTTCAGGATTTCGGCCTGGATGGAGACGTCAAGCGCGGATGTCGGCTCATCGAGCAGCAGGATCGGCGGCTCGAGGATCAGCGCGCGGGCAATTGCCACGCGCTGGCGCTGGCCGCCGGAAAGTTCGTGCGGGAAGCGCTCGGCGAAATGTGCGGGCAGGCCCACCTGCTGCAGGGCGGCAGGAACCTTCGACCAGCCATCGCCAAGCCCCATCGCGCGGATCGGTTCGGCGAGCGCCCGGCCGATGCGGTGGCGTGGGTGCAGCGAACCGTAGGGGTCCTGAAATACCATCTGCGCCAGTTTCAGTTCGTCGCGGCTGCGGGTCTTGCCGACCGGTTTGCCGTTAAAGCTGATCGAGCCGGTCCAGCCGGCTTCCAGCCCCGCCAGCGACCGTAGCAAGGTCGACTTGCCGCAACCGCTTTCGCCGACGATGCCAAGGGTTTCGCCTTTGTTGACCGTGAGGCTGACGCCGCGCACGACGTGATTGCGTTTTTCCTTTTCGCCGTAGACGACGTCGAGCTTGTCTACCGTGATCATCGCATCACCTCCGCATCGATTGCCTGACGATCCAGCACCTTGAGACGCCGCACCGGATTGCGGGGATCGGGCATCGCCGCGATCAGGCCGCGCGTATAGGGATGCTGCGCATCCTCCAGCTTTGTCAGCGTTTCCACGACGCGCCCGCCATACATGACCAGCACGCGTTCGCAGAAGGCCGCGACCATGCGGATGTCATGGCTGATGAGGATCAGGCCGGAATTATTCTCGCGCACCATCTCGTCCAGAAGCAAAAGCACATCCTTGCGCACGCTGACATCGAGGGCCGAGGTCGGTTCGTCGGCGATGACCAGCTTCGGCTTGGCGAGCAGCATCATGGCGATCATCACGCGCTGGCCCATGCCGCCCGATATCTGGTGCGGATAAAGCGCCATCACGCGGTCGGGATCGTTGATGCGCACGCGCAGCAACATGTCGCGCGCGGCACCTCTCGCCGCCTTGCCGGTCAGCGCCAGATGCAGTTCGGCGGCCTCCGCCACCTGCTTTCCGATGGGCAGCACCGGGTTCAGCGAATAACGCGGATCCTGCATGATCAGCGCCATCTCGCTGCCGCGGATCGCGCCCATCTGGCGTTCGGATTTTGTGAGCAGCGGTTCGGAGAGAAAGTCCATCCGCTCCGCCGTCACGGTAGCGCTTTTCGGCAGGAGCCGCATGGCGGCACGGCCGGTGGTGGATTTTCCGGAGCCGGATTCACCGACGATGCCGACCCTTTCGCGCCCGACGTCGAAATTGACGTTGGAAACGGCGGAAATGGCATTGCGCCCAAAACGGACATTGAGGTCGCGTACCGAGAGTATGGGAGTGCTGTCAGGAACGGGCATGACGCGGATCCAGAAGGTCGCGCAGCGTATCGCCGGCGATGTTGAAGGCAAGGCTCGTCAGCAGGATGGCGATGCCGGGCATGACGGCGACCCACCAGTAATCGAGCATGAATTTGCGGCCGCTAGAGATCATCGCACCCCATTCAGGCAGCGGCGGCTGCGCCCCGAGACCAAGGAAGCCGAGTGAAGCGGCGGTCAGGATGATGCCGGCCATATTCAATGTCAGGCGAACGATGACCGAGGGAATGCACATCGGCGCAATGTATAAAAACAGGATGCGCATCGGCGAGGCGCCATAGAGACGGGCGGCGGCAACGTAATCGGTATTGCGCACCACAAGCGCTTCCGCACGGGCAAGACGCGCAATCGGCGGCCATGCGGTCAGCGAGATTGCGATGATCGCCGTGCCGAGACCGGCGCCCATGGCGGCTGCAAAGGCCAATGCCAGCACGAGCGACGGGAAGGACAGGACGATATCGGTCGCGCGCATCAGGATCGCGTCGGTTCGGCCGCCGAAGAAACCGGCCATCACGCCAATGGCAAGGCCGATCGGACCAACGATGATCGAGACCGACAAAACCGTCTGGATGGTGATGCGGGTGCCGTAGACAAGCCTGCTGAAAATGTCGCGGCCGAATTCGTCGGTTCCGGCCAGATGCGCCCAGCTGGGAGGCTGGAGCGCGTTTTCGAGCGCCTGACGGGCAGGATCGTAAGGCGCGATGAGCGGGGCGAAAATGGCGACGACAACCAGAATGGCCAGAATGGCGAAGCCGAACATTCCAAGCGGTTCGTCTGCGAGCTTTCGAAGCGTCCGCATGGTGGTGGTCGACAGGCGCGACAGGGCGCCGGGTCGATCAACAGTATTGTTGTGCGCGATATCGGTCATCGTGCGGCCTCCCGTGTACGGGGATCAAGCGTGGTATAGGCCAGATCGGCGAGGAAGTTGAGCAGCATGAATATGAAGCCGATAACGATCGTGGCGGCCAGAATCGCATTCATGTCGCCGATGAGCAGCGCATTCGTCATGTACTGGCCGATACCGGGCCAGGAGAATACGATCTCCGTGACCACGGCGCCTTCCAGCAGGTTGCCATAGGAAATCGCCAGAACGGTGATGAGCTGCACGGCGATGTTGGGCAGCACATGGCGGGTTATGGTGCGTGCTGGGCTGACGCCCTTTGCCCGTGCCGCGATGACATAGTCCTGGCTGAGCTGTTCGAGGGTGAAGGCCCTCGTCATGCGGGTGATGTAGGCCATGGCCATATAAGCGAGGATGATGGCGGGCAGGATGATGTGTCCAAGCGCGTTCCAGAAGATTTCCGTCTCGCCCGCAAGGAGGGTGTCGATGAGCATCAATCCCGTCTTTGGTTCCACAAGGCCTTCGTAAAAGACATCCACCCGGCCGGGGCCCGCGACAAGGTTGAGGTTTGCGTAGAAAATCACCAGCCCGACGATGCCGAACCAGAAGACCGGTATCGAATGCCCGACAAGCGCAAAAACGCGCGCGAACTTGTCGATGAAGGTATCGCGGAAGAGGGCGGCGGCAAGACCGAGCGGGACACCGACGACCGTCGAGATGATGATCGCCAGCGTGGCGAGTTCGAAGGTCGCGGGAAACGCCTGCGCCAGATCCCGGGTCACCGGATTGCCGGTCAGGATCGCAATACCGAAATCGCCATGCAGCAGGCCGCGCAGGTAGATGAAGAACTGCTGGTAAAGCGGCAGGTCAAGCCCCAGCCGCGCTCGCATGGCCTCATAGGCCTTGGGGTCGGCAAGTTCGCCGACGATCGCCCCGACCGGATCGGTCGGCATGACCCGGCCGATGATGAAGGTGATGCAGAGCAGGATGAAGAGGCTGACGATCAGTTGCAGAAAACGATGTCCAAGCCCGCGCAGTGAGATCTCCGTCATTGCTGGCCGTACTTCCCTGCAAGAACGCCGTCAGCGGTGAAGCCTTTGCACGCTGCTCGCCGCAGACGCGCAATTCTCCTTTGCAAAAACTCTCGATGGTACTTCATCCCAACTCCTCCCTGAGTTAACATGAAAACATATGACGTGCTGTCATGTCATCATATGAGTAGCGAAGGGATTCGTATTCTGCAAGAGGGAAGAATGGCATGATGGGCGACAGGGTGAAGCCGCGGGAGAGGCGGGCGCAACAGATCATCGATAATCTCAGCGCAGAAATTCGCAGTGGAAAACTGAAAAACGGTGATCAGCTTCCCACGGAACCGGAGCTTGAGCGCAGCTATGGTGTGAGCCGGACAGTGGTTCGCGAGGCGATTGCCGATCTGCGCTCTGCCGGCTATGTCGTTCCTATCCAGGGCAAGGGGGTTTTCGTCAGCAATGCCAGTGAATGGGCCGGCGTGAAACTGACGCAATCCGAGGTCGGCACCATCGCGGAAACGCTGGAAATGCTCGAGTTCCGGCTTGCAACGGAAGGGGAGGCGGCGGCAATCGCCGCCTATCGCCGTACGGCCCAGCAGGAAGCGGCAATCTCTGCGGCGCACCGGAAAATGGCCCGCGCCATCGATGCGGGTGAAACCACCGTCGATGCCGATTACGAGTTCCATACGGCCATCGCAATCGCCACCAATAACCGCTTTTATCTGGAGGCGCTGCGTCAGTTCGGTTCGCGCTCCATCCCGCGCGGGCAGTTCCCCACGCTGCCGGAAACCGGTGACGCGAATTATCTTCGCAAAGTGCAGGCCGAGCACGAGGCAATCCTGCGCGCCATCGTCGAACAGGATCCCGACGCGGCGCGAAAAGCCATGCGTGAACATATGCTTGCGAGCCAGCGCCGATACAGGTTGCTCTCGGAAGCGCAATAGCATCTCGACACTCATCTTATTTCATGCGATGTCATATGATGACTTGCATGGAGAGAGGAGAGAATCGATGTATGTCGGCACCCAGGTTGCTGCGCGCGATGACGAGGATTTTAAGGTTTGGGCGCAGCTCGGCGTCAAAAACATCAACGCTGATCCGCCCGGAAAACCCGCGAGCTGGACTTTTGAGGACTTTGAACGCCACCGTGACAAGGTCGAAAGCTTTGGCCTTGTCCTAGACATGGTGCAATTGCCGCTGCCGTCCCGGCCCATCGAGCAGGCGTCGTATCCCGATATCCTGCTGGCCGGGCCGGACCGTGACCGGCAGATCGATGCGGTCTGCAAGATGATAGAAGATATCGCCAGGGCCGGTATCCCTGCGGCGAAATACAATCTCAACCTCATCGGCATTCCGCGCACGGAGATGGAACGCGGACGCGGCGGATCGCTCAATGAAGCCTGGCGCTGGGACAAGGCGGATCATGACGCCGCGCCGGGCCTCGCTGGCGTTCTTTCCGAAGACGAAAACTGGGAACGCATCGACTATTTCCTCGAACGCGTCGTGCCGGTGGCCGAAAGCAACCGCGTGCGCTTGGCCTGCCATCCGCATGACCCCTATACGCCTCCGGGTTACAGGGGCGTCACCCGCGTACTCGGCACGGTCGAAGGGCTGAAGAAATTCGTGCAGATGCGCGAGAGCCCCTATCATGGCCTGAATTTCTGCCAGGGGTCGATCGGCGAGATGCTCGACAATCCGCGCGATGAGATCGACGACATCATCAGGTGGTTCGGCAGCCGCGACAAGATCTTCAACGTCCATTTCCGCAATATCAGCGGCGGCAAACTCTCTTTCATGGAGACGTTCCCCGATGAGGGCGACATGGACATGGTGCGGTCGCTGAAACTCTATCACGAACTCGGTTATCGCTACATGATCATGCCCGACCACGTGCCGACGATTGCCGGGCGCGATGCCGTCGGTGTCGCTTTCGCCTTCTGCTACGGCTATATCGCCGCCTTGATAGAAGCGCTTGATAATAAACATCTTTGACGAATTAAACCGGCGACGTCCTTTGGGTCGCCGGCTCGTTTTCCAGACACGAATTACCGATCTGTAGGAGGAGCAGGTATGAAAAAAACATTGATCCGTCTCGCATTCACCACGGCCCTTGGGGCGATGCTGCTGCAGGCCGCGCCAGCCCTGGCCAAGACACCCAGCGACCAGCTTGTCATTGGAACCTCGCTGGCCCAGGTGCTGTCGCTCGACCCGCATCAGGCCACCGAAGGAAAAGCCAACGAAATCATGTCCAACCTCTATGACCGCCTGATTTCGGTCGATGGTTCGGGCAAGATTTCCCCGCAGCTTGCCGAACGCTGGGAGATAGATGACAAGGGCATCACCTTCCATCTTCGCGAGGCCAATTTCGCTTCGGGCAATCCGGTAACCTCGGCTGACGTCGTCTATTCGCTCAGTCGGCTGTTGAAGATGAACCAGGCGGCCGCAGCCAACCTCAAGCGCGTTGGCTATAACGCCGACAATGTCGACAAGCTGGTGAGCGCGCCGGATGAAAAAACGGTACGCATCGATCTTTCCGGTGAGACGACGTCTGAACTGCTTCTTTATCGTCTGGCCATGGTCATCGCCAGCGTTGTCGACAGCAAGGAACTCAAGTCGCATGAAACCAATGACGATTGGGGCAATGGCTGGCTGAGAACCAATTCCGCCGGTTCCGGTCCCTTTACGCTCAATCGCTGGTCGCCGAATGAGATCATCATTCTCGAGGCCAACAAGGATTATGTGGCCGGTAGCCCGAAAATGCGCCGCGTCATCGTTCGCCATGTGCCGGAAAGCCAGGTGGAGCGCCTGATGCTGGAGCGCGGTGATATCGACATCGCCAGCGCGCTGACGGCTGCCGATCTTGCAATCTTCAACAACAAGGAAGGTTTCCAGATTCAGCGTGTGCCGACGGGCGGCTTCTACGTCCTGTCCATGAATGCCGGCAAGGAGCCCTTGTCCAACCCCAAGGTCCGCGAAGCGATTGCCTATGGCATCGACTATAAGGGCATGGAAAAGACCATCATGGGTCCTTATGGCCGGACGCGCACGGTGCCGGTGCCGGAAAACTTCGAATATGCCATTCCGAGCCCGGACTGGAAGCTCGATGTTCCGAAGGCGAAGGCTCTCCTCAAGGAGGCCGGTTATGAGAACGGCTTCACGCTCAATCTGAAGACGATCGCGCAGACGCCGCGCATCGACCTCGCCACCGCGATCCAGGCCTCGCTCAGCGAGATCGGCATCAAGGTCAATATCCAGCAGGGTAACGGTTCGGACGTGATTGCCGCCCATCGCGCGCGGGATTTCGACCTGCTCATTCCGCAGACCGGCGCCTACATGCCGAATGTGCTGGGCTCGATGGAGCAGTTTTCCAGCAATCCCGACAACTCGCTTGCCGCCAACAATGCCGGCAATTTCGTGTGGCGCTCGGCCTGGGACATTCCTGAACTGACTGCCCTGACGGCAAAGGCTTCGCTGGAGCCCGACGCCAAGAAGCGCGGGGAAATCTACACCCAGATGCAGGAAATGTTCGTCGCCCAGAAGCCGGCGGTGCTGCCGATGTTCGAGAGATTCGAGCCGATCGTGTTGAATGCGCGCGTGAAGGATTATGTGGGCCATCCCAGCCAGACGACCCGGCTGGAAAAGGTTACGAAGGACTAAGGGCAAACCATAGTCTCCGAAAAACCTGTGACGGGCGGTTTTACCGCCCGTTTTTTATCAGTGGCCAACCGCGGAGCCCGGCCGCGGCAGTGGATTGTCGGTATCATCCCCGCAATTTCAGGGGGTTTTCTCAAGGACTTCATCGGATTAGACCGTCCGATGACTATTCCTTCCGTCGGGCGAGAGTCGCGAACTCCGCTCACCCACCTCCCGAAGAATGCGTTGACGACCATGAACCTTGCACAGATAAAACTTCCGTCGCGGCCGCTGAGCCTCAAACGTGGCGTCATTTCGGTGCCGGCGGCCTATTATTTCTCCATTCCCGTGCTTCTGGTGATCACGGTCGTCATGCTCGTGGCCGAAGGCCCGGGCATATTGCGCGACTATCAGATCAGCAAAGACCCGCTGGAGATTGAAAACGGCGATATCAACGGCAGCTGCAAGACGCGCAAGGCGATCTTCACGACCTGCGAGGCGGATCTTTCCTATGAACAGGCGGGCGTGAGCTACAAGAAGGATGTCGAGGTCATGTTCGTCGATTTCCATTCCGGCGATTATGAAACCGGGCTGGTCATCTCCGCGAAGAACCCGGAACTCGCAACGATTTCGCTGGGCCTCGACATGCTCTGGAACCGTATCATCACGCTCGGCGTGTTCGTCGCCCTGCTCGGTTTCGGCAGTCTTGCGATGCTGTTCACACTTGTCCGTGTCCTGCGGGTTCGTCTGCAGCTGCGCAAGCCCGCGCCTTTGACCGTCATCCCGGTCGCGCTGACGGCCGTTGCCGAAAAACGCAGCCGTCTCTTCGTGACTTATGCCGATACTGTAAGGGACGATAAAACCAAGCGGCAATCCTTTACGCATCTGGAGCGGGGTCGCATTCCCGTTGTCGTCGGCCATACTGGTAAACATGATGTGGCGCTCGCGGTCCTGCATGGTAACAGCGCGTTACCGGTTCTGCTCGACGATCAGCTGGAACGGATCGACCTTACGGAGCAGGAGCGGGCGGAAGCTCTCGCATCGCTTGCCCCGATGGTCGCGACTGAGACACAGGGGGCTGCCGCGGCCCAGGCCGCGGCGATGAAGAAAGGGCCGGGTCTGCTGCGCAGACTGGGCACTTTCGTTGCCATCGTTGCCGTCATCATCGTTGCGGTGTTCGGTTACTGGCTGTGGTATGTCACAAGCGCTCCGTCGCAATTCAACTCGCCCGGAATGGACATCAACAACATGCTGCCGGCAGCACTGAACGAGTGGGGTTGCGCCCGTCTGCAGGAGCGTTTCGCCAATGGCCCGGCGCCTTTCGGATGCACCGCGGCAGATTATCGAAGCTGGAAGTAAAAGCTTCGGTCGATCACTTTTTCGGGTCGGTTTGCCAAAAGTGTTACAGCTTGGCACGCCGGCCCGAACTCTTTTCCTTTGCGCGAGAAAATATTGATACAATTATCAATAGTTGCATTAGAGATTTATAAATAAAGCACTCCCATAGTGCCACCGTGAGCGGTTCTTCAGAGGCTGGGAGAGTGCAGCATGTTCACGGTTTTGGAATGCGTTGCCATACAGCACGACCGGGCGGTCGTTCTTCTTGCAGCTGTTATCTGCCTGCTTGGCATGTTTGCTTTTTTTCACCTTCTGTTGCGTGCGGAGGAAAGTCCGGCCGGCCGTAAGCCCTATTGGGTGCTGGTTGCCGCCTTTGCCGGAGGCCTCAGCGTCTGGGCCACGCATTTCGTCGCCATGCTCGCCTATAAGGGCGCGGTTCCGATCGGTTATGATTTCGCCTTCACGGCTTTGTCGGCGGTTTTCGCCGTTATCGGTTTCTGGCTGGCGCTCACCGCCCGCTCGCAGGCCGCTTACAGCCCTGTCATCGTCGGCACGCTCATTACCCTGTCGGTTGCCGTCATGCATTTCGTCGGAATGGCGGGAATGGATGTCGCCGCCACGATCAGCTACCGGTGGGGGCCGGTGCTGGGCGGTTTTGCGGTTGCCTGGGTGTCTTTCCTGCTGGCCTTTTTTCTTTTCCGTGGCATCGGTTCCTGGAAGCGCATCGCCGCGCCGGCCGCATCGGCGATTTTCGCGATCTGCGCGCTGCATTTCACGACCATGTCGGCCACGGTGCTTTCGCCGGATCCGTCCGTATCCGGGCCTGATCCTGACAATGTCGCCCGGCTGATCATGATCTGCGCCATTTCCGGCGTCACGTTCCTGATCCTGTCTTCCACCGCCGCTGCCGCCCTGGTGGATCGTTATCTTGTCGATCTCAAGGGTCTCGTGGATGCCACGCTTGATGGCCTCGCCGTCGTCCGCGATGGGCGGATCGTGGAGCTGAACACCCGTTTTGCCGGCCTTCTGGGCAGGGATGAAGCATCGCTGGTCGGACAGAACCCCGACGATCTCTTCAAGGCTATCGACGGACAGCCTGCTTATCTGCCGCGCCATACGCCGGTGGAGGCGGTGCGCGAGCGCGCCGGGCAGGCGCAGATATTCGAACTCAGCGTACGCACGATCGAATATCGCGGCCGCCCCTGTGAGGTGATGGCCATCCGTGACCTGACGGAAAAGCGGGAAGCGCAGCGAGAAATCGAATATCTCGCCCGCCATGATGTTCTGACCGGCCTTTCCAACCGCACCATGTTCCAGACCCGTCTTCACCAGCAGATCGAGCATTGCGACGAGGATGACGAATTTGCGCTGCTGGCGCTCGATCTCGACCGGTTCAAGGCGGTCAACGACATATTCGGCCATGCCGAAGGGGATCGCGTCCTGAAAAAGGTCGCCGCCATTCTCGATGAATGTGCAAGGGCAGGCGATGTGGTGGCCCGTCTCGGTGGCGATGAGTTCGTCATCCTGACCGCGCGGCACACCAGGGCGGAAGAGGCGCGCCTGCTGGCAGAGACGATCCTTGGCATGTTCGCACTGAAGATGAATGTCGCCAACGATCCGACCTCCGTTGGCGTCAGCATCGGCATCGCTGTTTTCCCACGGGACGGCCGGGATCATGAAAGCATCATGCATGCCGCAGATCTGGCGCTTTACCGCGCGAAGATGGGCGGACGCGGCATATTGGCTTTCTACGACCCGGTGATGGATCAGGAGGCGCGCGAACGCCGCCAGCTCGAGACGGATCTGCGGCTTGCCATCAATCGCAACGAGCTGCTGCTGAACTATCAGCCGGTGCTGTCAGTCGAATGCGGCCAGGTCGTCGGCTACGAGGCGCTGGTGCGCTGGCAGCACCCGACACGGGGCGTGGTGCCGCCGGATGTCTTCATTCCGATTGCCGAGGAAAGTGGGATCATCATCTCGCTCGGCGAATGGGTACTGCGTGAGGCCTGCCGTCAGGCGGCCGGCTGGGCGCCGCATCTGAAGGTCGCGGTGAATGTCTCACCGTTGCAGTTTTCGCTGGCCAATCTCGGGCATGTCGTCTGCACCGTCCTGATGCAGACCGGGCTTTCGCCGAACCGGCTGGAGCTGGAAATCACGGAAGCTGCCCTTCTGAAAGATCGCAAGACGACGCTGATCATCCTCAACCAGTTGAAGGCGCTCGGTGTCGCCATCGTCATGGACGATTTCGGTACGGGTTATTCCTCGCTCAGCAACCTGCAGAGCTTCCCCTTCGACAAGATAAAGATCGACCGCAGTTTCATCGCCGCCATGAGTGATGATGACAATGCCCGCGCCATCGTGCGCGCGGTGATCGGCCTTGGCCGCAGCCTCGATCTGCCGGTCACGGCGGAGGGGATTGAAACGGATGCGCAATATCGCATGGTCGTCGACGAGGGCTGCGCGCAGGCGCAGGGTTATCTCTTCGGCAAACCGGATGTCGCGCCCGCGCAGGTCGTAAGAACCACCACGCGGAAGAAACATTCCGTTTGATAAAAGAGGCGACGGCGCAGGACGCCGTCGCCCCGCCTTTCCCACATCCGATGGAACGAGAGCGACGGCAGATCGTTAGGGTTGCGTATGGCGCGTCCATGCTGCGGTTGCCCCGGCGGTGCCGACGACCAGCCTGACGGGAGTGGTTTGATCCCCTGTCATGAACGCGCCTCGGATGAACTTCTATTGACGGGAGAGACCGCGATGACAGACCGCCTCGAGCCACAGGACCCACGCAGCCAGTATCCGCGCCCGCCCTTTTCGACCCCGACCCAAGAGATGCCGGGTCTGGTGACGAATATGACGCCTTTCCCTGATCATGGTGAGAAAAGCTACAAGGGCACCGGCAAGCTTGCCGGGCGCAAGGCGCTGATCACCGGTGGCGATTCCGGCATCGGCCGCGCGGTAGCCATCGCCTTTGCGAGGGAAGGTGCTGATGTGGCGATCTCCTATTTGCCGGAAGAGGAGTCCGACGCCGAGGAGGTCGTGGCGCTGATTGAGGCGGAGGGCCGCGTGGCGGTTGCGCTGCCCGGCGATGTTACCGATGAGGCATGGTGCCGCGAACTGGTTGAGAAAGCGGCCGGCGATCTCGACGGGCTGGATATTCTGGTCATCAACGCCGCGAGACAGCAATATCGCGAAGACATAGAAGAACTGTCGACCGACGATTTCGACCGCACCATGAAGACCAATCTTTATGCCCTGCACTGGATTGCGCAGGCGGCTGTTCCCCATCTCAAGCCGGGGTCGTCGGTGATCACCACCGCCTCGATACAGGCTTATGAGCCCTCCGCCATCCTGCTGGACTACGCCACCACCAAAGCCGGTATCGTCGCCTATACGAAAGCGCTTGCCAAACAGCTCATCGAAAAGGGCGTGCGCGCAAATGCCGTTGCGCCGGGGCCGTTCTGGACGGTGCTTCAGCCGAGCGGCGGCCAACCGGACGAGAAGGTGAAGAATTTCGGCAAGGACAGCGATTTCGGCCGTCCGGGACAGCCGGTGGAACTGGCGCCCGTTTACGTGCTGTTGGCGTCGCAGGATGCGAGCTTCATCAATGGCGAGGTTTATGGCGTCACCGGCGGCAGGGGCATTGCCTGAGGCGATGCCCGCCAATGCCGGATAGACCTTTGAGGATTTCGAGATGAAACGGCAGGCAGAACGTTCAGACAGTAGCTTGAAGAGCTTCGATGTCCGCGACCGGCTGATACTGGCGCTTTATGCGCAGCTGAAAGCGGAGCGGCAGACCCGCGAGGCGATGGAGTGGGTGATCCGCAATGGTGGCCTTTCGCCGGAGGTGCTGGAAGCCATGGCGTCCGACCCGGTGCCGGTTCTGGCGGAGGCGGATGTACCCGCCATCGAGCGCATTCTGGCCGGCGACCGACGCCGGGAAATACCCTCCCGCAGCGATCACGAGGGACGACGGTCATGAACCGGAGAGCCAGTTGGAGAGGCCATCTGACCTTTGCCGATTTCAACTGCGAAATCGGCCTTTATTCGGCGCTGACCTCGGCGGAGAAAATCGCGTTCAATATCGTCAACCGCAAGACCGGCCACCGCGTCGAGCGGCAATATGTTGATAGTGATACCGGCGAGGCGGTTCTTCGCGACGATCAGGTCAAGGGATACGAGCTCGACAATGGTGATCATATCGTCATCGAGGGCGACGAGATCGCGAAGCTGATGCCAGAGAGCGACAAGGTCATCCGCGTCAGTCACTTCCTGCCCTGTGACGAGATCGACAAGCTTTATTTCGACAAGTCCTATTATCTCGCGCCGGGCGGGGAGGGTGGTGAAGAGGCGCTGACGCTTCTTGCCAGAGCGATGGACGACGAGAATGTCGCAGCTCTCGGCGAAGCGGTGCTTTTCCGCCGCAACCGTGTCCTGCTGATCCGTCCGAGCGGCACGGCTCTCGTCGCGACGACGCTGAATTTCAGCTACGAGGTCCGTTCGCAGACATCCGTCTTCAAGTCGATCCCCGATATCGAGTTTGATGAAGAAATGCTCGAGCTCGCCGGTCACATCATCGAAAAGCGCGCCGGTACGTTTGATCCCGCAGACTATAGCGACCGTTATAATGATGCCCTGGCCGAACTGGTGAAAGCCAAGATCGAAGGCCGGGAAATCACGAAACAGCCGCCACGCCGGGAGGACAATATCATCGATCTCAAGGAGGCCCTGCGCCGCAGCGCCGGTGCGGGAGCGGACAGCAAGAAAAAGGCGACGGCAGCAGGCCGCAAGGCGTCGCGGAAAGCGAGCTGATCCATGGGATTGCAGGCCTATAACGCCAAGCGCAGTTTCGACAAGACGCCGGAGCCCAAGGGTGCGAAGATCGAACAGCAGGGATCGAGCTTCGTCATCCAGAAACACGATGCGCGCCGTCTTCATTATGATTTTCGGCTGGAAATGGATGGGGTGCTGAAAAGCTGGGCGGTGACGCGCGGCCCGAGTCTCGATCCCGAGGACAAACGCCTTGCCGTGCATGTGGAGGACCATCCCCTCAGTTATGGTGATTTTGAAGGTGTTATCCCCAAGGGACAATATGGCGGCGGCACCGTGATTGTCTGGGATCGCGGCAACTGGCAGCCGATCGGTGACGCCCGGAAAGGTTATCGCAAAGGTCATCTGGAATTTGAACTGGAAGGCGAAAAGCTGAAAGGACGCTGGCATCTGGTGCGCATGCATGGAAAGCCGGGCGAAAGCCGGGAAAACTGGCTGCTGATCAAGGGCGACGACGAGGAAGCCAGACATAAAGGCGGTGCGGATATTCTGGAGGAACGGCCGGAATCGGTGAAAACCGGGCGCAGCGTCGAGGAAGTCGCGGCCAAACCGAAAGATACCTGGAATTCCAAGCCGGTATCGAAAAAGGCTGCCGCTTCGACGTCGGGCAAAAAACAGGCGCATGCGCTGCCCAAAGGCGCGCGCAAACAGGCTATGCCGTCCTTCGTGCCGCCGGCGCTCGCGACGCTCAAGCCGAAACCGCCCGACGGAGATCGCTGGCTGCATGAAATCAAATTTGACGGCTATCGTCTGCAGGCGCGCGTCGATCAGGGCAAGCTCCAGCTCCTGACCCGCAGCGGGCTGGACTGGACGGAGAAATTCGGCGGGGCCGTGACAGGAGCTATCAAGGCGTTGCCGGTGGAAACGGTGTTGATCGACGGCGAAATCGTCGTGGAACGCGATAGCGGGGCTTCCGATTTCTCCGCCTTGCAGCAGGATCTGAGCGAAGGACGCAGCGACCGTTTCGTATTTTACGCCTTCGATCTTCTTTATCTCGATGGCAGCGATCTGCGTGGTGCAGCATTGAGCGAACGAAAGGCGCTGCTCGAAAAGCTGTTGCCGGCGGGCGATCCCTATCTCCGTTACAGCCAGCATTTTGAAGAAAGTGGCGCGCTTGTCCTCGACCATGCCTGTCGGCTCAGTCTTGAGGGTGTCATTTCCAAGGTCAAGAGCAGCAAATATGTTTCCGGGCGTAAGGGAGAATGGGTAAAATCCAAATGCTCGATGCGACAGGAATTCGTTATCGGTGGTTATACTGTCTCCTCGACATCGGACCACGCCATTGGATCGCTGGCGCTCGGTGTTTATGAAAATGGCAAGCTGCGCCATGTTGGACGTGTCGGGACAGGTTATACGGGCGAAGTGGCGGAGATGCTGCTTGGCCAGCTGAAGCCGCTTGAGCGCGAGGAAAGCCCGTTCGGTGAGAAACTCACCGCGCTTGCCCGACGCGATCTTCATTTCGTCAAGCCGGAACTAGTGGCGGAGGTGGAGTTTCGAGCATGGTCTGGAGATGGCAATCTGCGTCATGCCTCTTTCCGGGGGCTGCGCGAAGACAAGCCCGCAGGAGAAATCGAACGCGAGGAGAAGGCCGTGTCCGACACCAAGGCGCCGCAATCGACAATCAAGTTCACCCATCCGGACCGGCTGTACTGGCCGGACGATGGCGTGACGAAGGAGGGGCTTGCCGATTATTATGCGCAGGTCTGGCGGCACATCGCGCCCTTTGTCGTCAACCGGCCGCTGGCACTGCTGCGCTGCCCGGAGGGTATAGAAGGGCAGCGTTTCTTCCAGAAACATGCCTGGCGCGGCATCAACAAGGCGGTCGAGCAGATCAGAGACCCCAAGGACAAGGGCGGTGAACCGCTGATCCGCATCACCGATTTTGATGGCCTGATGGCGCTCGTGCAATCTGCCGCGCTTGAAATCCACCCATGGGGCGTGACCACCGCCAATTGGGAAAAGCCTGACATGATCACCATGGATATCGACCCCGGCGAGGATGTGGCATGGGAAGAGGTGATCGAGGCGGCGCTGCAACTGAAACGGCGTTTCGAAGAGGCCGGGCTTGCCGCTTTCGTCAAGACCTCGGGCGGCAAGGGCCTGCATGTCGTCGCACCGCTGAAGCCGCAGGCGGGCTGGCCCCCGGTAAAGGCCTTCGCCAAGGCCATGGCGGTTGATATGTCGAAGGCCGAACCGGAGAAATATCTCTCCGTCGCCACCAAGGCGAAACGGCAGGGCCGCATTTTCATCGACTATCTGCGCAACGGCAGGGGCAATACCGCGGTTGCGGCCTATTCGACACGCGCCCGGGCGGGAGCCGCCATTTCAGCGCCGCTCGAATGGTCGGAACTGACAGCCGAGATCGGCCCGGCTCATTTCACCGTCAACAATATCGGGGCTCGTCTTTCCGCGTTGAAAAAAGACCCGTGGGACGGCTTTTTTGCCGCCGCCGAACCGCTGCCGAAAAAGGCCCGGTGAAGACGCCGATCCTCAGCTTCTCTTTTCGGAAGCGAGGCTTTTCTTCAGCGCATCCATGATGTTGATGACATTGCCGCCGGTGCGGGCCTTCGTGCCGGTTTTCTTTGGCGAGGAGGAGGCCTCCTCGCCTTTGGTCTTCAGCAGGGACTTGATCTTTTTCTGAATGGGATCCTGCACCAGAGTTGGCTTCCAACCCGTGACCTGTTTGCCGATGCGTTTTTCCATGGCGTCCAGCAACGGCCGGTCGATTTTCATCTTCGGCTCCAGCGCGTCGATGCTCTCGCGCACCTCCTCGCCGTAATGGAGGGTCCACAGGATGATGCCCTTGCCTGAAGGTTCCAGCAGGACTGCCCTTTCACGACGGTAGATCACCAGACGCGCAATGCCGAAAACATCGTTCGCTTTCATGGCTTCGCGAATGACGCTGAAGGCTTCGGTGCCGATCTTGTCTTCCGGGCGCAGAAAATGCGGACGGTCGTACCAGATCCAGTCGATCGACCCTTTTGGCACGAAGGTCTTGATATCGATGGTGCGGGTGCTTTCCAGCGCCACCGCGTCGATCTCGTCATCCTCCAGCAGCACATAATCGTCTTCGCCGCGCGGAAAACCCTTCACCTGGTTCCTGGCAGCGACCGGCCTGTGGGTGACGCTGTCGACATAGCGGCTTTCGACGCGATTGCCGGTTTTTCGATTGAGGATGTGGAAGCGGTATTTGTTGCCTTCGGTCGTCGCAGGCGTCAACGAGACGGAGGCTGTCACCAGTGACAGCTTCAGATAACCCTTCCAGAAAACCTGCCGTGCCATGTCCGCGATCCGCATTGGTCTCCCGGAACAACAGTCACAGGGTGGCTTTTGTTCCGGGAGGGACGGCAAATCGGGACAGCATTGGAGCTATCAGAACAGCGAGGTCAGCCCGTAAACGGCAGCGGAGATCAGTGCGGCTGCCGGCATGGTCACGATCCAGGCGATGACGATATTGCCGGCAAGCCCCCAGCGCACTGCCGAGACACGGCGTGCAGCGCCGACACCTATGATGGCGCCGGTGATCGTGTGGGTGGTGGAGACCGGAATGCCGAGCCATGTGGCGCCGAACAACGTCAGCGCGCCGCCGGTTTCGGCGCAGAAACCCTGCATCGGGTTCAGCCGGGTGATTTTCGATCCCATCGTATGGACAATACGCCAGCCGCCGAACAGCGTGCCGAGCGCCATGGCCGACTGGCAGGAAATCACCACCCAGAAGGGCACGTAGAAGCTTTCGCCGAGATGCCCCTGGCTGAAAAGCAGCACGGCGATGATGCCCATGGTCTTCTGCGCGTCATTGCCGCCGTGCCCCAGCGAATAAAGCGAGGCGGAGATGAACTGCATGACGCGGAAGGTGCGGTCGACCGCAAAGGGCGTCTGCCGCACGAACAGCCACGACACGGCGAGCACGAGAACGAGCGCCAGGAAAAAGCCGATGGCCGGCGACATGAAGATCGCCCCCACGGTCTTCAGCAGGCCCGACCAGACGATGGAGTTAAAGCCCACCTTGGCGAAACCCGCACCGACGAGGCCGCCGATCAGCGCATGCGAGGAGCTGGAGGGAATGCCGAAAATCCAGGTGACGATGTTCCAGACGATGGCGCCGATCAGCGCCGCGAAAATGACCTGCGGCGATACGATGGCCGGATCGATGATGCCGGTGCCGAGCGTTTCGGCTACATGCAGGCCGAAGAACAGGAAGGCGATGAAATTGAAGAAGGCCGCCCAGGCGACCGCATATTGCGGCCGCAGCACCCGGGTGGAGACAATGGTGGCGATGGAATTGGCGGCGTCATGCAAACCGTTCAGGAAATCGAAGAACAGCGCGATGGCGATAAGGCCGACGAGCAGCGGCAGGGCAAGTGCGACATCCATCAGACGTTCTCGATCACGATGCCGCTGATCTCGTTGGCCACATCCTCGAAGCGGTCGACGACCTTTTCGAGTTCGCCGTAGATTTCGCTGCCGATCATATAGGCCATGGCATCGCCGCTCGCGCCATGCCGGCGGAAGAGGTCCTTCAGACCCAGGTCGTGAAGCTCGTCGGAGCGGCCTTCGACGCGGGTCACTTCTTCGGCGATGGCCGAGAGGCGATGCGCATTCGTGCCGACCTTGTTGAGAAGCGGAATGGCTTCCGCAATCAGGCCCGCCGCGCGCACGATCTCGTGGCCCATCTCCTTCATCAGCGGATCGAATTCGCTCTGCTCGAACAGACGGATGGTCTTGACGGTCTTGTGCATCATGTCGATGGCGTCATCCATGGACTGGATGAGGTCCTTGATGTCGCCACGATCGAATGGCGTGATGAAGCTCCGCCTGACCGCAAGCAGCACCTCGCGGGTGATCTCGTCCGCCTGATGCTCGAGGGCGACGATGAGGTCGCAGTTCTTCTCGACGTCGATGCCGCTTAAAAGTTGGTCAAGGGCTTCAGCCGCTTTGATGACGGTTTCGGAATGTTTGCTGAACATGTCGAAGAAACGGTCCTCGCGCGGCATCAGCTTGCGAAAAATACTCATCATGCGAATTGGCCCTCAATGGCGCTTTATCAGTTGTGGGGGGTGATTGTCATAAAACTGTCATAAATGCACGCGGGGCATTGATGCAACCCGGAAAATCAGCACTATCAACGGATATGAAATCTTCCAAGAAACGCCGGAAAACCCGTCCGGCCCGTCCACTCACATTGCTCCAGCAGCTGGCTGCGGTTCCCGAAAAGCTCTTCACCGGTGCTTTCCGGCAGCAATATGCCGCGCTCTGTTTCCGTTATGCCGACAATAGCGTGGATGTCGAAATCCTCCTCGTCACGTCCCGCACCAGTCAGCGCTGGATCATTCCGCGCGGCTGGCCGATGAAGCGCAAGAAGCCGCATCAGGCGGCGGCGATCGAAGCGTGGGAGGAGGCGGGCGTACGTGGCCGGGTGAAGAAGGATGCAGTGGGCCGCTATACCTATCTCAAGATGCTCGACAATGGCGATGTCGTTCCCTGCATGGTCGACGTCTTCCAGATAGAGGTGACGGAAACGGACGCGACCTTCAAGGAGCACGGTGAACGCCTGCTGGAATGGGTGCGCCCTGACGAGGCGGCAAGACGCGTTCGCGATATCGAACTGAAATCACTGCTGGTCGATTTCCGGCCAAAGGGGAAAAAGAAACGCCAGAGCGGCGAGAGACCGTAACCGCATCTGCCCGGCATTCCTTCCTGCAGCCGATACTGTAATGCCACCGCAATAGGACATGCCCACCCTTGCCTGATGATTGTCATCAGGAGCCGTTGCATGAATTTACGTCGTCCCGTTCTCCGCTTCTTATTGCGTTATCTCCATCCGATTATCGCCATCGCTTTGCTTCTGGCGGGCCCGGCTGCGATTCTTTTGCTGAGATGACGACAGGGGCACCATTCGGAATGACGGGAAGGCGGTGTCGCCTTCCCGTTGTCAGCCGGATTAGTGTCTAGCCGACCTTGTCAGGCCGGCTGCTTTTGGGAAGGTTGCGCCTCATGGTTCGAATGCCCCGTTTCATCCGGCGCTTTCGGTAACAGGCGGGCGAAACGCCTGATGACGCTATCCAGATAAGACAGGATGGTCGGCACGACGATCAGGGTCAGCAGCGTGGAACTGATGAGGCCGCCAACCACCGCATGGGCCATCGGCGCGCGCTGCGCGCCACCGCCGCCGACGGCCAGGCCGAGCGGGATCATGCCGAAGATCATTGCAAGCGTCGTCATGATGATCGGACGGAAGCGGATGACGCCCGCATTCTCGAGCGCTTCGTTCAGCGAAAGCCCCCGCCGCCGCTCACGATTGGCGAAATCCACCAGCAGGATGCCGTTTTTGGTCACGAGGCCCATCAGCATGATGAAGCCGATCAGCGAGAACATGTTGATGGTGCTGCCGGCGACCATCAACCCGATGAGGACGCCGACGAGCGACAGCGGCAGCGACGCCATGATGGCGAGCGGTTGCAAGAAGCTGCCGAACTGCGAGGCGAGCACGATGTAGATGAAGATGACGGCCATGCTGAGCGCCGTGACCATATGGCCGACGGTTTCCTGCATGGTTTCGGCGTCACCGCCGAAGCGGATGCGATAGCCGTTCGGCAGGTCAAGACCGGCGGTCAGGCCCTGAAGCGTCTCCGTCACGTCGCCAAGCGTGCGGCCGGCAATATTGGCCGAAACCAGTATCTCGCGGCGATTGTCGATGCGGCGGATTTCGGCGGGGGCCGGCATGATGCCGATATCGGCAACCTGATCGAGACGCACCATCAGCGGTGCACCGTTCGCCGCCGTGCGGCCGGTCGCAATCATCAATTCACCGAGACTTGCCAGGTCGGACCGCCGCTCGGCGGGCAGGCGGGTGACGATATCGTACGTATTGCCGTCACTATCCGTCCATTTCGACACATCCTCGCCGCCGATAAGGGGGGAAAGTGCTGCGGCAAGATCGGCGTGGGCAATGCCGAGATCGCTCGCCGCCGCAGGCTTCAGGCGTACTGACAGGACAGAGGTCACATCCTTGGCGCTGGAGGTCACGTCCACGAGGCCCGGAATTTTTGTCATGTCTTCGACCAGGCTGGCGGCGATTTTTTCAAGAACAGCCCGGTCGTCGCCGAGGATGCTCAGCTGCACCGGGCTTTCGCCGCCGCCAAGGCCATTCTGCAGGATCGTGACCTCAATGCCAGGTATGGCCGACAGGCGCTTGCGAACCGGCTCGGCAAGGGAGAGCGGGGTTCGGCTTCGCATATCGAGCGGCACCAGGCCCACCAATATGGCGGCGCGATGTTTGCCGGCGGCGCCGCCTGTGTTGATGGTGGAATAAAGCATCTCGACCTCCGGAAATTCCCTCAGCGCCTTCTCGACCTGCCGCACCTTGGTCGTCGTATAGTCCAGAGAGGAGCCGACCGGCGCGGTGATGTTGACCTGGAAGCGGCCCTCATCGGCATTCGGAACGAATTCCGTGCCGACCAGCGGCACCATGAACAAGCTGGCGATAAATATGCCCGATGTGACAAGCAGGGTGACGAGCCGGTGCCGCAGGGTCCAGCCGATGGCGCGGCGATACTGGCCGGCCATCCATTCGAAGCCGCGGTCGAAACGTGCGATCAGTCGGCCTATCGGGCCGCGTTTTGCATCGGGTTGGGCGTCCGGATCGTACCAGACGCTTGATAACATCGGATCGAGCGTGAAGGCGACGAAAAGCGAGATCAGCACCGCGGCGGAGACGGTGACGCCGAATTCATAGAAAAACCGGCCGACGATGCCATCCATGAAGGCAACCGGCAGGAAAACCGCCACGATCGTCGCCGTTGTCGCAATGACCGCAAGCCCGATTTCATTGGTGCCGTCGAGGGCTGCGCGCAGGTGGGATTTGCCCATATGCAGATGGCGGGTGATGTTTTCGCGCACCACGATGGCGTCATCCACGAGAATGCCGATGGAAAGCGTCAGCGCCAGCAGGCTGAGCGTATTGAGCGTGAAACCGAGGAAATCGATCACCGTGAGCGTGCCGATGATGGCGATCGGCAATGTCAGCCCGGTAATCACCGTGCTGCGCCAGGAATTGAGAAACAGGAAGACGATGGCGACTGCGAGCGCCGCACCTTCGATCAGCGTCGTCTGTACCTGACCGACGGATTCGCGGATGGGTATCGATGAATCCGTGACGATACGCAGCTGCACGTTCTGCGGGGCAAGCTCGGCGTTGAGCGCATCGAGGCGCTTTCTCACATCCGTCGCCACCTGAACGGTATTGGCGTCCTGAACCTTGACGATGTCGATCGCCAGCGCCGTCTGGCCGTTATAGAGGGCGCGGCTTTCGGCATCGGCTGCCCCTTCGGAAAGTTTGGCGACATCGCGAAGCTCGATGGCCGCGCCGCCGCGCCTTGCCACCACCATGTCCAGCAGCGCCTGCGGCTCCTCGATGCGGCCCTGCACCTGGATCGTCCGTTCGGAGACGGGATCGACGACGCTTCCGGCCGGGCTGTTGGTATTGCCGGCGCGGAGCGCATTCACAACCTCGTTGATGCCGATGCCAAGGGCGCGCATGCGCGTCTCGTCGATCGTCACATCGATCTGCCGTTTGCGGGCGCCAACCAGCGTTGCCTGGCCGACGCCGGCAACGGTCGTCAGCTGCCGCACCACCCTCTGGTCGGCAAGCGTGGTGAGGGCGGGCACATCGAGCGACGTCGAACTGATCGCAACCGACAGGACCGGCTCGGCGGCGGGGTCGAACCTCGATATGACGGGCTTTTTGGCGTCTTTCGGAAAATTCGCCTCGATGGCGGCGATCTTGTCGCGGACCTCCTGCGCGGCGGCCGAGCTCTGCACTTCGAGCTTGAATTTCGCGACCACGACGGAGCGCCCCTCATAGGAGGTGGACGTGACCTCGTCGAGGCCGCCAATGGCGTTCAGCGCGTCCTCGACCGGGCGCGTCACCTCGGTCTCCACCGTCTCCGGCGTCGCGCCCGGATAAGAGGTGACGACGACTACCACGGGAACGTCAACATTGGGATATTGGTCCAGCCCAAGCCGCTGCAGCGAGAAGGCGCCCATGACCAGAAGCGCCACCATCATCATGGTGGCGAAAACGGGATGGGTAACGGATATGCGGGTCAAAAACATTTCAGCCTGCCTTGTCGATGGTGACGGCCATGTCAGGCCCCAGTTCGGGAAGCGGTGCGGTGAGGATGGTCTCGCCATCCTTCAGGCCGGCGGCGATCTCGACCAGGTCGCCATCGTTCCAGCGCGCTCCGACTGCGACCGTCTGGCGGCGAAGATGGCCATCCTCCACCTTCAGCACATGGTAACCCGTCTCGTCCTTGCGCAGCGCGATTGCGGGAACGACAAGCGCATCGTTCTTTTCACGCAGGAGGATCGATCCGCTGGCGAACATTCCGCCCCACAGCCGGCCGTCCCGATTGGCAAGCCGCAGATAGACGGCGACGAAACGGGTGCCGTCTTCGGCAACCGGGCTGATGCGGTCGACCGTGCCTTTGACGATCTGGCCGCCAAGGCCGTCGATCGCCAGTTCCGCCGTCTGGCTGAGCGCCACGCGCGGTATGTCGCGGGTGGCGACAAGAACCTTCGCTTCCAGCACGCTGGTATCGACCAGTGTGAGAAGCTCGCCATCCGCACCGACTCGCGATCCCGCCTCGGCCAGCCGACGGGTGACGGTGCCGCTGAAGGGTGCGCGGATTTCGGCATTGCGAAGGGCGAGGCGGGCGATATCCGCCTGCGCCGCAAGGCTCTGGAGCCTTGCCGTCTTCACCGCGACATCGCTTTTCGCCTTGTCGAGCTGTTCTGCCGACGCGATGTTTTTCAGGGCAAGCTGTTCGGTTCTCGTCAGGGCCTGCATCGCCAGCATCAGCTCGGCCTCAGCCGCATCCCGGTCGCTCTGCCGCAGCAAAAGCGTCGATTGCAACTCATCGGTTTCGAAACGCACGAGCAGCTTGCCCGCCTGCACCGTATCTCCGTCGCGGACATTCATTTCCACGATCTTGCCGGCCTCACGGGCGCGGATCACCACACGGGTGATCGGTTGAAGCTCGCCGCTGATGCCAAGCCGCTCCACCATCGGGCGCGTGCCGATCTTTGCCGTTTCCGCGGCCGTCAGCTCGAATGGCGTGCCTGCGGGGCTCATCGAAGCGGTTTCGACGAGCCCGTTCACGATGCCTTTGACACGCTCATTCGCATCGACGCCGCCGCGCGCCGGATCGAGAGCGGTGCCAACGAGAACGCAACCTGCAAGCGCGATCCCCGCCTTGATGGTTCTCTTCATCCACATACTGAAATCCTTTCCATCCCGGGACCGCCGCTCAGGCGGTCGCATTGCCTCTGTCGAGGCGGATGGTTTCTGGATAGGCATCCATAATTGCAGCAGCATTACCCTCCGGGGCGCGCCTGCCTAAACGGAACCGCCTAGTGCTCCAAAGTTCTGTTTTTATGAATTTTCCAGAGGTGAAACCATTATGGATCCTGGTTGTAAATGCTCCAGCGTCGTCTTCGCCGCAATACTGCCGCAACCTTTCTGGCAGAAAACGGAAGGCGAAGGGACGGTGACGCATGAGACTTCTGTTGATCGAAGACGAAAAGGAAATGGCGGATGCGCTGACGGCGACGCTCGGCAAGCAGGGGATCGTCATCGACCATACCATGTGGCTCGGCGATGCGATGGAGTTGACGCGTCAGCACGTCTATGACGCCATTCTGCTCGACCGTCGCCTGCCTGACGGGGAAGGGCTCTCCTTCATTCCGCAGCTGCGCCGCGCAGGTATCGACACGCCGATCATTCTGTTGACGGCGATGAACGAGCCGGAAGAGCGGATCGCGGGGCTGGACGGCGGCGCAGACGATTATCTTGGCAAGCCGTTTCTCGTCGGCGAGTTGCTGGCCCGGGTGCGCGCGGTTCTCAGGAGGCCGGCAAACCTTGCGCCGGCCCAGATCACCGCTGGCCGCATCGTCATTGATCCGCTCCATCTCAGCGTCACGATCAATTCGGTTCCCTTCGATCTGCCAAGACGCGAGCTTGCGGTTCTCATTGCGCTGGCGAAACGCAAGGGCAAATCCGTGCTGCGCTCCACGCTCGAGGCAGCCGTTTACAATTACGAGGAGGAGATCCAGTCCAATGCGCTCGACGCGCATATATCGCGGCTGCGAAAACGCCTGCTCGATGCATCCGCAGGCGTCGGCGTCCATAATATTCGTGGTATCGGATATCTGTTGAAGGAAGAAGCATGAAAGCGCAGGGCACGTCCAACCCGTCCTTGTGGTGGAAACTGAGCTGGCAGCTCAGCGTCGTCGTCTCTGCCATGATTGCCGTGGTCATCATCGGGCTCTGTTTTTACGGCGTGATGATGCTTTCCCCCAATATTGCGCTCTGGGACGACCTCTCGGCCACGCTTGATGGTTCACTTTCGCTCGACCCGCAAAAGGGATTGGTCATTACCGAGAGCCCGGCATTGCGGGCCCTGAAGGCGGAGAACTCAACACTCTGGTTCGTTGCCTCCACGCTGGATGGGCGGGTGGCGACCTACGGCGCCGTGCCTGCCGTTTATGAGGAATTGTCGCGGTATCTGCATCTGATGACGGATGCCGATATTCGTGGAGGAAAGGGCATCGTCGAGGTCGCCCTGGTTGAAAGCATGGAAACGAAATGGGGTGCGGTAAGGGTCATGTTCGGCGGAACGACGCATGTAGGCGGGCAGTTCCTGACGCTTCTTGCCGGAACCTACAAGATTTACGTTCCCCTGCTGGCTGTCATCCTGCCCGCCGTGTTCTTCTCGGTTCCCCGCATCGTGCGCCAGGCGCTTTCCGGCCTCAGTTCCGTCGTCAAAAAGGCCCCCGAGATCGATCCGCGGCGGCCGGGCTCAAAGCTTCCCGTCGAGGATGTGCCTCGCGAGGTGGTTCCGCTGATCCTTGCCTTCAACAGCATCCTCGAACGGCTGGAAGAGCAGTTTCGGGCGCGCCAGCGTTTTCTCATCGATGCGGCGCATGAGCTTAGAACACCAATTGCGATCATGCAGACCCGGATAGAGGGCTTGCCGGGGCCGGAACAGCAACGCCTGATGGAGGATGTCGCGCGGCTTGGCGAAACCACCGAACAGCTTCTCGCTTTCGAAAGAAACGATCAGGTGAACGACCGGCGCGAGACGGTGGAGCTCGTCGAGATGACCCGCACCGTCGTCGCCGATCTTGCGCCGCTTGCGCTTTCGGCGGGTTATGACATCTCCTTCGATACGCAGATCGCGCGATATGAGGTGATGGGCAACCCCTTCACCCTGCCGCGCGCCATCAGCAACATCGTACGCAATGCCATCGATTATGGTGGCAACAGGGGGATGATCCATATCTCGGTTCTCGCCAATGGTGAGATCGCGATTTCCGATGAAGGGCAGGGGATAGCCGAAGACCAGCGGGAACGGATTTTCGAGCCCTTTTACCGCATCACACCGCGCAGCACCGGGGCAGGGCTTGGCCTCAGCCTCGTCAAGCAGATTGTCGCCAACCATAACGGGCGAATCTTTCTGGATAGCAGCGCTTTCGGAAGCACCTTCCGGTTACGTTTCTGATCGTCGCGTTGCGCGCTGTCCAGAGGCTGGTGATTGTAATGTTGCCGCAATTTTAGCTGTCGTACCGTGCGGGGCACAGGATCAATCATCCCAACCGGAGTACGTGCAGTGAAACAACAGTGGAATCTGTTTGCCCGGGGTTCCGGCGACAAGGCGTCCCGCAGCCGCGGTGTCGCCTTCGCCACCTTGCCCTTCGCCATCATCATGTCCGGCTGCACCTCCGTGCCGCTGAAAGAAGGTGGCACGCTTACCTCCTATGCGCAGCTCAGCCCGGCCAAGGGAAAGTTCACCAAATCGCGAACCTTCGTGGACGCCACCGGGCTGGCCGGGGTCAAGACCGTCGCCATCGTGCCGACCACCTTCTCCTTCGCCGCCTCGTCGCGGATCACATCGGAAAAGGATCGTGCCCTTGTTTCGAATGCGCTGGATCGCGCCATCTGCGTGGCGCTCAGCGATAAATACCGAATCGCCGCTCTTGGACAGCCGGCGGATATGACGGTGCGCACGGTCATCACCGATCTGGTGCCGACCGACAAGACCATGGCCGGGGTATCGACGGCCGTGACGCTCGGCAGCGGCTTCGTCCTGCCGGTCAGCGTGCCGCGTCTCCCATTCGGGCTTGGCGGGCTGGCCGTTGAGGCCGAGGCGGTGGATAGTGGCGGCGTTCAGCGTGCGGCGGCTGTCTGGTCCAAGGGCGCGAATTCCATCACTGGTAACGCCCGCGCATCGGAAATCGGCGACGCTTACGAGCTTGCCACCGATTTCTCCAACTACTTCTCGCGTATTCTCGTGACAGGCAAAGTTTCCGACGGCCTGAACCTCTCTATTCCTTCCGGCCATCGAATCCGGTCGGCTCTGGGCGGAAAACCGAAATATGTCGAGTGCGATGCCTATGGCCGGTCACGTGGCTTGAAGGGCATGGTGGCCGACAAGTTCGGCGCGCCGCCGCAATGGACCGACGACGGGCGCGCGAAAGCCGCTTCGCGATAGGCCAGCCGCTCCATATGAAGATCGCGCGCATTACGGCGCGCGATCGTCCGAGCCAAGTCCCTATGCCGCGAGGCCGAGCTTCTGGAGGCCGCATTCGCGGACGATCTCCGCAATATGGGCGAACTGGGCCGAAAGCGGATTGCTCTTGCGCCAGACCATGCCGATGGTGCGCGACGGGCGCGGCTCCACAAGCCGGAATACCGAAACGGTGGATTGCCTCGTTTCCATATCGACGGCCATCTGCGGAATGAGCGTAACGCCGATGCCGGCGCCGACCATCTGCACGAGGGTGGAGAGCGAAGAGCCCTCCATCAGCACGCGCGGCGGCGCATTGGTCGTGCTGCAGAAGGAAAGCGCCTGATTGCGGAAGCAATGGCCTTCCTCCAAAAGCAGAAGCCGCATTTCGCCGAGCTTGTCGGCGCTCGGCACCGGCATGCCCGCATCCTCCATCGGCCGCACCAGAATGAATTCCTCCGAAAACAGCGGAACCTCTTCCAGCGCGGGCTCCGAAACGGGCAGGGCGACGATCGCCATGTCGAGCCGGGCTTCCAGCAGGTCCTCGATAAGCTTCTGCGTCACCGCCTCGCGCGGGCGGGCCTCCAGTCCGGGATAATGTCGGGTGAGAGTCTTGATGACCTGTGGTAAAAGATAAGGCGCGACCGTCGGGATGACGCCGATGCGCAGGCGGCCGCTGAGCGGGCCCTGGCCCGCACGCGCCAGATCCTGCAGCTCGTCCACCGAACGCAGGATCGAGCGGGTGCGCTCGGCAAATTCTTCGCCAAGCGTCGTCAGCCGGATCTGGCGGCTGCCGCGTTCGACAAGCGGCGCGCCGATCAGTTCCTCCAGCTCGCGGATTTGCAGCGACAACGCCGGCTGGGAAATCGCACATGCCTCCGCCGCCCGACCGAAATGGCCGATCTTGGCCAGAGCGTCGAAATAACGGAGATGTTTCATGGAGAGCGCAATCATAAGCTCAGCATATCGCAGCCTTTAGAATATACAATTGGAAATTATGGAACCCGGCTGTTAGTCATCTTCATGACAGAAAGAAGCTGTAGCTGTCAGAGATCATCAGCCTCGCTGCACGGTTTCCCATGACCTGCCGCAGGCTCTGGCTCCAACAGGCTGCACATGTCGAATTGATTATTTCGTTTAATTGCTAAACCCATCGGAGGGCGAAATGGACGCAACTTCAAAACCGGCTGGCAAGTGTCCCGTCATGCATGGAGGCAACACGGCCTCCGGTAAATCAGTTACCGAATGGTGGCCGAATGCGCTGAACCTCGACATCCTGCATCAGCACGATACCAAGACCAATCCGCTCGGCACCTCCTTCAACTATCGCGAAGCCCTGAAGACGCTCGACGTCGAGGCGCTGAAGGCCGATCTGCGTGCCCTGATGACCGACAGCCAGGAATGGTGGCCGGCCGACTGGGGCAGCTACGTTGGCATGATGGCCCGTGTTACCTGGCATGCGGCGGGTTCCTACCGCGTAACGGACGGTCGTGGTGGCGCCAACACCGGCAACCAGCGTTTTGCTCCGCTCAATTCCTGGCCTGATAACGTCAACACCGACAAGGGCCGCCGCCTGCTTTGGCCGATCAAGAAGAAATACGGCAACAAGATTTCCTGGGCAGACCTGATCGCGCTCGCCGGCACCATTGCCTACGACGTCGCCGGTCTGAAGACCTTCGGTTTCGCCTTCGGCCGTGAAGACATCTGGGCTCCGGAAAAGGACACCTATTGGGGTGACGAAAAGGAATGGCTGGCGCCGAGCGATGGCCGTTACGGCGACGTGACCAAGCCCGAGACGCTGGAAAACCCGCTTGCCGCCGTGCAGATGGGCCTCATCTACGTCAACCCGGAAGGTGTGAACGGCAAGTCCGATCCGCTGGCAACGGCGGCGCAGATGCGCGAGACCTTCGCCCGCATGGGTATGGATGACGAGGAAACCGTGGCTCTCACCGCCGGCGGCCATACCATCGGCAAGTCGCACGGCAATGGCAGCGCCGCCAACCTCAGCCCCGACCCGGAAGCCGCAGGCCCGGAATTTCAGGGTCTTGGCTGGATCAACACCAAGGGCCGCGGCATTGGTCGCGACACGGTTGTTTCCGGTATCGAAGGTGCCTGGACGAGCGAGCCGACCAAGTGGGACAACGGCTTCTTCGACATGCTGTTCAAGCATGAGTGGACCTTGACCCACAGCCCTGCCGGTGCATCACAATGGGCGCCGATCACCATCGCCGAAGAAGACAAGCCCGTGGACGTTGAGGATGCCTCGATCCGCACCATTCCGATGATGACCGATGCCGACATGGCTCTGAAGGTCGACCCGATCTACCGCGAGATTTCGCTGAAGTTCAAGGACGACCAGGATCATTTCTCGGACGTCTTCGCCCGCGCATGGTTCAAGCTGACGCACCGCGACATGGGGCCGAAGTCCCGTTACATCGGCCCTGACGTTCCGGCGGAAGACCTGATCTGGCAGGATCCCATCCCGGCAGGCTCCACCAGCTACGATGTCGCTGCCGTCAAGGCGAAGATCGCGGCGTCTGGCCTTTCCGTTGCCGATCTGGTCTCGACCGCTTGGGACAGCGCCCGCACCTTCCGAGGTTCGGACAAGCGCGGCGGCGCCAATGGCGCACGCATCCGCCTCGCACCGCAGAAGGACTGGGAAGGCAACGAGCCCGCCCGTCTTTCCCGCGTGCTTGCGGTTCTGGAGCAGATTGCCCGTGAAAGCGGCGCGAGTATTGCGGACGTGATCGTTCTCGCCGGCAATTACGGTGTGGAACAGGCGGCCAAGGCGGCCGGCTTCGACATTGCCGTGCCTTTTGCGGCCGGCCGTGGTGACGCTTCCGCCGAGCAGACGGATGCCGACAGCTTTGCTCCGCTTGAGCCGCTGGCGGATGGTTTCCGCAACTGGGTCAAGAAGGACTATGTTGTCAGCCCCGAAGAACTGCTGCTGGATCGCGCGCAGCTTCTGGGCCTGACCGCGCCGGAACTGACCGTGCTCATCGGCGGCCTGCGCGTCATCGGCACCAATTATGCCGGTACGGCGCATGGCGTGTTCACCGACACGCCCGGCGCGCTGACGACGGACTTTTTCACGACGCTGACGGACATGGCCTATTCCTGGGTTCCGACCGGCAACAATCTCTATGAGATTCGTGACCGCAAGACTGGGGCAGCCAAGTACACCGCCACCCGCGTCGACCTCGTCATCGGTTCGAACTCCATCCTGCGCGCCTATGCGGAAGTTTATGCACAGGACGACAGCAGGGAGAAATTCGTGCGTGATTTCGTCGCCGCCTGGACGAAGGTGATGAACGCTGACCGTTTCGACCTTCTGTAAGGAAGGCCGACCGTTAAATGGTGATGCACCTCCCTGAGCGATCGGGGAGGTGTTTTTGCGGCCGGTGGGTTGGCGAGATTGAATCAGTCACTACGCGATCCGGCATGAGGGGAGGTTATTCGCCTCTGCATTCCGCTCGTAGTGGGATGTGCTGCCCTATCGCCTGTCCGAAGACGAAACCGGTTTGCCGGGAGAGGATTTTTCGGCCTTTTCCGAGGGCGCTATGCCGCTTTTTTCATTCTCATGCGCATCCGGCCCGGCAACGATGACGCCGCGGCCCTTCTCTTCGCGCTTCTTGTCCGCGAAGTTGCCCGGTTCCTTCTTGCTGTCCATGATAGTCTCCATTGTTGCGTTCCTGTCAGGAGTTCAACGGGTGTCCTGGGCAGAGGTTCCAGAATAGTCGCGTCAGTGAATGTTTCTCTTCATAACGATCTTTGCTATTAACATGAATTCATAAGTCATGTTATTGGGGCGGAGCGCGATGACTGGCGCCGCGCGCCTGTCTTCCAAGCCCTCAACCAAAACCCGACAACCGGACGGTACCCGCATTGAGTTTCTGGCATTCCATGACCTGGCACACGGAAGGGATCAGCGTCACTGCGCCGGTGAAGTGGCGCCAGTTGGACGGGCTCGTCAGTGCTTTCTGGGAGGCGGAAAGCCAGATGGGGGCGAAGGGTTATTATCTTGCCGCCGATCCGCGCATCATGATTTTTTTCAACGATGTGTCTTCGCGCATCAGCATGTCCAACCGGAACGGCGAGTTCAGCAACCATTCGCGGCCGATGACACGCGCTGTTTATGTGCCGGCTGGCGTGCCGATGTGGACGAGCAGCAACGCCACGCACCGGTTCTCGCATCTCAACCTGCATATTCACAAGGACCGGCTGTTGCGCTTCCTGTCACCTTCGGTCGGCAGTTCGGCGGCGATGACGGCGCTGCGCCGCCCGGTCGAGATACAGGATATCGGCTCGGTGGAAACCCTTGCCGGGCTACTTGTCGATGAGCTGGCGGAGCCCTCGAAACATGCGGTCTATGCGGAAAGTCTCGTCGGCAGCATCGTTGCCGGCCTGTTGGATATTCCCGGCCCTTCACCGGAGCAGGTGAATGGCCGGTTGACGCAGGCGCAGTTGAACAAGCTTCTTGCCCAGGTCGAAAAGCGTGGCGACGACCGTATGACGGTTGCCGAGATGGCCGATATTGTCGGGCTTTCGGAAAGCTGGTTCGCGACCGTGTTTCGCCAGAGCACCGGCAAGACGCCGCTGCAATGGCAATTGGAACGTCGCATCAACGCGGCCCAGAAACTTCTGCTGAAAGGCGATCTGACTGTGGCCGATATCGCCGCCCAGCTCGGCTTTTCCGATCAGGCGCATCTGACCAAGGCTTTCCGCCAGTCCGTGGGCAACACGCCCGCCGCCTGGCGGCGTCTGCACAGGCTGCTTTGAATTGGATCCTCGGGACAAGCCCGAGGATGACGTTAAACATTAGGATTGTCGTATAGTAGTTTGAAATCAGATATTTTTTTCTACCACGTCTTTCGCAAAGTCACGGAAAACGCCCGGCCGGGATTGTAGAAGTCAGCGCCGAACCCGCCATACGAAACGTGTTTTTCGTTGAAGAGGTTGGAGACATTGACATCCAGTGAGGCGGTTTCCTGAATCTTGTAGCTGAATGCCGCATCCACGGTCACGCTGCTTCCGGTTTCGATCTTGTTCGAATTGTCGAAATAATAGGCGCCGGTATAGCGGCCGCCGAGACCGAAGGTCATGTCGCCGAAATGGTCGTTACCTTCGAGCGTATAATTGACCCACAGTGAAGCCTGATGCTCGGGGACGAATTGCGGCCGGTTGCCAACATTGCCGCCGGTGCCGTTTTCGGTGATCTCCGCATCGAGATAGGAATAGGCCGCCGTCAGGCTGAGATTGTCTGTTACCTCTGCCTTCGCTTCAAGATCGAGGCCGCGCACGCGCACCTCGCCGATGGTGGTCGGCAGGCTGGTGATCGGGCTGGTGACGGTGATGTTGTTCTTCTTCAGATCGTAGATCGAGGCGGTGAACAGGGCCGGGAAAGCGTCCGGCCGGTATTTCACGCCGAGCTCGATCTGTTCGCCGCGTTCCGGTTCAACGGTGAGACCGGATGCAGGCACCACCGATTCGGCATAGCTGATATAGGGCGCGATTTCGTTGGTGACCTTGTAGGACACGCCGATGCGCTTGGTCAGCTCGCTGATGTCGCCGCTTGCCGTCGTGCCATTCAGCCGGTTGGTCTGGTCGGTGTCGATCCAGTCATTGCGAAGGCCGGCGCTGACGGTGAGCCTGTCGAAGAAGGTCAGGTCCTGCTGCAGGTAGATGGCTTTGGTTTTCTGGTCCGTCAGCGAGTTGGAGAAGAGCGGCACCGAGGAGGGTGCGCCGGTATAGACCGGGTTCATCCAGTTTATGTTCGGCGCAGCGCCGAAGTAGTTTTTGCTGCCGGATGTGTAGTCGTTGTAGAAGACGCCGACGAGGCTGCGGCTTTCGACATTTTCAAACCGCGTGTCATATTGCAGGCGCGTATCGATCAGGAAGTTTTCGGTCTCGGTGTCGTTGCCGAAATAGGAACGGTTGGCGATGGTCGAACCGTTGGTCGGCGTCGACGAGATATAGGCATAACCGAAGTCCGTATTCGCCTTGCTGTAACGGGCGTTGGAACTCAGGGTCAGACCCGAGCCGAAATCGTGGTCGAACATCACGCTCAGCGAATTGCGGTTTGTGCCGCGATAATTGTAGTCCGGTTCGCCGAAGAAGCGGCTCCGGTCGAAATGCGAGCCGACGGGATGGCCGCCGCCGCCGGGAACGCCATCCTTGTTGAGATGATCGTAAACGACGGTGAGGCTGGTGACGTCGGTCGGACGCCAGGTCAGGCCGCCCATGAAGAATTTCTCGTCATCGCGGGAATAGTCATATTCCGCATCGGCATTTCTGAGCTTGCCGGTCAGACGATAGGACAGCGTGTCGTCGCTGGTGATGTTGTCCCCGAAATCGAAGCCGGTTTCGGCGCGGCCGTAGGAGCCGCCGGTCACATAGGCTTCACCAAAACGGGTGCGTTTCGGCACCTTGGTGGAATAGTTCACCGAGCCGCCGGGATCCGAGACGCCGAAGGTGGTGGAATTGCCGCCCTTCAGCACTTCCACCCGCTCATAGGCATAGGTTTCTTCGCGCAGGGCACCGAAGGGACGGCCGAGGGTGAGGCCATCGCGATAGGTATAGGCATCGAAACCGCGAATCTTGAAATAGTCGAAACGGTCGTCGGAGCCGTAAAAATCCGTGGTCACGCCAGCGGTATATTGCAGCGCCTCCTCCACGGTCTGCACACCGCGCTGCTGCATTTCCTTGGCGGTGATGACGGAAACGGCGGCAGGTGTGTCGAGAATATCGGACGCCATCTTGCTGCCGCTCGTGGTGCGGGTGGCAACGATCGATTTCTGGTCGTCATTGTCGCCGCTGTCGATGGTGATGCGTTCCAGAACCGTGCTGCCGCCCGTATTGGCAGATTCCTGCGCCAGCAGGGAGCCGGGCAGGGTGGCAACAAGCGCCGTGCAGGCAAGCAGGGCCGCCTCCTGGTAACGACGTCGCGCGGTTTTGCAGTGTCTGCCTTCGGTTTCGATATTCATTGGTATGTTCCAGACCTTGATGCCCCGATCGCCGTTTTCACGGCCCACTCTCGAAGCGCCCAATAACTTGAGAAAGTTTGTCCGGTATTGTAACTTTTTGCGGTTTTGTACAAAACCCCGGAAATTTCACCGCTGTTGCGGCGGCATTTCTTGCCTGGGCTTGACGGGGGCATTTGAAGCTGAGAGTTCAAGTCCACTTTTGAACCTTTGAGAGCTTCGCCATGCTTCGCCCGTTTCGCTGCCTCGTGCCGGTATTTGTGCTTTTCCTGTCGATGATCGCGCCTGATATGGCCTCGGCGGAGGACACGGCCAGCTATCCCATCGTCATCAAACATGCGTTCGGTACGACCACGATTGCGAAGAAACCGCAGCGGGTCGCAACTGTCGCCTGGGCGAACCATGAGGTGCCGCTGGCGCTCGGCATCGTGCCCGTCGGTTTTGCGGCGGCCAATTTCGGCGATGATGATGGCGACGGCCTGCTGCCATGGGTGGCAAAGCGGCTCACCGAACTCGACGCGGCAAAGCCTGTTCTGTTCGACGAGGGTGACGGCATCGATTTCGAGGCCGTGGCGGCAACGCAGCCGGATGTCATCCTTGCCGCCTATTCCGGCCTCAGCCAGTCCGATTACGATACGCTGAGCCAGATCGCCCCTGTTGTCGCCTATCCCGTCTCCCCCTGGGCGACGGACTGGCGCGAGATGATCCGGCTCAACAGCGACGGGCTCGGCATGGCGGTGGAAGGTGAGGCGCTCATCAAACGCACCGAGGGCGAAATCGCGCAGGTCGCCGCCGGCTACCCGCAGCTGAAGGGCAAGTCGGCCATGTTCGTCACCCATCTCGACGCCACCAATCTCAGCGTCGTCAATTTCTATACGGCCAATGACACCCGGGTGAAGTTCTTCGCCGATCTGGGGCTCGCCTCGCCGAAAAGCGTCCTGGAGGCGACGAAGCCGGGGCAATTCGCCGCCGGCGTCAGCGCCGAGCGTGTGGATGCCTTTGACGATGTCGATATCGTCGTGACCTATGGCAGCCAGCCGCTGCTGAACGCCATGCGCGCCGATCCGCTTCTCGCCCGCATGCCGGCCGTCGCCAATGATGCGATCGTCATGCTCGGCCGCGATCCGCTTGGCACGGCCTCCAACCCCACACCGCTGTCGATTTCATGGGTATTGAAGGACTATGCCGATCTCCTGGCGAAGGCCGCCGACAAATCCTCCGGGAAATCACAGTGACGATGTCGGGACCCGGCAAAGCGACGGCGGTGCTGCTCGCCGGCCGCTCCAGCCGCGCGAGAACCGCATGGCTCGGCGCGGTACTGGCGCTTCTCGCGCTGCTCTGTGCGCTCTCCGTCGCCATCGGCACGCGTGAGGTCTCTTTTGCGGATATTCTTGGCGGGCTGAGTGGCCGCGTCGAGACGGTTGCCGAAGCGGCGGTTGCGGTGCGCCTGCCGCGCACGCTGCTTGCCCTGCTTTCCGGGGCCGCACTCGGGCTGGCTGGGGCCATCATGCAGGGTGTTACCCGCAATCCGCTTGCCGATCCCGGCATTCTCGGTGTCAACATGGGGGCGTCGCTTGCCGTCGTCATCGGCATTGTCTGGTTCGGCATCGCCTCGGCTCATGCCTTCATCACGGTCGCAATTGCCGGAGCGGGGGTATCAGCGGTTTTCGTTTATGTTGTCGGTTCGCTCGGGCGAGGGGGGGCGACACCCCTAAAACTCGCACTTGCGGGCGCCGCCACCTCCGTCGCCTTTTCGTCGCTCGTCATCGCCGTCGTGCTGCCGCGCAGCGATATTGCCGGCGGCATCCGCTCCTGGCAGATCGGCGGCGTCGGCGGAGCGACCTTCGAGCGCATCGAGACCGTGCTGCCCTTTCTCGCCGCCGGCTTCATCGTCAGCCTGCTTTCGGCGCGCAAGCTGAATTCTCTGGCGCTCGGCGATGAACTCGCCGCCGGGCTTGGCGAGAATGTCATGGCAGCCAGAGCCGTGGCGTCCTTCGGCGCCATTCTGCTCTGCGGCGCGGCCACCGCCATTTGCGGGCCGATCGGTTTTGTCGGGCTGGTGGTGCCGCATCTCTGCCGCCTGCTGGTTGGCGTGGACAATCGCTGGCTTTTGCCGTTCTCGGCGTTAGGCGGGGCGTGTCTGCTGCTTTCCGCCGATATTGTCGGGCGCATTGTGGCGCGGCCGTCCGAACTTGATGTCGGCATCGTCACCGCCCTTGTCGGCGCGCCTTTCTTCATCTGGATCGTCAGACGCCAGAGGGTGCGCGAATTGTGACCATGCACGCTCCCGTCATCGAAAATCTCGTCTTCAACCGCCATACACGTCAGCGCCGACGTCGCCTTGTCATCGCTGTCCTGTCGGTGATCCTGATCTTTGCTTTCGCAATCACGCTGATGCTCGGGCAATCCTTCACGCCGCCCCGTGATGTCATCCGCGTTCTGCTGGGGGAGGATATTGCCGGCGTCACCTTCACCGTCGGGCAGTTGCGCCTGCCGCGCGCGCTGCTTTCGGTTCTCGCAGGCCTGAGCTTCGGGCTCGGCGGCGTCGCCTTCCAGATCATGCTGCGCAATCCGCTCGCCAGCCCCGATATTATCGGCATCAGTTCCGGCGCAAGTGCGGCGGCCGTTTTCGCCATCGTCGTTTTGCAGATGAGCGGGCCGCTGGTCTCGGTCTTCGCCGTCACCGCCGGTCTCGGCGTCGCCCTTCTGGTCTATCTCCTGTCCTTCCGAAACGGCGTGGCCGGCACGCGGCTGATCCTCGTCGGCATCGGCGTGTCGGCGATGCTTGAAAGCTTCATTGCCTATATTCTCTCCGTCGCGCCGGCCTGGATGCTGCAGGAGGCGATGCGCTGGCTGACAGGCAGCGTCAACGGCGCGAAGGTCGCCCAGTTGCTGCCGCTTTCCATCGCGCTCATCCTGTTCGGCGGCCTGCTCCTCAGCCGTGCGCGTGATCTGGAAGCTCTAAGACTGGGTGATGATGCCGCAGCAGCGCTCGGCGTGCGGGTGGGACGAACCCGCATCATCGTCATCATCGCCGCCGTGGGCATGATCGCCTTTGCAACGGCGGTCTCTGGGCCGATCGCCTTTGTCGCTTTTCTCTCCGGGCCGATTGCGGCGCGCATCGTCGGCAGCAACGGCTCGCTGCTCATTCCTGCGGCTCTGGTCGGGGCGGTGCTGGTGCTGGTGGGCGATTATTGCGGCCAGTTTCTGTTGCCGGGCCGTTATCCGGTCGGCGTCGTCACGGGGGCGCTCGGCGCACCCTATCTGATTTACCTTATCGTGCGGGTCAACCGCAGCGGAGGCTCGTTATGACCGGCCACTCCCTTTCCGTAAGCCGCCTCTCGGCCGGATATGGCGAAAACCTTATTATCGACGGGCTGGACCTCACTGTCCCGCGCGGGAAGATCACCGTCATCGTCGGCGCCAATGCCTGCGGCAAGTCCACCCTGCTGCGCAGCATGTCGCGGCTGATCACGCCGCGCGCCGGCCAGGTTCTGCTCGATGGAAAGTCGATCCATCATCTTCCCTCGCGTGAGCTTGCACGGCGCATGGGCCTCCTGCCGCAATCGCCGATAGCGCCGGAGGGCATTGTGGTCGCCGATCTCGTCAGCCGTGGCCGGCACCCGCATCATGGCCTGTTCGCCCGCTGGTCGCGGCAGGATGACGAGGCCGTCGCCGCAGCCCTTGTCGCCACCGATACGGTGGAACTGGCCGAGCGGCCGGTGGACGAGCTTTCCGGCGGCCAGCGGCAACGTGTCTGGATCGCCATGGCGCTCGCCCAGCAGACCGACATATTGCTGCTGGATGAGCCCACCACTTTCCTCGATATCAGTCATCAGGTCGAGGTGCTGGATCTTCTGACCGACCTCAATCAGACCCGTGAGACGACCATCGTCATGGTGCTGCACGATCTCAATCTTGCGGCGCGTTATGCCGATTATCTTGTCGCCATGAGGGACGGGAAACTGCATGTCTTCGGCACACCGGAGGAAGTATTGACGGAGGAGAATGTCCTTCGCGTCTTCGGCATCGAAAGCCGGGTCATCAAGGATCCGACCTCGGGCAAGCCGATGATGCTGCCGATCGGGCGGCATCGAACGGTGGCGGGGTGGTAATAGCCGTATCTCTTTGAGATACGGTTCTGTTGACTTCCGTACGTATCCGTTTGTGATACCAACATCGCGAGGCCAGCAATGATCCGCTCTTTCAAAAACAAGCTGGCTGCATCGATTGACGACGGATCTGTGAAGAAGGGCTTTCCCGCCGATCTGGTACGCGGCGCCCAGCAGCTGCTCACGCATCCTGGATGCGGCGACCACTTCAGCAGACCTTCGGTCACCGCCCGGTAACCCTTTGGAAAAGCTGTCCGGCGACCGTGAAGGCCAACATTCGATCCGGATCAACAAGCAGTGGCGCATCTGCTTCGTCTGGACGGAAGCAGGGCCGGAAAGCGTGGAAATAACCGACTATCACTAGTCTGGAATTCTCGTGGAGAGGCTCATGAAAAATCGGCCAAGGAGGGCCAGCGAGCATGACAATCAGTAAATCGCCTCCGATCCATCCGGGCGAAATCCTGCGGGAACTCTATCTTGAGCCGCTGGGGATGTCGGCTTACGCTCTTGCAAGGCACCTCAATATTCCGCGCACCCGCATAGAACGGATTGCGGGAGAGAAACTTGGTATCACCGCCGACACCGCCTTGCGCCTTGCAAAGTTTTTCGAGACCACACCGGAATATTGGCTGAACTTGCAGAACGCCTTCGACATTAAGGCGGCGGCTGTGAGGCTGGAAGCGGACCTTGCCAATATCAAGGAACTGGAAGCGGCCTAATTCTCAGCCCCGCCTGTCAGGTCATGGCCAGGCCGCATAAGACGGCGGCGGCACGTTCTGCATTCGCGTTGCCGTTCTCCTGAACCGGCCGGGAGACGTGCCCTCGTTGCGGGTGAAGAAGCGATTGAAATAACCGGGGTCCTGAAATCCCAATCGGAATGCGATTTCAGCGACTTGCAGCGATGAGTTGAGAAGAAGATCGCGCGCTTCGGAAAGCAGTTCCCGGTGAATATAGGCCTGCGGCGAAAGCCCTGTCGCCTTGCGCACTGCAAATCCAAGACGTTCGCGGTTGACGCCGAGGCGCCTTGCATAGTCTTCCACACCCCATTGGTCGCGTTTGTGCTGGTTGACCAGCAGCACAAAACGCTCGGTGAGGCTGCCGGGGGTTGAGACGGCTGCGGCAATATCGGCGATGGCGTGCTGGCAGATGCGGATAAGGGTGACGGAGAGCAGGCTTTCGATGATCGTGTCCGAACCGGTTGTCGCGCGGACGTTTTCGCTGGCGATGGTCTCGAGATAACCCGCCAGCTCCAGCCGGTCCTTCTCTGCCGGCGTCTGCGTCAGAACACGTTGCAATATATTGCGAACAGCGCTTGCGCTCGTGCCGGTGGGCATCGCATGGGCAAGCCCGATCTCCGTCGTCTTAAGCAGCGATCCACGGCTTCCGGGATTCAGCCGCAGGCGGCCGGTGGGGCCGATGGGCAGCCAGATAAGCCCCGGCGCCGGGACAGGCAGCGTCTTTTCGCCCTGTATGATTTCCGCCTCCCCGGCGGAAACGAGAAGTAGATGGGCGCTATCCGATTCCAGCCGGAATTCGGATATGCGCAGCGTGGAGGCGAGGATGCGCGCCGTGATCTCCAAGCGATTGCCGGCAATCTGGCTGTGCAGTGGCATTCAATCCCCAAAAGTACAATAATGCGCCACACTAGTGCATTTTATATGCGGCTGTCATTGCTAAACTTTGCTTGGCGCAGGGGAAAGCCTTGAGGAGAACGGCAACCCCGACAACGCGCTTTGGGAGGAACATCATGAATAGTCTGAAGCGCAGAACGCTGTTCTGCCTGCTCTCCGGTGCTGCCTTGTCGGCGGTATCTTTCGGTCACGCCATTGCGCAGGATCGTACCTCGGTGAAGATCGGTTATGCCGTTTCAAAAAGCGGCGCCAATGCCACGGGTGCTGGCATCACCACCATTCCGAACTACAAATTATGGGTGAAAGAGGTCAACGATGCCGGTGGCCTGACCCTGCCGGATGGCAAGCGCCTGCCGGTGGAAGTGGTCGAGTATGACGACCGCTCCTCGGCCGAGGATGCGGTGCGGTTCACCGAGCGTCTGGCGAGCCAGGACAAGGTCGATTTCATCCTGCCGCCCTGGGGCACGGGCTTCAATCTGGCCGTCGCACCGCTTTACGACCGTTTCGGTTATCCACAGCTGGCCGTGACCGGCGTTACCGACAAGGCGCCCGATTTCGCGGCGCGCTGGAAAAAGAGCTTCTGGATGCTGGGCGGTGGTCATGACTATGCCAATGCGCTCGCCGATGTCTTGAAAGCTGCGCGCGATGCCGGCCAGATCAACGACAAGGTCGCGGTGATTTCCGTGGCTGACGGTTTCGGCATCGATCTCATCAAGGCCGCGCGGCCGGCGCTGAAGGAAGCGGGTTTCACGCTTGCCTATGACAAGACCTATCCGGTCGGCACCTCGGATTTCGCAGCACTTGTGAACGAGGCGGCGGCGAGCGGTGCGGACAGCTTCATCGCTTTTTCCTATCCGCCCGACAGTTTTGCGGTGACGAAACAGGCGCAGACCGCGCGATATAATCCGAAGGTCCTTTATATCGGTGTCGGCGGTGCTTTCCCGATCTTCCCGAAGGTCTCGGATGGCAAGCAGGAAGGCGTGATCAGCATCGGCGGCGTCGATGGCAGCAGCGACAAGATCGAGGATTATTTCAAGCGCCACGAAGCCTTCATAGGCACCAAGCCGGACAGCTGGGCAAGCGCCATCACCTATGCAAGCCTCGAAATGCTGGCCCAGTCCATCCAGCGCGTCGGCCTCGACAAGGTGGCGGTGGCAAATGAACTTTCGACGGGAAGCTTCGACACCGTCATCGGCCCGGTCAAGCTTGAAGACAACCAGCTTCGCCAGCTCTGGTGGGCGGGGCAATGGCAGGGTGAGCGTTTTGTGGCGATTGCGCCCGCAGACCGCCCGGGTGCGGCCAAGCCGGTCGTTCCGAAGCCGCAATGGTGAGCCTTTGCCGGCCGGGGCCGCGAACCCCGGCCGGAAGGCTTCGGCCATCTTCCATACTGGAGACATTCCCTTGTTCTTATCCACCCTCATCTTCGGCTTGATGCTGGGAGGGACCTATGCGCTGATCGCGCTTGGACTTTCGCTGCAATATGGCATTGCCCGCATCATGAACCTTGCTTATGGCGAGGTGCTGATTGCGGCTGCCTTCATCACCTTCGTGTTGTTTTCCAGCTATGGCCTGTCGCCGCTCTGGTCGCTGTTCATCATCGTGCCGCTTGGTTACGCCCTGTCTTTCGTGATCTACCGGGTCATGATGCGGCCGCTGGTGCGCCGTTCGGGCGGCTCCGGCCGCCTGGAAGTCGATTCCATTCTGGCGACCTTCGGGCTGCTCTTCGTTATCCAGGGGATCATGCTCGTGGTGTTCGGCGGCAACTACCATTCCTATTCCTATCTCTCCGATGGCGTCGACATCTTCGGCACGACGGTAGCGCTGAACCGGCTCCTGTCGTTCATCCTGTCGGTCGCGATTGGCGGCGGGCTTTATCTAGCGCTCACCCACAGCCGCTGGGGCCTGAACCTGCGGGCGGTGGCGCTTGCGCCCAAATCCGCGCCGCTGGTCGGCATTGATGTGAACCGTGTGGCCTCGATCGGCTTTGCGCTTGGCGGAGCACTCGCCGTGGCCGGCGGGGTGATGATCTCGATGTACCAGACCTTTTCCGCCTCCTATGGCGTGGTCTTCACCATGAAGGCGCTTGTCGTCGTCATCATGGGCGGTGTCGGCAATCTGCTTGGCGCGCTGGTGGCCGGCCTGCTGCTCGGTCTCGTGGAAACCTTCGTGCTCGTTTATGTCGATCCCGGCCTCACGCTTGCCGCCACCTATCTGCTCTTTCTCGTGGTGCTGCTCTGGCGTCCGGAAGGCATCTTCGCAAGGAGGGGCAAATGATCCCGCTTCTCATCGGCCTTGCCGCAGCTGCACTGCTGGCGCTTTCCCCCTTCTTTTTCGATGCCTATGGCGTCGGCGTCATTATCGGCCTTCTCGGTTATGCGACGCTCGCCTCTGCTTGGGCGATGTTCTCCGGCCCGACGCGCTATATTTCGCTCGCCACCGTCGCCTTTTTCGGTGTCGGGGCCTATACGGTCGCGGTGCTGAGCGAGGTTCTGCCATGGCCGCTGGTGCTCCTGTGCGCGGCCCTTGTCGGCGCGGCGCTGGCGCTTGTCGTCGGGCTTTCCACACTGCGCGTCGCCGGCATTTATTTCGTGATCTTTTCCTTTGGTCTTGCCGAGCTCATCCGCCAGCTCATCACCTGGTATGAGGTGAATGTGACCGGCACGCTCGGGCGTTACATCTTCTTGCCGCTGGAGCCGCAACACGTACTCTGGCAATTGCTGGCGCTGGCTGTCGTCACACTTTTGCTGTCGACGCTCATCGACCGCAGCAAGCTCGGATTGGCGCTGAAGGCAATCGGTGACGACGAGGTCGTGGCCGCCCATGCGGGTATCAACTTGGCCCGCACCAAGCTGACGCTCTTCGTGCTGTCCGCCACGATCATCACGCTTGTCGGCGCTATTCAGGCCCCGCGCTGGGTCTATATCGAGCCGGCCATCGTCTTTAATCCGCAGGTATCGTTCCTCACCGTCATCATGGCGTTGCTCGGCGGAGCCACACGCCGCTTGGGACCCATTCTCGGTGCGGTGCCGCTGTTCCTGCTGTTCGAGTGGCTGGGCGCGAACTTCCCCAATCATTTTTCCATCATTCTCGGCGCTCTCTTCATCCTCATCGTTTTTGTTCTGCCGGATGGGGTGCTGGCGGCGCTGGAGAAGCTGCGCAAAAAGGAGAAAGCCGCATGAGCGCCGTTCTCGAAATCACTGATATCCGCAAGACCTTTGGCGGGCTGAAGGCGGTGGATGGCCTTGGCCTCACCATCGAGGCCGGCGAGGTCGTCGGGCTGCTAGGGCCAAACGGTTCCGGCAAGACGACGCTGATGAACCTCGTCTCCGGGGCGCTGAAGCCCACTGAAGGGTCTATCCGGCTCAAAGGGCAGGAGATTGCAGGCCGGCGGCCGGATGTGATTGCGCGCGCCGGCGTGGCGCGCACCTTCCAGCTCGTGCGGCTTTTGCCGTCGCTTTCCCTGCTTGAAAACGTTGCCGTATCGGCCATGTTCGGGCCACAACGCCTGTCCCGTATCGAGGCGGAGAAGGTCGCGCGCGCCTGCCTCGAAAGAATAGGCCTTGCCGGGCGGGAAACCATGCCGGCCGGCGACCTCACCTATATCGATCAGAAACGCCTTGAACTGGCGCGTGCGCTGGCGGGCGAACCGAAGCTTCTGTTGCTGGATGAATGGCTTGCAGGTCTCAATCCCACCGAACTGCAGGAAGGGATAGCGCTGATCCGGCGGTTGGCATCCGAGGGTACGACGATCCTGCTGGTGGAACATATCATGGCTGCTGTGCACGCACTCTGCCCGCGCTCCGTGGTCATGGCGGCCGGTCGCAAGATCGCCGATGGGCCGACGGCAACGGTGCTTGACGATCCGCAGGTCATTTCCGCCTATCTGGGAGCGGCGCATGCTTGAAATAGACGCACTGACAATCCGCTACGGCAAACATCTCGCGGTTGACGGCATATCGCTCAATGTTGCCAAGGGCGAAACGGTGGTGCTGCTTGGTGCCAATGGTGCGGGCAAGTCGTCTTTGCTGAAGGCGGTCGGCGGCATGGTGGCTCCGGTCTCCGGCGAAGTGCGCGTCAATGGCGCGTCGCTTGCCGCTGTCCCCGCCCATCAGATTGTGGAGCGGGGCGTGGCGCTGGTGCCGGAGGGACGCGGAATTTTCGCGGCGCTGACGGTGGAGGACAATCTCCGTCTCGGGGCCAATCCCCGCCATGCCCGTTCAGCGGAAAAAGCGACACGAGAGCATATTTTCTCGCTGTTTCCGCGCCTTGCCGAGCGGCGGCAGCAGCTTGCCGGCACCATGTCCGGCGGCGAACAGCAGATGGTCGCCATCGGGCGTGCGCTAATGTCAGCGCCGGATTATCTATTGCTGGACGAGCCGAGCCTTGGCCTTGCGCCCATCGTCACGCAGGAGCTTTTTGCCGCTTTGGCGGAGATCAAGAAGAGCGGCCTTTCAATTCTGCTCGTGGAGCAGAATGTGCGCGAAAGCCTCGCACTTGCCGATCGCGGATATTTGCTGGAAGCAGGGCGGATTGTCGGGGCAGGCACGGCTGAGGCCCTGTCCGCCGATCCCGCCGTGCAACGGGCGTTTCTTGGCGGCACCACCGCCGCCATTGTCTGAATTCAGGAGGAAGACCATGCAGACAGTCAATCTTTTCATCGGCGGCGACCATTGCCCGGCCACAAGCGGCAAGCGTTTCGAACGCAGCAACCCCATCACCGGCGACGTGGCGACGAGTGCTGCGGCGGCAACGGTGGAGGACGCCACCCGGGCAGCCGATGCCGCGGCGGCCGCTTTCCCGGTCTGGTCGGCAACGCCTCCCGGTGAACGCCGCCGCCTGCTTCTGGCTGCCGCACAGGCGCTTCTCGCTGCCGGGCCTGACATTACCCAGGCGATGAAGGAAGAAATCGGCGCAACCGATGCCTGGGCCGGGTTCAACGTCAAACTGGCAAGCGATATGCTGGTGGAGGCGGCAAGCCTGACGACCCAGATCAAGGGCGAGGTCATTCCTTCCAACCGTCCCGGAACCATGGCGATGGCACTGCGCCAGCCCGCCGGTGTCGTGCTGTCCATCGCGCCGTGGAATGCGCCGGTCATTCTCGGCGTGCGCTCCATCGCCACGCCGCTCGCCTGCGGCAATACGGTTGTCATGAAGACCTCGGAACTGTGCCCGCGCACCCATGCGCTGATCATTGAAGCCGTCGCTTCGGCGGGTCTGCCGAAGGGCGTGCTCAACGCCGTCTCCAATGCACCGGAAGATGCGGCAAAGATCGTCGATACGCTGATCGCACACCCCGCCGTCAGACGCGTGAATTTCACCGGCTCGACCCGCGTTGGCCGGGTGATTGCCGAAACCGCCGGCCGTTATCTGAAACCCGCTTTGCTGGAGCTTGGCGGCAAGGCGCCGTTCATCGTGCTTGATGACGCCGATATCGATGCGGCTGTCGCGGCTGCCGCTTTCGGCGCTTATATGAACCAGGGCCAGATCTGCATGTCGACGGAGCGCATCATCGTACTCGACAGCGTTGCCGATGCATTTGTGGAGGCCTTCGCCAAAAAAGCGTCGAGCCTCACGGCCGGCGATCCGCGTGAGGGCAAAACACCGCTCGGCTCGCTGGTCAGCGCCGAAGCGACATCGCGCATTCGGGCGCTGGTGGATGATGCCGTCTCCAAGGGCGCGCGGCTGGCCGCGGGCGGCGGCGGTAATGGCACGATGGTGGATGCGATCGCCGTCGATGGCGTCACGCCCGCCATGCGACTTTATGCGGAGGAAAGCTTCGGTCCCGTCGTCTCCATCATCCGCGCCGGCAGCATCGATGAGGCGGTGAGCATCGCCAACGAAACCGAGTTCGGTCTTTCCGCCGCAATTTTCGGCAGGGATCAGGCACGGGCGCTTGCCATTGCCGCCCGCATTGAAAGTGGCATCTGCCACATCAACGGCCCGACCGTTCACGATGAAGCGCAGATGCCCTTCGGCGGGGTCAAGGCTTCCGGTTACGGCCGCTTCGGCGGTACGGCGGGCATTGCGGAATTCACTGAGCTACGCTGGGTCACGCTGCAGGACGGGCCGCTGCATTATCCGATCTGAACAGGAAACGGTACAGGGTGGCGGGCGGCGTCATCGCCGCTCGTCAATCAGCCAGCCGGTGAGTTTTCTCACCGCGCTGTCGCTGCTTTTCGGCCGCATCAGCCAGTAGCCGCGTCCCGGCGCATCGAGGCTCGGGCCGGCCATCACCAGCACGCCGGCCTCAAGCAACGGATCGACCAGTCCTGCCCAGCCGAGCGCGAAACCCTGTTCGCCGATGGTTGCCTGCACCACCATGGTGTAATTGTTGAAGCTGATATCGCCGCCATCATGCTCGGCACCGCGATGCACGCCGAAATGCTTGAAGTAGGCAGCCCAGTCGAACCAGTGCGCTTGCGAGGTATTTTCGAGGTGGATGAGCTTTCGCCGTGAAAAATCCGCGACGGTCGCGGGTGCCGGTGTTTCGGTCAGCAGGGCAGGTGAGCAGACCGGCGTGACCTTCTCCGAGAGCAGCAACACCGCCCCTTCGCCGGCTTCCTGCCGCGTGCCGAAAATGATCATCACGTCGCTATCATGTTTGCCCTGACCAAGAGGGTCCTGCGTTGCCACGATCTGGATGTTTATGTCGGGGTTGAGCGCTCGAAAGCCATGCATGCGCGGGATGAGCCACAGGGACGAAAAGGCATAGTCCGTGTGCAGGCGGATAGTCTGCCGGTCCTCCGTCCGGCGAAGCTGCTGCGCGAGAAGATCGATGGCGTCGACATTACGCGAGACGATGTCGAACAGCTTTTGTCCTTCGGCGGTGAGTTCGATGCCGCGATGCTTGCGCCGGATAAGAACCACGCCCAGCTCATCCTCGAGTTTGCGCATCTGATAGCTGACGGCCGGCTGGGTCAGTCGCAGCGATGCCGCCGCAGCCGTGAGGCTGCCGCGGCGCGCGACATCGGTGAAAATGCGCATCCATCCGAGGTCAAGCGGCCGATCAGACATTAAATTTCCTTATATCAGTCATCGAAAAATACCCGCTTCACAGGCAAAAACAATGTGGTGTTCAATAAACTGGACTAATAAAAGGGGAGCCGCAATGAAAACCGTTTCTCATCTGCACCGCATCGCCGCCGGTCTCATTCTGTCCGTGGCGGCATTCTCCACCCCGCTACAGGCGGCCGATGACGCCGCCTGCAAGACCATTCGCCTCAGCGATCCCGGCTGGACCGACATTACTGCTACTAACGGTGTCGCTTCCGTCGTGCTCGATGCGCTGGGTTATGAAGCCGACGTCAAGACGCTTTCGGTGCCGATCGGCTACCAGGCCATGAAAAATGGCGAAATCGATGTCTTTCTCGGCAACTGGATGCCGGCCCAGAAGTCCTTCGTCGACGATCTGAACGCGGCGAAAGCGGCCGAGGTGATGACGAAGAACCTGGAGGGCGCCAAGTTCACGCTGGCGGTGCCTTCCTATATGGCGGAAAAGGGCGTGAAGGATTTTGCCGATCTCGCCAGACATGCCGATGAGTTCGAAAGCAAGATTTACGGCATCGAGCCGGGCGCGCCGGCCAACCAGAATATCCAGAAGATCATCGACGCCAATGATTTCGGCCTGAAAGGCTGGCAGCTCGTTGAATCCGGCGAACAGGCCATGCTGGCGCAGGTGGAACGGGCGGGCAGGGACAAGAAGGCCGTGGTCTTCCTCGCCTGGGCGCCGCATCCGATGAATGAGAAGATCGATATCGCCTATCTCTCCGGAGGTGACGCCTATTTCGGCCCGAATTTCGGCGGCGCGGAAGTCTATACGCTGGCCCGCACCGGCTGGGCGCAGCAATGCCCGAATGCGGCGACGCTGTTCAAGAACCTGAAGTTTGATATCGGCATGGAAAACAGCCTGATGGGCTCCATTCTCGGCGGTGAGGATTCCAAAGCGGCGGCGACGGCCTGGCTGAAGGCCAATCCGAAGGTGCTGGATGGCTGGCTGCAAGGCGTCACCACGCTGGATGGCAAGCCGGGTGCGGACGCCGTCAAAGGCAAGCTTGGTCTCTAAGCCGGAAAGTCGAAATGCCGCGTCCCAATATCCTGATCCTGATGGCCGACCAGTTCAACGGGACGTTTTTTCCCGATGGTCCGGCCGATTTTATCCACGCACCACATCTGAAAGCACTGGCGGAGCGGTCTGTCCGCTTCGCCAACACTTACACGGCAAGCCCGCTCTGCGCGCCGGCCCGCGCTTCTTTCATGTCCGGGCAGTTGCCCAGCCGGACGCGGGTCTATGATAACGCTGCCGAATTCGCTTCCGACATTCCGACCTATGCGCACCATCTGCGGGCGGCGGGTTATTACACCGGCCTTTCAGGCAAGATGCATTTCGTCGGACCGGACCAATTACATGGCTTCGAAGAGCGTCTGACGACGGATATCTATCCGGCGGATTTCGGTTGGACGCCTGATTATACCAAGCCCGGCGAACGGATCGACTGGTGGTATCACAATCTCGGCTCGGTCACCGGTGCGGGTGTCGCTGAAATCACCAATCAGATGGAATATGATGACGAGGTGGCCTATCACGCCACCCGCAAGCTCTACGATCTGTCGCGCCGGCTCGATGACCGCCCCTGGTGCCTGACCGTCAGCTTCACCCATCCGCACGACCCCTATGTGGCGCGGCGCAAATTCTGGGATCTCTACGAGGATTGCCCGGCGCTTGATCCGCAGACATCGGCGATTGCCTTCGAGGAGCAGGATTCGCATTCGAAACGGTTGCTGGAAGCCTGCGATCATGAGGCTTTCGATATTTCGCCGGAGCAGATACGCCGTGCACGGCGCGGTTATTTCGCCAATATCTCCTATATCGACGAGAAGATCGGTGAGATTCTCGACGTGCTGAAAGCGACACGGATGGAGGAGGACACCATCATCCTCTTCCTGTCCGACCATGGCGACATGCTGGGCGAGCGTGGGCTTTGGTTCAAGATGTGTTTCTTTGAGGGCTCCGCCCGCGTGCCGCTGATGATCGCCGCACCCGGCTGGCAGCCGGCCCTGATCGACACGCCCGTCTCGACGCTCGATGTCACGCCGACGCTCTGCGGGCTTGCGGGCCTCGATATCACCTCGCTCAAACGCTGGACCGATGGCGAAGACCTGTCGGCGCTGGCTGCGGGAACTGGAGAGCGCGGCCCGGTGCCGATGGAATATGCCGCCGAAGGCTCGATCGCGCCGCTCGTCGCCATCCGTGACGGGCGCTACAAGCTGTCGGTCTGCGAGGCTGATCCGCCGCTGCTTTACGATCTCGAAGCCGATCCGGAAGAGCGCACCAACCTTGCCGGTGATCCCGCTTTCAGTGCCGTGCTTTCATCGCTTGCCAGCGAAATCGACCGGCGCTGGCAATTGCCTGTTTTCGATGCTGCCGTGCGGGAAAGCCAGGCGCGGCGCTGGGTGGTCTACAAGGCGTTGCGCAATGGCGCTTATTACCCGTGGGATTACCAGCCGCTGCAAAAGGCCTCCGAACGCTACATGCGCAACCACATGGACCTTAACGTGCTGGAAGAGAACCAGCGTTTTCCGCGCGGGGAGTGATGTGGGCAGGGCGTCTCACGCGGCGGCGGTCACCTTCGGTGCGCCGCCTGCCGCCTGCACGGCAAGACTGCCCGCTGCGATGCCGGCTTCGAGGCATTGCTGTTCGTTCTGACCCTGAAGCCATGTATCAAGAAAACCGGCATTAAAGGCATCGCCTGCGCCGGTCGTATCGACCACCGGGACCTTTTGGGCGGCTTTATGCTGAATCCCGGCTGCAGATGATACCCATGCACCCTCCGCGCCGCCTTTGAGGGCGACCATCGGGAAAGCCTCCGCCAATCTCCGGATAGCCGTTTCCGGTTCCGAATGCCCGGTGATTGCTTCGGCCTCTTCAAGATTGGGCAAAAAAACGTCGACACCGGCACAGGCCCTGAGCAGACCCTTGTCGTAGATCAGCGAGGCGTCCCAGCTCGGGTCGAGCGAGACGGACAATCCGCTCGCCTTGGCGCGCGCGACGAGATCGGGGATTTCGTGCAAAGTAGCGAATTCGGCGATGTGCATATGCCGTGCCTTGTCCCACGCAAGGGCGGTATCCAGTGTCGAAGGTCGGGCGGCGCCGGCGCGGCGTGTCAAAAATGCACGGTCGTGGCCAACCACCGTCGCCACCGTGACCTGCGGCCCCGCATCCGCCGAATGCTCCAGAAATTGCAGATCGACACCGCTCTCCTGCATTTTCTCACCGATATCGCGCGAGAAGGTGTCGGTGCCGAGCCTTGCAAGCAGCGCAGCGGGACGGCCGATATGGGCGAGATGCGCGGCGGCGATGAAAGCCCCGCCGCCGGCGGCGATTTCCATGTCGCGTGCAAACAGTTCCCGGCCGAGCACCGGCAATTCGTCAAGCCCGGTGAAAATGAGGTCGCAATAGATGCGGCCAATGCTGATGACGGCTGATTTTTCTGTTGTCATCATGCGCGGCCCAGAAGCTTTTCCGTCTTCGCATCGAAAAGATAAAGCGCGCCTGTTTCCGCCCGGCATTGCAGCCGGGTGCCAACTGCCGGAATGGATTTGCCTCTAGAGGTTGCGATCACCGAGGTAGTGTCGGTGTCCAGATGAACCAGTGTTTCCGGGCCAAGAGGCTCAACCGCGGTTACCGTTCCTTCAAGCGTAAACGTTCCCTGTGTGGCGTCGGTTTCTCCAACCAGCAGGTCGTGCGGCCGCACACCGATCAAAAACTCGCCCGTGGCGGAGGGCGTAACGCTGTTGGTTGTTTTGGTCCCTCGCAAAAGGTTCATCGAGGGGCTGCCGATGAAGCGGGCGGTAAACACATCGACGGGTGTTTCGTAGAGTTCAGTCGGCGTGCCAACCTGCAGGATATGGCCGTCCTTCATGACGACAATCCGGTCCGCCATGGTCATGGCTTCCACCTGGTCGTGGGTAACGTAGACGGTTGTCGTCTTAAGACGTTGATGCAAGCGCTTGATTTCAATGCGCATCTGCGATCTCAGCTGGGCGTCGAGATTGGATAGCGGCTCGTCGAAAAGAAAGGCTGCGGGATCGCGCACCATGGCGCGGCCGATGGCGACGCGCTGCCGCTGGCCGCCAGACAAAGCCGCTGGCCGACGGTCGAGCAACGCCTCAAGCCCCAGCACCCGCCCGGCCTCTTCGATACGCCGGTTCTTTTCCGCCTTGTCGAGCTTTGCGGTATAAAGCCCGAAGCCAATATTCTGGCGAACCGTCATATGCGGGTAGATCGCATAGTTCTGGAAGACCATGGCGATGTTGCGCTGTTTCGGTTCCTTCTCGTTGACGACGTTCCCGCCGATCTTCAGCGTGCCGTCGGAGATTTCTTCGAGCCCTGCGATCATGCGCAGCGTCGTCGATTTTCCGCAGCCGGAAGGGCCGACGAAAACGACGAATTCGCCATCTTCGATGGCAAGGTCGATGCCCTTGACCGCCTCCACCTTGCCGTAGCGCTTTACGAGTTGAGTGAGTTCGATTGTCGCCATTATCGCGCTCCCGTCAGGGCGGTGAATTTCTCTGCCAGTTCGGCGGCCTTTGCCGCTTCGTGATCGGCGGATCGTTTTGCTTCCGCCTCGAATGCAGCAAGCTTGCCGCGATAGGCGGCAATCGCCTCCCGCATCGGTTCGGGGGCAGGGCCGCCGAAGCGGCCGCGTACCGCGACAAAGTGCTCCGGCGAGACGATCTGCCTGAACTTTTCTTCGCTGATGCCGGTTTTGCGCCCCGCCAGTTCCTCGAACGCGTTGAGGAACGGCTGGTAGCCGTCATTCGGCAGATCGCCCTTCAGCGCCACAACGCTCTTGGCGACAGTCGCGGCGATCTCGTGGGCCTGGCGGAATGACAGGTCCTCGATGCGGACGAGCGAATCCGCCAGTTCCGTGATGGTGATGCAGGAACGGCGGATATTCTGGTCGACCCTCTCAGGGTCGATGCTGATCTGGCCGACAAGGCTGGCGAGGAGATCGAGAACCCGGCCGGCCGAAGCGAAGGCCTCGTAACCCATGCCCTGCGTTTCACCTTCGCTGTCGTTCATATCGGTGAAGGGCGTGTTGTGCATCACGTCGAGCATGGTCCGCGCCCGCCCGAACGTCTGGCTGGCGAGGTGGCGCAGATGTTCGATCGGCACCGGGTTGCGCTTCTGCGGCATGATCGAGGATATCTGCACCAGCGAATTCGGCACGTAGATCTGGCCGACTTCGAAGCTCGTCCAGAACTGGAAGTCCTGAATGAGCCTGCCGAGATGCAGGAACATCAACTCGATCGCGCCATAGGTCGCCGTCGTGTAGTCGACGGCGGCGATGCAGGAATAGGAATTGCGCAGCGGCGCGGCAAAACCGAGAAGCTCGGCGACGCGGGCGCGATCAATGGGAAAGCCGGAGGTGGTGATGGCGGCGGCGCCCATGGGTGAGAGATCGACGATTCGGCGAGCTTCCGCGAAACGGTCGATATCCCGAATGAGGACTTCGATGGCGGCGGAGAGATAATGGCCGAAAGTGGTGGGCTGGGCCGGCTGCCCATGCGTATAGGCCACAATCAGGGTGGATTGATTGCGCTCGGCGGCATCAATCAGCGCTTTCAGCAGAACACGCGCCTTGGCGGTGAGCGTGTCGATCTTTTCCTTGAGGCCGATCTTGAACAGGGTGTGATCGATATCGTTGCGCGAGCGGGCCGTGTGCAGGCGACCGGCGACATCGACGCCGATACGGGCCTTCAGTTCCTTTTCGATCAGGAAGAAGAAATCCTCGACCTCGCCGGTATAGACCAGCTCCGATGGCTCGATGGTCCTGTCGATGTCTTCGAGCGCGCCGGCGATTCTCGCCGCCGTTTCAGCATCCAGAATTCCGGTTTCGCGCAGCATGACGAGATGCGCGCGGTCGATGCGGCGGAACCCGTCGACATGGTGGTTCTTGGCGCCATCGAAAAGCGGGCGCAGCACGGTTTCCTTGTAGACAGGATCGGGAAACCTGCTGGTGTCGGACAGGCGCGGGTTGATATCGGCCATGATGTTATCCTTTCAGGCCCGCCAGCATCACACCGCGAACGATGTAGCGTTGCAGGACGATGAAGACGATGAGGGTGGGGATGGTCGCAATGGCTGCGCCCGTCATGATCATTTCCCACTGGATCTGCTGTTCCACGGCAAAGCTCGAAAGACCGACTGGCAGGGTGTAAAGCTCCTTGCTTGTCGTGACGATCAGCGGCCAGAAGAAGGCGGTCCAGTTGCCGAGGAAGGTGAAGATTGCCAGCGCCGAAAGAGCAGGCGTCACCAGCGGCAGGGCCACTTTCCACCAGATCTGGAATTCGTTCAGACCGTCGACGCGTGCGGCCTCGATGAAGTCGTTCGGAACCGTCTCGAAAAACTGCTTCATGAGGAAGGTGCCGAACGCCGTCATCATTCCCGGGAACATGATCCCCCAGTAGCTGTCGAGCCAGCCCAGCTGGCTGGACATCAGATACCAGGGAATAACCAGCATTTCGGTCGGTATCATCAGCGTCGACAGGATGGCGAGGAAGATGAAATAACGGCCGCGGAACTCGAATTTCGCCAGCGTGTAGCCGACCAGACTGTCAAAGAAGCAGTTGGAAACAGTGACGATGACCGCGACCAGCATGGAGTTGAAGAACCAGCGCAGGAAACGGCCGTCGGCCATGACCGTGATATAGTTCGCAAGCGTCGGCGCGGCCGGGATGAGCCTGAGATCATAGACCTGGTCCGCCGTCTTGAACGAGGTCGAGAACATGAAGAGCAGCGGTGAGACCATGATCAGGCCGCCGATGAACAGCAGCGTCCAGGTGACGATGCGGCCGGGGCGGATGCGGGCGTGGGAGAGTGGCGGCGCTTCGCTCATTTCTTTTCCCTCAGGACCCAGAGCTGGACCAGCGATACGACAAGAAGAATGGTGAACAGGACGACCGTCTGTGCTGCGGCATAGCCCATCGCATAGGAATTGAACGCGGTCTGGTAGATCATCAGTACCAGCGGCTTGGTTGAGCCGAGCGGTCCGCCCGGATCATTGGTGGTCATGTTGTAGACCTGGTCGAAGATGCGCAGGAAGCCGATGGAGGAAAACACCACGAGGAAAACGGTGGTTGGTTTCAGGAGCGGCAGCGTGATCTTTCGAAGGATCGCCCATTCGCCGAGCCCGTCGATGCGGGCGGCTTCGTAGAATGTCGTCGGAATGGCGCGCAGGCCCGCCATGAAGATGATGATCTGGAAACCGAGCCCCGCCCAGATGGCTGTCACCATGACCGAATAAAGCGCCTGATCGGTGGAGCGGATGAAGGGCTGCTGCGGAATGCCGATCATGCCAAGCACATCGTTGATGATGCCGATCGGCGGCGGCTGGTAGAACCAGCGCCAGACCCAGGCCATGGCCGCTGCGGTCGTCAGATAGGGCAGGAAATAAAGGGCGCGGATGAAACCGTGCAGGATGCGGCCCCGGTCAAGATAAAAGGCGATGACAAAAGCCAGCACCAGGCTGATCGGCGTGCCGACGATGAGATAGGTGAAGGTATTCTTGAATACCTTCCAGAATTGCGGGTCCTTGAACAGCTTCACATAATTGGCGATGCCGATGAACTTCGCTGGCCGCAGAAGGTCCCAGTTGGTGAAGGACAGATAGAAGGCCTGTAGCGTCGGGTAAAAACGGATGACGCTGTAGAAGAGGATCGGGATCGCCAGAAAGCTCCAGATCCACAAAAGCCGTTTCGTGCGCATGGAAAGGCGATCCCCGAAGGAGCCGCCGGGGCGGCCGGATGCCGCCCCCTGTTGATCTATCGCTGTCATGGTTGGACCTGCGGTTTTCAGGGTTTCGCCGCGTCGATGATTTCCTGCTCGGCCTCGGCGGCCTGCTTGATGGAATCCTCGACCGGCTGGCCCTCGAGCAGGACACGGTTGGTCATGTCGATGGCGTTCTGCCGCTGGGCCGCCTCATCCATGAACAGTGTCGTATGGGCATATTCCAGACCCTTCAGGAACGGTGCGTAGATCGGGTCCTTCAGGTTTTCTTCGGTCAGCGCCGCCGAGCGCCGTGCCGGCAACTCGCCCACCGTCTTCAGCCAGATCGCCATGGCTTCCGGGGAAGAGATATAGGCGAGGAACTTCTTGGAGGCCTCAAGCTCTTCACCCGTGGTCTTGGCGCTGATGCCATTGGCGAAGTAGCTGGCATAGTTGGAGCGGATATTCTTGTCATTGGTGGGAAGTTCGGTCACGCCCCACTCGAAATCCTTGATGGTGCGGAACGAGCCCAGCCGGAAGGTGCCATCGATGGTCATGCCGGCCTTACCGGCGCGGAAGGCCGCCTGGCCCTCATCCATGAAACCCACTTGGCCGATCTTCTTTTCAAGCTGCAGGCTGGTGTAGAATTTCAGGGCCTGAATGCCCGGCTCGCTATTATAGGCGACCTTCTGGTCATTATCGGTATAGGGCTCACCGCCATATTGGCGAATGAGGACTTCACGCCACCACTGGTGGTCCTGGCCGCCCATGTCGAGTGTGGACCCGGCGACGGTGAGGTTTCCTGCGGCGTCGTGCTTGGCGATTTTTTCCGCGGCTGCGACGAACTCATCGAGCGTCTTCGGCGGATTGGCTGGATCGAGGCCCGCCTCGGTGAAGAGCTTCTTGTTGTAGAACAGGGCGAGCGAACGAACTGCTGTCGGCAGGCCATAATAGTCGTCGCCACGCTTCATGGCGCTGATGATGGGGAAGAATTCGCTTTCGATCTTGTCATGCGGGAAAGCGTCTGCCGGCAGCGGCTGCAAGATGCCGCCGGCTGCGAACTTGTCCAGCCAGCCGTAAAACAGCTGCATCACGTCAGGCCCCTTGCCGGACATGTTGGCCGCAATCACGCGGGTCTGGTAGTCGGCGTAAGGAAAGGTCACCTGCTTGACGGTGATGTCAGGGTTGGCCTTTTGAAACTCCGCGATCAGCTCGTCCATGGCTTTTACGCGTGTGTCGAAGACATATTGCCAATATTCGATTTCAACCGCCTGCGCGGCGTTGAATGCAAATGTGCTGAAACCGGCAACCAAGCCGGCGAACAGAGTTGCCCTGCGCATGTAAGCCTCCATTTCCTCCGTCCGGTCTTCCGGATGCGGAGTGATCGTTCCCTTTATCCGCGCTTTCGCGCGCGCTCATCGATTTGCCGGCTGCGGAGTTTCCTCTTCCGCCCCAAACAAGCCTGACCCCCGGTCGCCCTCTACGGTTCTCTGAAGGCGCGCGTTTGTCAATAAGATAATTTACTTGAATTATTATATTGCGCTTATCGTCAATTCGACGCTATGAATTTTATAAGAGACGGGAAGTTGAAGAGATGACGGTGCACACGGTAGACGCTTATCCCGTAGCAATCGGAAAAAATCCTGAGCGGAGCCGCGAACATAACAGGCGAGTCGTTTTAGACATCGTCCGGCGGCACGGATCGCTCGGCCGCGCCCAGATTGCCAAGATCACACATCTGACGCCGCAGGCGGTCGCCAATATCGTTGATGAACTGATGGGCGAGGAATTGCTGAAGGAACTCGGCCGTCGTCGCACGGGCAGGGGCCAGCCGCCGATCCAGTTCGCCGTCAATCCAGATGGCGGCGCGACGATCGGTATGGAAATCGCCGCCGACCATATGGTCACCGTAGGCCTCGATCTTGCCGGCGTGTTGCGTACTCATCGTGTTACCCCTCTCAAGGACACGACACCGGACGCCATATTCAAGACCTTTGCCGCCGAGCATGCCGCTGTCGCGAAAAATCTCGGCTGCAGGCTGCTTGGCACCGGGGTTGTCATGCCCGGTCCCTTCGAGATTGATGGCATGACCTCCGTGGGGCCGACGACGCTTTCCGGCTGGGGCGGCATTGATGCCCGGCAGATGCTGGGCGAAGCCTGCGGTCAGCCGGTCGTGGTCGAAAACGATGCGACTGCGGCAGCGGTCGGGGAACGGCTGTTCGGTGCGGGGCTGGCCATCCCGAATTTCTGCATGATCTATTTCGGCGTCGGTATCGGCCTCGGCATCATTCAGGATGGCGCGCCCTATCGCGGTGCGTTCGGAAATGCCGGCGAAATCGGCCATGTGACCGTTTCACCGAAGGGAAGGCCTTGCCCCTCCTGCGGGCAAAGAGGGTGTCTGGAGGCCTATGCCTCAGTCTATGTGCTGAAGGAAAAGCTTGTCTGCGCGGGTGTCGCGGATACGGAACTTGATGATCTGGAAGCCCTGTTCAGGGCTGGCAATCCGGTGGTGATGGAATGGATAGAGGAGGCCGCCGTCCATCTCGCGCCCATGGTTGCGATGCTCGAGAATATTCTCGATCCCCAGACGGTCATTCTCGGCGGCGCGCTGCCTGAGATCATCATCAGCGAGATCATTGCGCGGATGGGGCCTTTGCCGACCTCGGTCGCGAGCCGGCGGCAACGGGAATTGCCACGGGTCATCCACGGCAAGTCCGGGCAATTGACTGCGGCGCTCGGTGCCGCCGCCTTGCCGCTGTTCGACATCGTCACACCAAAACTCGAGACATCCCCGGGAGCTGCAGCGCAGGCACCCGGCTGAATATTGGAGGAGACCGCCCATGCTTAACCCTCGGGAGCGCATCGAACGGCAGATGGCCGATCCGTGGCTCATTCGCCTGCATCGCAAGCTGAGCGCGCTTAAATCCACCGTCACCGTCATGCACACCGGCGCGCATCCCGACGATGAGCAGAATGGACTTCTTGCCTATTTCCGCATGGAACTGGGCATGCGGATCATCATCGCCTGCTCCACACGCGGCGAGGGCGGGCAGAATGCGCTGGGGCCGGAACGGCTGGGCGCGCTTGGCGTCATCCGGTCGCGGGAGCTGGAGGAGGCTGCCCGCGTCATCGATGCTGATATCAGCTGGCTCGGCCATGGTCCGGCGGACATCATTCACGACTTCGGTTTTTCCAAGGATGGCGACCAGACCTTCGGCCGCTGGGGGCAGCAGCGCATTGTCGAGCGGCTGGTTCGCGCCTACCGCAAGGAGCGGCCGGATATCGTCATTCCGACATTTCTCGATGTGCCGGGACAACATGGGCACCACCGGGCCATGACGCGGGCGGCGAAAAGCGCGATCACGCTGGCCGCTGACCCTGCGGCCTATCCCGAGCATTTCGCCGAGGGGCTGAAACCGTGGAAGGTGGCCAAATATTACCTTCCCGCATGGTCTGGCGGTGGCGACACCTATGATGACGAAGTGCCGCCGCCGGAGACTACGCTGATAGTCAATGCTCCGGGCAAGGAGGCGGCCACCGGTGCGCAATATGACCGCATCGGCGAATGGTCGCGTTATTATCATGCGTCGCAGGGAATGGGGCATTGGCCGAAGCGGGCGCAGGAGGTCTGGCCGCTGCATCTGGAACTCGCCAGTGAAGCGGCGGGCGAAGAGCACTCGATCCTCGACAGCCTGCCGTCTTCCCTGTCTGACCTTGCGGCTTTCCCCGGGCTGGATTCGGAATTGGCAAAGGCGCTGGTCAAAGCGGAACAGGCGATAAGCGAAGCAATCTCGGCCTTTCCCGACAGGGAGCGGATCACGGCGTTGCTTCTTGCGGCGGCGGCGCTTTTGCAGAAGGTTGACGAAACCGCAGCTGCGGATTTCAAGGAGCTGCACGGCCATCGGATCGCGCGCAAGCGGGCGCAGGTTGATGCCGCTATCCTGACGGCGCTCGATGTTTTCGAACGGGCCTATGCCGAGCCGGCAGAGATCGTTCCGGGCGGAACGTCGGTTCTTTCGGTGGAGCTTTCAGACAGGGCGGCTGAACTTAATGTTGAGGTCACGCCGGTCCTGCCATCAGGGGTGTCGTCATCCGTTCAGTCGCGTGGTGAGACGCTGGTCTTTTCGCTTGTCGCCGATAAGGATGCTGCTGTTTCCGGGCTTTACCAGCCCGACTGGAAAGCCTCGGGCGGCAATGGCCATGCCTCTCTGCTGCTTTCCGCAACGGTTGGGGGCAGAAAGGTCTCGGCCGCCTTCGATCTGGAAGAACCGTTTTTCGTAACGCCCGCGCAGTCGCTGACGATCGCGCCGGATGCCCTTCTGGTTCCGCTTGGAAAGGGGCAGGACGTCCATGTCTTTCAGGCGCATGTAAAGGGTGCCGATGCGCCGCTGTCGTTCAGGAATACGGGCGGCTGGAACCTGCGCAGAAACGGCGGCGACTGGATTGCGGAACGCACCGGCGATGCGAAGGCAGGCCTTGCCCAGATCGAAGCGCTTGTCGGTTCACAACCCGCTTTCCAGATCACGCCCATCGCCTATCCGCATATCGGCAGGGCAAGGTTTCTGGCGCCGTCCGTTTTGAAAATCCTGTCACTGGACCTCAAGCTGCCCGAGGGCGCACGCGTCGGTTATGTCGGTGGCGGTGCCGACAGGGTGGGTCTTTGGCTGTCGCGCATGGGTCTTGATGTCACCGAACTCGATGCCCAGGCGCTGGGCGGTGACCTGTCGTCCTTCACGACGATCGTTATCGGCATCTTTGCCTTCGGCATCCGCAAGGATCTGGCCGCCGCAACGGAAAGGCTTCACCGTTTCGTCGAGGATGGCGGTCATCTCGTCACGCTCTATCACCGGCCGACCGACGGATGGAACCCGGAGACGACGCCTGTGAGGCGGCTTGAGATCGGCAAACCTTCCTTGCGCTGGCGTGTGACCGACCCGCAGGCTGAGGTAACGGTGCTGGCGCCCGAACATCCGCTGCTTGCCGGCCCCAACAGGATCGATGCTGCCGACTGGGCGGGCTGGGACAAGGAACGCGGGCTCTATTTCGCTGCGCGCTGGGATGATGTCTACGAGCCCTTGCTCGCCATGCATGATGTCGATGAACAGCCGCTCAAGGGTGCGCTGGTTTCGGGTGTCATCGGCAAGGGCCGGCATACCCATACCAGTCTCGTGCTGCACCACCAGATGGACAAGCTTGTGCCCGGGGCCTTCCGCCTCATGGCCAATCTTGTGCAGCCGGCGTGAATGGCGACACCCAGAGCGAAGAACAGCAAAACCCGCGCGAGACGGATACGCGCGCGGGCATTGGCTGGTTGTTGCTGGACATGACCCTTGTTGCGGGCGGAATGACTGCGCTCGTCAAGGCGCAGGGCGTCACCTATCCCGCCTTCCAGCTGGTCTTTATCAGGGCGATGATCGGTTTGATGTTCATCCTGCCGCTCATCTGGCGGCACAGGGGAGAAATGCTGCGCGTCAAATATCCCTGGCGCAATATTTTCCGCATCTGCTGCAACGCCATCGCACTCACCAGCAATTTCATCGCCATCACCCTTTTGCCGCTTGCGACCGTCAATGCCGTCGGTTTCTCCCGGCCATTGGTGACGATGGCGATGGCCGTCGCCTTTCTCGGCGAAAGCGTGAGCCGTTTTCGCTGGACGGGTGCCTGTCTTGCATTTGTAGGCGTTCTGGTCGTCATCGGGCCGGGCGGTACGGAGTTTGGCGCGGGTGTGATTGTTGTTCTGGTGTCGGTGGTGTTCGGGGCGTTTGCGGTGATCCAGACCCGCGCGCTGCGGCAGGAGAACACCACGGTCATGATGGTGTTCTACACGGTGGGCCTTGCCGTCATTACCGCCGTTCCGGCGATCTGGACATGGAAACCGGTTGCGTCATTCGACTGGGTTCCGCTGCTCGGCATCGGATTGCTGGCGCAGATGGGGCAATATTGTTTCCTGCGGGCCTATCGTATCGCGGATGCCAGTGTGCTTGCGCCTGTCAGCTATCTGTCGATCCTGTTTGTGATTGCTGTCGGATATTTTCTGTTCGATGAAGTGCCTGAAACCCGCGTGGTGTTCGGCATCGTCATTATTCTCGTGTCGCTGCAATCGACTGCCCTTGCGGAATATCTGCTGAAAAGGCTGCGCCGCAAAGGCTGACGGTTGCGCTCTATCTCTATTGCGCAAGGACCCGGAGCCGGATCCAGTTCAGCGCCGCAAGTTTGAAGCGGTCGTAAAACGAACGTGCGAAACGCACATAGCGCATGATCCAGGCGAGCCAGCCATAGGTGAGGAGCTTTTCCCGGCCCGCATGATAGATGCGCTCGACAATCAGGAAGGTGGAAAGGTGGGCAAGGATCGTCAGAACCAGACCCGACTTGAAGGCGCCATGGGCAATGAGGACGAGGCCGACGATCTTCATCGGTTCGGCAATCGCAAAGGGAACGGCAAGACAGAGGAGAATGGCAAGGCGCGGCAGTCGCTCGATGCGGCTTTCCAGCCGCTGGATAAATGTCAGGTTCGATATGGCCCTGATGACCGGCCGGTAGAGCGGGCGGAAAATGCCGTCGAGAACAAGGGCGAAAATTATGATTGCCCTGATCGGAAAGACGAGGATCGTCCGGATTTTGCTGTTCACCTCGATCAGTCTCCAAAAAGGGCGTAACGCCTATCCTTAATCGCCTGAAACATGTCAAAACCAAGTCGCATTTTCTGTCAGTTCTGCCGAACGCTCGCATACATGCCGGTGGTGCGGAATTCGCTCGGGTTGGTGCCGTAGAGCCTGCGGAAGACCTTGGAAAAATAATTCGGATCCTCGAAGCCGCAAAGCACGGATACCTCCTTGATGGGAATGTTCGCAGCCGAAGTGAGAAGCTTGGCCGCCCGGCGCAGGCGCCGTTGCAGCACAAATTCCGCAGGCGGCATGCCTTCGCTTGCCGTGAAGATGCGGGAGAAATGCGCGCGGCTCAAGCCCGCCACATCAGCAAGGTCGCTGACGGACAGCCGTTCGCCAAGGTGCCCGTCTATGTAGCTCAGCACCTGCTGCATCGTGCGATATTCGCCGCCGAAGGAAGGGTGCGAACCGAAGACATCATCATAAAGCGTCATCGCCGCCTCGTAAGCGACGGCCGAGGCAGCGCCTGGTGTCTCCGCGCCATTGACGAGTCTTGAGCAGCATTCGGCGAGCTGGTCCACCGTCTCGGACTTGAGTTTGAAGACGGGGCCGGTGACAGAGAGGATATTGCGGTGAATGCGCAAAGCTTCCTCGCCATTCATGGAAATCCAGAAGAATTCCCATTCCTTGCCCTCTTCCAGCCAGTAGCGGTGATTGTGGGGAATGAGCAGCAGCAGGGTTTCGCCCGGCCTCACCACATAGTGGCGGTTTTCGTAACGGAGGTTGCCCTGTCCGGCGATGCAATATTGCAGCACGGTAAAAGGCGTCTGGCCGCGTTTGCGCCCGTCCCAGTCGTAATTGCCGCTGCGGCGGATTTCATAACCGCTGCTGGTCGGCATGGTGTGCAGCGTCTGGCGGCCGCGCGGCAGCGAGACGGTTCGCATGCAGGGCCCCTGATCGATCAAATCCTGCAGCACAAAATTACCCATGAAAGCATAATCCTTCTCTGGTTCTATCGAACTTTATACGCATAATCCCGATCCGAGGAGACAGCCAGCGGGATATTGTTGCTGAAAAATTTGGGAGGAAGGCCGGTTTTCCGGGATTCTCACGGGTATTTTCCTGCAGCGCCATTTCATGATCCTTCGGCCCGTTTCACCCGTTCGATTTGCAACAGAGGTGGCGTTATGAGTTTCAAAATCGCTATTATTGGCGCAGGCAGCGTCGGTTTCACGAAAAAACTGTTCACCGATCTCCTGTGCGTACCGGAGTTTCGCGACATCGAAGTCGCGCTGACGGATATCAGCCAGCACAATCTGGATATGATCAGGGCGATCCTCGACAAGGTCGTTGAGGCCAATGGTTTTCCCGTAAAGGTGACAGCGCATACGGACCGCCGCCGGGCGCTGGAGGGCGCGAAATATATCATCAGCTGCGTGCGGGTCGGTGGGCTCGAAGCCTATGCCGACGACATCCGCATTCCGCTGAAATACGGCATCGACCAGTGTGTGGGCGATACCATCTGCGCCGGCGGCATTCTCTATGGTCAGCGCAACATTCCGGTCATTCTCGATTTCTGCAAGGATATACGCGAAGTCGCAGCACCGGGTGCGAAATTCCTGAACTACGCCAACCCCATGGCCATGAATACCTGGGCGGCCATCGAATACGGCAAGGTGGATACGGTCGGCCTCTGCCACGGCGTGCAGCATGGCGCGGAACAGATCGCCGAAATCCTCGGTGCGAAATCCCCCTCCGAACTCGATTACATCTGCTCGGGCATCAACCACCAGACATGGTTCATCGATCTGAGGCTTAACGGCCGCAAGATCGGCAAGGATGAGCTGGTCGCGGCCTTCGAAGCGCATCCGGTCTTTTCGCAGCAGGAGAAGCTGCGCATCGACGTGCTGAAGCGTTTCGGCGTCTATTCGACCGAAAGCAACGGCCATCTCTCCGAATATCTGCCGTGGTATCGCAAGCGCCCGGATGAAATCTCCCGCTGGATTGACATGTCCGACTGGATTCACGGCGAAACCGGCGGTTATCTGCGTCACTCCACCGAGACGCGCAACTGGTTCGAAACGGAGTTTCCGCAGTTCCTCGCCTCAGCCGCCAAGCCGATCGATCCGGCCAAGCGCTCCAATGAACACGCAAGCCATATTCTGGAAGCGCTGGAGACGGGACGGGTCTATCGCGGCCATTTCAACGTCAAGAACAATGGCGTCATCAGCAATCTGCCGGCGGATGCCATCATCGAATCGCCCGGCTTTGTCGACCGTTTCGGCATCAACATGGTCTCGGGCGTAACATTGCCGGAAGCCTGTGCAGCCACCTGCATGGCCTCCATCAATGTGCAGCGCATGTCTGTCCATGCGGCGGTGAGCGGCGATATCGATCTTTTGAAGCTCGCCGTGCTGCATGACCCGCTGGTGGGCGCCGTCGCCACGCCGGAGGAGGTCTGGCAGATGGTGGACGAGATGGTTGTCGCGCAAGCGCGCTGGCTGCCGCAATATGCCGATGCCGTACCGGCGGCGAAGGAGCGGCTTGCGACATCGAGCGTCAAGACCCGCGACTGGGCCGGCGCCGCACGCCGCAACGTGCGTTCCATCGAGGAATTGCGCGCCGAGAAATCGGCGCTGAAAAAGGCTGTTTGAGGAAAAGACATGGGAACAGGTCTGGCGGCGGAAGGGAGTCCGCCGCCACGACCGGAACGATCACAGAGGGTGGGCGGTCGAAGAGCTGCCATTTGGGAGGAATGACGATGTTACTTCAACGCAAGATCGGTATCATCTCGGCACTGGGGCTCAGTGTTTCGATGATCGCACTCAATGCGAATGCCTTCGAGACCACCACGCCGCCCGAGCCGCCGCAATTTCCGGCCGAAGGCAAGATCAATTACGTGGCGCGCGACTCGATCCTCGAATTCAAGGCGCTGCCTGACTACAGCGAGCCGGACTGGGTCAGCGAGAAATTCGAAAAGACCGGCAAGCTGCCGCCGCTGAAGGAACGCCTGCCGGAAGAACCACTCGTCTACAAGACCGGCAACATGCCTGACGGTATGGGCGTTTATGGCGATACCATGCGCCATGTGGTCGGCGGCCGGCCGGAGGGCTGGAACTATATTGCCGGCCAGAGCCAGGGCTGGGGCGGCATCGATATCGCCCTTTCCGAATGCCTGACGCGTACCGCGCCGCTTTTCCAGGTGGATGCCAAGGATACCGAGCCGCTGCCCAATCTGGCGAAAAGCTGGGAATGGTCTGAAGACGGCCACAAGCTGACGATGCATCTCGTCAAGGGGGCCAAATGGTCGGACGGTGAACCCTTCAACGCCGATGATGTGATATTCTATTGGGAAGATGCCGTCATCGACCCCAATGTTTCACCGCTTGGCGGCGGCGCCTCGCCGGAGGCTTTCGGTGAGGGAACGACGCTGAAGAAGGTCGATGATTACACCGTCCAATGGACCTTCAAGGCTGCCTTTCCCAAGCAATATCTCTACACCATGGCCTATCCGAGCTTCTGCCCCGGGCCGTCGCATATTCTGAAGCCCCAGCATCCGAAATATTCCAAGAACACCTATAACCAGTTCAAGAACGCTTTCCCGCCTGAGTATATGAACATGCCGGTCATGGGCGCATGGGTGCCTGTGTCATATCGGCCGGACGATCTCATCGTGCTGCGGCGCAACCCCTATTACTGGAAGGTCGATGAAAAGGGCCAGCAGCTGCCCTATCTCAACGAGGTCCACTACAAGCTTTCCACCTGGGCGGACCGCGATGTGCAGGCCGTTGCGGGCTCGGGCGATTTCTCCAATCTTGAACAGCCGGAGAATTTCGTCGCATCACTGAAACGCGCCGCAGATCCCAATGCGCCGGCCCGCCTTGCCTTTGGGCCGCGCCTCATCGGCTATAATCTGCAGATGAACTTTTCCGCCAATGGCTGGGGCAATCCGGATGAGCGCGGACAGGCCATTCGTGAGCTGAACCGCAATGAGGTATTTCGCCAGGCGGTCACTTCCGCTCTCGATCGAAAGGCGATCGGCGACTCGCTTGTGAAGGGGCCTTTCACGGCGATCTATCCGGGCGGCATTTCGTCTGGCACCAGCTTCTATGATCGCGCCTCCACGGTCTATTACCCCTTCAACCTCGAAGCCGCCAAGGCCTCGCTCGCCTCAATCGGCCTGAAGGACACCGATGGCGATGGGTTCCTGAATTTCCCCAAGGAAACGCTCGGCGGCCGCAATGTCGAGATTACCCTTCTCGTCAATAACGGCTACGCGACGGACAAGAGCCTTGCGGAAGGTCTCGTTGGCCAGATGGCGAAACTCGGCCTGCGCGTCGTCATCAACAGCCTCGATTCCAACCAGCGCGATGCCGCCCATTATGGCGGGCAGTTCGACTGGCTGGTGCGCCGCAACTCCACCGAGCTTTCCTCCGTGGTGCAGAATACCGAGCAGCTGGCACCCGTCGGCCCCCGCACAAGCTGGAACCACCGCTCGCCCGAGGGCAAGGAACTCGATCTGATGCCGTTCGAGAAAGAGATGGCCGATCTGGTACGCAAGTTTATTTCCTCGCAGGACAATGCCGAGCGGGCGGAACTGATGAAGCAATATCAGAAGGTCTACACGCAGAACCTCTATACGATTGGCCTCACCGAATATCCCGGCGCGCTCATCGTCAACAAGCGGTTCTCCAACGTGCCGCAGGGTACGCCGATCTTCATGTTCAACTGGGCCGAAGATTCCATCATCCGCGAACGGCTGTGGGTCGCGGCCGACAAGCAGGGCAAATACGAACTCTTCCCGCAGCAGCTTCCCGGCAAGCCGGGTGAGGGCGGCCCGATCAACTAAAGCATTTCCAGAAAAACCGGACCCCGGTTTCCGTCCGGAAATGCGAATACCTTGAAGTACTCCTCCCGGAGCACACCCGGTACCGGTCGCGCGTGAAGCGCGGCCGGAGACACACGGCCCATCCAAACGGAGGAAGACCGTTCGATGCTGAGATTCCTGACGATACGCATAGGCTCCGCCGTTCCGGTGCTGCTGATCCTGAGTGTGGTGACATTCGCCATCATTCAGGCGCCGCCCGGCGATTATGCAGACTACATCCGCTCGCAGCTGATGAACCAGGGCGGGGCTTCCTTCGAACAGGCGGAAGCGCAGGCGCAGGCCTATCGTATCGAACACGGCCTCGATAAGCCGCTCGTGATGCAATATTTCAACTGGATCGGCGGTATCATCACCCGTGGCGATTTCGGCTACAGTTTCTACTACAACAAGCCGGTCGCCGATGTGGTTGGCGAACGCCTGCCGCGCACCATTGCGCTGGCGCTGGTCTGCCACATCTTCGCATCTGTTCTCGGCATCGCCTTCGGAATCTGGGCCGCTACGCGGCAATATTCCTGGGTCGACAACCTGCTCTCCACCATCGCCTTTCTCGGCATGACCATCCCGCGCTTCCTGATGGCGCTGATCCTTGTCTATCTGATGGTGTTTCATTTCGATGTGTCTGAGATCGGCAGCTTCTTCTCGCCGCAATATGGCGGTGCGCCGTGGTCGTGGGGCAAATTTGTCGATCTGGTCAGCCATGTCTGGCCGGTGGTCGCCATCGCCGTCTTCGGCGGCCTCGCCTACAACATGCGGGTGATGCGCGGCAATCTGCTCGATACGCTGAATGCGCAATATGTGGAAACGGCGCGCGCAAAGGGTCTTTCGGAAGGCGCGGTCATCATGCGCCATGCCGTGCCGAATGCGGTGCACCCGCTCGTCATGTATCAGGGCGTTGTGCTGCCCTATATGCTGAGCGGCGAAATCGAGACCGCCATCATCTTCGCATTGCCGACCGTCGGTCCGGCCATTGTCGGCTCCATGGCGGTGGGGGATGTCTACGTCACCGCGACCTTCATGATGGTGCTCGCCGCCACGCTGATCGTCGGCAACATCATCGCCGACATGCTGCTCGCCATGCTCGACCCGCGCGTTCGCGAATTCGGGAGGGCTTGAGATGGTGGCCGTTGACAACATGAAGACCGAAACCACCGCCACCCCCAAGCCCGAACGCGGCACGCAGGGCAACGAGTCCTATCTCGCCCTGGTATGGCGGCGTCTAAGGCGGTCCTTCACCGGCATGCTGGGGCTGGTGCTGGTCGTGCTCTTGATCCTGATCGCAATTTTCGCCGATTTCTTCGCGCCGATGAACCCGCTGGAAACCAATGCCAGCTTCTCGCCGCCGCAGGTGGTGCGTTTTTCTGACAAGGACGGCAATATCAGTCCTTTCCCCCGGGTTTATGCGACTGCCGAGACCGAAGAACTCGATCCGGTGACGTTCCAGCCTATCGTCGGGCCGGACTACGACAATCCCGTCTATCTCGGCTTCTTCGTCGAAGGCGCGGAATACAGGCTTTTGGGCCTCATCCCGATGAGCCGTCACTTCTTCGGCTCGACCGACGGCCAGCCGGTGCATTTTCTCGGAACCGACAAGTTCGGGCGCGATGTGCTGTCGCGCGCCATATATGGTTCGCGCATCTCGCTCGCGATTGCGCTTAGCGTCGTTGCCATCGTCACCGTCATCGGCACCAGTGTCGGCTTGATATCAGGGTATTTCGGCGGGCCGCTGGATGCCTGGGTGCAGCGCTTCGTGGAGGTGGTGCTCGCCTTTCCGCAATTGCCGCTTTATCTCGCGCTGACATCGCTCATTCCCGTCACCGCACCGACCACCGTTTTCCTCGTCTTCGTGGTTGGTGTCATGTCGGCGCTCGGCTGGGCGCAGATGTCACGCGAGGTGCGCGGCAAGACGCTGGCGCTGGCGCGTATCGATTATGTCCGGGCGGCGATTGCCGTCGGGGCCACCGACCGGCGCATCATTTTCCAGCACATTCTGCCGAATGTGATGAGCCACGTGATCGTCGCCGTCACCCTGCATATTCCGAGCGTCGTGCTGCTCGAATCCTTCCTCGGTTTCCTCGGTTTTGCGGTGAAACCGCCGCTCATCTCCTGGGGGCTGATGCTGCAGGATACCGCGACCTATTCCGTCATCGGTTCCTATCCATGGATCCTCGCGCCGGTCGGGTTCGTGCTGGTCACCGTCTTTGCCTTCAACGCGCTGGGCGACGGCCTGCGTGACGCCGTCGATCCCTATTGAGAGGAGCGTGACATGGTAGCTGCCCAGAACAACGCCTACGCCCCCGCCATCCGCCTCGATGCCGATGACCGCAAGGACAATGCCATTATCGATGCCCGCAACATTGCCGTGACCTTCAAGGTGGAGCACGGAACGGTGGAGGCGGTGAAAGATATTTCCTTCCAGCTCTATCGCGGCGAGACGATCGCAATCGTCGGCGAGTCCGGTTCGGGGAAATCCGTCACGGCTCGCACCGTTATGGGCCTTCTGACGAAGCGGGCAACGATTTCGAAATCGGCGGTGGTGCGCTTCAACGGCGAGGACATCCTGAAATTCTCATCACGCCAGCGCCGGGCGCTGCGTGGCAATCGCATTTCGATGATCTTTCAGGAGCCGATGAGTTCATTGAACCCGATCTATACGATCGGCAGCCAGATCGTCGAGGCGATCCGGGTGCACTCAAAACTCAGCCGCAAGGAAGCGGAGGCAAGGGCGCTCGATCTTCTGCGGCAGGTGCAGATACCGGAACCGGAAGCGCGGCTGAAACAATATCCGCACCAGCTTTCCGGCGGCCAGCGGCAGCGTGTGATGATCGCCATGGCGCTCTCCAACGATCCTGATGTGCTGATTGCTGATGAACCCACCACCGCGCTCGATGTGACGGTGCAGGCGCAGATTCTCAACCTTATCCGCGATCTGCAGAAAAAACGCGGCATGGCCGTGGTGCTCATTACCCATGACCTGACGATCGTGAAGCAGTTTTCCGACTACGTTTACGTCATGCAGCATGGCGAGATGCGCGAACATAACACCACCGAACAGCTGTTTGCAGCACCGCAGCACCCCTACACGAAAAGGCTGCTCGCTTCCGAACCGCAGGGAACGGCAAAGCCGCTGCCGGAGAATTCCGGCGTGCTGCTCACGGCAAGCGGCGTGCGTGTCTCCTTCATGATGCGTTATGGCGGACTGTTCAAACCGGAACTGAAGGAACTGATCGCCGTCGACAGCCTGGGGCTCACCCTCAATCGGCACGAGACTCTGGGCCTCGTCGGCGAATCCGGTTCCGGCAAGACGACCTTCGGCCAATCCCTGCTGCGGCTGAACGAACCGGTGGGCGGCGAGGTGATCTTTGATGGGGAGAGGGTCGATGGCCGCTCCCGCGCTGAGATGCGGCCCCTGCGTTCGCGCATGCAGATCGTGTTTCAGGACCCCTTCGCGTCGCTCAATCCGCGCATGACCATCGGCCAGATCATCGAGGAAGGGCTGATCATCAACGGCCTTGGCCGGACCAAGACAGAAAGGCTGGACCGGGTGCGTGATGCGCTGGAGGCGGCCGGCATGCCCGGTAACATCCTCTCACGTTTCCCGCATGAGTTCTCAGGCGGCCAGCGCCAGCGCATCGCCATTGCGCGCGCCGTGGCGCTGGAGCCGGAATTCATCCTGCTCGATGAGCCGACCTCGGCGCTCGATCTTTCCGTGCAGGCGCAGATCATCGATCTGCTGCGCAAGCTGCAGGACGAGCGGGGTCTGAGCTACCTGTTCATCTCCCACGACCAGAAAGTGGTTCGCGCGCTCTGCCACCGCGTCATCGTCATGCAGCGCGGGCAGATCGTTGAGCAAGGTCCTGTCGAGGATGTGCTGACAAACCCAAACACAGAATATACTCAGCGGCTTGTACGGGCCGCCTTCGAAATCGCTTGAATTCCAATGCCGGAGGTAGACATGGCAAGAGATCCCAAGATCACATTTATCGGCGCAGGCTCCACGGTGTTCATGAAGAACATCGTCGGCGACGTGCTGCAGCGTCCGGCCCTTTCGGGCGCCACCATCGCACTCATGGATATCAACCGTGAAAGGCTGGAAGAAAGCGCCATCGTCGTCAACAAGCTGATTTCGACGCTGGGGGCAAAGGCGAAGGCCGAGACTTATACCGACCAGAAAAAGGCGCTTGCCGGCGCGGATTTCGTCGTCGTCGCTTTTCAGATAGGCGGGTACGAGCCCTGCACGGTCACCGATTTCGAGGTGCCGCGCAAATATGGCCTGCGCCAGACCATTGCCGATACGCTCGGCGTCGGCGGCATCATGCGCGGTCTTCGCACCGTGCCGCATCTGTGGAAGATCTGCGAAGACATGCTGGCCGTCTGCCCGAACGCGATCATGCTGCAATATGTGAACCCCATGGCGATCAATACCTGGGCGATTGCCGAGAAGTACCCGACGATCCGGCAGGTGGGTCTTTGCCATTCGGTTCAGGGCACGGCCATGGAACTCGCCCATGATCTCGATATCCCATACGAGGAAATCCGTTACCGTTCGGCCGGCATCAATCACATGGCGTTTTTCCTCGAATTCGAACATCGCCAGCCGGATGGCAGCTACAGGAGCCTTTATCCCGATCTCGTGCGCGCCTATCGCGAAGGCCGTGCGCCAAAGCCCGGCTGGAACCCGCGCTGCCCCAACAAGGTGCGTTACGAGATGCTGACGCGGCTCGGTTATTTCGTTACCGAAAGTTCCGAGCATTTTGCCGAATATACGCCCTATTTCATCAAGGAAGGACGCGAAGACCTGATCGAGAAATTCGGCATCCCGCTTGATGAATATCCGAAGCGCTGCATCGAGCAGATCGAGCGCTGGAAAGGGCAGGCGGCGGCCTATCGTTCGGCCGAGAAGATCGAGGTCAAACAATCGAAGGAATATGCTTCCTCCATCATCAACTCGGTCTGGACCGGCGAGCCTTCTGTCATCTACGGCAACCAGCGCAACAATGGCTGCATCACCTCGCTGCCATTTGATTGCGCGGCGGAAGTGCCCTGTCTGGTCGATCATAACGGCATACAGCCGACCTTCATCGGCGAATTGCCGCCGCAACTGACAGCGCTGATGCGCACCAACATCAATGTGCAGGAACTGACGGTTCGGGCGCTGATGAGCGAAAATCGCGAGCATATCTTCCATGCCGCGATGATGGACCCGCATACCGCAGCCGAACTCGACCTCGACCAGATATGGTCGCTGGTGGACGATCTGCTGCTGGCCCATCGCGACTGGCTGCCGGAATGGACGCAGGTGGAAGTGAAGCGGGCGCGGGCGGTTTAAGGTTGGCCCTGTCTTTGCCCGGAAGTCCGAAGGCGGCTGTGAGAAACGCACTTGCCTTCGGGACTTCCGGCAGTGGCCCTAAAACCTCTCCGTCGTCATCCTCGGGTCAAACCCGTGGATGACGACGAGTGTGGTGTTAGCAACCTCTGGACAGTCGCGACGACAGCAGCAGAACGTTTGACGAGCGCAATTTGCACCCTCCCAGCTTCCTGCCCGAAACATCCTTGGGCCCATTTGACTTGTGTCAAGGCCACGAAACACCACGACACCTAAACAGCCCTTGACCCGATCTGTTCTCGCTTGGCTAGGAGAAATGTCGGGTGCGAATTCTAAACGCGATGGTGGCTGGCTTCTTCGGTTTTTACGTATTACGGTTGAAACCTGAAGGGTTCATGGGGAAGACGGATGTCTAAAAAAGGCTTGCTCATTGGTCTGGTGGTTCTGGCTGTTGCCGTTGCCGCTTACTTTGCCTGGTCGAAGCTGAAGGGGGAGGGGCTGCCTTCCGGTTTCGCGTCCAGCAACGGTCGGATCGAGGCGGTCGAGATCGACATTTCCACCAAGACCGCCGGTCGCCTTCAGGACATCATGGTGCGCGAAGGCGATTTCGTGAAGGCCGGACAGGTGCTGGCGCAGATGGACACCGCCCAGCTGGAAGCGCGGAAGCGTCAGGCGGAAGCACAGTTTCGCCGTGCGAAAATAGCAATCGATACGGCCAACAGCCTTGTCGCACAGCGGGAGGCGGAGAAGACCTCGGCGCTGGCGATCGTGGAACAGCGCAAGGCCCAGCTTGATTCCGCCTCCAAGACCTATGCGCGCTCGAAGCAGCTGCTGACGGGCAATGCCGTTTCGCAGCAGATCGTCGACGACGGTGAAGCCGCCGAGCTGTCCGCCCGCGCCACACTCGCCTCCGCGCAGGCCTCGCTTGCCGCCTCCGATGCGGCAATCAACGCGGCCAAAGCGCAGATCGTTGATGCCGAGGCGGCTGTCGATGCGGCGCAGGCCGATATTGAAAGCATTGAGACTGACATAGCCGATGCGACGCTGAAATCGCCCCGCGACGGCCGCGTGCAATATAGGATCGCCCAGCCCGGAGAAGTGCTGTCCGCCGGTGGACGGGTTCTCAACCTCGTCGATCTCGGAGACGTCTACATGACCTTCTTCCTGCCGACGGCAGAGGCTGGCCGCACGTCCATGGGCTCCGATGTGCGCCTGATACTGGATGCGGCACCGCAATACACCATCCCGGCGAAAGTTTCCTTTGTGGCCGATGTCGCGCAGTTCACGCCGAAGACGGTTGAAACCGAAGAGGAACGCCAGAAGCTCACCTTCCGGGTGCGGGCGCAAATTCCGCAGGAACTGCTGCAGAAATATATCCAGTATGTCAAAACCGGACTGCCCGGCATGGCCTATGTACGGCTTGATCCGCAGGCCGCCTGGCCGGAAAACCTCGAACGCAATCTCGTCAAGTGACGGTGGCCACCATGGTCGCGCCTCCCGCAACGAATGACAGGAACGCACCGGTCGCGCGATTGACCGATGTGCGGCTGACCTTCGGAAGCACTATTGCGCTGGCCGATATATCGGTCGAGATTCCCGCAGGGAGGATGGTAGGGCTCATCGGGCCTGACGGCGTCGGCAAGTCGAGCCTGTTGTCGCTCGTCTCCGGCGCGCGGGCCATCCAGAAGGGCAAGGTGGAGGTTCTGGGTGGCGACATGTCCGATCCGCGCCACCGTGAGGATACCTGCCCGCGTATCGCCTATATGCCGCAGGGTCTTGGCAAGAACCTTTACCCCACCCTGTCCGTCTTCGAGAATATCGACTTTTTCGGCAGGCTGTTCGGACAGGGCAGCAGGGAGCGGCAGGCGCGCATTGCCGAATTGCTGAAGAGCACCGGCCTCGAACCATTCGCCGATCGCCCCGCGATGAAGCTTTCCGGCGGCATGAAGCAGAAACTCGGGCTCTGCTGCGCGCTGATCCACGATCCGGACCTGCTTATCCTCGATGAGCCGACCACAGGCGTTGACCCGCTGTCGCGCCGGCAGTTCTGGGAATTGATCGATTCCATCCGGGCCGGGCGTCCGGGCATGAGCGTCATCGTCGCCACGGCCTATATGGAAGAGGCCGCCGGTTTCGACTGGCTGGTCGCCATGGATGGCGGCAAAATACTGGCTACCGGTTCGCCCGCCGAACTTCTCGAGCGCACGTCGGCACCCAATCTCGATGCAGCCTTCATCGCGCTTCTTCCCGAAGAAAAGCGCAAGGGTTACCACGAGGTCCATATCGCGCCGCGCAAGGTGACGGGTGAGGGCGATTACGCCATCGAGGCGTCGCATCTCAGCATGCGCTTCGGTGATTTCACCGCCGTCGACAATGTCAGCTTCAAGATTCCGCGCGGCGAGATTTTCGGCTTTCTCGGTTCGAACGGCTGCGGAAAATCCACCACCATGAAGATGCTGACCGGGCTTCTGGCGGCCAGCGAAGGCGAGGCCAAGCTCTTCGGGCACAAGGTGGATGCGAGCGACATGGCGATCCGCCACCGCGTCGGTTACATGAGCCAGGCCTTCTCGCTTTATTCAGAACTGACGGTGCGGCAGAACCTCGATCTTCACGCCCGCCTGTTCAAGCTGCCGGAAGACACCATTCAGCCGCGTATCGCCGAAATGGCGGAGCGATTCGATCTCGGCGCGGTCATGGAAACCCTGCCGGACGACCTGCCGCTCGGCATCCGGCAGAGGCTGTCGCTGGCGGTGGCGATGATCCATTCGCCTGACATTCTCATCCTCGATGAGCCGACCTCCGGTGTCGACCCGGTGGCGCGCGACGGGTTCTGGCAAATCCTTGCCGATCTCTCGCGCAACGACAATGTCACCATCTTCATCTCCACCCATTTCATGAACGAGGCGGAGCGCTGCGACCGTATTTCGCTGATGCATGCCGGCAAGGTGCTGATCAGCGATACGCCTGATGCGATTACCAAAAGCCGCAATGCCGCAACGCTTGAAGAGGCTTTCGTCGCCTATCTCGAGGATGCCTCGGGTGTGAAAAAAGTGAAACCCGTTGCACCGTCCGCTCCGGCAGCTGAGGTGCCCACGACACAACATGCCGCCCCCGTCCGCAAGAGGTTTTTCGATTTCAGGCGCATGTTCAGCTATACCCGCCGTGAGGCGCTGGAATTGCAGCGTGATCCCATTCGCGGAACGCTGGCGGTGCTCGGCAGCGTTATCCTGATGTTTGTCATCGGATACGGCATCAATCTCGATGTCGAGGACCTGACCTTTGCGGTGCTGGACCGCGACGATTCCACCATCAGCCGTGACTACGTGCTCGATATTGCCGGCTCCCGTTATTTCATCGAAAAGGAACCGATCCGCGACTATGCCGATATGGATCGGCGCATGCGTGATGGGGAACTCAGCCTTGCCATTGAAATTCCCCCCGGCTTTGGCCGGGATGTCTTGCGCGGCAAGACGGTGGAGGTGGGCGCCTGGATCGACGGCGCCATGCCGCAGCGCGCCGAGACGGTGCGCGGTTACGTGCAGGGTATGCACCAGACATGGCTTGCGCGGAAGGCCGCCGAGATTTACGGCAGCGCCGCCACACAGAACAGCTTCAGCATCGAGACGCGCTATCGTTACAATCCTGATGTCAAAAGCCTCGTCGCCATGGTGCCGGCGGTCATTCCGCTGCTGCTCATGCTTATTCCCGCCATGCTGGCGGCGCTCAGCGTCGTCAGGGAAAAGGAGCTTGGCTCCATCGTCAATCTCTATGTGACGCCGACCACGCGGCTGGAATTCCTGATCGGCAAGCAGCTTCCCTATGTCGCCCTCGGCATGCTCAATTTCCTGCTTCTGACGGCATTTGCGGTCTTCGTCTTCCAGGTGCCTTTCACCGGAAGTTATCTCGCCTATGCGGCGGGAGCGCTGCTCTACGTCATCATCGCCACCTCCATTGGCCTTCTCATGTCATCCTTCATGAAGAGCCAGATCGCAGCGATTTTCGGCACGGCCCTGCTGACGCTCATTCCGGCCACGCAATATTCGGGCATGATCGATCCCGTCTCCTCGCTGCAGGGCGCCGGCGCCTTTATCGGTAACATCTATCCGGCCACCTATTTCATGACCATTTCGCGCGGGACCTTTTCGAAGGGGCTTGATTTCGCCGGGCTTTCCGGCTCGTTCCTGCCGCTCATCATAGCCATTCCGCTGCTGCTTAGTGCCGGTGCCGCACTTTTGAGGAAACAGGCGTCATGAGGCTGTTTTCGTCCAACATCTTCCAGCTCGGCATCAAGGAACTGCGTGGCCTTGCGCGTGACGGCATGCTGCTGCTCCTGATTGTCTATGCCTTCACGCTGCAGATCTACACCGGCTCCAGCGCGCTGCCGGAAACGCTGAACAATGCCGCCATCGCCATTGTCGATGAGGATCAGTCACCGCTTTCCGGCCGCATCAGTACGGCGTTTTATCCACCCTATTTCGCACCGCCGAAGCAGATTTCCATCGCGGAAATGGACAAGCGCATGGATGCCGGGCTCGATACTTTCGCGCTCAACATCCCTCCGGATTTCCAGCGCCGGCTGATGGCGGGTCAGCAGCCGGCCATCCAGCTCAATATCGACGCCACCCGCATGAGCCAGGCCTTCAGCGGCGGCGGTTATGTGCAGAGCATCGTGACCAGCGAAGTTCAGGAATATGTCAACCGTTATCGCGGTGCGACTGCGGTGCCGGTGGACCTCACCCTGCGCTCCCGTTTCAACCCGGAGCTGGACAAGTCCTGGTTCGGCTCGATCAACAATATCATCACCGCCATCACCATGCTGTCGATCGTGCTGACGGGGGCGGCGCTCATTCGCGAGCGGGAGCACGGCACGGTCGAGCATCTGCTGGTCATGCCGGTCACGCCGCTGGAAATCATGCTCAGCAAGGTCTGGTCCATGGGCCTCGTCGTGCTGGTGGCCTCGGCATTTTCCCTGTTCGTGGTCGTCAGGGGGCTGCTCGCCATTCCGATCGAAGGCTCGCTTTCGCTTTTCCTGCTCGGAACGGCATTGCAACTCTTCGCCATGACCTCAATGGGCATATTCCTCGCGACCGTCGCCGGTTCCATGCCGCAATTCGGCATGTTGCTGATCCTGTTCCTGCTGCCGCTGCAGGTGCTCTCGGGCGCCATGACGCCGCGTGAAAGCATGCCTGATATCATCCAGTACATCATGCTTCTTGCGCCAAACACCCATTTTGTCATTCTGGCGCAATCGGTGCTTTTCAGAGGGGCGGGGCTGGATGTGGTCTGGCCGCAATTGCTGGCGCTGCTGGCCATCGGCTCCGCGCTCTTCGTTTTTGCGCTTCGCCGTTTCAGGCGGTTCCTGCGCTGACGATGACCTGCCACTGCGAATTTCCTCCAGATTGGATTAGAGTCCGGCCCATTAAAGGACGGACGAATGAAGAAGCAGAGATTTACGGAAGAGCAGATTATTGCGGTGCTGAAGGAGCAGGAGGCTGGCGCGAAGGTGGCCGACCTCTGCCGCAAGCACGGAATTTCAGAAGCAACGTTTTATATCTATGGACTGTTCCCCCGTTGCAAGCTTGATGTTGAAGCGGTTTGACACGGGT
>NZ_JARVRC010000018.1:0-122775 GCF_030209895.1 Agrobacterium sp. CFBP2214 | reverse complement strand
TGCGTCGGATGTGATTCAGGCCCCGCAAGGAGACTGATCATGAGCGACCTTTATTGGCTGACAGATGAGCAAATGGCGCGGCTTGCGCCGTATTTTCCCAAGAGCCACGGCAAGCCTCGGGTTGATGACCGCCGTGTTCTGAGCGGGATCATTTTTGTCAATCGCAATGGCTTGCGGTGGCGGGATGCACCCCGGGAGTACGGGCCGCACAAGACGCTCTATAACCGTTGGAAGCGTTGGGGTGTTATGGGCGTGTTTGGCCGGGTGATGGAAGGTCTTGCCGTCGAGAGCGCAGATCCGAAGACCGTCATGACTGACGCAACCTATTTGAAGGCGCATCGCACGGCCTCAAGCCTGCGATTAGAAAAGGGGGGCTTGGGCGGTTAATCGGGCGCACCAAGGGCGGCATGAACACGAAGTTGCATGCTCTCGCCGATGCGAATGGTCGACCGCTCAGCTTCTTCATAACCGCCGGTCAGATAAGCGATTATACCGGCGCAGCTGCCCTGCTCGATGATCTGCCCAAGGCGCAGTGGATGCTGGCCGACCGTGGATATGACGCCGACTGGTTCAGGGATGCCCTGCAGCAGAAGGGTATTAAACCCTGCATTCCCGGGCGCACATCCCGGTCCCTGCCGGTCAAATACGACAAGCGTCGATACACGCGCCGCAACCGCATCGAGATCATGTTCGGTCGCCTCAAGGATTGGCGCAGCGTCGCCACCCGGTACGACCGATGTCCGACTGTCTTCTTCTCCGCCCTCGCTCTGGCCGCAACCGTCATCTTCTGGCTGTGATCAACGAGTCCTGACCCTAGCGCCCGTCGAACTTGGCGAGCATCCTGCGCAATTGCGCGTTCTGCTCGATGAGCTTCTTTGCAAGCTGACGCCGCAAGGCGTCGACCTCAGCGTCGAGGTCGGCCATCTCATCCATGAATGATTTTGGCCCGGAAGGAGCGGCAGTAGCGACCTCGTCGGTTTGGGAGGCAGAAACCGCAGGCTCCACAATCGGCTTAATCTTCTTTTGGCGTGACGGTGCTGCCGTCACCAGTGTTTCGGCAACTTCAGTCAGCGTGGGAGCTGGCGCTTCTTCCTCAGACGGTTGCGAGGTAAAGAGGGCCGCGTTCTCCTCGATACTGGCCGCGACTGCGGTAGCTTTCGCTGCAACTGGTGTCGCCGTTTCGATGTCCGTTGAGCCAGTATCTTGGGCGGGCAGGTTTGCCTCGACTTGCGCCGCGGAGTCGGACTCAGCGGAGTGGTCGGGCGCCGCTGGTTCGATGCCCGGGTGTTCCTCTTCGGGGGCGGGTCTGTATTCGAGAGCAATTGTTTTCGCCGCGACTGCAGGGCTCTCTGGCTTCGGTTTACGCGACACCAGGTCAGCCACAAATCTCCATGGTGTTCTCATCACATTACCTTCAAAGCATGGCGGCAGGGGAAACAGCCGCGGTCATTCATTGTCACCAAAACCGCATTGATCTCGGGTCAATCATACGAAAGATCGGCGGCGCCATCGCATGAAAGTACGTGGCGCCGGTCAAACCAGAATTCAGGCCTTGCCAAGGCGCTTGCGCAGATCTGCATTCTCTGCGCGAAGCTTCTCAGAGAGTTCCTTGCGAAGCTGTTTGTTCTCTTCCTCAAGCTTGATGAGGTCGGCGATATCGTCGATGACGTCAACGGAGGTAGCGACCGGAGCGGAAGAAACTGCCGCAACGCGGGGCGTGCGACTGGAGGCCGCCTTCGGTGTGGCAACCGTCTTTTCCGCCTTGACCGGAACCACTTTGGAGCCGCGCTTGGCACGTGTCTTCTTGGCCGGCTTTTCTACCGGTGCAGAGGTAGCATCGACGGTGCTGGCTTCTGCGACAGCTTTCGGCGTCCGTGGCTTGCGCGTCTTCTTCTCAGCGGGGGTAGGGGCCGGCGTTTCTGTCGCGGCAGATGCTTCAATCGTGGTTTCGTCGGCCATCAGTGTTCTCCTCTGTTAGGCCCCCAAGCTTTTGATTCACCGTTACTTAAAGTCAATGCGGGAAACCGTGTTTTTCGCCCGTATTCGGCGTTTGTGCCGCCGCACCTCAAACGATGCCACGCATGTGTCATCCATGATAGATAGAAGCTATTCGTTCTGCCGGTTGGTCCAAGGTCATTTTATGCGTTTGATTGTTTTTACTATCGTCTCTTTCATTGCGACTGTTGAGTTTCAGCTAGATTTGCGCCACTCTTTCTTTTTGCGTTGTACCACCTAGTTGCATTTATGGTGTTGATCGAAAAAATCTTCTTGCAGTGTGGGCGGATCCGTCTGAAACGGAAAAGCGGGTCAAATTCGTGCGATAATCGACAATGGATATGCGAAAGAAGGTGCCAATGACCTCGTCGTCAGAGATCGCCGTGACGCTGATCCGACCTTGTTCGTGTAGCATCGCGACCTCGGGGCCGACGCCCGGGTAGACCAGCCCCGAGGCGACACCGAGGCCGGCACCCCGTCGTTCTGCTGGAGCTGCCAATATGTGTCACCGAACCGGCGCATATGGTAGACTAAAGCGTCCTGAAAGCTCGCCGGATCTTCTGTCGCTTCAAATAGTGCTTCTGGGAAAGGGCTTATCGCTTTTGGTGCAGGCCCGCGTTGTGGCGAGGCGGACCGGGTAAAGGCGCTGTCGGTCGCCGCGCGTTGTGGCTGTCGGGCGGAGCGGGCGGAAGCTGCCTTCTTGGCGGGCGCCATTTTGCCTGAGCTAACTGTCGGCTTTGGCGGTCGTCGTTCTTCGGCCGCTGGTGGTGCGCCGAGCCAGCGGATGATTGCATCCAGGCCTGGCCGGAGTTGCTTTTTCAGTTCTGCCGTCAGCTCGGCTTCGATCCCACAGGCCTGATTGATCATCGTCCAGTCGATATGGCCATTCAGGAGCGGGGGCGATTTCCGGTAGATGATCAAACTGGCCAGATAAGGCCGTATATTCTCCAACACTCGCCCGGGTGCGATCGGAGCGATGCGAAGCTCGCAGAATTCCGAAATTTTTCGCTGAAAATGACGTGATGAAAGGTCGTGTTTGGTCATGCTCATTCCGTTTCTCTCGGCACCAGTGCCGAGGGCGAGCGGAAATAGGGGGCGCCCGTTAACAAAATATGTTTAGGGCAAGAGGTTACCTGTCGATTGCTGCGTCTTGAATGGAAAGTCGCAGCTTGTGGCGCTGAGCGATAGATTGGCTTGCAATAGCTCATTTATGGCAATAATTATGAGTTATAGAGAGGGATGCTATAACTCATGAAATGGAACTGGCAAAACACTGATTGGCCAAACTTCAGATACGACACCGCAAGCATGGTACCGTTGGAGCAGAAATTCCTGCAGTCCGCCGGCGAGGTTATCGGTGCTGTTCGACATTTCAGCGAGGACGACAGCAACCAGCTTCGCATTGAGTTGCTGAGCGACGAAGCGGTCAAGACCTCAGAGATTGAGGGGGAATTTCTTGACCGCATGAGTGTCCAGTCATCACTCCGCCGACAGTTCGGGCTGAACACTGATGATAGACAGATTCGCCCCCAGGAGCGGGGGATCGCAGAGATGATGGCGGACGTATATCGAAGCTGGCATAAGCCGCTGCATCATGAGGGCCTGTTCCACTGGCATTCAATGCTGATGGCCGGAAATCGATATATTGAAACAGTTGGTGCTTACCGCAAGCATGAAGACGCCATGCAGATCGTGTCGGGTCGATTGGATAAGCCGACAATCCACTTCGAGGCTCCCCCGTCACGCCAGGTTGCCACGGAGATGGAGACCTTCATCGCATGGTTCAATCAATCCGGGCCAAATGGTCAAACGTCGCTTCAAGCTTTAACGCGCGCAGCAGTAGGCCATCTTTATTTTGAAAGTATACACCCATTTGAGGATGGCAACGGCCGAATTGGGCGCGCGCTCGCTGAGAAATCCCTGGCGCAAAACATAGGGCAGCCAAGCCTCATTTCACTCGCCTTCACAATCGAGAAGAGCCGGAAGGCCTACTACTCCGAGCTTGAGCGGCACCAGCGCACGCTTGATATCACCGACTGGATCATTTTCTTTTCAGAAACTATCCTGGATGCTCAACGGGCGACGCTTGAGCGCATAGATTTCTTCATTCAGAAAGCAAAATTCTATGATCGTTTTCGAGGCCAGTTGAACGAGCGGCAGGAAAAGGCAGTCGCGCGCATCTTCAAGGAAGGCACGGCTGGCTTCAAAGGGGGGCTAAGTGCCGAAAACTACATTTCGATCACAGACACATCCCGCGCTACAGCAACACGCGACCTTCAGCAGCTCGTGGAGATCGGTGCGCTGACGCGCACGGGCGAACGTCGGCATACCCGGTACTCGCTGTCATTGCAGAAATAAACTGTTGCTAGTTTAATGAACTCCACCAACGTTATTATCTACGTGGACGATTGTTCGATTCCTTTCACATCAGGTTTTTTGTCAACGGTTCATTTTTGTTGTCATCGCAAAGCGTCCTTTTTTAGCGGATCCATGGTCTGAGCCCATCGCTTTACCGGCTCGCTATCGAGCCTGTACAACCTCACATACGGTCGCCGCTCCAGACGGCAGCACCAATTTCCCGCTTTCGCGGGCGCGGGTTCAGGAGAACGGGACCAATCTCAAGACCGGCTCTTAGCCAAACGGAATCCCGGTCCGATCACCTGGATCCGTCAGGGCTGATCACACCCTGAGGATTTGAATTCTCGTATCACAGGCACTTCCCGCCTCAGGGAGTTTTCATGATTGCACCTTCGATCACGACGCCGGAGCTCATGTATTCCCACAGTGCAACGAGCAGCTTGCGAGCCAGTGCCACAATCATCGGCTTTTTCAAACGGCCGCCGTTTTGTGCGATACGCTTCTTAAACCAGCAAGATAGCGTTGAGGTCGGTTGGTGCCGTAACCACAGCCATGCGAGCTCGACCATGGTTGCTCTTGGACGTGGATCTCCGGCTTTTGACACGCCCTGCTCGCGATTGACGTTACCGCTTTGCCAGGGGGAGGGGGCAAGGCCTGCATACGATGCGATTTGGCGCCGGTTGTCGAAGTGGCGGAACAGGCCTTCCGTGTACAGTATTGTAGCAATTTCAGGCCCAATTCCTCGGATGCCCAAGAGAGCGGCCGCTTCTTTCGGCGTTTCCGGCGTCTCCTGAACGATCAAGGCATCTCGCTCGGCTTCGACAGCTTTGATCTGTGTGAGTATCAGTTCGAGCCGGTCAAGCTCTACAGACTTCGGCCTTCAGGTGTTTTGATAGCGGACGTCCATCGCCTGTCCGAAGCTCGTCCAGACGCTGCCGTCGATCCCGATTGACGGGCTCATACTCCCGTATTCCTTGTGTGAACAGCAGACCCTTTATCCGATCGACGTGGAAGACACGCTTCGCAATCAGCGTTTTCCGCTCCCGTCCAATCCGTCGGTTGTCTTCTTCCTCGGGCGAGAGAAGCTTCACCATTGAGCAGGCCCGCGGCTCGCCACGTTTCCATGCAATCAACGCGCGGATTAGAGTTTCTCCATCAAGACGATCAGTCTTCGCTCGACGATGTCGACGCGGCACGGCGATGTGGCTTTCTATCGAGGTTTCCTTGTCGAGTACCCGGCCTAGCCAGAAGCCATCCAGTCCGGCTTCCTGAATTACGACCAACGGGTACAGTCTGTCCTTCCGCCGTTTTGCTTTCTGGCGAAGCGCAGCGAAGCATTCGACAGGCCAATTAAATCACCTCCCGCCACGGTGTGGCGAGACATCTTCTCGTTACAAGGCGACAGAGCTGTCACCAGCAAGGCCGACTTGCTTAATTCCAAGGAGATGAAAATTGCGCCAGGATCGACGAGAGTGGCGGTCGGCGCTTGAGATTGATCTGCTGTCATCGGCATGGTTGGCCTCCAGAGAGTTTTCTAGCGACCTCACTCTGCCACGGTGCAGGCCGCTACTCACCCCTGATGGGATCTCAAGAGCAAAAGCAGCGTTCAAACACATCTACAGGCAAGCTTTACGACTGCTTTGCGCCCTCATTCTGATCACTCGGTTTTCTACTGAATATTCCGGAACGCGCCGTCCGCATAATGAACTACAGTCAGTGAGTTGGGTTGGGAAACGGACTGGCGGGTTTCGGGCCGGCCGCGCGTGGAAGCGGTCCTGAACCGCCGTTAATCCCTGTATGAGAACGTCGGCAAAGTTCTGCTCCAGTCATTTCGACCCACCCTCCTCAAACGCAGTGATGAACAGGGCGACGTCGGACCCTATCGAGTAGGCGGGGCGGAGTTGCCTGAGAATGACTTATCGCGAAGACGCGCATCCTACACGAATTTGCGCTTTCAACCGGTTGATGCCGAAAGTTCTGCGTAACTTCCACGTAATTTTCGGTGTCCATACATCTCAGCCTTGGTGTGTCTCAACGGTCGACGGGCGACCGTAGCGGTAATGGCTCGAAAGGACAGACATGAAAAAGATCATTTCAGGCGTACTCGTTTGCTTGACGCTGACAGCATGCAGCCAGACGGAAAAGGGCGCCGGCATTGGTGCGGCGAGCGGCGCTATCATCGGTGGGTTGGCAAGCGGCACCTGGGAAGGTGCTGCAGTGGGAGCCGCCGCGGGTGGTGCGGGAGGGGCGGTCATTGGGAACATCAGTGAACGAAACGACAGGAACCGCCGCGATCGCTGGGAACATCGGGACCGGCGCGACTACGGTTGCAGATATCGGGATAACTACGGCCGCTGCCGATAAGGAGCTGGCCTTGGCGACGGGGGGGCTAAAAGCCAGCTGGATACCGGGCAGGTTTCGGTTCCCCGGTGCCGGGCAATCTGGACTGCCGATTCGCGGCCAGTCGGTCATGGCAGTCAAGTTTATCTGAAACGTACATATTTGCTGCTAGAATTCTTGAGAACAGCTGTCCGGAACTTGCACGATCAGGCCACTATGAAACTTCTACTTATCGAAGACGATCCAGAAATGACGGATGCCTTGAGGGTGGCCCTTTCGCAGCATGGCATCGTTCTTGATGCGGTTGGCGATCTGGCAACGGCGCGGGAAGCAATCGCCATGGCGGACTACGATATCGTCCTTATCGACCGGCAACTGCCTGATGGTGATGGCAGTACCTTCCTTGCGGATTTGCGTGGCGCAGGTTCAAACACGCGATCGATCATCATCTCCGCTCTGAGGTCCACCGACGAGCGTATATCCGGGCTGAATGACGGCGCTGATGATTATTTACCAAAGCCCTTCGAAATCCCCGAACTGGTCGCGAGAATGAGCGCTGTGCTGAGGAGGGCTCCGACAACGGGATCGTCCCTCCTGGCTGCCGGAAACGTTACCTACAATCGTGTGTCATGCGATGTACATGTCAATGGCGTCCGGCTTGCGCTCACCCGCAGGGAACTGCTGATCATCGAAACGCTTCTGAGAAACCGTGGTCGGACCGTGTTGCGCTCGTCCCTTGAGGGTCAGGTCTATTCCTTTGACGATGAGATCCAGTCGAACTCACTGGAATCCAACATGTCGCGTCTGCGCCGAAAGCTTGGCGAAGCGGAGGCCAACATCGTTATCAAAAACATTCGAGGCATAGGCTACTACCTTCATGAGCAGAAATAGGATGACCAGCACCTCCCTTCGCTGGCGTTTCACTTTCGGTTTTATTGTCCTGCAGCTCTGTGCAGTCATCGCCTCGCTCAGCCTGGTTTTCTATCTCCTTTCCGGCCTCAAGCCTGATGTGGCGATCACGTCCATCTGGCTGTCTCAGGAAATCGCAGATTCAGTCCGTCTCGAGCCGAATGGCCGAGCAAGTCTGATGCCAACGGCTGAACTTAAAGAGATTATGGAAGACTCGCCTAACCTTTGGTTCGTGGCAGACCTCGGCAAAGATATCGTTCTGGCACATGGCGTGCCTCCCGGGAAAATTGCCGACAACATGTCATTCTTGCGGACGTTCAGAAGTGTCGAACTTCATGGCGATCTAGATGATCCGTTGAGTGTGGGCCGCATGGAGCGTTTCGACACCCAGGCTGGTGAGGCGACGATTTTTGCTGGCGGTGTTTCGATGTCTCAATATGGTGTGACCGTGCTGTTGGGGAACCTTGCCATCGGTATTCCGGCGCTGATCCTCGTCGCCATTTCGCTCATTGGCGCTCCGTTTGTCACACGCTGGGCTTTGCGATCCTTCAGCGATTTGACCACGCGTCTCGACAGGATCGATCTCGACACACGTGGCGCCCTGGTGGAAGAGCGGGGTCTGCCCAATGAAGTGCTTCGACTTGTGCGCGACATCAACAGGGCGCTGCGTCGTCTCGATAGTGGCTTCGAGGCAACGGAGCGCTTCTTCGTCAACGCGGCGCATGAACTTCGAACGCCGATCGCTGTCCTGCAGGTGAGGATAGATACGCTTTCACCAGGTGAGGACAAGACACACCTGCAGACGGCCATCAAGCGACTTACGGCGATCGCGAACCAGCTTCTCGACACCGAGAAGTACCGACAGAAGCCTCAGCAGAATACACCTGTCAATCTCAATAGCGTTGTGTCGAAGGTGGTTGCCGATCTTGCTCCCCTGGCGATCTCTGAAGGCTACGAGATTTCCTTTGATAGCGACGCGGAGAACCTGTTCGTTCCTGGTGATGCCGAAGCACTGGAGCGTGCATTCGTCAATCTGGTTCGAAACGCAGTCCAATATGGAGGTGGAAGAGGACAGATATCAGTGAGCATTGAGGCTGACGGTAGCGTGATGGTCGCCGATCAGGGTTGCGGAATTGCCAGCGATAAGCAATCACGCATATTCGAACCGTTCTACCGGGTCAGCCCTCACGGCTCAGGTGCGGGCCTGGGGCTCAGCATGGTCAATGAGATCGTGACGCGTCACGGCGGCTATGTTGAGCTTTCGTCCGCTCCTGGCAAGGGCAGCACATTTGCCGTGCGCTGGCGCGAGAAGCGCATTTTCCAGCATCGGTAGGGGTCGATGCCTGCGCTAACGGGTCAAGGCATCTTGTTCGTCGATGTTGGCTAGGCACGGCCGCAATCGCTTGATGTGTGGCGGGCGATCGCTGGCACGCCATCCCCATTGCAAGCATTCTGTGCTGACCGGTTGGTTTTACAGCGCGTGCCAAACGGATACGCCCCACGACCGCTCCCCGTCATTTTCAGGTAACTCTCGTGACAGAGAAAGCCCGAAAATTTCAATAGCTTGGACCACGACTAAATGACACGAAACATCACCCGCAAGCGTCTCATCCTGTCGGCGGTAACCCTTGTCGGTGTGCTGGGCGTCTGGCTCCTCTTTCTGCGTCCGCCGGCGAAGCCTGAACTGGTGACGGCGCAGGCGCGAACGGGTGACATCGAAGAGGTGGTGCTGGCGACCGGGGTTCTCGAACCGCTCGAGCTGGTGCGTGTCGGCGCCCAGGCGTCGGGTCGCATTGAGCATCTGGCTGTCAAGATCGGTGACCTCGTCGAGGCGGGCCAATTGGTGGCCGAGATCGATTCCCAGACCCGGCGCAACACCTTGCGGGACCGCGAGGCCGCTTTGGCGAACATCCGCGCTGTTCACGCCGCGCGCCGCGCCGGTCTGGTGAAAGCCGAGAAGGATTTCGAGCGTGAGCGTGACCTGCTGGCAGGTGGTTCCACGCCGCGCGCCCAGTATGACGCTGCGGTTGCCATGCGAGACACCGCGCGGGCCGAGGTTCAGTCGCTGGACGCTCAGGTCTCCCAAGCGCAGGTCGCGCTGGAGTCTGCGGGTATAGAACTGGACTATACCCGCATTACTGCCCCAATCGCCGGCACTGTGGTCGCGATCGTCACTGACGAAGGACAAACCGTGAATGCCCTGCAGACCGCGCCGACCATCGTCATGATCGCGCGATTGGACACAATGACGGTGCGCGCGGATATCTCCGAGGCTGACATCGTGCGTGTCAGGCAGGGCCTGCCGGTCTGGTTCAGCATTCTTGGCGATCCGAAGCGCCGTTTCGATGGGGAGTTGCGACAGGTGGAACCGGCCCCGGCTTCCATCGCCAACGAGAGCAACGCCACTGCTAGCCGGATTAGCTCAACCAATGGCGCGGTCTATTACACCGGGCTGATCGATGTGGCGAATGCGGACGGGATCCTGCGGCCCTCCATGACGGCCCAGGTGTCCATCGTTTTGAGCCGCGTCAGCGGTGCCGTGCTGGTTCCGCTCAGCGCAGTGGAAGGGGCGCCCCGGGCCGGTGATACGGCGCGTATGCGGATACTGGACGCGGTGGGCGAGGTCCAGATCCGGCAGGTCCAGGTCGGTATCGATAACGGCGCGGACATCCAGATCCTTAGCGGTCTTCAGGCAGGCGAGACCATCGTCCTGGGAGCATCCACGGACGAACGCACGGACGGCCAGGCTCAACTGGCCGCGGCGAAGCGGTAGGGCGCGCTATGACGGAACCACTGATCCGCGTACGTGGGGTATCCCGCGCTTTCCCCGCAGGCGACGAGATGGTGCGGGTGCTGAAAGACGTCGACCTCGACATCGAGGCCGGCGAGATGATGGCCATCATAGGTGCGTCTGGCTCCGGCAAGTCGACGCTGATGAACATCCTTGGCTGCCTCGATCGTCCGACGGACGGCAGCTACTGGATCGAAGGACGCGAGACCTCGAAGATGTCCGTGGACGAACTGGCCGCGCTACGCCGTGAGCGTTTTGGTTTCATCTTCCAGCGTTATCTTCTGCTTGGCGATCTCAGCGCGGCCAGCAACGTCGAGGTACCAGCCATTTATGCCGGACGCAGCCGATCCGACCGGCACAAGCGAGCGATCTCCTTGTTGACCCGGCTGGGTCTGGCCGAGCGGACGGGCAATATCCCGGGCAAGCTTTCGGGCGGCCAGCAGCAGCGGGTGTCGATCGCCCGCGCCCTGATGAACGGCGGCGAGATAATTCTGGCCGACGAGCCGACCGGAGCGCTGGATACGCACAGTGGCGCCGAAGTCATGAAGATCCTGCGCGAGCTTCACGCCGAGGGGCACACCATCATTCTCGTCACTCACGACAAGAAGATCGCCGAACACGCGGATCGGGTTGTAGAGATCAGCGACGGCGTTATCATTTCCGACGAGCGCAATATATCCAAATCCGCCGCGACGGCCCGTCCCATCCGCGAGCACGCGCCGGGCGCTGGCTGGCGTGGTGCAATTGACCGGATGGCCGAAGCTTTTCGTATGGCGGGCGCGGCAATATGGGCGCACAAGATGCGCTCGCTTCTGACCATGCTCGGCATCATCATCGGTATCGCCTCAGTGGCGGCTATCTCGGCACTGGGAGCCGGTTCGCAGCAACAAATCCTGAGTAGTATCAGTTCGCTTGGCACCAACACGATCGAGTTGCGGGCCGGTAAAGGCTTCGGCGATCTGGAAGCGGACAAGATACGGACCCTGGTTCCCGCCGATGCAGAAGCGCTGGTGAACCAGCCCTATGTCGACAGCGTGACACCAGCCGTCACGACGAGCGTAACTGTCAAGCGCGCCGCCGTGGCCGTCAATGCGTCAGTCACCGGCGTTGGCGCCGACTTCTTTCGTGTACGGGGTCTTGAGCTGGCGCATGGACAACTGTTCGACGCCCAGGACGTTACTGCCTACAGCCAGAATGTAGTGATCGATGCAAACGCCGCGCGAGACCTGTTTCCAGACCGGGTAAACCCGGTGGGGCAGGTCATCCTTCTGGGCACAATGCCGGCGAGGGTCGTAGGTGTGACGAAACGGGAAAATTCCTTCGGCCCGGCGGTTGATACGTTGACCGTTTATGCGCCTTACACAACCGTCATGGGCCGCATGCTGGGTCGTCCGAACGTCGACGGCATAACGGTCCGTATCAGAGACGATGTCGACCCGGGCAATGTCGAGGCCGCAGTTTCACGCCTTATCGAGCGTCGGCATGGCGCGAAAGACTTCTTCCTCACCAACTCGGCGACCATTCGCGAGACTATCGAGACCACCACGCAAACCCTGACGCTGCTGATTTCGTCAGTCGCCGTGATCTCGCTGATTGTCGGCGGCATCGGCGTGATGAATATCATGCTGGTTTCCGTGACCGAGCGCACCAGGGAGATCGGCGTTCGTGTGGCCGTTGGCGCGCGCCGCAGCGACATCCTTTCCCAGTTCCTGATCGAGGCCGTCATGGTCTGCCTTGTCGGCGGCTTCATGGGAGTGATGCTCGCCCTCGGGATCAGCGCTCTTTTTAATTTGCTGAGCCCCGACTTCAAAATGATCTTCTCTTCTGGCTCCATCATTGTGGCCTTCGCCTGCTCCACCCTGATCGGAATTGTCTTCGGCTTCCTTCCCGCCCGCAACGCGGCAAAGCTGGACCCGATAGAAGCCTTGGCACGCGAATGATGGCTGGAAAGCATGTGTGATGGCGTAGTGAAGAATAGCAGTGGGTATTGCCGTTTTGGAATTCCAATTGGAAATCAGCCTCGCAAGCAGCTGGAGAACTGACTGCTTCTGAGTTCACGGCCTGATGATCGGCGGAGTTCACAGTATGATCGAACGACACTTCTGAATCAAACCGCTGCCTCCGATTCATTTCCTTCCCCGGTCAAGATCCGGGTCGGCACGGTCGCATCGCGCTGAGACTGTAGCGGGTGCCAAACCGCAGGCAACGGAGGGTCCTTTCGGTTTGCCATAAATCGTCCGCTTTGGGCTGTCATCGAGAAACCTGCAAAGCAGACGTCCGGCGCGACCTGACCTATTGACCAAGATCAGCCCGAAGTGGCCATTTCATCGATCCGGCGCACGTTCGCTAGGCTGAACCGTCAGATAGCTGGTTGGAGTATGGCTGGTAACCACAGCCGGCCACTCCGGTTCTCTTGGATCGTAAAACAGACGACTGACCGAGTCATAGAGCAGGAAATGGTCCTCATCGACGTGGACGACGGCCACACCTTGAATATCACTCCAATCGCTGGTTCTTATCGGCGTGCCGATAGGCCAGCCGAGCGACCTCATCATAGGTCATGCCAGTGAGCATTTGCAGGACGCGAACCCCACAGCCGTCGTCCCTTGCCAATTGTGAGTGAAAGGGAAATCGAACTTGGCCGGGCTGGCGCAGTGACATGGTTGAACTCCTTCATTCACGAATCTCAGCATATTGCCTCTCGGTCCATGCCCCTTTTTCCTCCAGTCGGAGCAGGCCGAACGTGCAGATCCGCACCCGGCCGACTTTCTCCGTGGTGACGAGGCTCGCTTGCTCTGGACGCCGACGTGCTTTTTTCATGCCCGTGAGGGTAATGTGGAATTTCTCGGCAAGCTCCGTGATCGAAGCGTTGTGACGTCCAAGCTGCTCCAGGATGCCGCCGGGTGGCCTCCCAAAGCGCGGCGAAAGGGCGGCGAGTCCGCCGCTGTGACTCGATTCCCAGCGAGACGGGCCGATCCGCTCTTGAAAGACATGCGACCTACACTCCGTTCGACCACGCTATGATGGGTGCATAGTGGAATGAGAAAGGAGAGCTAGTAGGTGGTATTATCCAGTTAGCTCCCACTCTCCTATGTTTAAATCGTGGACCCGCGGGAGTGTGTTCAGGTCAGCGTGCCGCCATCAACGGTCAGGATGGTTCCGGTGATTTGTCGGGCCGCGCCGGATGCGAGGAAGGTTACCGCAGCCGCGACATCCTCCGGCTCGCCGTACCGGCCGAGCGGTATTAGGGCACGCTGGAAATCTCCGAACTCACCCTCGGCCGGGTTCATTTCCGTGTTGGTTGATCCTGGCTGAATGAGATTGACAGTGATGTCACGGGGGCCAAGTTCTCGCGCCAGACCGCGGGTAAACGATTGAAGTGCCGATTTGGTCATTGAATAAACAGTCGATGGTCCGACAATGCGTTCTGCGCCTGCGGAGCCGATTGTGACGATCCGGCCACCTTTGCCAAGATAAGGCATAGCGGCTTGCGATGCCAGGATCGGGGAGCGAGCGTTGACAGCGAAAAGAGCATCGATCTCGGCAACGGTGAAATCCGCCACATCCTTGTAGATCGCGATAGCCGCATTGTTCACCAAGATGTCGAGGCCACCCAACGCTTGCGCCGCTTGATCAACCGACCGCTTGACCGCCTCTGGGTCCATGCTATCAGCCTGGATAGCCAACGCCTTGCGGCCTTTGCCTTTGATCGTTGCGACAACTTGCGCTGCCCGATCAGCGGCGCGTTCGTACGTGATCGCAACGTCGGCGCCTTGTTCTGCCAGAGCTATCGCTATCGCGGCGCCAATGCCGCGGGACGCTCCAGTCACGAGCGCACGTTTACCTGCTAGTTCACTCATCGATCATTCCTTTCATTATCGATAGGGGAAATGTTCGCCCGGCCGAATTGCGGAGGGCATCGTGCGGCCTGCCGCTGTACGATTATTTTCGGTTCAAGCGATCAGGACCGGCAGACCGCTCAAGCGGCGCTTGTCCATGTCGTCATGCGCTCGGGCTATCTCATTAAACGGATAGCGGGTGGTTTCGAGATCATCGAAAATCCCTGAGCGCAGCGCATCCCATAGCTGGGAAGTTGCGGTTTGGACTGCTGGTCCCCTGACATATTGAGGGGTTCCACCACTACGGACATCTACCCCCCGTCGCACAAGATCGGGGGCCGGCGCTGGCTGACCCGTTGCGGCTCCAATCGCGGCAATCACGCCACCATCCCGGACACTCGACACGCCCAGGGCAAAGGTCGCCCGGCCGACCAAATCATAGACGACGTCGACACCGTCAGGTGCGATCGCACGGATCTTGGCGGCGATGTCTGGCTCGCCAGCGTGGAAGGCATGCGTGGCACCGGCCGCGACCTTGTCGAACTTGTCCGGCGATCCGGCAACGCCGATCACTGTTGCGCCCAGCGACTTTGCCCAGCGAGACAGGATAGCGCCTACGCTTCCCGATGCCCCAAGTACCAGCACCGTCTCGGCGGATTTGAGATCGTGGAGACCACGCATCCCCATCCAGGCCGTCCCGCCCTTCGCCAGGAAGGTCGCCGCAGTCTCGTTCGAGATATCGGCGGGCAGGCGGATGAGCGGCGCTGTCGGAATGATCCTCTCGGTAGCATAGGCGCCTTCCGAAAAGAAGTAAGCGACCCGATCGCCGGCCGACAGCCCTTCGACGCCGGATCCGACTTCGGTAATCGTCCCGGCCGCTTCAAAACCGGGAACCGCAGGCAACGCCATCGGATACTGGCCTTTCCGTATCATCGTGTCGACGAAGTTGAGGCCGATCGCGTCTTGAATGAGCCTAACCTCGCCGGCACGTGGCGCGCGCAGGTCTTTCTCGATAACCTGCAAAACCGACGGTCCGCCCGCCGACTGCATTTGAATGAACCTTGTCACAATATTGTCTCCGGGTTTCAGATGGTGCGCGGCGCTCGATTGCAGACGGATGGAGCGCAGCGATGTTCAGTCGAACTTGACGAGATTGAGAGCGGGCAGGGGACCGCCTGGGAACTGAAGCAGCTGGCTGCCGACCGCAAGCCCCCCGAGATCGATCCCGAAGAAGCCGAGGCGATTAACGATGGCGGCGACCTCAGCCTTCGCCCTCATATCGTCGCCTGAGTAAAACAGGACGCGCCTGCCCCCTTCCGATTGGGGGTCGCCCGACAGTTGCTTTGGCATCAGATGGTTGAACGCCTTGACGACGCGCGCGCCTGGCACAAGGGCGGTGAAAATATCCGTAGAGGTGCGGCCGCCAAGGTCCGCCGGCCTGTAAAGCGGCGCTTCGATGGAGTTGTTGGCGTCGATTACGATCCTGTCGCCGAAGTTCAAACCGGCGAGCGCGCCAGGTATCTTTGACCACGGGACTGCCACGAGAACGATGGCTTGCGCCGCGGCCTCTTGGACGCTTCCAGCCCGGATTGTGCTTCCAAGTTTTGAAACAAGCGCTGTGAGGCTTTCCGGTCCTCGGCTGTTTGCGATCACGGCTTCGATTCCTGCCTTGCCGAGCGCAGTGGCAAATGCGCCCCCGATATTGCCGGCTCCGATAATTCCAACTGTCATCACCCACTCCTTTACGGTTCGTGAGAACTCTGTCTGCGACGATCGGTTTTCCCGCTACATCCTGGGCCTGATGCCGTTGGCGTTGCAGAAATCCGCTTTTGCTGTTGACTGGAATATGGCTGGCAAATACACGCAGCATAAGTCATAGATGAATTGTTTTAGTTTCAATCAATGCTTGAAGGTTACGTTTTATGGAGACACTGGCAAACCTCGAAGCGTTCGTTCGAAGCGCAGAAGCGAGCAGCTTTTCTGGGGCTGCACGGCGTCTCTCGATCACCCCGGCCGCAGTCAGCCGGAATGTTGCAATGCTGGAACGCAACCTCGGTATACGGCTGTTTCACCGCTCAACGCGGAAGTTGACCCTGACCGAGGCGGGGGAGTCGTTTCTGGCAAGCATAGGGGACAGCCTGAACCACCTTCAGGGGGCAATCGACGGGGCATCACAAACGAAGGGCGAGCCCGTCGGCGTTTTGAAGCTCAGCATGAGTTTGTCGTTCGCCATGGGATACGTTCTCCCTGCACTGCCCGACTTTCTGGCCCGTTATCCAGGCGTCAGACCTGACTGGCATTTCGACAGCCGCAAGGTCGATCTTATCGCCGAGGGTTTCGACGCCGCGATCGGCGGTGGTTTCGAACTCAATCCTGGCATCGTTTCCACGACGCTCGCACCCGTGCACGTTATCGCGGTCGCATCGCCCAGCTATTTTGCTGCACGTCGCCGGCCGGCTAGCCCTGCCGATCTGGCCGATCATGCCGGAATCTTGATGCGGTCCTCGAATTCGGGCCGGATCAGGCAGTGGATGATGCGGGACGCTCAAGGACGTGAAGAGCGCGCGCTCCTCAACGAGACGATTGTGATGAGCGACGCCGCGCCCATGGTGCAGGCGGCAATCGCGGGGTTGGGCATTGCATTGTTGGCCGTACCCGATGTGCTGCCGCATATGGAACGTGGCGCGCTCGAACGTATCCTTCCGAAGTGGTATGCCGATGCCGGATCTATCTCGCTCTACTACTCTGGCCGAGTGCTCCAACCGCTAAAAACACGCGCTTTCATCGACTTCTATACTGAATATTTCCGTCGCGAGCGCCTCAGTGCCCGGTTTGCAGGCAGTCTCGGCTAATGTCCACACGTTCCGTTAGCTTCTTTGAAAACCGTGGTCGTTTGACTGCATCGAATACCCCATATTCAACACATGCTTGAAGATGATCCAACCGATATGATGCTAATATTCTAAGACAGGGATGGGCAAATATATCACTCCACAGACACGTAAAAGGAGTGAAAAAATGACTGAATTAACCTCGTCTCGATATCTTCAACTGAGCGGAAAGATCGCACTTGTCACCGGTGGATCGCGATCTATCGGCGCATCAATCGCCCAGCGTCTCGCAGCGGATGGCGCTCAGGTTGCCTTCACCTATCGTGGATCACCTGCGAAGGCTGAGGAAGTTGCTGTTGCCATAGAAAAAACGGGCGCGCGCGCGCTGGCTATTGCCGCGGATGCCGCTGATCCGGACGCGATACGCGCTGCCGTTGCCGCGACGGTCGATAAGTTCGGCGGCCTCGACATTTTGGTGAACAATGCCGGTATTGCCTTTGCCGGTCCGATCGACGAAATCGCCTTCAATGACTATCAGGCAATGCTCGCAATCAACGTAACTGGCGTTTTCGTTGCCACGCAGGAGGCCGTACGCCATATGAAGGATGGCGGCCGGATCATACATATTGGCAGTTCGATCACGAAATATGCCGGGGTGCCTGGGCTGTCAGCATACGGCCTCACCAAAGGAGCCGTCGCCGGTTTCAACCGGAGTTTGGCTCATGACCTCGGGCCACGCGGCATCACAGTCAACACGGTGCATCCAGGCCCAACCGACACTGACATGAACCCTGTTGATGGCGAGTTTGCCGCTATGCAAATCTCGCGTATCGCGGCGGGCCGCTATGGAAAGCCCCAGGAAATTGCGAGCGTGGTCGCATTCCTTGCAAGTCCGGAAGCCTCGTTTGTAACAGGTGCCGACATCCGGGCCGATGGTGGTTTCACATCCTGAAAATGCCGGGGCGAAATGCAAAATTCGCTTCGCCAGCCGCAGCGATTTCGACGCCTCACCAACAATCAACGGCTCAAGGCGGGCTTGACCGACACGGTTGCAAGACGCCGTCGCGGCTCGGCACGATCAAAAACAAGGGGTCGCCTTCGGTAGTTTCACCGTTGCGATCTCGATCTGGAATGCGTGCGCAGCGCCGCCGTTCAAGCCCAAAACCGCACGGTTTCACATGAACTCGTATTCGCGCGCGCATCGGAACCGGACAATAATCACGTATCATCGACGGTGATCGAGGATGTTTTCCAGCCCTTTATCCCAGTAGGGTTGATTGCCGAACCGATTGACAAGCCAGTCGATGAACACTCTCACTTTCGGTGCCAGTTCGCGAGAACTTGGATACAGCGCCCAAAGCGTCTGGGTTGAGATCAGCGGATACTTCGGAAGGACCGGCACCAGCGCGCCGGACTGTAGCTCTTCCGATGCGCACCACGTGGCCATCAGCGCAATGCCCAGCCCGGCGGAAGCGGCATCGCGCACTGCAGTGCCGTCATTGATGCGGAGACTCGGAATAACACGTCGTTCGATCACCACCGAACCTTCCCCTCGAAATGTCCAAAGATCCAGCGTGCCGACGACGAGGCAGGTATGTTCCGCCAGGTCGTCGGGCGTGCTGGGCCGGCCGTGTTTTTCGAGATATTCGGGCGACGCGACCAGCACCCGATTGTCGGGAGCAAGCCGCCGCGCGACAAAGGATGAATCGCTGAGCTCGGTATAACGAACCGCCACATCGAAGGCACCCTCGACCAGATCAACGATGCTGTCCGAAATGCGCAAATCAAGTGCCAAGTCGGGATATTGCCTGCAGAAGTCAGCCAGACCCGGCACAATATGCATTCGCGCGAACGAGGCGGGGGCCGCTATTCGTAATGTGCCGCGAGGCGCCGCCTGCTGTCGCCCAAGTGCCGCTCGGGCGGCCTCCGCAGCGCCGACAATATGTTCCGCATGCGGCAGGAACGCTAGACCGTCTTCAGTCAAAGTTGCTTGCCGTGTGGTGCGATGGACGAGCCTTGCACTGAGTTTTCGCTCGAGAACCAGCAGTTTGGCGCTAGCGCCAGCAGGCGTCAGACCTAAGTCGCGAGCTGCGGCACTGATGCTGCGCAGTTGAGCAATCCGTACGAAGAGATTTAATTCGTCCACGTCCATTAGCCAACTTTCAAATTTTTTTTGAAGGTGATCCTTAATCTTGGCCACTACCGAAAGCAATCGCGATAAATCACATAGGAGCTATCGAAACGGCGGCGGACGCTTCGAGGCCGGGAATGCTCCGACGGCGGAGCATGTTGCTCGTCCCACGCCGACGCCAGCGACCAGAATCATTACCTTCGATAGAAGAGGAGCCTGAAATGAAAGCGATGTCACTCAAATCCTTTGGCGGTCCAGAAGCCTTTGATCTCGTCGAAGTTCCAAAGCCTCTTCCGAAGGCGGGGCAGGTTTTGGTACGGGTCCATGCCACATCGATCAATCCCCTCGACTACCAAGTTCGGCGAGGCGACTATCGCGACCTGGTACCGTTGCCGGCAATTACCGGTCATGACGTATCGGGCGTTGTCGAAGCTACCGGTCCGGGGGTAACAATGTTCGCTCCAGGGGACGAGGTCTGGTACACGCCACAGATCTTCGACGGGCCAGGCAGTTATGCCGAATACCACGTTGCCAACGAAAACATCATCGGGCGCAAACCCAGCTCGCTGACCCATCTTGAGGCTGCGAGCCTCAGCCTGGTTGGCGGAACCGCCTGGGAAGCGCTTGTTTCGCGTGCTGCCCTGAGGGTGGGAGAAAGCATATTGATCCATGGCGGCGCGGGAGGGGTAGGGCATGTGGCTATCCAAGTTGCGAAAGCCATCGGAGCAAAGGTCTACACGACCGTCCGCGAAGAAAACTTCGAGTTTGCGCGAAGTGTCGGAGCTGACGTCGTCATTGATTACAGGAAAGAGGATTATGTCGCCGCCATCATGCGGGAGACTGAAGGCCTCGGAGTAGACGTCGTGTTTGACACCCTCGGAGGTGAAACATTGTCCCAAAGCACGAAGGCGCTTGCACAACTCGGTCGCGTCGTCTCAATCGTGGACATCGCACAGCCGCAGAATCTCATTGAGGCATGGGGCAAGAATGCGAGCTACCACTTCGTCTTCACGAGGCAGAACCAAGGCAAGCTCAACGAGCTGAGCATTTTGGTGGAACGCGGTCAACTGAGGCCGCACGTGGGAGCCGTCTATTCGCTCGCCGACCTTCCGCTTGCCCATGCACTGCTCGAGAAACCAAACAACGGTTTGCGCGGTAAGATCGCGATTGCCATTGACCCGCAGGCCGACACAAAGGTGCAATCATGATTTATGAGATCGCTATGCTGCCTGTCCAAAAGGACAAGATCAGCGAGTTCAGGCAAGCGTTCGGAGACGTTGTTCCTCTGCTCACGCGTGCGCGGGGTTATCGCGGTCATGTCCTCGCCCAGGGGATCGAAACGCCGGAGGTATTCAATCTGATCGTGCGATGGCGGTCGCTTGACGATCATACTCCGGGTTTCGAAGCAAGCGAAGATCACGAGCCGTTCATGGGAGGCATACAGGAATACTTGTCTGGGGAACCGAGGGTCTATCATCTCGAGGGCGACAACACCGGCTGGCGTGACTATCGTCGTGGGAAAAGCGGCGCGGGTTAGAGCGCACAACGGCAAGGGTTCCGCTAATAGCAACGCCGGGTTTCTCTGACGCCGACTTCCGCGATGCCGCCATTTCCCTATTCTCTTGACAACGACAACCAGGAGATCGTGACATGCCTGCAGTCCTCGTCCACGGCGTACCCGACACCCACCGGCTCTGGGACACCGTTCGCTCTCATCTTGAGCGCAGTGACATCATCACGATCGATCTTCCCGGCTTTGGTAATCCGTTGCCGACGGATTTCAGGTCAACAAAGGAAGAGTATCTCGACTGGCTGATCAACCGGATCGATGAGATCGGCGAACCCGTAGATCTGGTCGGTCATGACTGGGGCTGCCTGCTGACAGGCCGTCTGACGTCGATCCGGCCGGATCTGGTGCGGACCTGGACCGGCATCAGTGGGCCGATTGATCCGGAATATCCGTGGCACTATCTCGCCAAGATCTGGCAGACGCCAGGTGAGGGCGAGCAATGGATGAAGGAACTCGACCTCGAGGAATTTGCGGCGAAACTCGTTGAGGCGCAGATGCCGAAAGATGCGGCGGATGAATCGGTTCGGCATCTCGATGCCACTATGCGGGCAAGCATTCTCGCACTTTACCGTTCCGCAATCGAGGTCGGGGCGCAGTGGAAACCGGGTCTGAGCAGCATAACCGCGCCAGCGCTGGTGATCTGGGGCCTGGACGATCCGTTTCTGCCGCACCGCTTCGCCGACGAGCTCGGCAATGCCAGACACGCACGCGCCGTCGTGAAGCTCCGCGCCTCGCATTGGCCGATGATAGAGCGTCCGGCCGATGTCGCGCGCGAACTCGAGGCCCATTGGACACACGCTTAACTCCCTGCGCTTGCGTCACTTGGGCTCAACCCACGCAGCCGCAACGTGAACGGCATGCTTGGTCACTCGCTATGCGCCCAAGCATTTGTCCGGAAACGAAACCATGTGCAGCAAGGCGAGCATTGCCGGGGTGCATCAGACAGGAGTACGCCTACATGACCAATTCACCAAACTCCCGGATCGGCGTCGGCATCGTCGGCGCCAGTGCCGATCGAGGCTGGGGCGGAATTGCGCACGTCCCGGCACTGCGGGCGCTCGATGCGTTCCAGATCCGCGCCGTCAGCACGACGCGTATGGAAAGTGCGAACGCGACCGCTAGCCGACTGGGCGCTGATCTCGCCTTTGACACACATCAGGCACTGGTCGTGCGGCCGGAGGTCGACTTGGTCGTGGTTGCGGTCAAGGTGCCGGATCACAAGCAGATCGTTTCCGACGCGCTCGCCGCGGGCAAGATGGTCTATTGCGAATGGCCGCTCGCGCGAATTCTATCGGAAGTCGAAGCGCTGGAGGGGCTTGCCCGCGAACGGCGGCTGCGCACGGTTATCGGTTTGCAGGGCGGCCTGCACCCGCCGATCCGCTACCTCCGCTACCTCGTCCGGCAGGGCGTGATCGGCATGCCGCTCAGCACGAGCATCCGCGCGCGTCTGAACGACGATATGTGGGTCGGCCGATACGGCCCGCCATTCGAATACATGGCTCGCGCAGAGAATGGCGCGACGCTTCAAAGCATCATGCTCGGCCACGCGCTCCAACCACTGGCGCACGTACTCGGCGCATTCGAGAGCCTGTCCGCCATCGTCGCCAATCAGCGCGGCGACGGCGTCCGCCTCTCGGATGGCTCGTCCCTCCCGAAGGATGCGCCGGACGAGATCATCGTCGCCGGCGTTCTCGAAGGCGGGATCGTCACTTCGCTGCATTACAGTGCCGGACAGTCCGCCGGCTTGGTGTGGGAGATCCAGGGTACGGAAGGCAGTCTGCGCGTGGAGACGGCGTCGGGCTACATCCACTTCGGTGATATGACCATCACGTTGCGCCGCGGCAGCGAACCTGTCCAGCAGCTACAGGTCCCAACAGCATACGCGGCTCCCGACCTGCAACTCGAAGCGCCCGCCGCGGGTGTCGCCCGGCTCTACGCCCAACTCGCCGCCGACCTCCGCGACGGAACCGCAGATGCGCCAGACTTCGCGGTCGCGCTCGATCGTCACCGGGTGCTCGAGGCGATCACACAGGCCAATTTAACGGGTCATCGCCAGCATCTGTCCCTCCGCGATATAGGCAACCCCAATCCCTAAAAACCCAGGAAGGGCTCTAGCTCGCGTGCTGTCGGTCATCTCTGCGCGTGCAACCGAAAGGCCGAGCAACCGCGTAATCACCCGGCCTGCTTTCGCAGTACGCTCCAGGTCGACGTGTTGGACGCCCCGGCAATGCAATCGAAGTCTGACTTCGGTACAGTTGTGTGGTCGGGTTCCAGCGTGTGTCTGGCGTTAGAAAGCGGCTTCAACACGTCGCGGGCCTTTATGGAATACGAAGATCAGATCCAATTGAGGCACCGTTTTCCGATATTGTGGCTTCGACCAGATCCGGTTTACATAAAGGGGCGCATCATTGGTGAGAGGCTGGGCGCAAACGTCTCCGCTCGAGCCTCACACCGAATTCGGAACTAGTCTCGTCGTCTCTCTCTTCTCATACGCTCATGCTGCCGGCGTGCATCTTCTGCCATGATCTGGCTTAGCCTTGCTGACTCAAGGGTCCGTAGTTGCGCGTCGTCACGACGCTGCTGCTGCTGGAGCATGCATGCGGTATGAGACGATGATCCGTATCGTGCGCCCATTCCCGAGCAGGTGTCGAGATCGGCGTAGCGTTCCTGTTCCGGTGTCTGGCAACCGGTCAGGATAAGGAGGCCTGCGAACATTGTTCCGGCAAACAGGCGTCGGATGACGATGTGAACTTGGGAGGCTTTGCTCATTTGATGTACCTTCTTTTTAGACAAGTCATTCAATTGCGAGAGCGAAGCGCGATCCCGCCAAAGTGATATGGAATCTCACAGTTACGCAGAAATTACGTGATTCCGGACCAAGCTGGCTTTCACGGTTGACCCCGACGCGACGTCATAGTTCAGGCAGTGTGTCGATATTGTTGGAGTGTGGTGGCCCGCGATGGCGCCGTCGACGATGCGAGGTTCGACATGACTGCAACTGATCTCATCCCGATTGAAACGCTTTTTGGAATGCCAGAATTTTCGCGGGCGCATATTTCGCCCGATGGCCGGCTGGTGGCCTATCTGGCGCCTTGGCGTGGGCGGTTGAATATCTGGGTGCGGCCAGTCGGACAAGGCACGGCGCGGCGACTGACGGCCGATGACACGCGCAATATCGACGGCTTTAGTTGGACGCGTGATGCTCGCTACATTCTCTTCGTACAAGACACCCAGGGCGACGAGAACTGGCACCTTCATCGTGTGGAGGTGGACGGGGCAGAGACGGTGGGCGGGAAGGCTAGGACAGTCGACTTGACGCCTTATTCCGGCGTGCGGGTAATGGGACTGGACTTGTCCGCCGCGTTTCCAGGTAAGGCTTTCGTGCAGATGAACCTTAGAAGTCCGGGTCTGATTGACCTGTACGAGGTCGATATCGAAAGCGCTGAAACCAGGGTCGCTGCCTTGAATCCTGGTCGGTTCGTACGCTGGATCGTTACGCCGAACGGACCGATGCATGCCTTCATCATCAACGACGCGGGCGACCACGAACTGGCTCGTTACGAGAATGGTGTTTTCACCACGTTGGCGAACCTGAGCGGACGCGACCAGCCAATCGGGCCGATGCCGCTGATGGTTGCGGCGGATGGAAAGAGCGTCTTGGTTGGCTGCAACGCGGGCAGCGACCACACCTATCTTGCTGCCATTGACCTTGCGACGGGCAAGCACAGGGTAGTCGACAGCCAGCCCGATTACAGCCTCGATACGCCGCGGCCAGAGGCCGATCCGCGCTTTCCCTCCAGCCTGATCAGCAATCCTGTGACAGGCGAGCTGCTGGGACTACGTTATCTTGGCAAAAGACAGCAGATACGGCCTCTGAACCCGCATTTTGCCGCCGTGCTAGACAGCTTACAGCGGCTGTCAGACGGTGAAATAGGGTACATTTCCTGCGATGCCGATGGGCGACAATGGGTGGCAGAATTTTGGGATGACCGGCATCCCGGCACGACATGGTTTTACGAACATGAGAGCGGCGAAGCGTACGTGCTTGGCGAGCGATTTTCTCAGCTCTCAGCCGAGCGGCTGGCGAGCGTGCGACCCATCGATGTGATGTCGCGCGACGGATTGACCTTGCCGTGCCATGTGACGCTGCCCATCGGGTTCGATGCCAAGGATGAGCCGCGTGCGCTGCCGACCGTGCTTCTGGTACATGGCGGGCCGTGGTATCGCGACGCCTGCTTTTATGATCCTGAAGTGCAGTTCCTCGCCAACCGCGGCTATGCCGTGCTGCAGGTGAATTTTCGCGGCTCGACCGGCTATGGCAAGGCGTTCATGCAAGCCGCGATAGGGGAGTTCTCCGGGCGTATGCATGACGACCTGATCGATGGGCTCGACTGGCTAATACGTCAGGGTATTGCCGACCCGGCGCGGGTAGCGATCTACGGTTGCTCCTATGGCGGTTACGCCGCGCTGGTGGGCGCCAGCTTCACGCCGGAGCGCTTCGCCGCCACCATCTCCTACTCCGGCATGTCCGATCTCCGGCTGCTGGTGGATGGAGTCGTCTCGTTCATACGGCCTGCATTAATCAACACCTACCTTTCTTACATGGGCGATCCAGACATCGAGACGCAGGCCCGGGACATGCTTGCGCGCTCGCCGGCAAGCCGGCTTGATTGCATTTCCAAACCGCTTTTGGTGGTTCACGGCGCGAACGATGTGCGTGTTGCAAAGGCACAGGCGGATCTGGTGGTGGAAAGGGTGCGTGCGAATGGTGTGGAGGTCGACTATCTTCTCAACGACCGCGAAGGACACTGGTTCATCAACGAGGATAGCAATATTGAGCTTTATCGGAAGATCGAGCGCTTTCTTGCACGGCATTTGAGGGGCGAGTAATGAGGGCGGCGCATGCGCAGTAAGGAGATTGCAGGACTGGCGGGCATGAGCATCCGCACGCTGCGGCACTACCACCAGATCGGACTTTTGCCGGAGCCGCCAAGACAGAACAATGGGTATCGCATTTACAGCGTGCCGCATTTGATCCGACTGCTGCGTATCGGTCAATTGACAGCGCTCGGTTTCTCGCTCTCGCAAATCCCAGCGTTTCTCGACGGTCGTGCCGAGATGAGCGAGGACAGTTTGGACGCTCTTCTTGAGGGGCTCACGCGGCAGATCGAACTTCTGGAGCGTCAACGCCGGACTGTTACAGCCCTGCGTGACGGCAAAGGACCGCCCGACATGGCGCCGGAATTTGCTGCGTCTCTGATGGCGCTGGAGTCGGGGCGAGAGCCTAAAGCGGTGCGAGCCGGTCGGGAGCAATCTGTACTCCTATCACACCTTTTGGATGAAGAGCAGCGCGCAGAACTGGCCCGGCTCTATGACCAACTCGCGGATCTCGAATATGGTGCTACCGTGCGAGAGCTGGGGGATCGTTTCGATGCGTTGGGGCCAGATAGTGACGACGTCGAGATTTCAGCGCTTGCCGAAGATTACATCGCTCATCTTGGATCATGGATGAGAGACTTCGACAACGCGTTGAGCGGCGGTAGGAAGCACCAGGCAGCAACGCTGCTCTGGCTTCATGCCCTGGAGAATACGAACAACCAGCAGAAGCGCCTGCTGATGGAGATCAACAGCGGGCTGGCGTCCGAGCGGTGATCGTTGGTTTGCGTCGGGCCGCTCGAAAAATGATTGATCGATTGCGAGGGGTGAGCCCAGTCGGGTCGGCGAGGTTAAAATTTGCGCTATCCTTTACCCAGACATCATCAAGCCATATTCTAAACCATTGGTTATGACTTGATTCAATTATAATCAAGAGTAATATGATGGATATCAACGTTGCTTTAAAAGCCTTCATCCGCACCGTCGAGAAGGGGTCGATTACTGCTGCGGCACGGGACCTTGGGGTAACGCAGCCGGCGGTTACGAAGCATATTTCGAACCTCGAACGGCACGTTCAAGCCAGGCTTCTGGAGCGCTCGTCGAAAATCGTTCGCCCGACGGCGCATGGACTCGAATTATACGAAGCCAGCCGCATTGCGATCGCATCGATCGACGCGGCGCTGGAAGGCGTCCGCATCAACACAGGTGAAATCGAAGGCAATCTAAGAATTCACGCCCCATCTTGCATTGGTGTCGGTCATCTCGAACGTATAGTCGGGGAATTTCAAGATGACTATTGCGGGATTTCCGTCGAACTGGCTCTCGATGAGCGCACAGTCGACTTGGTCTATGATAATTTCGATTTGTCACTTCACTACGGGAAAATCGAAGATCAGGATGTCATCGCACGCCGCATCGGGTGGGTGGAGCGATTTCTCGTCGCGTCCCCTCGTTACCTGAAACAGGTGGGGGAGATTGAAGACACACAACGGTTTTCGGAGCTTGAAGTCATTGGTACTCCAAAGATGCTCGCTCAGCGCAATACTATTTCCCTGTTGGGACCTGGCGCGCGCGCCGAAGACGTCACCGTCAGGCCAATACTCATAACGAACAATGCGCATGTCATGATTGCAGCACTTTTACGGGGACGGGGTGTGGGACTGGTGCAGAAGAACCTCGTATTGGACTTGTTGGCCAGCGGCGAGCTTGTAAGGGTGCTTCCCGAATATTGGCTGCGATCTACCGAAGCTTTTCTTGCTTATCCGTCCACAAAGTTCATGCGACCGGTCGTCCGGGCATTTACGGACTTCGTTATGCCGCGGCTCAGGGACATTGACGGGATCTCCCCGGAGCAGCGGTAGCCCCAATGGCATAGCCAACGGTTATGACGGCTATCACTCATACAGATATGGAATATTCCGTCTGTTGGAGGATACCGTGCGATTCAAGCACGTGTGCCAGCCACAACCCGAAGGTCGCCTTCCATGATGCAGAACCGAAATAGTTTCATATCCCGTCGTACGTTCATAGTCGGCTCTTTAGCCGCGCCGGCCATACTCGGCGGATGCACAACAGTCCCAGAAAGATCGGCACCAGGCTCATCCCAGCCCATTGTTACTCCGCAGCCTTCACCGGTCGACCCAGATCTTGCTTCCCGTTACGCTGCATTTGAAGACGGTGGACATTTCGTTCCTGCAGTTCCTTTTGAGCGAATGAACCCGGAATATCTCAGGCAGCGCGTTGGTGACCCGACCGGGGAGGCGCCGGGAACTGTTGTCGTCGATACGCCAAGGCGATTTCTCTATCTGGTGGAAAACGGCGGAACTGCGTTACGATATGGCGTTGGCATCGGGCGCGACGGATTTTCATGGGAAGGGAACGGATATATCCACTGGCGTCAGCATTGGCCAAGATGGAAGCCGCCAAGCGAGATGATTGCAAGGCAACCCGAACTGGAAAAATACTCTGTCGCAAACGGAGGGATGGATCCTGGTCTCCATAATCCGCTCGGCGCTCGGGCCCTTTATATTTTCCAGAACGGAGAAGATACGCTGTATCGTCTCCACGGCAATCCCGAATGGCAATCCATCGGCAAGGCTGTTTCATCCGGCTGCGTCCGCCTAATGAACCAGGACATCGTTCACCTTTACGACCGCGTTCCGTTCCATGCGCCAATCGTCGTGCATCAGACGCCGATGGCCGTGTGATGGCAAATTGAGCGTTACGCGTTCTAAGCTGCTTGCCGCGATACAATGGCCGCCTAGTAATACTGTGGGGCAAGATCGCTGCAGATATTTTCTGAAGAGAGCCACACGTGGGGAAACGCGGCGAGCAGGCCGTTTCTCAGCCATTGCTGGGCCGGGTGCCCGTCATTGCGACGATGCCAGGACAGCACGAATGGTACCGGGTTTAGAGGGAGCGGGAAATCGAAGACTGCAAGACGCTCTGCAAAGCCTGAATGAGCAACCACGCTTTCGATGACGGTCGCGACCATATCCGACGATGCAACCAATGCCGGTGCGGCGTGCATATGGGGAATGGTCACGGCCGCCCGCCTCTTGAAATTCTTCGAAGCCAGTGCGGCATCGGCAACATCCAGACCCTCATTATCGGGCGCGACCAGGATATGCGTCAGAGACAGAAACGTCTCGCGATCGAAAGGGCGGCCGAGGATTGGATGATCCTTCTTAAGGATACAAACGAACCGCTCCTGGAAAAGCCGGGCACTCAGGATGCGGCTCGTGGGCGTGGGGGGAATGCCGACTGTCAGATCGACGCCGCCGCTGTCAAGCAGGGAAACCGCGTCATCACGGCTGCTATAATCCCTGACCTTGATATCAATCCCGGGAGCTTTTTCCTCAAGCAGTGACAGGAGGCGCGGCAATATGACTGAACCTGCATGTGCCGAAACGGCAATGGAAAAAGATACGGTCGATTTGCCGGGATCAAAACCCTGCGTGAATTGCAATGTCCGCTGAATTTCCCGCAGAGCAAGTGAGATCGGTTCGGCAAGTTCTACCGCTCGCGGTGTAGGTTGAAGTCCGTTCGGCCCGCGAACAAATAATTCGTCACGCAGCAGAAACCGCAATCTCGACAAAGCCGCGCTCATGGCCGGCTGGGTCCGGCCAATACGGCTTCCGGCACGTGTCACATTACGCTCGGAATTGAGGGCATCAAAGGCAACGAGAAGATTGAGATCGATACCGTGTAAATTCATGGAATGGATAATTAAACTCATCCTGCATCGATCTCAAGCATCTTTTCCGTGTCAGCGCGAGTGTCCGTTTCCGTCATTCAGCAACCAACCCGGATACTCGACGGGTAGACGACTGACCTCATCGAGCTTCGCCATGTCGTTATCGTCCAGCTCAATCGATGCGGACCGAATGTTTTCCTGCAATTGCTCGATGCGCTTTGCACCGACGATTACGGTGGAGACGACGCTTTGCTTCAGCAACCAGGCAATCGCGATCTGCGCCGGGCTGGAGCCGTGTTTCTCCGCGACAGCTTTAAGGACCGCGATCAGGGGCTCTCCCCGGATGCGATCGATGGGTGGAAAATCCAATTCCGTTTGTCTGCCGCCTGCAGGATTGCCACCTGCGGAATACTTTCCGGTGAGATAGCCGCCGGCAAGCGGACTCCAGACCATGAGGCCAACACGTTCCGACGAGAGCAGCGGGCCGATCTCGCGCTCCAGATCGCGCCCGACAAGCGTGTAATATGCCTGCAGTGACGTGACGGGCGCGAGGGCTCTGGCGCGTGTTATCCCGATCGCCTTCATGATCTGCCACGCGGCCCAGTTCGAAAGGCCGATGTAGCGGACGTCCCCCGCCCGGACGAGTGTGTCGAGCGCCTCCAGCGTTTCCTCGATCGGTGTCGCGGAATCGAATGCGTGGATTTGGTATAGATCGATGTGGTCCAGACCCAGCCGGCCGAGGCTTGCCCGGCATTCGGAGATTATATGACCACGCGAAGCGCCGCGATGGTTCGGTCCGTCACCCATGGCGGAGGCGACTTTGGTGGCGATCATGACATCCCTGCGCGACACACCAAGGTTCTTCAGCGAGCGTCCCAGTATTTCTTCGCTGCGTCCGTGCGCATAGACATTTGCTGTATCGAACAGGTTTATGCCGGCGTCGAGAGCGGCCTTGACCAGTGCATCGGCATCCTCCTGGTCAAGTCTCCCCACTTTTCCCCATAGCCCGTCCGTTCCCCCGAATGTCATGGCGCCGAAGCACAACTCCGACACGAACAACCCGCTTTCACCCAGCTTGCGCATTTGCATGATGTCGTCCTTGTTTTTAAAATTTCCGAGATTGGCCGGCGGCAGTAGCTTTTGTTGAGCGTATTTCCGCACTGATTGCGCTCACGGCCGGCCCGACATTCGTTGCGAATGCCGAGCCTTCCTGCGACGTCTCACACGATGTGTTGCCGTTCGCCAGTTCTTGCCGCAAGCTCGACGGCCGCGATCAAGCGGCTGTTATGGCGGGCATGGTCGAAACCGGGAGTGATGTAGGTACCATTCGTAAGATCGCTCCCCAGGGACGCATAGACCTCCCCGACATTGATGGCGGCGCCGGACCAGAATTCGGCTGCGGTCGGGCCGACGCCATTGGCGACCGGCCTATCGGGCGCAGCAAATTCGAGGCTCGATGAAATTGAAATGTCTCCGACCTGTACGCCTGCCAGATGATTGCCGGTCAGCTTCAACCAGCCCTGCGAACCACGGATATCGAAAACGAAACTCGCGTCATCTGCAGGTACGCCGGCCAGAATCTGCACGGATACAGGCGCACCACTTGCCGTCTTTGCGATCAGATCGAGATGATCCGGAATCTCTCGCTTCGAAGTCTCACCTGTATCGACGATCTCGATCTCCGGCCAGAGCAACTCCGTGCGTGCATCGACCTCGACAATGTTGCCGAGCACCGCCTCGATGACGTCGAGCACATGGCCTGCCGTAATCGTCATGAAGCTGGCGCCGGAAGCGGCCTTGTTGAAATAGTCGTACATGCTCGGAGATTGCGGCCCGTAGCCGAATGTGGTTGCGCCGACACGCGCGGACATCACGCGACCGAGTTTTCCTGACGCGACCAGTTCCGCCGCACGTCTGACGGCAGGATTATGCCGGCCTTGCAGGCCGATCGCGGTATGCAAAGACCCCACTGCCCCAGCCATCTCGTTTGTTTCCGACAGCGTTGCGCCCAGAGGCGCTTCGCAGTAGACGGATTTGCCCGCTTGCAGGGCGGCCATCACGAGATCCTTGTGCGCCGGCACTTTTACGGCGACCGTGATGACGTCAATGCTCTCATCTCTTATCATCGCGTAGGGATCGGCAAACCAGAGTTCTGCGCCGAATGCTTTGGCCGCCGCCTTGGCGCTTTCCTCGCGTCGGGTCGCGACTGCCGCCAGCGTCAGGTGAGGTTGTGACGCCAGGGCTGGCACATGCGATGCGCCCGCCCAACTTGCGTGAGTGTCTGCTCCAACAATACCCACACGAAATTTCTTATCCGACATCTGCAATGCTCCAAATCACGTTACCGAACGCTACCCGGCGTCCTGAGCAAGATGTAATCGACCCCCGGCACTGCGACGAAATCGATAAATGGTATGAGCAAACATCCACGCCATGGATATCGCCTACCGCTCCTGCGGCCACACTGCCACCAAAAAAAGTATTGCCCCGGTTGTCGCGATAGCGCTCAAGACCACCCGCGCCTGAAACGAAAGGGTCGGCGGGTGCCAAGGCATTCCTGACTGCCGCTTGGTCGTACCAACCGGATCGAAAGGGGCAGCACCGTTAGTGGACACCTGCTTATCACGGCGAATTTCCGCCAGCTTATGGCGAATACGAATTGCGAGGAGCACAGCCAGATAGGCCGCAGTTAAGAAAGCCAACACCGCCGCCAAGCGCAAGGCGTTCTGTTGGGCAGCGACCCAATCTTGCGAAGCAGTCGCGATGCCGTCGATATAGGCGCCGAACAATGTCTGGCCGGTGAGAGCGCCCATCGAATTGATTGCCGCAAACAGGACGGTAAAACTCAAGAGTTCTCGGCTGCCTTTCCGCAGTGCGCTCGTGATGCCTAATACCAGCGCCGGCCCAAGAAAAAACATGGCCGCGAATGAGATCACCGGTTGGGACAAGTAAAACCAGGGCAGATGGCCAAGGCTCGCGGCGGAGCTGTCGGCAAGTGTCGCGGCAGCGATTGCGGTGACCGCCAGCGTCATGGGCATCGCCAGTTTTTCGAGATTCACCGTGATTGCGCTCACGATCACACCGGCAACAGCGCTGACAAAGGTGACGATCGAAAGTGCTCTGAGGTGTTCGTCGCTGCCTCCTAGCGCCGTCAAAAATCCGGTTGCAACATTCTGTTCGGCAAGGACGATCCTGGCCATGAGAATTGCAAAAGCAAAGCGGACGATATCACCGCTCCCGAGCCAGCGCAGGTTGAGGAGAGGTGTGGTCCGGCCGTTCTCGAGTATCAGCGCGGTCGTGATCATTGGAAGCGCGAGCGACAGAAACCAGATTATCCAAGATGCCTCGAACCATCCTTCCAGTCGTCCGAGCCCCAACACTGCCGCAATCATGGCGAGGCTACCACCCAAAAGCAGAAAGGTGAGGAAATCCAAAGGTTCGAACGCTCGCTCTCGCTCGGCGGGTGGCAGCCGGAATGCCCCGACGGCGGCGAAGGAGAGAAATGCAAGCCCGGCTTCGAGCAGAAATATCGACTGCCAATGTGAGCTGACAGACAGCCATGGCGAGATGACGCTTGCGAGCGGGAACGCGCATTGCGAGATACCAAGGCCAAGTATGAGCCCCCGGACGCGACAACGGCCCGGAAGGGCCTGCATCATGTAGAACAAAGACAACGGCGTTAACGCCGCCGCAACAAAGCCGCTTGCAGCCCGGATGGCGAGTGTGAGCCAGTGATCTGCGGTCAACAGATAGGTAAGGGAGAGGAGGGCATACAGGCCGAGGGCAACCTGCGTGAATACACGCAGGCCATATTGCTGCCGGAACTTGATCAGCAGCAGGTTGGCAGAAATATTGGTCATGGCATAGGCCGTTGGCAGCCAGGCCGCTTGAACGGAGCTCAACGCCAAGCCTGCTTGTAGTTCCGTGATGTTGACCATGACCAGTACGTTGCCCAGTCCGCCTGTCAGACCGACCAGAATTGCGACGAGGGCATAGGCGATCCGCAGCGTCAGGGCATGCTCTGGTGTCGCCGGCGACCCAGCGACCACTGGTCTTTCATGCTCGGGAAAGTCCCATGCTCCCTCATGGAAAAAGCTGCGAATACGCTGCGTCAGTTTCATCATCGTGCTCTCGTTGCTGGCTTGTGGGCATCAATCCGCAGCAGCGTAACGCAACTCCGGTGACCTGAGGCGTTGCTGGTTTGGCAACATAGGGTTCGGGGGATCGTGACTTGTTGCGAGCGGTGCCTCGTTCAAAATCACCGCACATTCGTTGACAGGGCGGACAGGTTTCACCTCTCAACTTCACGAGGGCAGCAAAGATGTTTCAAAGGTCCATCGACAGCATTACAACCACACCGCCTCTCGGCCCCGGCTTTGCGGGCGAGAGGCACAAAGCAGCGCTCGTCGTCGCACCGGGAAATTTTTCCGCGACCGACCCGTTCTTCCTGATGGCGGACGATCATGTGACCGGCGAGGGGCAATTCGGCGGGGCCCACCCTCATGCCGGCCTGGAGACCGTTACATTCATGCTTCATGGCACCATGGAAGATGCCGGCGGACGCATGGTCGAAGGCGACGTGGAATGGATGACAGCCGGAAGCGGCATCGTTCATTCGGAAGATACCCAAGTTTCTGCTGGTATGCGTCTGTTTCAGCTATGGCTCGTTCTTCCCGAGCGGGAGCGCAACATGGCGCCGAGGGTGCAGATCCTGAGACGTGATGAAATGCCGATACATCGCGGTAACGGCTTCGCGGCGACCGTCTACAGCGGTCGTTCGGCAGGGATCATCGCGCCAGCGAAGAACGCCGTGCCGGTGACCTTAGTCGATATCCGCCTTGAGACGGAAGCTGAGTTCGAGCAGGTGTTGCCGTCGTCCTACAACGGTTTCGTCGTGGTCATCGCCGGCGAGATCGAGGCGGGTGCAGGAAGGACAGTTCTCGCCGAGGACAAAGTCGGCTGGACCAGTCCGTTGGCGATTCACGGTGACAGTTTTATTAGGCTCAAGGCGGGGAAGGACGGTGCTCGGGTGCTTTTGTATGCAGGCCAACCGCAAAATATCCATGTCGTGGCACAAGGCCCATTTATCGCAGGCTCCAAAGAGGAACTTGCCGGCTACTATGCCGCCTACCGCCAAGGCAAATTCCCGAGTGCCGGAGAGATGCGACCTGTCTGATCTAACTGTCCACCTGCCATGAAGCCACAAAGGGTTTCATTATCAGCAACCCGACGTTCCGCCATTGCTGTCTTTAGCCGTTCGACAGCATGGATATGTTCGCGAACAGCGGGCCCGCAAACGGGCTGAGAAAACCAGCCGCTTCACCACCGCTCGTCCAAAACTCACGCGGATCGGATCGAGCCTTTCCGAACATGGATCGCCGCCGGTCCGTGAGCCGAATCCACTCGTCCTAGTATCCGAAATCAGCCCATGGAGGAAAAGATGACCCAATCCGCCACCGCAGCCGTACTGGAAGAAAAAAATGGACCCTTCATCCTTCGTGAAGTGAAGTTTGAGGCACCACGCCCCGACGAAGTGCTTATCCGCATGGTTGCTACGGGTATTTGCGCGACCGATGCGCATGTCAGGCAACAGCTCATGCCAACTCCACTGCCGGCGATCTTGGGCCATGAAGGCGCCGGCATCGTCGAACGTGTCGGATCGACCGTATCGCATCTCAAACCCGGCGATCATGTCGTTCTTTCCTATCACTCCTGCGGCCACTGCAAACCCTGCATGTCTTCCCATGCCGCCTACTGCGACCACGTCTGGGAAACGAATTTCGCCGGCTCCAGGCTCGATGGAACGATTGGCGTTACAACGCCCGACGGGAAGAGGCTCCATGCGCATTTCTTCGGTCAATCCTCATTCTCCACATATGCGCTCGCTCACCCGCGCAATACCGTCAAGGTCCCGGACGACGTGCCGCTTGAACTGCTTGGGCCGCTCGGTTGCGGCTTTCAGACCGGTGCCGGCTCCGTCTTGAAGGCGCTCAAAGTGCCGGTAGGCGCATCTATCGCCATCTTCGGTGCAGGGGCAGTCGGGCTGGCGGCGATCATGGCTGCAAAGGTTGCCGATGCGGCCGTCGTTATCGCCATCGATGTCAATACCGAACGGCTGAAACTCGCTTTGGACCTCGGCGCGACGCATTGCGTCAACCCGCGTGAGCAAATTGATGTTGCGTCGGCGATCAGGGATATCGCTTCTCGCGGCGTCGAATACGTCCTCGACACGAGCGGCCGGAAGGAGAACCTCGACGCCGGCATAGGCGCTCTGGCACCGATGGGGCAGTTTGGTTTCGTCGCCTTCAACGGCCATTCGGGCGCGGTTGTCGACGCATCCCGGCTCGCGGTAGGGCAAAGCCTCATCGGGATTATCCAGGGCGATGCCATTTCCGGCCTGATGATCCCGGAACTGGTCGGTCTCTATCGAAACGGTCGTTTCCCCTTCGACAGGCTGCTCACCTTCTACGACTTCGCCGACATTAACGAGGCATTTGACGATGTCGCGGCGGGGCGCGTGATCAAGGCCGTCCTGCGCTTTCCCCCGCAAGCCGCGTAACTACCCACTTTTCTTTCGATATCGCAAACATCATGGAGAATTGATCACATGTGCGACCGACACCAGAAGTTGATCAGAGCGTCCGACGAGCCAAACTTTTTCGGGATCGACCATTACGGTTTTCCGGAAGCCGGGGAGCACCCGGCTGATCCGCCGGGATACTATCCTGAGTACTTCTCCTCCGAACGCTTCCAGCGGCTCGGTTACCATGTCGAGGAGCTTCGCGGCGGCTTCTACTGGGTCACCAGTGGAGGCTATGACGCGGCCTTCGTCGTGACCAGCGACGGCGTCGTCGCCATCGACGCACCGCCGACGATCGGTGAAAACATGCTGGCTGCCATCGAAGACGTCACCGACAAGCCGGTAACGCATTTGATCTATAGCCATTGGCACACGGATCATATCGGTGCCGCTTCGGTTTTCGGGCCGGATGTTAAGATCGTCGCGCACGACATAACCAGGGAATTGCTAGAGCGGTTCCCCGATCCGAACCGACCGGTGCCAACCCTGACATTCGACAAGGATCATCTGCTTGTCGTCGGCGGGGTGACGCTCGAACTGTCCTACAAGGGCGAGAACCACTGCCCCGGCAACATCTTTATCTATGCGCCAGCGCAAAAGGTGCTGACCGTCATCGACATCGTCAGTCCAGGCAGCGCCACGTTCATGCATTGCGACGCATCGCAGAATATTACCGGCTGGTACGAAGCACAGAAGCAACTGATGGAATATGACTTCGATTTCCTCGTGGCTGGCCATCATATGAAGTACGGGACGCCAGATACTGTCGCAGCTTCAATCGAATATTTCCAGGACGTCCTCGACGGAGCACAGGCGGCCGTGGATCGATTCAGCCGGTCGGATGCGCTCGTCAGCATCCTGGAGGGCGCCGGCTGGGACAGAGTGTTTTCCGGCACCGAGAACTGGATCAATTCGATGGCCAATTTTGCCACGAAATACGTCCTGGAAAAGAAGAGCAGCAATGGCCAGCTCTGGTCCGAGCGGCTCGCCGGCGTGACGACCCAGACGAAGTACCACGCCTATACCGTGCTGGAGTCGATCCGCCTGGAAAGGCCGCGGCCGAATTATCGCTTGCGGGGCGAAAATCCGCCACCGTTCCTGACCTGACCGGGATCGTCCTCCACCTCAACCCGGAATCGGGCGGGCAAGCCTACCCCGGTATGTGCGGAGGTCGCCACTCATAAGGGCGGGCCGGATCTCGCGCGCCCTTGCAACATCAGAAAGGCAAGTCAATGACGACGTTTTCCGCAAATAACTGGATCGACGGCACCTTTGTCTCGTCTTCCAAACGCGGCCGCTCCATCGATCCAGCGACATATGAGACGATCGGAGATTATCCGGACGATGGCGGAGCGGCCGCACATTCTGCCATCGAAGCCGCAAAACGCGCATTCCGCGAAACCGCCTGGCGCGACGATGCCGAGCTTCGTGCAAGGGTGCTCGATCAGGTGGCATCGGCAATCGAGCGAAATCGCAAGCGCCTGATCGACATCCTCTCGCTTGAAAACGGTAAACTGCTCGGCGAGGCGGCGCTGGAGATCGACGGCAGTCCGAGCAAGCTTCGATATTGGGCTGCGATGGCTCGTACGGAGGCGGGGCGAGCGACATTGCCGAAGCCCGGCAGCCTCTCCGTGATTCTGCGCCAGCCGATAGGAGTGGCGGGGATTATCGTTCCCTGGAATTCTCCTGTCATTCTTGCGGTCCGCTCCTTCGCTCCAGCACTTGCTGCCGGCTGCGCGGTCGTCGTTAAGATGCCCGGCCAGGCGGCGCAAATCGCCAGCGTCCTGGCCAAGATCCTCGCGGAAGCTAAAGACCTGCCGGGCGGTATCTTGAACATGTTCATCGAGAGCGGTTCGGAGGGCGCAGCGCTTCTGGTTGAAAGCCCCGATGTGCCGACGATCAGCTTCACGGGAAGCACGCAAACCGGCCGTACCATCGGTGCCGTCGGTGCGAAGAGGATGAAGCGGTTCGGGCTGGAACTCGGTGGCAAGGCTCCGATGATCGTATTTGACGACGCTGATATCGACGCCATGCTGCCCGTGCTGGAAAAGGCCCTGACCATCTTTGCCGGCCAGTTCTGTATGACGGGCTCGCGGCTGCTCGTACAGAGTTCAATCTACGAACGGGTCCGCCACGGCCTCGCCGAAAGGCTGCGTGCTGTCAAAGTCGGACCGGCATCCGACCCGGCGAGCGATATGGGGCCACTGATCGACAAGGAGAACGTCGCCCGTGTCGACAACGTGGTGAAAAATGCGCTGTCAACGGGTGCAACTGCGGTCGTTCGAGGAGGGCCCGTGACAGAAGGCCCTTTGGCGAAAGGTGCTTTTTTCCGTCCTTCGATGCTGGAGGTCTCCGACAACAGCCTGCCGGTCGTGCAGCAGGAAACATTCGGTCCTGTGATAACAATCCAGCGGTTCTCCGATGAACGGGAAGCAGTCGTGCTGGCAAACGATAACGATTATGGCCTGTCTGCCTCTATCTGGACGCGAGACCTGGATCGATCGTTAAGGGTCGCGCAAGCGCTTGAAGCGGGCAGTGTGTTCATCAACGATTGGGCCAAGGTGTATGACGGGACGGAGGAGGGTGGATTTAAGCAATCCGGTCTCGGGAGGCTAAACGGAGTTGCCGCCATCGAGGACTTTATCGAATACAAGCACATCGCCCTTAAACCTGGCTTGCTTCGATAAGCTGCGTCAGTTGCTCAGGAAGTGTGCCTCCTCGACTCGGCCTTTGAGTGCTGGAACTTCAATGGAAATTCGTACTCGGTTGTGTTGCGTAATTTCCACTCAATGTTGCCGATGCAATTTTGCAGATCGATGGAGACGTCTCACCAACCTGGTTGACATCTCCTCAAATTGCGTACGGGACTTTCGAAAGGATAAAAATTTGCAGGACAAAGTTGACACCTTGAAGCAGGCGGAAAGAGTAATGATGGATACGATACATGCAGCTATCAGCCGAGCGGCGGTGGAAACGGAAGCTGCATTCCAGTCAGTTGGACCGCAGACCACCGCCCAAAATTATTTCTCGGACGTCGCCATGCGTCGGCTGTTTTTGCACCTGTGCGGTGCGGACGAGGATACCGCCAAGGGTGGTGATCCAGAGCACGCGTGGGACATACTCTATGTGGGGCGCGGTACAGCCCGGTATTGGGAAAAAGAACACGGAATTAGGTCTAGGCGCCGCAAGGCAGAGAGCCATGCGGAACTCGAAAGGGAAAGACGCGAGAAATCTGCTCTTACGCAAAGTGCTCAGAAGCTCGCAACTGACGTCGCCATCCGCGCGCTGATCGACCATGCGAGCATTTCCGACCCAGACCTGCGTGATCGCCTGTTGGCGACGGTTGAAGCCCGTGCCAGCGTCACCGATCCACTTTCGCAAGTCGAGCAGGATTTCGCCGATTCGGCGAAAGTCTCGATCGCCCGCCTTATTGGCACGGTCACTTGAAAGCCATCCGCAATACGGAGCCGTCGCCCGTTATCCGGTCAAGAGCACCTGGTACTGCGGTTCTCATCGCAGGTCGTGACCTTCAAAGGACATTAGGATTACGGCGACTTGGTTTCTGAGACTTGGAGTGGTTGGTCCTAAAGGTGCCGTGTCTTGAAATCCCGGGGCGGTTATCGAACTCGACGAGCGGCAGTCATTACACCTCACGTTCGAATTTCTCATACAGGAAGTTCACCAGCGCGCGCACTCGAGCGATGCCTGCGCGCGCTGGTGGCATCAATATGTGCAAATCTGCCCCCGCGTGACTATAGCCTGGGACTACGACTTCGAGCTCACCTTTGGCAAGCGACTCTTGAACCATGAAGAGGGGCAGTACCACGATACCAAGTCCGCCGCGCGCGGCGGCAAGCATCATTTGACCATTGTCTGTGCGAAATTGTGAGTTCACGCGGACTTGTTCCCATCCATCCGGACCTTGAAAACGCCAGCTGACCGTATCGAAGGAGTAGAGTATGGCGTTGTGCGCAGCCAGTTCAGCGGGCTTTGAGGGGCGCCCTCTGGCTTCCAGATAGGATGGACTGGCCGCGACAGCCCAACGTACCTTTGCAAGTTTTCTCGTAATCAGCACGGAATCCGGGATGCTTCCGATCCTTACCGCCAAGTCATACGCTTCGGCGACAAGATCCGGCTGACGGTCTTCAAAGCGGACGTCGAAATGGATCCTTGGGTGGAGGAGGGCGAACTCTGCCAGCAGCGGAGCGAGACAGAACTCTCCGAAAGCTACGGGAACCGAAACTCTAACCTGACCAGACGCTTCGGTCGTCGACCTTACAACCATCTCCTGCGCTGATTCCAGTTCGGCCAACCCAGATGCTGCTCGTACATGATACTCACGGCCGACGTCTGTAAGGGTTGTTCCCTTTTGGGAACGTGTGAGGAGCGTTGCGCCTAGAAAATTCTCCAAGCGACTGACGCGGCGACTGACGATCGATTTAGCGATCCCCAAACGACTAGCCGCACCAGCGATGCTACCAGTTTCGGCCACCTGAATGAAGGAGATCAAGTCCAAGATCTCGACAGTCTCAGGTTCCGCCATTAGCAACTCTGCACTCCAGTGAATGCGGTTACTGCAACACTGAGTGTGCGGATTGTCAAGTCTCCCAATTCGTTCGGCGCTCACACTGACGTCCTACAGCGACCCCTACAGGTCGAGCTGAATAAACGAACCAAGCAAGTTCCAATGCTTGGTAAAAATCGCTGTCCGCCGCCGCCCCGCATCGACCTCACCTCGCCGGATCGCATAACGCTGCATAGGGTGCTGGCATCGTTCTCTTTTCCGCAACAATGGGTTTCGCCTTGGCAGCCTATTGCTCCAACGATCCAGGTCGCATGATTGAATCGATAGAAAAGCCAGGAGATTAAATTGGACTTTCCAACCGAAAATCCGGATGGCCGCGGTGTGACGGTGCAACTTCTTGCAAAACGTCGGACACAGTATTTTCTCGGCAAAAACATCGCGTTCTCTGACGAAGAGATTGATGCACTTATTCGCGAGGCGGTTCGCCTGTCACCCTCAGCCTTTAATTCGCAAAGTTCGCGCGTTGTGATCCTGCACCGCGATGAAAATCAGAAACTCTGGAACATCGTGAAATCGGAGTTGAGCCATATCGTTGAAGGAGAGGCGAAGATGCACTCCCTCAGAAAAATCGATAGCTTCGCTGCTGGAGCAGGTGCTGTTCTTTTCTTCGAGGATCGAAATGTGGTCAGGCTCTTACAAGATCAGTGGCCTTTGTACGCTGATCATTTTCCAGATTGGTCCGAGCAAGCGTCTGGGATGGCGCAACTTTCGGTCTGGATTGCGCTTGCCGGCGTGGGAATTGGTGCCAGTCTCCAGCATTATAACCCGCTGGTTGACGCAAAGATCAAAAGGCATTGGGACATACCGGAGACATGGAGGTTACGCGCGCAAATGCCGTTCGGCTCCAACGAGGCACCTTTTCCCGCAAAGACGACTATCTCCGATGGTGACCGCTTTCGAAGCTTCTTTCGCTAGGCCTGCGGCGGTGCAGATCGTGCGGCCTTCATGGCCACACTGATTATGACGGCAAAGCTCAACGACATCGATCCGCAGGTGTGGCTGGCCGACGTTCTTGCCCGCATCGCTGACACGCCGATTACCAGGCTGTAGCAGTTGCTTCCGTGGAATTGGACGCCGCCGACCGTCAACGCTCAAGCGGCCCGACCTGCGGCCTTCACCGGAGGCTTACTGAGCTTGACTGGGCGGCCGCGCTGAGCCTGCGGCTTCCCTCAAGCAAATGATGCTGCAAAACTGCACTCGCAGCGTCGACGTTCCGATCTCTGCAAGCCTCAAGCAAAGCACGATGCTCCTCCTGCGATTGCTGCTCATAGTCCAGGTTTGAAAGCAACAACCTCACATAGCGGTCGGCCGCATCATGGTGGGTAGCAATGAGGCCGATAAGCCGCTCATTTTGGCAGGCACCGTAAAGTGTCATGTGGAACTGCTTATTCAGCGTCCCCCAACCCCCCACATCCGTCTCAGCGTCGATCTGTGCGAGAAGTGTTGCAGCCCTGTCCAGATCGGCCGTCGTTACGTGGAACCGAAGTTGACCTTGAGACCCCGGGGCGAAATCATCGCGAAGAAGGTTCACTATCGAGGATCCTCTCTTCAGCCACGTGACATGTTCGATATCGCGTGCATCGCCAAGGCACTCGGCGATGGATACGTTCTCGAAGCTCTCTTGCCATTCAAGACCAGAGCCGCCGCTGCATTGGCAGTGGCCGAGAGAATCGATGCAGGCCTCGCTAGCACAGTCATGGGGAAGCTTCAGTGTAGAGAAGGATATGCGGATGTTTCGAAAACTGCTCAAGCGACGACAATCTCGCTTTTGAAAGCAGTGTGCGACCATAAGCCAGCGTAATCCGCAGCACCTTCCTGTCCGTCTCCGCGCTGATTTCTCGGCAACTTGGTGGCCTTGGCTATGCCGCTGTTCGGCCGATTATTCTTTCGATGGGCGTCATTCTTATTAGCCAGCAAAACCAAATTGCGGCGGCGTCTGCGGCTGTGAATGAATTGTGTTGCAAATGTTTAGCCAATCCCAAGCGCGGGGTCGGCGGTTCACATCCCTTCAAGAGCATTTATCTCGGGTAAATCCGACTTCGCGGAAAGGGAGCCTTTGCAACAGTTATGTCCTTTGGAACTTTCAATAGTGTCCGGACGCTACCACCATTCGGATATATCCGGGACCTCTTGATCGATGACCTTTTTTAGCTCGATGCCGTTCGTTGAACAGGCTATATCCACATCACGTAACATCGCGAAGAAGTCCCTTTTTCGTCCGCATTCGCAGCTTGAGAAACCGGAAACCTCGCGCGATTGTTGAGCACCTCGAAGGGACTGCCGATTATCGGTTCCCGTGCCACCCCGACCTGCAACTAATAGATGAAATTCGGAATAAAAAAAACTAATCGTTGACTTCAACTCGCTGGTGCTTTATTTATCTGTCATCGATCTTTTGCTTGCCAAGCTTGTCTATCGTGCGATTGGCACCGCGCTCTAAGCGAACTTCTCTTTCAAAAATAGTCGGTTTTTTCCGCGTCGCATTCGTTGCGCGATATGTCACTCTATGCTTGGAAAGGGTTCATCGTGACCACTGGCACAGTAAAATGGTTTAATTCCACAAAGGGCTTTGGCTTCATTCAGCCTGACAATGGCGGCGCAGATGCGTTTGTTCATATCTCCGCTGTCGAGCGTGCAGGAATGCGCGAACTCGTAGAAGGCCAGAAGATTGGTTTCGAACTTGAGCGCGACAACAAGTCGGGCAAAATGTCTGCGACCAATCTGCAATCCGCATAAGTGAGATCCGCTTCCCTTTGACCACGGATGTACTGGCACTGCCGGGAGCAATTTCATCGAGGCCAGGCGTTTCGCCTGGCCTTTTTTTTCGGCCGTGGGCCGACAGCTAGGTACTTCATGACACAACAACACACCAGATCCCGCCAACAGGCAGAGATCGCGTTCAGCAAGCTTCAGGCTCCTGTCATCGCAAAGGATCTTGCAGAGCACGAGCGGAAAGCTGCGGTTGAGGCGCGAGATGAAAAAACAGCACGGCTTAGAGTTGCACGCCTCGCAAAAGAACTTGCGGACCGAACATCTGCGACAGCAGCACTCATCGCAAAGCGATCCGCGACGTTTTCGACCACTCGCTCGACCGATTGAGTGGACCCGGATCGCACTGGCGCCAGTTTCCAATCCAGCCGTAAGAGCTCTAGGTCAACGATGACGTGGGCATTTGAACACCGAAGGACGACAAATGTCATCGACAACAAATGAGTTGAACACGATTAACACCGCTTGGCAGATTGCCATCCAGGAAATCCTGAGGATGGTTATTCGCGATCTTTACCGAGGTGAAGGCGAAGCGCAGTTCAAGGAGCATATTGAACGCATTGAGGCCGCAGCTGTTGACAGTATCCAGACGGACCTGAGGTTTCGGGGAACAGACGAGTGGACGGAGCTACTCGTCAAGGAAAAGGCCAGCAATTTCGTCACGACCTTGCTGACGTCATTTACCTTCGACCGAGCATGATTACGCTGCACTAGTACGGTTGCGATCAATAGACTGCGGTCGCGCGCATGCGGCTTTCAGAGTAACACGAGAGGGCATCGTCATGGCGGACTTCAAACAATTTGCTGCGAGTTCGAACGGTGACAATTGGTATCTTGGGACGCGAGACGATGCGACATCGGTCGTCCGTCACAAGGGCAATCCAGCGTCGGGCGGACACGAGACAGAGATGCGTATCGAGGAGTTTCTGCTTCTAAGGCCGTTCAGTCCCGAGCAGGCGGCGCTGATTGAATTCCTTGATGCAGGCGTTGATCAACAGGACCAATCAAGTCTCGACAGCTCTTCTTTATAAATCTCCGCAGGCTGGGATTCCCTTCTAGGCCTTCCGGCGGCGCAGGCTGACGTGCCTTTATTGACAATAACTCCATTTTTCACAACTGCATATAATGTCGAACGAGTTGATGTTTTGAGAAAGACAAATATTGATGCAAGTGTGATCTGACTGCAGTGACATTTCCTCCGATTTCAGCGCGCGTGGCCAGCGGAAGGTGAATATGCCAAAACCGAAAATGCCCTCTGTCGTCAGGACCGGTATCGCGGGGCTTGACGAAATTCTTCGCGGTGGTCTTCCAGCATCCAATCTCTACATTTTGCAGGGCGCTCCAGGATCGGGCAAAACCACCGCCGCCCTTCAGTTCCTGCGAGCCGGTGTTGCCGCCGGCGAAAGCTGCATTTACGTGACGCTCTCGCAGACGGCTGCCGAGCTGAAGGCGATTGCTGTCTCGCACGGCTGGACACTCGACGGTATTCGTATTGAGGAGCTGGCAACATCCGGCTCTGTAAACGAGGCCGATGATCAAAGCATATTCATGACATCCGACCTGCGGCTTGACGAGACACGCAAGGCGATCGAGGCCGCGATAGAGAAACATAAACCGCGCCGCCTCGTCTATGATTCGCTTCTTGAAATCCGATTGATAACTGGAGATTCTCCCCGGTTCCGCCGGGAGTTGATCGCGTTCAAGGCTTTCCTGGCTAAACAGGACGTCGTGGCGCTACTGCTTGACACTCAGTCGTCAGACTTTGATCGGAGCGGCGAGGAGGTGGAGGGACTGGCCCACGGGGTAATTCGCTTCGACAAGTCGCTGGAGGAGTACGGCGGCGTTCGCCGCCGAGTCGAGATATCCAAAATGCGCAGCGTGCCGATCGCTGACGGCTATCATGACATGGCGATTAGGGAAGGCGAAGGCGTGGTGATATTCCCCCGAATTATGCCAAGCGCCGCATCGGACACCGGAAAGCCACAACTGATCAAATCCGGTGTAGCCGAACTCGACGAGATGTTCGGCGGAGGTCAGGAAGCCGGAACCACAACCCTCGTCATCGGTCAGGCCGGGACCGGAAAATCGACGATGTCATCACTCTATGCAACGGCGGCGCTTGAACGTGGAGAAAACGTAGCACTCTTTCTGTTCGAGGAGCGACTGGAAACCTTCTTTCGCCGATCTGAAGGTCTCGGCATGCAACTCAGGCAGTTTCATAAGGACGGCAGACTGATACTTCGCGACTTCAATCCCAACGAGATCTCACCGGGTGAATTCGGCCAGATCGTTCAGGATGCCGTGACGCAGAACAAGTCGAAAGTCGTCGTCATCGACAGTCTGACCGGTTACCTCAACTCTTTACCACACCGGGACAAAGCGGTGCGCGACATCCAGTCCCTGTTAAAGTACCTGGCGCGCTCCGGGGTGTTGACCATGCTTATTGTGGCTCAGCATGGGCTCCTCGGGCAGAATGTCGGGATCGACGTGGATGTGAGCTTCCTCGGCGATACAGTCCTACTGTTGCGGATCATGGAGCATGAAGGGCGCCTCCGTCGGAATATTACTGTAGTAAAGAAGCGCCACGGCCCGCATGATCTGGACGTGCGGGAACTGATTATCGAAAGCGGTAACGTCAGCGTGGTGGCCTACAACCCCCTTCCCGATCCAAAATGAACGGGCTGTCAAGGGAAAATGAGCTGGACTGGGTGCTGGTCCTTGCTCCGTTTCGAAAAGATGCTGATTACATTGCCGCTCTTTTGCAGGACCAAAAGGTGAGGGTGGTCTCGGCCAAGGTCGATGATGATCTTGAAGGTCTTCTTTGTTCGTCACCGGACATCATCATCGTTACGCACGAAGCGCTCACTCCCTCTGTCTTGACGAAGCTCTCCGATCACTTGAAAGCTCAACCGGATTGGTCAGAGATACCGATCATCGTCCTTCTTGAGAAGGCCGCACCGGTGCAAGGCATTCGCGACCGATTACAGGCGGCATGGCCAAAATCCCGACTTCTGTTCCATTTGCGTCCGATCGCGCCGTTGGAGTTGGTCAACGCCGTTCAGTTGAATCTTCTGGTGAGATTGCGGCAGCGACAAGTCCGGGATTCAATCGAACGGGAGAGAGAACTGCGTTTGGAACTCAACCATCGCGTCAAGAACATCCTTGCCACCGTCGCCTCCATTTTCCAGATGACGCGAAGAGGCGCTGCATCCATGGACGAACTGGCGGGTGATTTTGGCGCGCGGCTTCAGGCCCTTTCCGGCGTTCATTCCGCCGTCTTCGAGGCGGGCGGGGAAGAGGTTGGCCTCTCTTTGATCGTGGCGACGACCGTAGCTCCCTACAACGGTGATGGCTGTAGTCGAATTGCCGTTTCCGGTCCGGACATTGTTGTGAGTCGGGATGCCGGGACGACCATCGCTCTTTGTGTTCATGAGCTGACGACGAATGCTATCAAATATGGCGCGCTTTCTGTTCCTGAGGGTTACGTAGAGGTGGTTTGGGAGATATCCGATGGTAACGATCCCCTGTTCAGCATGAATTGGGTTGAACGAGGCGGCCCGCCTGCGGTCGCGCCCAGCCGCCAAGGGTACGGTACACGCTATATTCGTTCGGCTTTGGGGTCGTTATTTGGCACAGCGCCTGAACTGCAGTTTGACACCCAGGGATTTCGCTGTCGCATTGCCGGACCAGTTTCGCAGTTGCGGCCCGAAAAGGAGCCCGGCTAGTGATTGTTTTTACCGATGTGTGAACCACGACGTCCAAATGGTAACCGTAAGGAGTGAGCTATCCGCGTCGCGGTCGCTCAGGAAAGCAGTTAGCGCCTCGGTGCTGAGACGATCCCAGCTTTTGCCCCGGTCTGGACCGGCCGGCACCCGTGGTAGCAGGCCGGGCTGCGAACTCCAGAGCAGAAGCTCATCCAGCGAGCGGTATTCAGCTCATAGCGCAGATGGCGGGCGGTGACATAGGCATCAGGCATAGCCCGATGGGCGGGAAGGCCGATCTCGTGTATCAAACCTTCCGGCCTTCGCCGATAACGCAGCATATGGTTCGAAAACCTTGACAGCTCCGGCCAGACACGCAATGCACATTTCCAGGTGCAGATCCATGGAGCACCAGCGGCCAGTCTCGGCGTGCAATAGCGTTGCTCGAACGCGGCGCGGTGGGCGGCAAGGGCGATGATCGGGTGCGGTGGCCGCAAGATGCTTGGCGCTGCTTCTTTCCAGAGCGGCGCGCCAGTGACCTCCCAATCCTGGATATGATGTATTGCCATCGTGTCGGGCGAAATCGGCCTCCAAGTTGACCAGAACCGCGCGGCGCTCCCCAGCAACTTCCCACCTGCCATCCTCGCCTTGAACGACATCCTGCCACCCGATCTCGCAGACATCGCTCGGCCCGTTGCCAGCGGTTTCCAGGTCGATAACTCGAATACAGTGTGGGAACATTGCGGCTTTGACCCTTGATCTGCTCCAGCTTCCTCTGATCAGAAACCCAACCCGAGCTGCGGTTGTTCCTCGTTTTTGGCCGCCTCCTTGTCATTGGTGAGTGACGACAGTGTTACACCAAGAAGCCGGACCGGGAGCTTGAACGGATAGACACCCGCCAGCAGGGCATTGGCCGCACCGAGAATATCGCCGACACCTGCATAAGGGAGGGCAGTTGTCCTGCTCCGCGTCGCTTGGGTGAAATCGGAGTACTTTATCTTCACAGTCACCGTCTTGCCGCTGAAGCCCTTTGCCTGACAATAGGACCAGACTTTTTCCGCAAGTGGCCGGAGTTCGTTTGTCGCAAGGTCGAGGTCGCTGATATCGACGGCAAATGTGTCCTCGGCGCCGACTGACTTCCGCACACGGTCCGGCTGGACCTGCCGCTCATCGATGCCTCGGGCAATGCCATAGAAGTACGGCCCAGACTTCCCGAAATGCTCGATGAGAAACTTTAGGGACTTTGCCCTTAGATCCGCACCGGTCTCGATACCCAGGCGGAGCATTTTGTCCGCCGTGGCCGGGCCGACGCCATGGAACTTCTTTACGGCAAGTTGCTCGACGAAAGCTGGCCCGTTCTTCGGCGTGATGACTGCTTGGCCGTTGGGCTTGTTGAGGTCGGACGCCATCTTGGCGAGGAACTTGTTGTAGGAGATACCGGCGGAAGCATTCAGTCCGGTGACCGCCATTATTCTGGCACGGATTTCCAGCGCGATGTCGGTGGCGACCGACATGCCCTTGAGGTTTTCGGTGACGTCGAGATAGGCTTCGTCGAGCGACAGGGGTTCGATGATGGGCGTGTACTCCGCAAAAATCTCGCGGATCTGCTGGGAGACAGCACGGTAGACTTCGAACCTCGGCTTCACAAAGATTAGTGCGGGGCACTTCCGTGCCGCCGTGACTGACGGCATTGCCGAGCGAACGCCAAATTCCCGCGCCTCATAACTTGCTGCTGCAACAACGCCCCGTGCAGCCGCTCCGCCAACAGCCAAGGGTTTGCCACGCAGTTCCGGATTGTCGCGCTGCTCGACCGACGCGTAGAAGGCATCCATGTCGACATGGATGATTTTTCTGACGGTTGAGACGGTGGTTCGATCCATGGCAGGTGTCACTGGCGGAAACAAAGCAGGAACATAGCAGCTGCCGGCGACGCATCCAAGTCCTAACCCGCATGCTGCATCTGCCGAGGGAAACTCCTCGCTTGTTCAAGCGTTTGATTAATAACCCTGGCGAAGTGGAGATTGACCCATGGCCGACGACAGCACCTTGACCATAAGCAGTTTTCGAAACGCGTGAGACTGCCGACCTTGCGGAGGGCGCGCAGCGATGCTCCGCTCGAAGGAGACGAAGTTTCCGCGGATATCAATTCCAGCATGATCCCCACGGTTCAGCGGACGTCTGGTGACGTTGGCGCGATCCGGGTCTCCCGACGCTGATCTCCAGCGTTTTGAGTCGTCGCCATGCTCTGGCAATTTTCGCCCACAGGTTCATCGCCGCCGAACGCAGTTCGCGATGATGGCTTAAGATGTCGTGGCGCGGGGTTGTGAAACAGGTTGGCAATCGGGTCATGGATAGAGACGAAACGTTGTAGATGTCGCGGTGACTTGAATTGCTTCATGATCCGCTCTCGCCGCCGGATTGGCTGGTGGGAATTCTCTGCCCGATTGTTCAACCCATTGTGGGAACGATGCTCGACACCGGGCATGATCCCACGCTTCGCCGCGGCGTAGGATCGAAGCTTATCGGTGATCATCACCCGCGGCGCTCGCCCCCTCCTCGGCGACAAGGATATCCTGTTTATTAAAAACCACGGCGTCATGGTCCGTGCACCCAACATCGCCGAAGCCTGGCACGATCTCCACTACCTCGAGCGGGCCGCCGAAGTTCAGTTGAAGACGATGGGCTCGGGCTGCAAACTCCTGCCGGTCCTGCCTGCTGTCGCGGCTGATGCGGCGCGGCAGATGCGGGAGGGGGACCCGAAAAGTGCCAGGATGCATCTGGAAAGTATCCGCCGGGTGCTCGACCGGCAGGCGCCCGACTATCGAGACTGATCGGATAGGAAAGGTGAGGCGTTTCTAAACTCCACTTTCCCAATAATCCTCAGGTCAGGTCGTCCCATTCAGCAACGGCTGATCACCCAATGTGACAACCATATGTTCGATGAAGGCGCGGACACGATGGGGCAGGGGACCACCGCCAACATAGATGGCATGAACCAGTTCGAGGTCGCCTGGGTTGTAGTCGTCGAGGAGGACTATCAACCGCCCTGTTGCAATCTCGTCCGCCACATGAAAGAGGCCCACCCGGGCAATGCCGGCGCCCGCCAGCACCATCTGCTTCATCGTCTCGCCGTTGTTGACGACGATGCTGCCTTTGACTGGTTGCGCGATGTCACGGTCATGGTCACGAAACGGCCATGACGGCCGTGCGCGCCGGAAATTGAACGTCAGGCAGTCGTGTTCTCCGAGATCCGCTGGAGATTGCGGCGAACCCCTGCGCTTGAGGTAGTCGGGTGAAGCGCAGACTACGCGCCGACTCTGCCCGAGCTTTCGGGCAATCAGCCCGCTGTCCGGCAGGTTGCCCATCCGGATGGCGACGTCGGTCTTTTCCGCCACCAGATCGACAATGCCGTCGGTGAAGGAGAGATCGACGATCAGATCGGGGTTGCGCGCAATGAAGTCGGGGATTGCCGGTGCGACGAACATCGTGCCGAACGGTATCGTCGTGTTGATCCGCAGCCGCCCACGGACGGCGCCTCCTGCGGCTTCTTCGTCCGCCTCATTCAGTTCCTGCAGAATCCTGAGCGCTGCATGATGATAGGCTTCGCCTTCTTCTGTCAGTGTCAGGGCGCGGGTCGTTCGTACCAGAAGGCGTGTGCCAAGCCTTGTTTCCAGACGCGCGATCAACTTGCTGACCGCTGATGGCGTGATGTCGAGATTACGGGCGGCGGCAGAGAAACCCCCATCCTGAACGACGCGGGCAAACACCTCCATTTCGCCGGAACGTTCCATCAGGATGCGTGGCATTGATGATCCTCATTCACAGGTGCATGTCTCCTGCAGGCAATAGTATCTCTGAGGCTTAGATCATAAATTGTTTCCGGCAACAATCTGGAGACACGTCATGGATCTTCAACTGAACGGAAAGACCGCCCTTGTAACCGGCGCCACCGCCGGCATCGGCCTCGAAATCGCCCGATCTCTCGCACTAGAAGGGGCGCGCGTCGTGATCACCGGACGCGACCGCGCCAAGCTCGACAGCGCGATTGCTGTTATCAAGTCATCCGGCGGATTGGACATCACTGGCGTTCTGGCAGACGCCGCCAGCGCCGAGGGTGCCGCGATTATCGCGAAGGCCGAACCGTCTGTCGATATCCTCGTCAACAATCTCGGCATCTACGAGAGCAAGGCCTTCGGCGACATCACCGACGCCGATTGGAGCCATCTGTTCGACATCAATGTCATGAGCGGCGTGCGTCTGTCGCGCACCTATCTTCCCGGCATGCTGGAGCGCAACTGGGGCCGGATCATCTTCATTTCCAGCGAGTCAGGTGTGGCCATCCCTGAAGACATGATCCACTACGCAACGACCAAGACGGCACAACTGTCGATCTCGCGCGGATTGGCGCAACTGACCCGCGGCACCAATGTCACGGTCAATTCCGTGCTTCCGGGACCGACCCGCTCGGAAGGCATCGAATCCTTCCTGCGCAGCCAGGCAAGCGATCCGTCCGCACCGATCAAAGAGATCGAGGCCGAATTCTTCGCCACCGCCCGCGCGGCTTCGATCCTGCAGCGCATGGTGGAGGCGGAAGAGGTGGCAAACCTCGTTGCCTATCTCGCCAGCCCCCGTTCATCGGCCACGAACGGTGCAGCCCTTCGTGCCGAAGGCGGTCTCGTCAACACCATCGCCTGAGAAAGGCACTACCCATGTCAAACACGCCTCTGACCATCATCGCCATCACCACCGCCAAGCCCGGCAAGGAGGCGGCGCTTGGCGCTGCCCAGGAAAAGCTGGTCGCCGAGACTTTGGCCGAAGACGGCTGCCTCCGGTACGAGTTGCACCAGTCGCTCGATGATGGACGCGTGCGCATCTTTGTCGAAACCTGGCAAAGTGAAGCCCAATGGCGCGCCCATATGCAGGGCGCCGCCCTGCAGCGCTTTCAGGCGAGCGGCGTTGGCGACTATTTCGCCGACTTTGCGCTGCACCGGCTCACCAAGGTCGCTGGCTGAGAAGCAACCGCGTTTCCCTTCCCCACCATATTTCTAACTTTTGGAGCTAGACCCATGAAACTTCTGCGCAGCCTCGCCGTCGCTCTTGCGCTCGGCGCCAGCACCCTAAGCGCCCATGCCGGAAACGTCCTGATCGTGCTTTCCGATTCCGAACGCCTCGACCTCAAGGACGGCAAGGTGTTCAAGACCGGTTTCTACCTCAATGAGCTGATGCAGCCGGTGCAGGCGCTGCTCGATGCCGGCCATGAGATCACTTTCGCCACGCCGAAAGGTATGGCACCGTCCGTCGACACCACATCCATCGATAAGATGTATTTCGGTGGTGATGAAGCGGCGATGAAAGCCAGCGAGGCGCAGTTGTCGGAACTGGGCCTGATATCGAGCGACAGGTCGCCGGTCGTCAGCCTCGCACGGGTCGAGCAGATCGGCTACGACCATTTCGATGCGGTCTATGTGCCGGGCGGTCACGCACCCATGCAGGATCTTCTGGTCAGTTCAGAACTCGGTAAGCTGCTCACCTGGTTCCATGAGAATGGCAAGACGACCGCATTAGCATGCCATGGCCCGATCGCGCTGCTTTCCACGCTGCCGGACGCAGAAGGTTTCGTGACCCAGTTCGAAACGGCGGGAACGGCAAAGGCACAGGCGGGTTGGGTCTATGCAGGCTACAGGTTCACCGTCTTCAGCAACCAGGAAGAGGAAATGGCCAAGGGACTGCTGGGTGGCGGCGAGATGAAATTCTATCCGCAGGATGCGCTCACCCAAGCAGGCGGCCAGTTCAGCCAAGCCGAAGCCGCTTTCTCGGCACATGTGGTGACCGATCGGGAACTGATTACGGGCCAGAACCCCGCTTCCGCCCCGGCCGTCGCCAGAGAGCTACTGGCCCGATTGAAATAGCGTCTGCCGATGTCGCGCACGGGGCGACATCGGCCGCAGCTAAGCGGCGAATGTGGATCGGGGCCATGTTTGCCGCGCGCTACCATGCATCATGTTTTCGTGTGTGTGAAATCAAAGAGAGAGTACGCCGTAACATCTTTTCCACCTGGCGCTCAGCTTCAAATCCTATCCAGACTTTTGGCTTCGAAATAACGTGGTCGTCGGTTCCGCTCCCATCAAGAGCAGAGGCATTGAAAACCCACGCCGGCAGTCATGGACCGCCAAGTCCGCAAGATCCGCCGCGCTTGCATCTGGCGTTATAGACGCCCGATCCGGTTCACAAACTCACCTAGCTTCGTCCACCTGCCGCTAGGAAGACGCCAGTTTGTATGCACGAACGTGATCAATGAGTGCGCGCAGCTTGGGCGCCATATTGCGGCGGTTGGGGAAGTAAAGGAAGAACCCTGGAAATGGGAGCAAATATTCGTCCAACGTTGTGACCAACTCGCCCCGATCGATATGTAAACGAAACGTCTCTTCCAGCGCAAATGTGATACCGCCTCCAGCGAGCGCGGTCCGTACCATCAAATGCAGATCGTTTGTGGTGACTTGCGGCTCAACGGCTACGTCGATAGGAACTCCATTCTCCTCGAACTCCCACTGGTACGGCGCAGCACTGGGAGACGGACGCCAACCGATACAGCGATGCCTTACCAGGTCCCGAGGGTGACGAGGCGTTCCGTGCAATTCGAAATATCGCGGCGTCGCGACGACCACTTCTCTCTCTTCTTTGGTCAGTGGAACCGCGACCATATCCTGCTCGATCACCTCACCCAGCCGAACCCCCGCATCGAAGCCGGCAGCCACGATGTCAAAGACATCGTCTGTCACAGTGACGTCGATAGTGATGCCCGGATGGGTCTCGGCGAAGGACGCGATCAGTGGGCCAGACAAGAACTGTTCTGCAATCGATGTAACCGCAATCCGCAGCAAACCGCTCGGTCTGGCGTCACCCGCTACATTCTCGAACGCAGATTTGATCTCGGCCATTGGTTGCGACAGCACCTCGCGGAAGCGGTTGCCGGCTTCGGTGAGTCGCACGCTACGGGTCGTGCGGTTCACGAGCGCGATTCCACAGATATCCTCGAGCCGGCGGATGCCTTGGCTTACGGCCGAGCGAGTAACCCCTAGTCGGTCAGCCGCGGCCCTGAAGTTGCCCTCTTCGGCGACAGCCAGAAACACTGGCACAAGATTAAGGTCGATTGTCATTGTCGCGTCCGGCTAACCAATGTCGTTAGTGGAAAGGGAATACAAGCGACAATCGAATTTGTCTACCTTCTGTCCGTGGCCGACAGTCGCATCGCGCACAGCACGGCAGGCAATAACAACGATTTCGAAGGAGATATTCCAATGACGTACATAAAGATCAGACTCGCAGCAGCATTCGCTCTAGGGGTCTGCGCAGGTCCTGTCGCTGCACAGGCTGGCGCGTGCCCGCGGGACGGCGCCGAGGCTCCCCTCGCACTCCATGCCGACTGGATCATGAAAGGTTGGGAGCGTCAGGAAGGCGATGGCAAGTTCGTGTTCGCAGAAAAGCTGAACAAGTATTACGACCTCGAAAATACCAAGGGTGTTTTCTACGACAATTTTGCGCCTGGTAGCACACAGCTCTTTGATAACTCTGCTCGCTACGGCGCCAACTGGGAGGCGTTGCAGAACGCTGCTCGATCAGTGCGCCACGGACTGACTGGAGGCCACGACGCGATCGTCGGCGACACAGTTGCCTCGACGACACTTGGCTTCGTTGGCCGTATCAATCGCCTTGACGGCAAAGTGATCGCTTTCGATGGCCGCTCGCAGCTGGGCTGGGAATGTACTGCGGGCAAATGGAAAATCCGCCATGAACTGAACTACGCCTGGGTTGTCGAGCCCGAGACCATTCAATCTTTCCTGGGCAACCCGGAGGTGGCACAATGACGACCCAAACGCCCTCACATCCTTATGTCGGCATGTGGGAGACCGCAGACGGCCGCATCCGGCACCAGTTGCTCCCGAATGGCCGCTACGACGAGGCGCGTGGCCGACACGAAAGTGCATATCAGGGACGATACGAGGTGTCGGGAAGCCACATCGAGTACTGGGACGATACCGGCTTTACCGCCGACGGCGATTTTGTCGATGACGTGCTGTACCACGCGGGAATGGTTCTTTATCGCAAGCAGTAGCCAGAACCACGCCGGTGTATCTATTGCCGGCGTGGTTCAATTCTTTCGCTAGATGCGATGCTTCGTGACCATGAAAACCAGATCGAAAAGAAAGCTATGACAATAAGCAATATCGAAGAGGAGCACGAGAATCTGGCTTTGCCGGAAGACAGACAAAAACACCTCTGTGGTCTTCGCAAACAAACCAACGATGGTGTGGATCATGTTCAGCGGTGCAGGGGTCACGTTCATTCGAGCACTGCCGGGAAAGAACGCTACTTTGCATTCGCTCCTTGAAAACGACGCTTCCGTAAGCCTGTCGTATAGTAAGACCAGCCTGGAAGTCCTTACGTGTGCGGTGGACCCGGATTTCATCTGCCTCAGAGAGGCAGAAGAAACTGGCTTTATTTTCCTATCGGACGAAACCAGATGCTGCATTGCATCATTGGTGATGGTTATGGGCGGAGATGTGAACCGAGACATGTTTTATTGACGCCTGAGGCAATCCACGCAGCTTTGCTCGTTTATAGAGAGGGTCCGCATTGGCAAACATCGAACCAGTCCAAGAAAACACTCTGCCCCCGATCCCGGCCGTTACCGGACAACCTATTTACCCATCGGCCCTCGTGCCTGAACTGGATGAGATGACTGAAATGCCCGAGCGGACGTCCCCGCTCGGTCTTGAACGGTACATAGCTGGTCGCACGCTTATCAGTGGTGATAGCCCGGCCTGGAATGACATGTTCGTTAAGGTCTATTCCCGTCTCAACAAGCAGGAGCCCTTTCTCGTTCCTGCTGTCGCCGAACCACTGATCGTCTGGGTGATGTCAGGCGAGGCGGTGGTTGAGGAGCGTGACCTCGACGGAGAATGGGTAGCAAACAACGTCACCGTCGGTGATTTCTTTCTGACCCGCTCCCCCACCCCTTACGAAATGCGCTGGCGCGCAATCGGAGGAGCGCCCTTCCAGGTCATGCATCTTTATCTCTCGGTTTCCCTTTTCGAGCGCGTCGCCTACGACGTGCTGGGCTGCGCCGCTCCTCCTGCGCTGCGCGACATTTCCGGGGGTAAGGACACGCAACTGTCGCACCTCCTTTCACTGATTCACCAGGAGCTAAGGTCTGAAGGGAAGGGGAGTCAGCTGTTTATTCAGGGCCTTGCCCAGACACTAGCCGTGCATCTCATCCGAAATTATGCCGCCAGTGAAGCTTCCGATGATCGTCAGAACGCACTTCCCGGCCTCAAGCTACGCCGTGCTGTCGCTCACCTCGAGCAAAATCTGGCAGAGCCGTTCAATCTTGCCCAGCTTGCTGAAACGGTGGGCATGAGCGAATTCCACTTCAGTCGCCTGTTCAAAAAGGCAACGGGTCTCTCGCCTTCACGCTACTTTATCCGTCAGCGGATAGTCCGCGCGCAGCTTCTCCTGCAGGAGACCGATACGAGCATCATCGAGATCGGCATGTCTGTCGGGTATTCGAGCCCTAGCCATTTCGCCCAGGTCTTCCGTCGCGAAACCGGTCTGCCGCCGAGCCACTATCGGCGAGGCTGAATTTACGACCTGTTGCGATCAAAGAAGATACCGACAGCGCCCGTAAAGGTGCGAGTGATCGTTTCCGCAAATGCGAAAGACGATGTGCCACGGCTTCGGTATGGGCCCGGGTCGTTCGGTAGAGCCAGATACTAAAGTGCTTGTTTTCGGAAAGCCCGGCCCGCACAGTAAGTCACTGACAACGTTGCGCGGAAGTTCCAGAGACATGATTAACGAAGACATTGAGAGGATTTCCGCCTGGGTAGCGCAGCAGGGACTTCGGGGAGCAAGCGAGTCGATTTTGCTAGGTGGCTTTTGTGCAGCATGTCGCGACGCCGGTCTACCACTTGACCGCAGTCTTGCGCTCATTGACACGCTTCACCCGGTTCACGAGGGGCGCGCCTTTCGATGGGATAGTCAGCAGTTGGTGGAGACAGAATTCGCGTATGGTCCCAGCAGTTCCGGAGACGCGCTGGAAAACTGGAAACGCTCAGCTTTTTATCACCTGTGGGCCGGGAAAGAGTCCGAGATCCGACGTCGTATCGGACTGGGCGATCCGGCCGACTTTGCGACGCTGGACGATATGCGTACCTCTGGCCACACGGACTTTGTGGCTTTCATCCATCGGTTTGAGAAGCAGGGGACCATTGGGGAGATGGATTGCTTCTTCTCTCACTTCGTGACCCGGGACCCCGGTGGTTTTTCTGATGTCCATCTTCAGAACCTTCGCAAACTTTTGCCAGTTCTGGCACTGGCGATTAAAAGCGCCGCGCTTGCGCGGATCGCAAGGACAATTGCCGAAGTCTATCTTGGGCGCGATGCTGCACGAAAAGTATTCGAAGGCAAAATCAACCGGGGCGCATCCGAACGCATATCCGCAGCCCTGTGGTTCTCGGACCTCGCAAATTATACAAAAATTTCCGCAACAGTAGCGCCTGAAGAGATCATCCCTCTCCTGAATGATTACAGCGATGCGGTGATCTCGGCAGTCCATGAGGCCGGAGGCACGGTTCTAAAACTAATGGGGGATGGCGTCCTTGCAATTTTCAGAGCGGATCGACAGGTCGATGCCTGTGAAGCCGCTTTGCAAGCCGAAAACCTCCTTCGCCTGAGGCTAAAATCCCTTAATACCAGGAGGACATTGGAAGCCCGTTCCATAACGGAAGTCTGTCTCGGGCTACATGTCGGTGATGTCTTCTACGGGAACATCGGGAGCGAGGACCGGCTCGATTTCACTGTGATAGGTCCCGCCGTGAACGAGGTAAGCCGCATCGTTTCAATGTGTCGGTCGCTTGATGTAAACTTGCTGGCTTCGTCGAATTTCGCAGAGGGTATAGAGGGGCCTAATCGCCAACGTCTCGCGTGCGTAGGCAGGTTCGCATTAAAGGGCGTAGAGGGCGCGCAAATGCTTTACACGCTTGATGCTTCCTATCAAGCCCTGGCGTGAGAGAGCGTGTCCGCTCCCGGACAGCTCCAGTTGGCACGTTCCCATCCGCAGTTCCAGCTATAGACGTGTGGACCCGTCGCAGTCAGCGATGACTTCCGGCTGGCCCGGCTTGTCCTCGCGAAACTGGGCCCTTCCGTCTTAGGGGCTGAATTTGACCTCTCGCGTTTTCGAGCAAGATCGCGACAGGTCGAGCAAGAGCCCGTGAGAAGGGCGCCGATGACCGGCCTAAATTCCTTCTTGTCAAACCGAAACGCCCACCGCGGTGGTGGGCTCCAGGACAAGGAGTAAGAACAATGACCAACCTCAACGGAAAGATCGCACTGGTCACCGGCGCATCGAGCGGCATCGGCGCTGCTACCGCCGTCAAACTTGCTGAAGCCGGCGCAAAGGTCGGTATCGCAGCCCGCCGTACCGACAAGCTCGGGGATCTGAAGAAGCAGATCGAAGCCAAGGGTGGCGAAGCTCTTGTGATCGAAATGGACGTCGTCGATTCGGCTTCGGTCGACGCGGGTGTCAAAAAGCTTATCGACGCCTACGGCTCGATTGACATCCTGGTCAACAATGCCGGCCTGATGCCGCTCTCCGATATCGACCAGTTCAAGGTCGACGAGTGGCAGCGGATGGTGGACGTGAACGTGAAGGGCCTGCTCAACACGACGGCCGCCGTTTTGCCCCAGATGATCAAGCAGCATTCGGGCCATGTCTTCAACATGTCCTCAATCGCTGGTCGCAAGGTCTTCAAGGGTCTTTCGGTCTACTGCGCGACAAAACATGCGGTAACGGCTTTCTCTGATGGCCTGCGTATGGAAGTCGGCCAGAAACACGGCATCCGCGTGACCTGCATCCAGCCGGGCGCCGTTGCCACCGAGCTCTACGACCACATCACCGATCCGGGCTACCGCAAGCAGATGGACGAGCTGGCGAGCCAGATGACCTTCCTCCAGGGCGAGGATATCGGCGACACCATCGTCTTCGCCGCCCAGGCCCCGGCTCATGTGGACGTCGCCGAGCTGTTCGTCCTGCCAGTAGAACAGGGTTGGTAACAGACCGACCCTGAAGGGTCCCTGCCTCGATGCAGGGACCTCTCAAGGGAGATTGTCATGAAGGAATTACCCGCATCTCAAGCTTATCGCGTTCTGGAACCTGGCCCGATCGTCATGGTCTCCACGAGCGATAACGGCAAGCCCAATGTGATGACAATGGGCTTCCATATGATGATCCAGCATGACCCGCCGCTGATCGGTTGTGTCATCGGGCCGTGGGATCACAGCTATCAGGCTCTCCGAAAAACCGGAGAATGTGTCATCGCAGTCCCCGGTCTGGATCTCGCCGAAACGGTTGTCGACGTCGGGAATTGTTCGGGCGATCGGGTGAACAAATTCCAGAGGTACGGCCTCAAGACGCGACCTGCCAAGGACGTGGCAGCACCGCTCTTGTCCGACTGCCTGGTCAATATTGAATGTCGGGTCGTCGATACCAGGCTTTCGGATCCCTACAACCTCTTCATCCTTGAAGCGACGAGGATCTGGATCAACGAGACCCGAAAAGAGCGTCGAATGATGCATCACCGCGGCGACGGCACGTTCACCGTCGACGGCGGCACGCTCGACCTCAAAGACCGCATGGTCAAATGGCGCCATCTCCCCTGACAGCGCCATGAGCCCCAGAAGCTACAAACTCAACAGGAAAGGAAAAGACCTATGTCTGCTTATCTTATCGTCGATCTCGACATCCACGACATGAAGTCTATCGAAGATTACAGGTCAAAGGCATTGCCGCTCGTCGCCAAAGCCGGCGGCAAGCTCATCGCAATCGATGAAACACCACTGGAGCTGGAGGGCTGGACCGCCACCAACATGCTTATCATCGAGTTCCCGGACAGGCAAGCGATCCGTGAGCTCTTCGCATCCCCCGAATACGCGCCCTTGGCCGCTCAGCGGCAGGCTGCGGCCGCATCGCGCATCATCGCGATCAACGGCGTCTGAAATCAGCAAGATCACGACAGCTCCCGCAAAAGCGCGGCAGATCTTTTCCAGGCACGCCGTCACTATGCGGGTGTTGCCCCAACCTGAGAGGAGACCTGAAATGGCTGATCTTACAAATGTGGCCTACTTCACCGCAAAGCCGGGCCGCTCAGGAGATCTGGGTGACGAACTGCTTCAGCTCGTCGCTCCGTCCCGAAACGAGGAAGGCTGCCTCCGCTACGAGATCCACCAGTCCACTGACGTTCCCGACGTATGGATGGTGCTCGAAGACTGGCGGCACACCTCCGACTTCAAACTGCATATGAGCACGCCTTACGTCGAAGCCTTCATGGCGAAGGTCCCGGAGCTTTGTGTCGAAGACGTGGAAATCTGCGGCTACCAGCAACGGTCCCCGCAGGCCTGAAACAGAAAGGAGTATATGAAATGAGCACGCAAAACCCTAGAGTCTGGCTCGTAACCGGATGCTCTACAGGATTCGGTCGCTACATCGCAGAACACCTGCTGGAAGCCGGTGAAAAGGTCGTGGTGACGGCTCGCAAGACTGACAAAATCGCGGATCTTGAGCAGAAGGGCGATGCCCTGATCCTCCCGCTCGACGTCATCGATCGGGATCAGTGCCAAAAGGTTGTTGACGCTGCAGAAGCGCACTTCGGCCAGATCGACGTCCTGATCAACAACGCCGGGATCGGTTTCTTTGGCGCTATTGAGGAAACAGCAGAAGCCGACGCTCGCCGCCTGTTTGATGTCAATTTCTTCGGTACTGCCAACACCATCCATTCGGTGCTCCCGCATATGCGAGCCCGTCGCAGTGGTACGATCGTCAATCTGACATCAATCGGCGGCCTGGTCGGCTACACGGGCGTCGGCTACTACTGCGCCACCAAATTTGCCGTGGAAGGCCTGTCGGATACGCTCCGAAAAGAAGTCGCCCCGCTCGGGATCAACGTCATGACCGTCGAGCCAAGCGCGTTCCGGACGGAATGGGCAGGCTCGTCGAACGAGGTCTCCGCGTCCATTGATGATTACGGCGCGACAGCGGGCGAGGCGCGTCGTGCTTACCACGCATCGGTCGGAAAGCAGGCCGGTGACCCCGCGCGCGCGGCGAAGGCGATCCGGGAAGCCGTGCTGGCGCAGCAGCCTCCGCACCATCTTCCGCTCGGCAATGATGCCGTGGACGCAGCCCTGAAGAAGGCTGACGATCTCAAGGCAACCGTCCTCGCCTAGGAAGCTTTGTCTCGTTCCGCCGACTTCCCGACAAACTGAACCAATCCAGTCAGACCCAAACACGAAACCAACACTGCCGCGGCCTTCGCCACGGAGAATGAAGGAGTGTGTCATGTCAAAGCGATTTGATGGAAAAGTAGCAATCGTAACGGGCGGGGGTTCCGGTATCGGCGCCGCCATTGCCAACCGGCTTCTTGAGGAAGGAGCGTCCGTGATGATCTCCGGGAGAACCGAGAAGCGGTTGTCGGAAGCTGCCTCGAAAATGCCGGCCGACCGCAGTGGCATCTTTGTCGCAAATGTTTCCTCCCGGCCGGACTGCGACGCGCTTGTCGCTGCCACGGTTGAACGGTTTGGCCGCATCGACACTGTCGTCAATGCTGCGGGCATGAATCTTGTCGGCACCATCGAGGAGACGAGCGATCAGGATTGGGACGAATGCATTGCCTCGGACCTTTCCGGCGTCTTTTACATGAGCCGAGCCGCGGTTCCGCATCTCAAGGAGACCAGGGGTTCGATCGTCAACATCGGCTCCGTTTCATCCCTTGGTGGCGGCTGGAGCCATGCAGCCTATAACGCTGCAAAGGGTGGGGTTGCGAATTTGACCCGCTCAGCAGCCTGTGACCTCGGCAAGTTCGGTGTCAGAGCAAACACAGTGGCACCCGGGCTTACTGTCACGGGAATGGTGGATGCTATCATGGATGACGACGCGCTTCTCGATAAGGCGTGGGACCGGATCCCGTTGCGACGGGCAGGCCAACCTGAAGAGATTGCCTCGGCGGTTGCTTTTCTTGCCAGTGATGAAGCTGCCTGGATCACCGGAATTGTCCTGCCGGTCGATGGGGGGCAGACCTGCACGGATGGTGGCCCGGAATGGGGAAAGTAAAAACACGAGAAGCCCGGACAATGGTCCGGGCTTTTCCTTTGATCGTGTGCTTCGCTTACCGGCGGGCGTCGAGGCTGTAACGACCCGCGCCGAACGCCACGACCTGCAGCAGACCGCCGGCCATTGCGATGTTCTTGAAGAAGTGGATGAACTGGTTCAGGTCGCTGAGATTGTTGTGGAACGTCAGTGCCGTCGCAACGCTGAACAGGGCAAGGATCAGGGCGACGATGCGGGTCTGGAAGCCGAGGATCAGGGCAATGCTGCCCAGGAGTTCAGTCGCGACGGCTGCGCCGTAGGACAGCGGCGGGAAGGGCAGGCCAACCATATTGATATAGCCGATCGTCCCAGCCGGATCAGAGATCTTGCTGATACCGGACAGAAGGAAGATTGCCGCCAACAGGACACGGGCGGTGAGAGGCGTGACGCCGTTGATGAGGGCCGACTGGGAAAGCGTTTCAACGCGGTGAGCGATTGCATCGGAATAAGACATGGACGTTCTCCTTAAGTTTGGGGCGTAGCCACCGTGGCTGCGTCGTGAGGAGAAATTGCCATCATCCGTTCAAACGAAAAAGCTGGATAATATCGCAGATTATCGTCGATAAAATCGAATGATGAAGACAAAGAAAAACCCGCGCTTTTGAGGGCGCGGGTCCGACTGGAGGGTCGAGAAATCAGATAACGGAGAGCAACCCTCCATCCACCAGGAGCGCGGTGCCCGACACATAGCTCGACAGGTCCGAGCCAAGGAAAGCCACAGCATCTCCGACTTCCGCCGGTTTGCCAAGCCGGCGAAGCGGCGTCCTCTGGCGAAAGCCCTCGGAGGCCTGGGTGATACCGGGGCTCGTGCGAAGAAGCTCCGTGTCTATGGTGCCGGGTGCGACTGCATTGACGCGGATACCGTCGGGGCCAAGAGCGTCGGCCAATGATTTGGCCATCAGCACAACGCCGCCCTTGCTGGTCGAGTAGGCGACAGTGATGCCGGCGCCAGAGATCCCGCCCATGCTTGCCATGAGGACAATGCTTCCCTGCTTGTTGAGCGCTTTCATCTGGCGCGCAGCTGCCTGCGCGCCAAACAGCGGGCCATCGAGATTGACAGACATCAGGCGGCGGTAATCGTCTTCCGGAACCTCAGCCCCGTCTGTCTTCAGCGTAATGCCTGCATTTGCGACCATGACATCGACGCCGCCGTATTCTTCTGCCGCCGCAACCAGGGCGTCGTTGTCAGCCTTGCGGCTGACGTCTGCTTTCACGAAAACGGATTGCGCCCCCAGCTTGCGGATCTCGGCGGCAGTCGGTTCCCCGCCTTCGCGCGGTGCTTCCACGACGTCCGAAACGATAACTGCTTTGGCGCCATGTTCGGCAGCCCGGATGGCGATCGCACGCCCAATGCCGCTCGATGCGCCGGTTACGACGACGACCTTGCCGTCGAGAATGTTACTGATGCTCATTGTGGTGATCCTTAATGTTCCGGCACTTTGGGGGCCGAGGAGGGCAGGGCGTCTAATTGCTGCAAAAGATAATAGAGGTTGGCGACACCCCAGTGTTCGGTGATTTTGCCGTTGCGAATGCGCATGGCGTCGACAGTTTCGAACTTAATCCGGCGGCCTGTTGGCGCGATCCCAAGGACGACGCCCTGATGCGTGCCGTGATAGGTCTTGAAAGTCGTCACGATGTCGCCATCGACCGCTTGCCAGTGAATTTCGGCGTGGAAGTCCGGGAAGGCTTCCCGCAGCGCGTGGTAAAGGCGACGCGCTCCTTCCTTGTCTGGCGTCCCGCCTGGCTGCGGTGTGTGGTCCAGAAAGTCGTCGGCGAAAAGCTCGTCAAAAACTTCGAAGTTGCCGCCAGATTGCACTTCGAGTGTGTTGCGGCGGACGACTGCTTTCAATGCTTCAGCTTGGTCTGACATGGGATTTTCCTTTCAAGGTTCGGTGTCAGAGTTCAAAACCACCGATTGTCATGCCGCCGTCGACGGTCAGCATGTGTCCGGTGACATAGGAGGCGGCGTCGGAGGCAAGCCAGATTGCCGCGGCCGCGATTTCCTCCGGCCTGCCGCCGCGTTTGGCGGGAATGGCATTTTGAGCGAGTGCCGCAAAAGCCGGGTTCTGCCGGCTGTTTGCCGCGACCATGGGCGTTTCCGTCCAGCCGGGCGCGATCGCGTTGACGCGGATGCCGTGCGCTGCATTCTCCATTGCGACAACCCGGGTCAGCCCGTGCACGCCGTGCTTGGAAGCAGCGTAGGCACTCATGCCTCCCGGTCCCGTCAAAGCGGCGACGGAAGCCGTGTTCACGATTGAGCCACCACCACTACGCGTGATCAGAGGGATCTGGTATTTCATCCCGAGAAAGACGCTCTGCAGATTGACGGCGATGACCCGCTGAAAGTCTTCCAATGGGTAATCTTCAATCCGCTTTGCAGGGCCGGTTATCCCGGCATTGTTGAAGGCCGCGTCGAGCCGACCGGATGCAGCGTCGATCTGTTCGATCCATCCGACGACCTGAAGTTCGCTCGCGACGTCCAGTTCGGTTATGATCGCACGGCCATCTTCGGCGCGGATGAGATCTGCCGTTTGGGTGAGCCCGTCGGTATCGCGATCAGCCAGATGCACTGTCGCGCCGTGGCGCGCGAGCCCAAGTGCTATCGCCCGACCGATCCCGGAGCCTGCACCGGTGACCGCGACGACCTTGTTTGAGAAAAGCGAGGACATGACCTCTCCTTGCCAGCCGATCGCAATCGGCTGGTCTGGTTGGAGCTGAGTTTTAAGAGTGAGTTAGGCGGGTTTAGTTGCGGGCAGCGACGAGAGCAGCTGCAGTGCGGGCGACGATCTCGCCCTGATGGAAGGCACCGGCGAGATCGATCTGCGAAGGCTGGCGCGACCCGTCGCCACCGGCAACTGTCGTTGCCCCATAAGGAGCGCCACCAACAATTTCTTCACTGCTCATCTGGCCCTGGTGGCTATAGGGCAGGCCGACAATGATCATGCCAAAGTGCATGAGGTTGGTGATGATCGAGAACAGGGTGGTTTCCTGTCCGCCGTGCTGAGTGCCCGTCGATGCAAATGCTGCGCCCACCTTGCCGTTGAGAGCACCCCGTGCCCAAAGGCCACCGGCCTGGTCGAGGAAGGCCGCCATCTGCGACGACATCCGGCCGAAGCGTGTGCCGGTACCGACGATGATCGCGTCATAATCCGCCAGCTCCGCTACCGTCGCGATCGGTGCGTCCTGGTTGATCTTGAAGTGAGCCTTTTCGGCGATGTCGAGCGGGACTGTTTCCGGGACACGCTTGATTGTTACCTCCGCGCCGGCGCTTCTTGCGCCTTCTGCGATCGAGCCTGCCATTGTCTCGATGTGGCCGTAGGACGAGTAGTAGAGGACGAGGACCTTGGTCATTCGCTTTGCTCCATTAGGATGGTTGAATTCGATGAGGCAACATGTGTTTTTTCATCATTCGATAAAAGCTGCATAATTCTGTCTGTTATGTTCGATTTTATCGATCGATTGCGGCGCCAGAGATCCAATGTTGCTTTCCCCGTGTTCGCTCTCTGTGGAACGATTTCAGTCCTTCAGCAGGTTGAGCGCGACCAGTGCCTGCCCGAAATGCTGAACTGAACCGGAGGCTTTGAAACTACCAAGGTCGGACGGCGCAAAGCCCAAAAGAGCGATCAGGTCTGCGACCTTCTTGCTGGCCTCTGGAAAGTTACCTGATAGGAAGAGAACGCGCTTTCCACTCGCTTTCACCGGATCAGCAGCCAGAACGGCGGCCGGGAGGGTGTTGAACGCCTTCACGAGCTGAGCGCCTGGGAAGAGATCGGAGACGATTTCCGAAGACAGCCGGCCACCCAGGTCACGTGGTTTGAAAGCAGGAAAGTCGATAGCATTTGTCGCATCGACTATGGTGTGGCCAACCCAGGCTGCCTTTCTGCTGGCGACTTCCGGCACGGCGTCGTAAGGCACGGCCAGGATGAGGACGTCCGACTGAAGAGCCTGATCAAGCTCGACCGCTTTCACTTTGGCGCCAAACTTGTCGCTGATTGTCCGAAGCGATGCCGGACCGCGGGTGTTGGCGATAACGGCATCCACGCTCGCGGCATAAAAACGTTCAGCAAGTGCAGAGCCGATCGCACCAGAGCCGATGATTGCATAGGTCGTCATGGTAGTTCTCCTTGATTGTATTGGGTTTCAGTTGAAGTTGTCGGGTAGGGGAATAAATTCGTCGTCGCCCGGCACGCCGGGGAATTGCCGCTCGCGCCACAGGTTGGCCGCATGGCGAATGCGCTCCTGGTCCGTGGCTACGAAATTCCAGCGGATGAACCGTTCTTCAGGGAGCGGTTCGCCTCCGAAGGCGAGAAACCGGGCTGGCTCGTTCGCCTTCACTACGATCTCCGCGCCTGGTTTGAACACGATAAGACGATCCGGCCCGTAGGTACCGTCCTGCCCGATGATCTCGATTGCACCGCTGACGACGAAGATCGCTCGCTCGATATACTCACCGTCGATCCTGTAGCGTGCTCCAGCCTCTAGCTGGATTTCTGCAGAGAAGAGGTCAGAGAAGGTGCTGGCAGGTGATCGACGTCCGTGCAGCTCGCCGGCGAGAAGCTTCATATTGATACCCTCACCATCGCTCGTTGGCAGTTCATGGGCGCCAAGGTGCTGGAAGAGCGGTGCAGTCTCTTCCGATTGCTTGGGAAGAGCGATCCAGCTCTGCAAACCCGTGAGTTTACCCCCTTCGTTGCGGACATGTTCCGGCGTCCTCTCGGAGTGAACAATGCCGGAACCGGCGACCATCAGATTGACTTCCCCGGGGCTGATCGACTGCACGTAGCTTTCGCTGTCACGATGCAGCAGCTCACCTTCGAGAAGGTAAGTGAGTGTTGAAAGGCCGATATGTGGGTGAGGGCGGGTATCAATCCCTTCTCCAGCACCAAACCGCACGGGCCCGAAACTGTCGAGGAATATGAATGGCCCGACCATTTGGCGCATAGCCGCGGGCAGGGCTCTTCGGACGGAGAAGCCTCCTAGGTCTCGGGTCGAGGGCAGAATAACCTGTTCGATGTCAGCGTTAGACAAATAGGACATTGTCAGCTCCGGCGGTTGAATTCGATGGAATGAAGATAGGTCCACTAGACGTTTCGGAGAACTCAGATAATTTCGGCGAAAACGTTCGAGGAATTAGAAATGTCAGACCCCGGCCAACCAACGCTTGATCAGCTCAAAGTTTTCATCACGGTCGTCGAGACAGGCAGCTTTGCGGCGGCGTCCAGGAAGCTCAACCGTGCCACGTCGGTGATCAGTTACACGATTGCCAACCTCGAAGCTCAGTTGGGGGTCACGCTCTTTGATCGGCTCTCGACCAAGAAGCCGCAGCTGACGTTGGAGGGGAGGACGGTCCTCGCCGAAGCCAAGAGCGTCGCCCATGGCATCGACAATCTCCGGGCGAAAGTAAAAAGCATGCTCCGCGGCGTGGAGCCGGAGGTGCACCTTGCGCTGGACGTTATGCTGCCGGCGGCACGCGTCATGGATGCGCTGAAGGCGTTTCGAAAAGAGTTTCCAAGCGTATCTCTTCGGCTGTATGTCGAAGCCTTGGGCGCCGTGACGCAGATCGTGCTCAATCGAACCGCCGCGATCGGCATCAGTGGCCCACTCGATGTCGAAATTGCGGGCCTTGAGCGCATCGGGGTGGGCTTCGTAAAGCTGATCCCCGTCGCCTCGCCGGATCATCCCCTCGCGGGCGGCTCTCATCCCCCGGGTGCCGCCCGAGGCCATATCCAGCTGGTTCTGACAGACAGATCACCTCTTACCCAAGGGCACGAGTTTGCTGTCGTCGGGAACCATACGTGGCGCCTCGCTGATCTTGGCGCGAAGCACATGTTGCTCAAGGAAGGCATTGGCTGGGGCAACATGCCCGAACCAATGGTGAGAGATGATATAGAGGCAGGCCGTCTGGTGCACCTTGATCTCCCCGATTGCAAGGGCGGTCCTTATCGCCTTCAGGCTGTTTATCGAACGGACACTCCTCCAGGACCGGCCGCCCGCTTTCTTATCGACCATTTCCAGAGCCAAGATATCGATGATCCGATAGCGGCTGGTTAAAATTCTGGAAACACGCGAGCGAGAAGTTTGACGTGTCTCGATGCAGTATACAGATCACCGGACCCCGCATCGCCCGGGGGACGTAAATGTTGCCGTCAACCAGATGGCGTGTACGCTGGCGGTCGCAAGTCGACTCTCAACCAAGAAATACAGCGCAAATCATTTTATGGTTGCGACCCGCCGGACCAACGCGGTGAGGACGAGTACTCAGCGATCACCGAAAAGCAGCATGTTATCAGGTGCTTAGCTGATCTATTTCATGTGTCGAAGGTTCGCATCCTTTCAGGTGCTTAATCGGACACATTCATTGCGGCTCGCAAGGTATCGTTGATGCGCTCTTGCCATCCCGGACCGTCCGCCTGAAAATGCGCAAGGACATCGCTGTCGATCTTTAAGGATACAAGCTCCTTGGTGTTGGGGATTGCAGGCCGTTCAACGGCTGGCGCTGCGACCTTCTTCGCCGGTTTGAACAGCGCCTCGGCTGCGTCTTTTGGATTGGATGGTCGTCGGGGTGTTGCCATGGTCATATATCCTCTTGTGTCGTGCGCTTGAACAGCGCAGACGGTCAATTTCTACTTTCAGGCCGTATGTTCAAAACAGCGGTGGTCGCACCCCACATTTAGTGGACAGCCGAAAGAACGCAATTGCTGCTGATAAACTGGTCAGCCGCCCCTCAATCCCGAAGAGAACGCATATCGCGAAGGTTACTCCAAGTTAGCCAATCAGCATGCTACCTTCGCTCTTTCAGTAGCACTTCCTCCTTGCACCACCAGGATCAGGCAGAAGCCTGTGCACCTAGACCAAACGAGACCATCGCCGCTTCACAAGCACGCGTAAACCGCATCGACGGACCTTCTTTGCCGGCGGCAAGTTTGCTGACGCGTGCTCCCTCCAACAGCATGGATAGCGTATCAGCCAAAAGTTCAGGATCGCTTACACCTGTCGCACGACAAAGATCGGCGAGCCGGGAATGCTGTTCCATCTTCAACGTTTCTATTATCGCATGTGCAGGGTGTCCTTGCTCCTTCAACTCTACCGCAGCATTGGCCAAATCGCATCCATAGGGCTCGCTGGAAAGACATTGTGCGCGCGCTTTAACCCATGCCGTGAGCTGAGCCCTCGGGTCGCCCGGGTTCTCTTTTTCGAGATCTTCCCAGGCCTTATTGAGCGTTCGAGAACTGTGCTTGAGTGCTTCACACACAAGATCGTCCTTGGAACCAAAATGTCGGTATAACGTCATCTTGTTGGTCGAGGCGGCTTCGGCAATGGCATCAACACCGATGCCGCGTATCCCATGTTCACGAAACAGTTGACAGGCCGTTGACACAATCCGGTCACGAGGTGGGATTTTCTGCTCAGAAGCACGATCAGATGTTTCGGATTTCATGAGTTTAATTTTTACCCTCAAGCGGTGTTGACATGCGTGTTACCGATCGGTAACTATTCAAATGTTACTTACCGGTAACACCTTGGCGCGAGCCCGTCAAGCAATCGCCCGCTTTCAGAGCCTGGGAATTATCAAAAGGAGACTGAGATGAGACACACGATAGACGAGATGACGCTCGCCGAGATTTTTGCAGATCCACTGATTCGTTCAGTCATGCGCGCCGACGACGTGGGTCTGGACGATTTCAAAGAGTTGATGCATTCGGCGGCGACGTCCTTGACGACACGCAATGGCGCAGCATTTGCTGGACAGTTTGAAACGACCGGGTCTTCAGCTTCATCGAAGCGTGCACTCGTAACCGCCATGCAGCCCTTGTTCGCAGGTTTCTTTAAGCCTTGCGCTGCCCATATGTGAATGTGGCCTGCATCACCATCCCGCAATTCGGGTTTAACCGCGGTGATACAACATGGCCCCATTTCCAGACATCCGTTCTCTCCAGGGTATGTAGAAGCGTACGTGAAGGGCTCATCGCTCCGCCCGGTTTGCAGAGGTCGAATTGCACTAGACTTGCTGAATTCGCAAATACAATTAGCCCAACATGAATCGCTGTCGCATAGAAGACGGGCTGAAGGTTCGTATCAGTTCAAGGCGAAGACGGCTGGTTGCAATGCTGATCGCATGTGCCTAAGACCTATGCTGTATATCCCATTGACATATCCCAAGCGAAGAACTATATGGGCTACGTCGTTATCGATGCAATTCGGAGGCATGCATATGGAGCAGGGTGCAGTATTCCAGAGCAATCGGAGCCAGGCAATACGTTTGCCAAAGGCGGTCGCTTTGCCCGATGACGTAAAGCGTGTCGATATCGTTGCGGTGGGACGCACTCGCATCATTGCACCAGTCGGTGAGATCTGGGACAGTTGGTTTGAAGGAGCGGAGGCGACATCCGACTTTATGATTGAGCGTGAGCAGGCTGCTTCGCAGGAGCGCGATGCATTCTAATGCTGAAGTATATGCTGGACACCAACATCTGTATTTTTACGATCAAGAATCGACCTCAGCAAGTGCGCGATGCATTCAATCGCTCACATGATCAGCTTTGCATCAGCTCGGTCAGCCTAATGGAATTAATTTACGGAGCGGAAAAGTCAGCCAGTCCAGAAAAGAACCTTTCCGTTGTGGAAGGCTTCGCAGCGCGTCTCGAGGTGCTCTCATACGATGAATTGGCAGCAAGCCATACCGGTCAATTGCGAGTCGAACTGGCGCGCAGTGGAGCTCCGATCGGTCCATATGATCAGCTGATTGCTGGGCACGCGCGCTCGCGCGGACTGATTGTGGTTACCAATAATCGCCGTGAATTTGATCGCGTACCCGGATTACGAGTGGAAGACTGGACTGTTTAGCTTCAAATATTGATCACCGCCGGATTTTCGTAAGCATTCAACTGCCGGGTCGCGCAGGCCGCCGATGCGGAATTCATAAAGATGATAATTCCACCATTTGAAGGCAGCCTGAATACTAAGATGCAGATGCTCCAGGTTCCAGTGCACCGGCAGGACTAACTGACGCCAGACCTCCGGGTCAAGCTCGTCGATGGAAACCCTGATCTGCACAGCGTTTGCGGCTTTAAACATTCCACGAATGAACACGGTAGCGGGAAGACCGTCAATGTGTACGATTGGCTTGTCCCTGACAACCATCTGCCGCTTGTGCAGCCGTCCGTGCACACTATCTCTGGCGTAAGCCAGAACTGGAACATTACCATGGATCAACGCGGGGCCGACATGCTGTCGGAGTTCTATATAGAAATTTTTCCGCCCGACCGCGAAGAGACATGCGCTTCGGATGCAAGGACCTGCCCTTGTTGTCTAAAGCTGCGGCCAGCCTCGAGCATGGATGACGATGGCTGCGGGATCTGTGACGAATGCCTGGAACCATGAACGACGTCGGCGAAACGCCGTCCCCTGTTCTGGCGATGTTCGAAGACGCGCTTGGCAGATTGCCGGACGGCTATGTCGACGGAAGTTTTAGCGGTCGACCATGGGGCGTGACAGTCAAGCGGTCGCAGGATGGCAAACGGGCCTGGCTTTATGGCGAGGAGCACGGCGGAACGGAGATCGTCAGCTTCAATCTCTATCGACTGGCTGGGCCGGGTGCGATCCTGAAGCCATGCGAAATGTCCTCCACCAAGGTTATTCAATTCGTTCTCGGTTTCGAACCACTTTGCCGAGGACGCGTCGCTTGTCTGAAGGTGGCAAGAGAATAAGCACGCGCTTCATGTTGCATTGCAATATACGCATGGCTGCGCTGCGATCTGAACGCTGGCGATCGAGGCAGCTTCTGCTATTTTCAGATCGTCGAAGCGATGCACCTCCTCCCGCAAAGCTTCGTATTATCGGGCGACCCACTCCTCCTCCTCCCAAGGGGCGCCTGACGGAACAGCGGCACTCCTCCTCCCAGCCGTTGTTCATCATTTCGGAAAGCCTGTCGCACCTCCTCCCGCGGCAGGCTTTTTCGTTTTTTGATTGTTTCAAGCTTTGTTTTCAGGCGTCAAAGCAGACTGCCCTGTTCCACCGGCTTTCCGGATTTGGACACGATGGTGGATCCGTACGGTTCGCGGGACGAGATGATCAGCGCATCATTCGGTAACCGACGGGCCAGTCCCTTGGGCTTTTCCCATGACGCCCGCATCCAGGTTTCCGTCTCTTTCTTCGTCAGCAGAAGGACAGGCATGGCCTTGTCGTGGATTGGCTTCACGAGATCGTTGGGATCCGTGGTCAGAAAACCATAGAGATCGTCGGTCGTGAGCCCGTCTCGAACCTTCCGGACGCTTTGCCATTGCGGCACATGGATGCCGGCAAAGAACATCAGCGATTTTGCCTCATCGCGGGCAAACCAGGCATTGGGCACAATGCCACCATCCTGTTTGCTCGCCGGATCCGGCTCGGCAAAGCTGGTGACAGGGACGAGGCAACGATGCTCCACGCCGAACCATCGCGTCCAGTGCGGGAAATTGAGCTTGCGCACGTTTGTCGTGCCGCGGTCGGCCTCCATGCGGATCAGCTCCTCGAGATCAAATGGCTTGCCCTTGGCCGCGAGCTTCTCGGCTTTGCCTTTGGCTGCTTTCTCCAAGACGAAACGAGGGGAGGGCAGATCCCATCGCGCATGCACAAGCTGCTTCTTGCCTTCCGCCGTGTTGCGGACGATCGGCCCCATTTGGTCGGGGTTCATCTGATAGGCTGGCATCAGGTTGATCAGGCTTTCGGCGTCCTGAGCCCATTTGGAGACCCAGTCCTTGTCTTCCATCCGATATAGATTGCACATGGCAGCAATTCCTCCGTTGCGACCGAATGCAGTTGTGTGGTGAGTTCCGCCTGCGTCGCTAGTCGAGCTTGTAAACATCGGCATTGTCTTGCCGTTCCCGCAAGCCCTTATAGGAAGAATGGCGTAGCTTGCCGTCGGCCGTCCAGGCCCGAAACTCGATCTCGGCAATCAAAGTCGGCGCGACCCAGACGATGTCCGCCTTTTCGGCATTGGCAACAGGCGGCTGCTTCCGCTTCCAGCGCAGCTTGTCCAGCATCTTGCGCAGCCTGATCATCTCGGCTTGCGTGAAGCCCGTGCCGACGCTCCCGACGTGAACGAGTTCGTCGCCACGATAGGCAGCAAGAACCAGCGAGGCGAAGCCAGCAGACGATGCCGTCGACTCGTATCCCACGATCATAAAGGCTTCGCTCTCAACGCACTTAATCTTCACCCAATCGCCGGTCCGGCCGGAACGATAGGGTTGATCCAGTTGCTTGCCGACGATGCCCTCGAGGCCAAGGCTGCCAACGTGTTCCAGCAGGATCGCGGGATCGGCGTCAATGGTTTCCGAAAGGCGGATCGCGCCGTCGTGCCCCTTCAGCGTATCCTCGAGAAGATGCCGGCGCGAACGGTACTCCACGTTGCGCAGGTCATGGCCGTCGAGATAAATAAGATCGAACGCGTAGAGGATGGCGTCCGAAGCTCGGTTGCCAGCCGTCTTTCCAGACGCACCCAACGATTTCTGCAGCAGCCCGAAATCCGGCCGCCCTTCATCGTCAAGCACAACCGCCTCGCCATCAATGATCATCGTTGCCGGGCCCAAGCGCCCGGGCAGCCTGCTCGATCGCCGGAAACCGGTGCGTCCAGTCATGGCCACCACGCGTGAGGATGCGGACCCCTGTCGGCTCGATATGGATAGCCAGGCGATAGCCATCCCATTTCAGCTCCCAGCTCCATTGGTCGCCTTGTGGAGGACGCGCCTTCAATTGGGCGAGCGCCGGCTCGACGCGATCGGGCATCGGATCAAACAGCAGCTGTGGCTGTGCGGGATTGCGCTTCCGACGCGGCTTTGACCGTAGCGGAGCTTCGGTATCACGAAGGAGCGGCTTTGATCTCGGTGGCTTCGTCATTGGGAGAGTTCAGCACAAAAATCTTAAGAACATTGTGACGTCTTCACTCCATCCCCGCTATCCACCGGGCGAACCCAATCACCCAAGAGGCCCGCAAAATTTCTTTTTCCCGTACGCGCTTGATTACGCTTCGAATCTTCAAAATCGCTAATGCTGGGATAATATTCCTCGCTTGACTCTTGTGCGCCATAAGAACAAACAATGAACAAATAGCCCATACGACATGATGTCGATCCTCTGAACACGACCTTGAAGGGAGCCGTGAACGATGACTGCTGCCCGCCAGAGGGTGATCTGCGACTTGCGCGACAGCATCGCGTCAATGGAAGGAACGTCCGCTAAACGGGCCGGAACGCTTTCCTTCGGCGTTCCCAAGATCGATGCAACCCTGCCTGGCGGGGGTCTTGCCTATGGAGCGCTGCATGAGTTTGCGGGCGGCGGTTCGGGCACCGTTGACGGCGCGGCTGCTGCCCTTTGTGTTGAACCATTCCGGCATCACTCATGAAAATCGCCAAGAACGATTTTGCCGAACACTCCGCCGGCTTCCATCCGGCGATGGGCATCCGATGTAGCTGAAAGCGGATACAGTGCCCCGACAACGGGCTGAAGTTCTTTGCCCATCATTGGCAGCACATCGTCCCTGAACCGGCAGATCATAGCTCTCTTTTCTGAGCGCGATCTGGATTTCATGACTGTGCCCAGCAGTTGCAGATGATTGTGAAGAACAGTCCCGAGAGGAATGATGGCATCGCCATCGCGGCCCAACAGGCCGACTTGGACAAGCCGGCCACCAGGCGCAAGACTACGGATGTTGCGGGCGAGGTAGGACCCGCCGACAAAGTCGATGATCAGATCGGCACCATGCGAGGCGGTCACGTCGATGATCTCTGCCTCGAAGTCAACGCGCTTGTAGTCGAAGACGGCATCCGCGCCGAGGGCGAGTACGTTTTCGACGTTGTTTCCGGATGCAGTGGCCAGCACTGTGGCTCCGACGGCTTTTGCAAGTTGGACAGCAGCCGATCCGATACCGCCTGCAGCAGCATGGATGAGAACAATCTCTCCCTCCGCGACCCGCCCGAGATGTGCCAGCGCCTCCCAAGCTGTCACAAAGCTCTCCATGACTGCGGCTGCGTCCGTGAACGACATGCCGGCCGGGATGGCTGTTGCCATTCCGCTGTCGAGGCGCGCATACTGGGCATAGGCGCCGCCACCGACGATCCCCATGACACGGTCGCCAACGGCAAAGCCGGTTACTGCGTTTCCTGCATCCATCACTTCTCCTGCGACCTCGAGGCCGAGGACGTCACTGTCGCCGTAACTCTGCGAGCCATAGACGCCTTCACGTTGAAGAAGGTCGGCGCGATTGACACCTGCCGCCATAACCTTCACCAGAAGGTCGTCGGGACGCACTTCAGGCATGGGTGCTTCGGCAAGCCGTAGAACATCCGAGCTTCCGAATTCATCAAAGACGATCGCTTTCATCGCATGTTCCTCCCTTACTTCGAAAGCGCGCGCCGGGCGATGCTGGCAGCGAACAGTGGCGTTTCGCGGCTGTTGTGGTCACCACCTGCGGCCTGACGGGCGGCTGCAGCATCTTCGTAAGCGACCCCATGGTCTTCAATGAACTTCATGAACGCATCGGTTGGATGCGCTGTGACCTTGTTGGTGTAGCGGGTCCTGCCGTCATCGATTTTCTCAGCGATCAGTTCCCAGACGACATTGACCTGAGTTCTGCCACTGGCGGTGAAGACATCCGAGATCGAGTTCATCCGGCAATAGGTTGGTTCGGCGGCTTCGGCCACATAGTGCTGTACCACCAGGCCTGAGCCGATCTGCTCGACATTGATCGACATCCGACGGCCGTCATCAGTCCAGGTGACGCCTGCGGCAATATGGTCAGGCGGGCAGCAGCGAAGATATTCCGCTTCGGGTAGGTTGAAGAGCCAATCGGCAATGTCGATCTTTTCGAGCGGAATGTCCATCTCTGCGGAATAGGCGGATTGTGAGAGAATTGTATCAAGGATCTTGACCATAGGTGTGTTCCTTCTGTTTGGTGAGCAAAATTGCCCGTTGACGAGAAGGAATGTGCTCCTGATGATCTTGGATGATAACCAACTGAATGGTCGGAACGGTTTTGCGTCGTAGGCAAAGATGAGGGATCCACGCTTCGCTGAACATCTGGCGGTATACGTCGACGTCGTCCGCGCCGGCAGCTTTTCAGCTGCGTCCAGGCGTCGGGCTGTCACTCCCTCGGCTGTTGTGCGACAGATCGATGCGCTCGAGCAGGATCTGGGGGTGCCTCTCCTTGTCCGCTCGACACGGGCACTGTCATTAACGGACGCGGGCCGTCACCTCTTCGAGCGTGCGCAGCGCCTGCTCGACGATCTGGCCGATACGCATGCCGAGGTGACGGCATTCGATAGTGAGGTCAGTGGCACTTTGCGTATCGCCTGCTTCCCGACCTTCGGAAAGCGGTATGTCATTCCTGTCTTGGCATCGCTTGCACGGCAATATCCAGGCTTGCATGTTGAGCTGGACTTGACCGAACGACTGGCCGACCCGGTTGCGGAGCGACTTGATCTGGTGGTGAGAATGGGGGAATTGCCCGACAGCACGTTGATCGCAACCAAACTGGCACCCCTCGACCGGATACTCGTGGCAAGCCCCGCCTATGTTGAGCATCACGGCGTGCCGGAAAGCGAAGACGAGCTTCGCAATCATAGCCTTCTCGACAAGCTCCATGGCAACGATCTTCTTGAGTGGTCTAGCATTCTTGGCGCGCCGACAGGGGAAGCGTGTGAGCGCGTTGTATTCCGGTCCGATGATTTTGAAGCGCTGAACGGGGCTGCACTAGCGGGGATGGGTGTGGCGTTCCTGCCGAGCTGGGTATCGGGACCTTCGGTGAAGGTGGGTGATCTTGTACGCCTACCGCTATCGGGCGAAAGATGGAATGAAGCGGCCACCGGAATTTATCTTCTACGCGCGCTTCAGGTGCCATCTGCCAAGGTCAAGGCATTCACACTAGCGTTGAAAGATCACATTGGGACGCCACCGCGCTGGAGCTGAGAGGCGTACAGGCGAGAAACGCTAATTCGCAGAGGTTTTTGGCCGACGCCGCGACCAATAACGGCAGGTCCTTGCGTGCAAATCTGCTCAAGGCGATGGGAGGCCCGAAAGCGGCCTCCCATCGGACGAAGTTTAACCAGACGAGCATCGTCATTAGTCAACGGCGAAGTCGGTCGAGACCGAGACGGTGCGCCATTCGGAGAGGATGGCGCGGTCCTGTGCATGCTTCTTTTCGATCGCTGCGACGGTATCGCTACCAAGTGGCAGGCGCACCGGCGGATTGGGAGCGTCAGCGAAGGCGATCAGTGCCTCTGCCAGTTTTTGAGGATCACCAGGTTGGTTATGGCTGAGACCGGCCGCTATCGTGCGTACCTTGCCGACAGTCTCTGCATAGTCGCTGATGATGTTGCCGCTGACCGACAACGAAGAGCTGTCGAGAAAATCCGTGCGGAAATATCCCGGCTCGACGACGGTGACATGGATGCCAAGTGGCGCGAGTTCGTCATGCAGTGCTTCGCTTAAGCCCTCGACGGCAAATTTGGTCGAGGAATAGACACCGAAGCCTGCTGCACCACGATAACCGCCGATCGACGAAATATTCAGGATGCGGCCGGAGCGGGCCCGGCGCATGAAGGGCAGCACGGCGCGCGTCACGTTGAGGAGGCCGAAGACATTGGTGCGATAGACAGCCTCTATTTCGGATATTGTCGCCTCCTCGACAGCGCCCATCAATCCAAACCCGGCATTGTTAAGCAGGATATCGATGCGGCTGAAGCGATCGATCGCGGCTTTCACAGCTGCGGTCGCCTGTTTGTCGTCTGCCACGTCGAGGGCGACCGGAAGCAGGTTGGGGTGCTCGCCGAACCGCTGGGCGATCGCCCTTGGATTGCGGGCAGTGGCGATGACGGCGTCGCCCTGTGCAAGAGCGCGTGTGGTGATGAGGGCGCCAAAGCCACGCGAGGCGCCGGTGATGAACCAGATTTTCATGAGGGTGTCCTTGATGTCGGATTGATGGGGAAGTGTTGGACCGGGCCTCAGGGACGCGGCGATGTCATGGTGCAGAATGTAAGTTCCATCTCGCGGGCCAGCAGGTCCGGAAAGCGCGCCATGACGGCTTTGGTGTAGGGCTGCTCAAAATGCGCATCGAGATCGGCGCGTGATCGCCAGTTCTCATAGAGAATCCAGATGCTGGGATCGTCGCTGTCGCGGTGCAGGTGATAGTCGATCGACCCCGCCTCGGCGCGGGTCGGGGAGACGAGAGCCTGCAACGCTTCGCCAAGCATCGCGGCACAGTCCGGTTTGGCCGTCAGTCTGGCAATCAAGGTCAATGTTTCGGTCATGTCAGTCTCCTTTGAAGGCGTCTGCGGGGTAAACGGCTTCCCAGCCTGCGGTCGGGTTCGTTGCCAGCGTCCAGATCGTGTCGGCGGCCTCTCTTGCTTCTGTTGATCCGGGGCCGACGAGCGTGGCGATTGTCGCCACCGCGATGTGGATGCCGCGTTCGGCCAGAGGACCAGCCAGGCCCTCGACGACATTTCGCAGCGCAGCCTTGCCAAGCCCGAGGCTGGCATAGCCGGCATGGGGGGACACGGCGAGGCCGCCACCTGTGACCAGGATCGTGCCGCCGCGCGCACCGAACAGCTCGACGGATGCCCGGATCGTGTGAAGGCCGGCAGCGACATTGATGGCAAGGTCGTCCGTGACCTCATCGTCGCGCATGCTGAACAGATCCTGTTCGCGCACGACTGCCGCATTGAAAAGGATCGCCGTCAGGCCGCCGGTGATGCGGTCACCCTCGGCGATCGCCTTGCGCAGTGCGGCCGGGTCGGTCGCATTGGCTTGCAGAGCGGAGACCTGGAGACCTTGCCCGGAAAGGGCGGCGGACAGGTCGGCCAGGCGGTCGGCATTGCGCGCGGTCAGCACGACATGCCAGCCTTCCCGACTGAATTTTTCCGCAACGGCCTGGCCGATGCCAGGGCCAGCGCCAATAATCATGATGGAGTTCGTCATGGAATGTTCTCCTGATGTGCTGGCCACCCGATGGCGGGGTGGCCAAACGGGTGGGAAAGGGTTACGGCAGGACTTCGGCCAGTTCGATCAGATTGCCGTAGGGATCGCAGAAGAAGGCGAGGCGGCGGCTGATTGCCAGAAGCTCGAACGGCTCGGTGACGATGGTCACGCCGCGTGCCCGCAGCTCCTCGACGGTGGCATCGACGCTTTCGACATTCAGGCAAAAATGATGGTAGCCGGCATATTTGAGGCTATCGCCGAGATCGGTATAGGGGCGGACATCTTTCGGCGACGGATCGCCGCCGCCCAGGATTTCCACATAGAAATGGTCGTCCGTAGCAGGTGCAAGATAGGCAAGCTGCTCGTCGGCATAGTCCCATTCTGCAACGACGCGGAAATCGAGCTTCTCGACATACCAGCGCTTGGCGGTTTCAAGGTCCGGCGTGCGCACCGCAACGTGATGGCCACGCATGTCGGCGAAGGGCGATGCAGTGTTGTGGGCGGGAGGAATGAAGTCGGCCATTGTCTTGTCTCCTGTGTGGTCCGGCACCAGCGCCGGTTTGCGAGGAGAAATCTGGACCTTTTCAGCAATGAGAATTAGAGAGATAATCTTCCTCTCAATGATGAGTGAGGTTTGACAATGCGCAGTACGGATCTCTCGGAACTCGCGGCCTTCGATGCGGTCGCCCGTCACCGCAACTTTCGCCGGGCCGGCGAAGAGCGCGGGGTGACGGCTTCAGCGATCAGCCATGCGGTGGGCAATCTCGAGGCGCGCGTCGGCATTCGCCTGCTCAATAGAACGACGCGAAGCGTGTCACTGACCGATGCCGGCGCGATGTTGCTTGCGCAACTGTCGCCGGCCTTCGGCGAGATCGGCTCGGCGCTCGATGCGTTGAACCAGTTTCGCGATACGCCATTTGGCAAGGTTCGCATCAACGCGCCCAATTCGGTCGCACCGTTCGTTTTCCGATCGGTCATTGGTCCGCTCATCGCAAAAAATCCTGGACTCCAGCTGGAAATCGTCGCCACCGACCGGCTTGTCGACATTGTGGAGGAGGGGTTCGATGCCGGCATCCGTCTCGGCGAAAGCCTGCGCGATGGCATGACGGCTGTGAAGATCAAACCGCGGCTTCGGTTTGCCGTCGTGGGCTCAACAAGCTATTTCGAGCGTCATCCGCTCCCTAAAACCCCGGAAGATTTGCGTCGTCATGTCTGCATCCGCAATATCTATCCAAGCGGCAAGCCATACGCCTGGGAGTTCAGTCGCGCCGGCAAGATCATCGAATTCGAGCCGACTGGGTCTCTCTCGCTCGATGACCATGAACTGATGGTCGAGGCAGCACTTTCGGGCGTGGGGCTGGCTTATGTCTGGGAGGAACGGGCGCGTCCCTATGTCCAGAACGGCAGCATGATCGAATGCCTGGCATCCTGGAGTGCGCCCGAGGACTGGCTCTATCTCTATTACCCGACGCGAAAATACCTGTCGGCTGGCCTGCGCGCCGTCATCGATGCGCTGCGTGTGTGAAGGGACTGGCGCACCAACGGTTCGATTCCTGTCAAGAGACTAAGAGACGCACGACAGCGCCACGATGTTTCGCAGTCTTATCCGGTGACTGCTTGCCATCTCCGACAGCACGATCCAGGGTAAAACTCATGGTCTCGCTTATCTTGCCGAGGGTTCCGTCTTTCCGGAATCGCCTGCCAGAAACCACAAACGTGACGCGTTTTTCGATAGAGTAGAGCGAAATTGACTCTGCTGAAATACGCGTGAGCGCTCCGTTCTGCTGTGACGCAACGATATCGCCAGGTCTGACACCGAGAACGGCTTGCGCCAGCTGTGATCGCTCAGCTTCGATTTGTTGTTCCCAGCGCTCCAGATCAGTTTCAATATGGGCAAATGCTTCGCGGGCGGCCTGAAACGGACGCTCGGGCCCAAACCGGATCCGATCAGCCATGGCCAAGTTCTCGTTTGGAACCGACCTGTCCAGGGCACAAGCCGCGTTGGTGAACATCTCGAAGATGCGCTCGGCCTCATCGAGCGCCTGCAAACGCGACAGATAGGGTTTGACTTTTGCTTCGGAAATGGCAGGCGGCAGTACCCTGTCCTCTTCTCCATCCAGAAAGTCGATCGGCATGACGTCACGCAATTTGATCTTGCTTGTCGAGTGTCGTTCCGGCGGGTTTTCCTCACGCCACGATCGCCGATACCATTCTATCCAGGCAGTATCTGACGAAATGCACAGGTAGCTGTTCAGAATGAAATCTGATTCCGGCTGATAGAGATGGGTGCTTGAGCGCGCGCGACCTCCATGACGACACTCGCACACAAGCGTACATCTTCTTTCGAAATCGGTACTCGCACTCCCTATCTCCCAAAAATGGCCCACCCCACGAATGGGGCAGGCCACAGCTCACCCTAGAAGTCCATACCTGGACCAGCGGGCAGGGCGGGAGCGGCGTCCTTCTTTGGCTTTTCGGCAATCATTGCTTCCGTCGTGACCAGGAGGCCGGCAACAGAGGCCGCATCCTGCAGGGCGGTGCGAACCACCTTGGCCGGATCGATGACCCCCTGAGCATAAAGATCACCATACTCGCCGGTCTGCGCGTTCCATCCGAACGACAGCTCGCTCTTTTCCCGGAGCTTGCCAACGATAATCGAACCTTCGGCGCCGGCATTTTCAGCGATTTGACGCACAGGTGCCTCGATTGCGCGGCGGACGATATCGATACCGACCCGCTGATCGTCGTTGGCAGTCGGGAGGCCGTCCAACGACTTAACCGCACGTAGCAAGGCTACGCCACCGCCAGGCAGAATACCTTCTTCGACGGCTGCGCGGGTTGCATGAAGGGCGTCATCAACGCGGTCCTTCTTCTCCTTCACCTCGACTTCGGTGGAGCCACCCACTCGAATGACGGCAACACCGCCAGCGAGCTTGGCAAGGCGTTCCTGCAGCTTCTCGCGGTCGTAGTCGGAGGTAGTCTCGTCAATCTGGGCGCGGATTTGCGCGACACGTCCGTCGATCTCGGCCTTGGAGCCGACGCCGTCAATGATCGTCGTGTTTTCTTTTTCGATCGCCACCTTCTTGGCGCGGCCGAGCATATTCAGCGTGACGTTCTCCAGCTTTATGCCGACGTCTTCGGAGATCACAGTGCCACCAGTGAGGATAGCGATGTCTTCGAGCATGGCCTTGCGGCGATCGCCGAAGCCTGGCGCCTTTACCGCCGCAATCTTGAGGCCACCACGCAGCTTGTTGACGACGAGGGTCGCGAGCGCTTCGCCTTCGACGTCTTCAGCAATTATCAGCAGAGGCTTGCCGGACTTCACCACCGCTTCCAGCACCGGCAGCATTGCCTGGAGATTGGAGAGCTTTTTCTCATGGACGAGGATATACGGCTCTTCGAGTTCGACCCGCATTTTATCTTGATTGGTGACGAAGTACGGGCTGAGATAGCCACGGTCGAACTGCATGCCTTCGACGACCTCCAGTTCGGTCTCGGCGGTCTTTGCTTCTTCGACGGTGATCACGCCTTCGTTGCCGACCTTTTCCATCGCTTCGGCCAGATACTTGCCGATCTCTTCGTCGCCGTTGGCCGAGATGGTGCCGACTTGGGCGATCTCCGAATTGCTGGTAATCTTGCGAGCGTTGGCTTTCAGCTCTTTAACGACTGCATCCACGGCCATATCGATGCCGCGCTTCAGGTCCATCGGGTTCATGCCCGACGCAACCGCCTTGGCGCCTTCCTTGACGATTGCCTGGGCGAGGACAGTTGCAGTGGTGGTACCGTCGCCGGCGAGATCATTGGTCTTTGATGCCACTTCGCGCAGCATCTGCGCGCCCATGTTTTCGAACTTGTCTTCCAGTTCGATTTCCTTGGCGACCGAAACGCCGTCTTTGGTGATGCGTGGCGCGCCGAACGACTTGTCGATGACGACATTGCGGCCCTTCGGACCGAGCGTTACTTTTACCGCATTGGCGAGCACGTCGACCCCACGCAGCATGCGCTCGCGCGCATCGGTGTTGAATTTGACTTCTTTCGCAGCCATTTGTTCACTCCTTCAATAGGCAGCTTTTTGACTGATGGGCGGCAGTGCGTGATTACGCAGCCTGCTTTTGCTCGGCCTGGGCTTCGATAATGCCCAAGACGTCGCTTTCCTTCATGATCAACAGGTCTTCGCCGTTGATCTTGATTTCGGTGCCTGACCATTTGCCGAACAGGATGCGATCGCCGGCCTTGACGTCGAGCGCCTGGATCTGACCGGCTTCGTTGCGCGCGCCAGTGCCGACGGCGACGACCTCGCCCTCGGAAGGCTTTTCCTTGGCGGTATCCGGAATGATGATGCCGCCCTTGGTCTTTTCCTGGGATTCGACCCGGCGGACGAGAATACGATCATGAAGTGGTTGGAACGACATGTTTTCCTCCATTGGACAAAAAAGATGACGCAAAATCCCCTACCGGACCGGGTGACCAATCCGGACGGGTGCGAACCTCAATCGAGCGTTCGCGGGCAAGATTTATTTTCGGGATTTTTCGATTTCAAGAGGGTGTTTTGGAAAAATTAGCACCCGGCGATCGCTGCTGCTAACGTGCTATAATCGCTAAGTAATTTTAACTGGTAATGCGGAATTGTCTTGATGCCGATCAAAATTTACGTCACCTTCGCCTTGTTACGAAATGGAGATGAAGCATGCAATTCTCATCTGACCTGGAGCGGCAGCTCAATGGCTACGGACTGACGACTGCCCACATCCTCTATCGCATCCCAGACTTTGAATCCGTTCTACAAACCTATGTCTGGCAGGATTACGATCTCGCGCCCGTTTTCCCCGAGATGCACAAGTTCCTGGATTTTTGGCGGGCGTCCCTCGATGGGCCGCTGCATTCGGTTCGCTACAGCCATCAGCGCCTGATCGGGCCCAACGAATGGCGGCGTGTCGATGGCGAATTCAGGCTGCATTAAGGCTTGAATCTGACTTTTCCACTTCCTAGCTCACCCGGCGATCGGGGCTTGATGAGCCCGATCGCTTTCCACGTCTGTACGGAGTGAGACCACATGGAAGAAAATATCAGGATCATCAAGAGTGCCAGTATCCCGGAGAGGGAGGAGATCATCACCGATTTTGCTCGTTGGCTTGAGACCACCTCGCAAGATGCGCTGGTCTACGGTGAGGGCCGTTTTGCTGTGATGTCGGCCAATATGGCACAAGCGATCCGCACAAACGCCGACGAACTTGCACGCGACAATCCCGAAACGACTGAACGGGTATTGCAGCAAGCTTGCGCGATGATCTCGCAGTTCAAGGCGGCGTACCCGCATCGCGTTCTCAGTCGATCAGTGCATTGACGATAGAGCAAATTGGAGTCGGTAAAATTTTGCAGCAGATCTTGAATCGCCCACACCGCATAGCCGAGATCTCACGCGGAAAGCGAAACCCCTTCAGCGGGGTAGTGAGCAAGGCATCTTCATGCCGGACCGATAATCCAAATGACCGGCTCAAACAACCTGGCAATGCCCCCGCAATCGCGCTTCACCATTATCGGGCGGTTGTTCAAAGCCGCTCGCAATCAGGAGAAGGAATATTTTTCTCTGATTTTACGGCTCCAAAAATTTTGCAGCAGAGCCGGGTTAGGCAGAAGCTGACATTCAGTCGCTGGCTTTTCAACTGCGTCCTCGCAGCTCGTACAGCCGTGCGTGGTCGACATCTCACTCGTACCCGTCGATATGGTAGTCTGCACCAGTAAGGCTGATATAGTATCCTGCATGGTTAGCCCGCATGATATGCTATTATATATCGTCGTTGCCAAGCCATGCAGAAGATTCTATATATTATCCTGTATTGATGGTATCTTATGGTGCAGGATAATGATTATCGCATAAAAGACTGAGCACATTACCCAGCAGATACGTGCAGCACGCGAGGCACGTGGCATGAGGTTAGCGTGATCTAGTCCTGGTGTATGCACAATGGGGTAAACGCAGGACGGTTATGCTGCGCCGCGAGCCAAATTTACTTTTTTGAATCTAGAGCTTTAGTCTTACGCGTTCGCTCGGTCGGCGGTTCAAGTCCCGTCAAGAGCAAGCCATGCATCTCACGAACCGCAAGCAATTCTTTCCATAGCCTCATGACAGCTTGATTCCGCCCATATCGAAATCCTCCTCGCGGTAGGGGAAACGATAGAACCCATGAAACTGGGTTGCCAGAAACGTCACGAATGCTTTGATCTGCGGGTTAGAAAACCGATGGGTAGCACTCACCCGGCTCAAAGGGCTTCACCATCCCTGAACGACCTAGCGGTGGGCGCAAGAAATTCAGAACTCTTCACTTTGCCGACCTCCTTGAAATGCTCGATCAATGCGCGGAAAGCTGGCGAGGTTCTTCGTCGGCTCGGGTAGTACAGACTGAAGCCTGGCAGGTCGGTCAGCCATTCTGTGAGAACGTCGACAAGGTTGCCGCCTTTGAGATCGCCGAGAACTTGAGAGCGGAGCAGAAAGCCCAAACCCATCCCGTCTATCACGGCTGACCGAATCGCCGCTCCGTCGTCAAAGATCAACGCAGGGTCAGCTTTGAACTCGAACTTCTGCCGGCCCTTTTGCAATGGCCACCGGAGCAGCCGCGATGAACTCTTGTAGCGATATGACACGATCCGATGGGCAGCTAGATCTTCTGGAACTAGAGGGATTGGATACCTCTCAAAGTAAGATGTAGACCCTGCAATCACGACAGCGGTCGACTTGGTCAATGGAAGTGCGACCATATCTTTATCGATAAGCGTTCCAAAGCGGATCCCGCCATCGAAGCCTTCCGCCACAATATCATCCAAGCCTTCATTTGTAGAAATTTCGATCTCGACATCAGGGTAGCGCTGACAAAAACTTGGTAGCGCGGGGCGGACGAAGCTTTCAAACGCGGCCGGAATCATCGTCAATCGGATGACGCCCGCCACCGTCTCTCTTGCTTCCTGCAATCTCACCAACTCCTCCCTGAGGTCGCGTATGGCCGGGCTCAGGATTTCCAGCAGGCGCCGCCCCGAACTGGTGGGTGCCACACTTCGGGTAGTTCTTGCGAGAAGAGAAACTCCAACTTTTCTTTCGAGCTGGCTAATCGTGTAGCTGAGGGTGGATTGCTTAACTCCAAGTTCGGATGCCGCGTCCGTGAAGCTTCCGCGGCGTGCAACGGTTTCGAAAACCGCCAGATCGCGAAGGATCAGTCTATCCATTTATTGATCTCCTCTATAAGCCTGCTCGAAGTGCAGTAGTTTATCAATATGTGCCCGGTCGTCTATCCTTTGGTGACGAACTTCCAGATTCGTAGCTGCATTGGGCGATAGACTTGGCAGGAGAAGAGAGATGAAGGCGGCCGTATACGATCAAGCAGGACCTCCTGATGTTTTGAGCTATAGAGACGTTCCCGACCCGACAGTGGGACCGGACGATGTCCTCATCGCTATAGATGCGATTTCTATCGAGGGCGGAGACTTAATGAATCGTCGATTCACACAACCTCCCAGCGGCTCGTGGATTGTCGGATATGCGTCTTCCGGACATATCGTGGAAGCCGGTGCAAACGTGAAGACTCGCAAAGTTGGAGACAGAGTTACTGCCTTTGACATGCAGGGTTCACATGCCGAACTCTGGGCCGTACCTGCGACCCGAACGTGGCTTCTACCCTCTGGGGTCGATGCAGCGTCGGCGGCAGCATTGCCGATATCGTTCGGAACGGCTCATCATTGCCTTTTTGCCAGGGGCGGCCTCCTTCGCAATGAGACGGTTCTCGTGCAGGGAGCCGCTGGTGGAGTTGGCCTCGCAGCAGTACAACTCGCAGCTCGAGCCGGGGCAACCGTGATTGCCGTCTCAAGTGGGGGAAAGCGTCTGGAAACAATATCGTCGCTTGGCGCTGATCACGTTATCGACCGATCCTCTGAAGACCTTATTCAAGCTGTGCAGAAGATCACTGAAGGTAACGGTGTCGATCTGGTGATTGATCCTGTTGGCGCCACCTTGCCTTCTTCGCTTGCTATCCTGGCGCCGGAGAGCCGTCTGGTGTTTGTTGGGAATGCGGGCGGTGGCAACCTGTTGGTGGATCTTTGGCCAGCCATGCAGTCAAATCAGACTTTGCTCGGGGTCTTCATGGGGCCAGTTTTAGAAAGGCCCCGGATGCGTTCGACGATCGACGAGTTATTAGTCGCGCTAGAGAACCGCGAGATCGAGGTCAGGGTCGAACGAGCCTTTCCCCTTTCCCAAGCCAGGGACGCCCATGATTTTGCGGAGAGGGCGAAGCCACTAGGACGCGTCATCATGGAGCCGTAATGGTTCCCGCGGCAGGCATTTCGGACCGTGCGGGAGTGGTGGGGCTGGTGGACGTGCAGATATAAAATCCGGCCCCAAAAACTTGAATCTTCATCGGAGCGGGAGGATCTCATTCAGCCACTCCACGCCGCCACGTTTGGCGGCTGGCGGCTTACTAGAGCAAATCCAGCGATCAATGAATCAATTGTGATGTGACGGTGCAATGCGAGGCTGATTCAACATCCACAGCGAAAAGGTGGATGATGGCAGGCACTGGATGATGACCTTCGATTGCGTTTATTGAAAGCGTCTGCTGCGGGCTTGTCGGCACGGCAGGTTGCGGCTCGCTTCGAGGTTGGCGTTTCGAAAGGCGGGGGTGCTGGACGTCGGTATCCACCAGAGATAACCATAACCCAGACCTTCCTTGCTCTTTGTCTGCTCAGGCGTAAAGCGTACTTTTATGCTTTCGGCGATCCAGGTCTCCGGAACGATCACCTTACCTTCCCATTTTCCGCCCTGAAGCATGAGTTGTCCCAGCCGGGCCATGTCACGTGCCGACAGGAAAAGGTGGTAGGCGAGATAACGCGACTGATTTTCGTATCCCATCATCCTCTGGCGGCTGAAGTCGAAATCGTCAAACCCGAGTGGCTCGGCCAGGTCCTCCTGCAGGGCTTGGAAAACGCTCTTGCCCGTGCGCTTCTCGAAAATAGCACCCAGAACGTTGAAATCCCAGTTATTGTAAAGGAAGACCGACCCGGGTTCGGTCTTTCCACGCCCTGGCGTGTTGTCATTGCCACCAGGGCTACCGGCAGCATGATAGACCCCAGAGCTGGAGGTCAGCAGGTCCTTGACTTTGGCGGTCTTCTCGATCGGCAACAGTCCGTCATCCTCTTCGATGCCAATCTCGCCGATAGACATATCGAGGTCGATCTTGCCTTCGGCCACATATTTCCCGAAGAGCATCGACAGCACGCTTTTCCGGGCCGAGGCGAGGTAGTTCACATCGGACAGGTTCCCGTATTTGTAGACGATCTCGCCATTTCTCACGACCATCATCGAGGTGGTGGCCATTGGATAGAGTTGCGCCTCCATATCCGCCAGCTTTGCCGGAGACCAGCGGGCTGACGGAATGTCCATTGCCGTCTTCCATGGTTTGCCGGTTGTTTTCTGGTGTGCGTGCGAGGGTGTGTCTGTTGCGGAGGCGCTTGCCGCAGCAAGTCCTGCCAGTGCAAGGGTCGAGCCCGCAAGAACAGAGCGACGCGACAGGTTGATATCGATGGCCATAATTGCCCTCCCGATAGATGTTGATTGTTTTTGAGGCCGAAGGCGGACCCTATTCGGTCGCGCAGGTGAAGCTCGAAGCCAGCGCCATATCGCCTTCGCCCTTATATTTCGGCCAACTCGGATATTCGCAAAGCGGTCTCGTTCGTCCCTTGGTGGCGGATTTCGTCGCATCCACCACGACCGGGCCGGAAGGCGGCACAGCATTTTCCACCCAGTTGTCAAGCGCCGTCAGATTGTCCCAGGTCGGAGAGAAGCGATCGCCGCCATGCGCAAGGCCGGGAACAAGGTAAAAACGAAGGAACTTTTGGGCTTTTTCGCGCCCCATCGTGGCTATGATGCTCTCATAGAGCCGGGCATTGCCGAGCGGGCTCACGCTTGGGTCGTCATTGCCCTGCAGCCATATGATCTTGCCGCCACGAGCACTGAAAGCGGTCCAGTCGGTGCGGGTCGCGCCGATCACCTCTGACAATTCGACGATCCGGCCCTTGAAACGACCTGGATTACGGATGTCGAAAGACAAAAGATCAAATGACTGATCGCGTGCAACGAAATTCTGCAAAAATTCAAAGGATCGGCTGGAATGATGTGCATTCGGCCCTGAGACGGGTGGAGTGCGAAGGTTTGGCTCCGATCCCACCTGCATCATAATTCCCCCAAGGCTGTTATAGCCGGGATAGGTGTCGATGCCGTTTGCGAGCTTGTATGGCAGCGTGTATCCGTCGTGATAGATCGCAAGCGTTTGCTCAATTTGCGCCTTGGTCAGGCACTCGTGGGAACTTCCTGCGCTTTCGGCCTTGCAGGAGAGGCTTTCCACCAACGCGTTGGATCGAGCGCGGCATCCATCCATGTTGCTGATCAATCCGTCTTCGGCCCCGTCCAGCCCATCGCAGGATTTAATTGCTTCCCTGGCGATCTTTTCAACAAGTGCGGGCGGTATCCAGCCGGCCGAATTGTCGTCATAGACTGAACGGGCAAGTCCTGCTCCCCAGAGCCTCAGACCGACGAAGTTGGCGGTGGGGTAATTTGTGAGAATACCATCATAGGCTTCCGGCCAGCGCGACGCTGCTGTCAATCCTTCGCGGCCGCCGGTCGAGCCGCCCTGAAAATAAACGCGTTTTATCGGCTGGTCATATCGTTCAGCAACGAGGACCCTGGCCACATCAAGCGTTTTCTTGATGTGCATATATCCGTAATTGAGCATTGCTTCGTCGTTGCGGGCAAAGGAAGCATCATCTGCATTGGGGGCTTGATGTCCTGAATCGCTTCCGAATGTCACATAACCCCGGGCGAGGGGGGTGGGCACGGTATCCAGTCCCAATGTCGTCTTCTCGGATGTTGGCGGCAGGGAACCATTGTAACCGCCGCCGCCATACTGGAGCATCTTGCCGTTCCACGCACTTGGCAGGTTGACCTGCCAGATAATCCTGGGCGCATTCTGATCGACCGGTCTGGTTTCCCCGACCACCTTGCAATATTCGCCGCTTTGATTTCCGGGATCGGCAGCGCCGACTAATGTCGCGGACAAAACCCTGGCGCCGGTGGTGGGGAGGGTTATGGCGGAAAAGGCAATTTCCTTGTTGGCCATGCCTGAGCAGAGCGCTTGCGCCTCCTGCGGTGCCGCAATTGCCGGCGATAATAAAGTATAGACAAGCGGGATCGACATCACTCCGCGTGACGCAGCCCAAAGCAGAGATGACATGATTTCCTCCCGGCCGGCCACTCCTATGTCCGGCAGCATTTTTCCTTGCTCAAACTAGCTATAAGAACTTCATAATGTGAAATGCAAATAATGGACGGATTATTGCGATGTGCACATGAGTTCCGCGGTTTTGTAAGCTGAGTGGGACGGGGCTGGCGATTGCCGCCATTGCGTGGAAAAAGAATATCCCACTTCCCAGCTTTGGTCCGCTCGGAGAAGTCAGCTCTGGCATGTCTTCGGCTTCCTGTTCGGCAGCGCCGCCGCCCTCGACGCGCTGGTCCACCAGACCTTCGTCGCGGAGCTGGTCGGCTCGGCCGTTTCGCGCGTCGCGATCGCCACTGTTGGCACCACATGGGCTTTCTCGCCAATGGCGCATCCTTCCTGGTTTCTCTGATGCTGCTGCGGCCGAACATGCGGGCGCCCCGCGGCAAGGGCAACTTCGTCGAAGACCTGCACTATGTCCGCGGCCGCCCCGATCTTGTCGCGATCCTGTTCATGCTGTTCTTCATCGGCACCTTCGACCTGAACTTTCCGATCTTCGTCTCGAAGATGGGCGTGCGCATCTTCCATGCGGATGCCGCCGGCTACGGCCTGCTGTCGTCGATCACGCGGTCGGGACAATCACCGGCCCATTCCTGAATGCCGGTTGCAACTGCATCGAATTCCGCAATCTGGTCGTCAGCACCACGGTATTTGGCCTCGGCTGCGCGTTGGCAGCACACGCGCCCGGCTACTGGCTCTTCGCGGCAGCGCTTGTCGTTACTGGCGTTGCCACACTCTCCTTCACCAACGCCACCAACAGCCTGCAGATCTGTACGACGAGACCGTCGCGGCGATTGCATAGCTGCGTTGCACAATAAATGTTTTCCTGTTGGTCAAAATTCAGGCATAACGCCTTCAGCTGATGCACATGACGGTCACCTCCCAGTTCCGTCGCAGCAGCTGTTCCCCTCTGGAGGTTTTAGATCTCCACACTTCATGGGCCGCGGTTTCCGCAGGCCCATTTTTTTATTCTTCGTTCGCCTCGTCCGACGATTCCGAGGGGTTTATGCCGAGGCGGCTTTTGCGCAGGCCCCGCCGCTCGGCAGCTTGAAGTGCGATTATATCAAGGTACCGTTCGCGCATGGCCTTTATGTCGATATCTCCCCGGATCCATTCCTCCAGCAGGGCAACGAAAGCGGGATCCTTGTCGATCGGCATACCACGCGCCGCCGCGCGATCAATCGCACGCTGCGCGTTGGCTCTGCGGGTTTCGGGGTCTGTGCTCATACTGCCTCGCCTGACATTTAGAATGACGGGAAAATCTAACAGGGGGTAATCCAGATCGCGACTTGAAATTGCTCTTCGTCAACAATATCTGTGCGTCACTTCCCGATGAGACGATGTTCTGCTGGCTGCAATCGCATCGGCGTTTGATGTTGTCCCGGGATCCAAAAGAAGGCGCTCCCCTCGCGGGTCGAGCGCCTTTTTTATTTCGGAGGCGACCGTAAACATGGTCCTGCACCTTGACCGAAGCCGCTTTGCAGACGAGACCTCAATCAAAACACTCCGTGGAAAAACATGCCTTTTTTTCTCGTAACGCAGACATCGCTGGTCGAAGCTCAGGATGAGCGAGAGGCCGCTCAAACGGGGGGCGACCGTCTCCGCTCCGGAACACAGGTCACCGTTTCGGTTAAATCCGATGAAACAACGATCACGCACATCGTTGTCCCCGCCATCGTCGAAGAGCCCCTTCCGATCCCACCCTCTGAACGCATCAATCCCTCGCGTGCTGGTGTTGCTGTCCCGGAAGCTGCCTTTGCCACACCGGGAAACAGAAAACTCATCTTGAAGCGTATGATGGTTGACGCGCTAGCCCTTCTGGGGCGCCGAACCTAGTCTCGTCCTCCAAGCATCGCGGCCGCCAGCATCTATCGTCTTCGATCGTCGGCTCGAATTGAACAGTGAGGATTGAAAAAGAAAAGCGGGCAGGTTGAACCCGTCGCAGACCGGGCCTCCTGCCGACGCTGTTGCTCAACCTCCGCCTGCGTCATCCCGGCTCAGCGATTTCAGCCGCGGCGATGTTGAGCCCGGAAAGCCAAACAGCCGATTTATGTCCGGAATTTGATGTCATGCGCTCCGCATTCGTCAAGCTGCAGCCTTTACCACGCAACTGGAAGGACGCGCATCCGACCTCATCGCGACGACGACCTGCGCAACCTCCATCATAGTCCGATCCTTTCGCCATTACCCTTCCTTTGTCTCATCGTCGTCGAGATCGATGAAAAGCTCGTCGAAAGCTCTCGGAGCCTCGATCGAATGTCTTGGAGCGGGTATGTCATCGACCAGTAGGCGCACGCTTTCCATGCGCGATTTCGGGATCAGCACAGAGACGAGATCAAGCGTATCGCAGAGTTCGGCAAACAGAGTCAGACGGTCCCTGCCCAAACGATTGTTGGCAAGGTCACGTTCCAGTTCCGATATGCGGGCACGATTTCGGCCAAGTCGCTCGGCGAGTGTCGGTTGGCTCAGGTCACGCTTTTTGCGGGCTGCGAGCAGTTGTTCGCCCAATGACTGAAAAACGGTAGTGGTCTTGCGGCGCGTGATGTCTATATCCACTGACTAGCCAACCGACCGCTTGTGGACACACGTGGTTCCCACTCGTGTAATTTTTTCCGGATGACGAAGTGCGTTTTACCGATAAGGTCAGCCTGTTACCACTTCATGCGCAAGCCCACTTGTACCTTGACGGAATAACTGTCGCCAAAGTCATTCAGGCTGGTCTGGACAAGACCTTCACCATAGATCGAGTACTTATCGTCATCCCAGCTATAAGTTCCCCCGAGCCCCACGCCGCCCCAGACACGATCATTGCGGCTGGCGAAGCTCATGCCCTGGACATCGACCCTCGCCCCTTCAAGGAACTCATAGTAGAGATTGCCAATGCCGTACACATGGGAGCGGTTGAGCAAGCCCTTGTCATTCTGCCACGCGCTTTCATGGTCAAGGGTCACACCGAGACGGCCTCGCAGGCTTTCTCCACGGTTGAGGCTGACACGGGCGCCGAATGCATCGGTAAACGCATCGAAATCGACATTGGAATACACTAGTTGGGCTTGCGGTGTGACTGACCAGGCTGGATCGACGGCCATGCGCTTGCCGCCTTCTACCGACAGCGTATAGCCAAACCCGTCATTGTCGTCGCTGAGGTTCGTATGGGCAAGGACAGAGTCGAGATCGCTCGTATACCAGGTCATCTGGCCCAGACCGTCTAGGTAGAAGCCATTCTCGCCATACCAGGTCAATGTACCGCCAAGACCGTAACCGTCCGTGGCGATCTCACCATCGCCGTAAACAGATTTGATATCGGTTTTGCCATGGGCGTAATGGATTGTGAACCCGCCAATGAGTTTGCCGCTTTCCGTTTCCGTCAACAGCCCATCAATGCCGGCCTGAAGCTTCAAGACATTCTGATCGTAATCGGTGCCACCTGAGGTCGAAAAACGCGGCTCGATGCTGTTATGCGCACCTTCGATGCGGCCCCACAAACCGCTTTCTTCGATTGCAGCGCTTGCGTCTTCCGAAGCGGCATAAGATGTGCGTTTAGAAGCGCCATTGCCGGCCCAAAAACGGTTACCGACACGTTGCTGCAACGTTGGCGCGCCATTCAAACCCAGCAATGCCTGGGGATATGCCTCATAGGTCGACACACCAGCCTGGTAAAGCGGGGAGGTCGGTGCCGTCGGCGTTGTCGGATTGGTCAATTGCGAACGCAAATACCAGTTACCATCATTCGGTGTCGATGCGCCCCCCTGATAGAGTTGATAGGCGTAGGCACCCGCTACGACCGCCTGCCTGTCGCCAATCATGTAATCGCCAATGAGCGAAAAAGAACCGCTGGAAGCACCGTTCACCTCGATGATACGGATACCTTCGCTGGTCTGCGCACCCGTCCCACCGAAATTGTTGACGCCGACATTTGTCGTGCCAGAAGTGTCGCCATTGACGATGACCATATCCGTCTTGGAGTTGTCGTCACCAAGAGCAACATCGAACAGCATCTGTCCGCCATTGCCGTTATAATTTCCACCGATGATGATAACATCGCCGACAGCATCATCTACCGTGGTGATGGTTCCGGCATTGGCCGCATCGCCGCTGAACGAATAGACCCCGGTTCCGCCGCCCGTTCCGACGAAAGTGGACGTTGAATCAATCGTCATATTGCCGTCGAAGGCGAGCGACGCCATGCCGTCAAGTGTAGAACCGCTGCTCAGGAACACACCGGTCGTTGCTTCATCCGGCTCGCCGACATGCCATGCGCCGTCGTCGATAGACAGATTGGCGCCATCCAAATTGACAACTTCCCAATTGACGATCTTGCCGCCATTCGTCGTCGCCGTCACATCCCTGAGCGTAAGCGTATCGATCATGCCATCGGCAATCGAGGTATCTTCGCCGCCGTCAAGCACCTGTGAACCATCATAGGTCGATGCTCTCACCACTGCCACATCGGAACCGTCCTGACCGTAGAAGCCGCCAGCCAGTCCGCCGGCCGTCCAAATGAACGTATCGTTGCCTTCATGGTTGGCAATACCGTCGCCGCTTCGAGCGTCGTCTCTGTCGTCACCGTAAATATTGCCGGTATAGGTTCCACCAGATAGACTGACGGTGTCATCACCGAGGCCAAGGATCGCATCACCGGTTACGGTGCCAGCGCTGTTAACTGCGACATCGCCCCCGATTGTGTCCGAAGCAATCGGGTTACCCCCGACACCGCCGTCACGAATGGCAATTCCGGACGTTGCCGTGACCGTTGCGGAAGATGCAATATCGACGGTCGAGCCGTTCGCTGCAATCGTTTGGATACCCGCGCCCGCGCCGCCACTCACCGTGCCACCTACGCTGACCAACGAGACGCCCGCACCCCTATTCCAAGCCAGAATGCCGGTTTTTCCAGCAATAGAACCCGCGGTCTGTCTTACAGTTAGATCGGTGGCACTGCTGCTGTTACGCGAATAGACACCGTAGTCACCGGAAGCGATCACATCGCCGGACAATGAAACCGTTGTTGAACCGATACCCGCATTGTCTGCGAAAACGCCATAGGTGCCGCCTTTGACCGTTCCTACCGTCTGGTTTACAACGATGTCCTGCGCTGTGCCCGCGTTGTAAGCGTAAAGTCCAGCGCGTTCGATTGCCGTGACATCGCCGGAACTGATGATCGTCGTTGAGCCGCTACCCTGATTATTGGCATACATGGCATACCAATTGCCCGAGATCGATCCTGCGGTCTGGGTGAGAGTGATATCCGCCCCGGATATGGAATTGTAGGCATAGATACCATAGGTGTCGTTATTAGCCGCGCCAGTCTGGGTCTGGTTGATAATCCCGGCCGTCGTGATCGACACAGCGCCGGCAGCCCAATTATCGGCGCGGATGCCATGCGTATAACCGGTTATCGTGCTGCCGGCTGCCTGGGTAATCGTGATGTCTGTCGCGTTAGCGAAATTTTGCGCCCATATACCGTTTTCGGTTGCACCGTTCACATCACCGGCGACAACGATTGTGGTCGTCCCAATTCCATAGTGTGTCGTAAAAATTCCGTTGCTCGCGCCAGAAATCACACCGCCCGTTTGGTTAACAGTCAGGTCGGTTGCGCTGCCGTCGTTGGTAACATTGATACCGTCACCAGTTGTCCCGGTCACCGTGCCCGAGGATGTGACTGTTGTGGAACCTGTACCGGTATTGCTAACATAGATACCATCGGCACCGGTGATGCTACCGTTCGAGGTAATTGCAACCGCGCCTGAAAGATCATTGATCGCCAAAATGCCCTGCCCACCAGAGGACATGATAGAAGAGGCATTTACGTCCGTTATGATGATCCCGCCGAGGGTATCGACACGTATGGCCTCAACAGCGGTGGACAAACCAAATCCGGGCTGCGTGACAATTGTTACTGGAGCAGGGGACAAAATAGCCACCGATGCATCGCTAGCGGTGCCTGAAGCAGCACCGGAACAACTCCAGGTTCCAGGACCTGAGGGATCGCAGCTACCTGCCAACGATGGCGAAGACCAAAGGAGCAAGGATACAAATGCTGCTGCAACCGACAAAGTCGTAAACGACAGCACCAAACCTGCTTCACAAGGCGCTACGCCGCCGGCGATCCCCTTATGCTTCCCCACCCGGCCACCGCGGATGAGCGTGCTACGTCGTCTCAGGTTTTCGTCAGAATTATTGAAGGAATTCTCAACCCCGTTAGACGGTTGATTCACTAAAAATGCTGCAGGCGCGATCATTCAAGCCCCCCGTTTTGCTTCACATTTCCTCCCGAGTGAGGTTGAGGAACGCTTTTGGTGGAACCATCTTCCCCGAATCAGTTTCGCCCAATGGTTGTTTCCAATGATTGAGTTCTATATATTACTAAAATATAATCAATGGTGAGTTTGAGGTTGTGTAATTGCTAAAAGACTTGAAAACGACGCAGCTGAAACGCCAAGTGGGGCTCGCGTCCTTCCATCGAGCTACCTAGCGTACCTGCATCAATATGCGGCCAGCAGCCAAGCAGGGGGCATAATGCTAGATTGCCGGCACTGCCTGCAGCGTTCTTGAAAAAGGTGCCCCGGTGCCAAGCGGGAGAAGACAAGAAGGATCCTGCATAGGCCATGTCGGGGAACCAGCAGTTGGAAAATTCGTTAGCGTCGAAGCCCCTGTGCCGACATATCAGGAATTTCGCAATGCCAAGGCACTTTATTCCACGTGCGCGACATGGAGGGACTTTCCATGGACACGGAAGGGACCATCCTTTTGACGGATGAGCACGCGAGGTGCGAAGCTGTTCAGGCTTCGAAGTAAATGTTGGCCGAGAAAATTCTCAAAGACGAAATTCTGGATGGCAGTGCGTTTGAAGTGGTGCTGGGCAGCCGCTACTGCGACACCGACCGGTTGGCGGACTTTGCCTGGAAAAACTTCTCCGCTACACCACTCGGCTGGCCCCGTGTTCAGGCGATCGTCGATTTCGTCCATTCCCGTATTGTCTTCAACTACGAGAAAGCCGATCCGCTGAGGACGGCTTTCGGCGGGTTCAATGACAGGACCGGCGTCTGCCGCGATTTCGCGCATCTTGCCATCACCCTCTGCCGCTGCATGAGTATCCCGACCCGCTATTGCACCGGTTATCTCGGTGATATCGGCGTGCCCAAAGACCCCAACCCGATGGATTTCAGCGCCTGGTGCGAAGTCTATTTCAGCGGCCGCTGGTGTACGGTCGATGCCCGTCACAACACGCCCCGCATCGGACGCATATTGATGGCGACAGGACGTGATGCCACAGACGTCGACTTGTCTACTGCTTTCGGGCCGGCAGTCATGAAACGGTTCGAGGTCGCTACAGAGGAGCTCACCGGATGACGACGGTTTAGCGTTGGCTTCGTAACTGGACAGCGCTATCATCGGACGGACAACCCTGCAGGCGGTCGCGTGGAAGCGAGAGGCGGGGTCAAGCCCAAAAAAGGCAGACATGTCTATTCAACGCACGAGCTTCTACGTCCTGCTGGCCTTTGTGACAGTCGCGTTCCTTTGGCTTGTCCTGCCCTATTATGGTGCCGTTCTTTGGGCGGTGATTCTTGCAACGATCTTCTTTCCCGTCCATCGGCGCCTTGAGCGCACTTTGAACGGCCGTGGCGGCATAGCCGCCCTCCTGACAGTGCTGTTATGCATCTGCCTGGTCATCCTGCCCGCAATGCTCATTCTGGGATCTCTCATTCGGGAAGGAACAAGCCTTTACCAAAGGATAAGCAGCAACGAAATTGATCTCAGCGCATATCTCGTTCGCATCCAGGACGCGCTCCCGCAATTTGCCGACAACTGGTTGAACTCTGTAAAGCTTGGCGGTTTTGCTGAACTGCGTGAGAAGTTATTTACGGGTTTCATGCAAACCGGGCAATCCATTGTGGGCAGCGTTATCAACTTCGGCCAGAATACGCTGAAATTGTTCATTAACTTCGGCATTATGCTTTATCTTCTCTTCTTCCTATTCAGAGATGGCGCGCAAATCGGCGAGACCGTTCGCAGCGCTATACCTCTGAGCGACGACTACACCCGTCAATTTGTTGAGAATTTCTCTGCCGTTGTGCGTGCCACTATCAAAGGCAACGTCATTATCGCGCTCATTCAAGGCACCGTCGGTGGCATCGCATTCTGGGCTCTTGGCATAGAGGCCGCCCTGTTATGGGGCGTGATGATGACTTTCCTCTCGATGCTCCCGGCCATCGGGACTGCGTTTGTGTGGGTTCCTGCCGCGATTTGGCTTTTTCTCACGGGCGCCTGGGTGAAGGGGCTGATCCTTGTTCTCGTTGGTGTGCTTATCATTGGATTGATCGACAATCTTTTGCGCCCGCAGCTGATCGGCAAGGAAACGCGGTTGCCGGATTATCTGATCTTGATCTCGACGGTCGGTGGTATCTCGCTGATCGGGATCAACGGTTTTGTTGTGGGCCCACTGATTGCCGCGCTATTTATTGCAGCCTGGTCGCTTTTCGTACAGCAGCAGAACGCCAGGAAGCCCGAGTCTACGGATTCAAACGCTGTCTGACGCTTTGAAAAGGTCTCCTCACCGCAGTCCCAAGCAGACGGAATGCCCCCACGCAGAATGGTGATCCTGCGCTCGTCGGCCGGTACGGACATCTGGTCTTCTATCAGGTTGTGGTGTCGCGAACAAAGTCGGATTTCGCTGCGTGTGACAGTGATCGAAAGCTTCCCGACGGTGAATTGCCCGGCGCCAGTCTCTCGTCTTAACCACAGGCCCAGCCCCAAGGCTTCCACAGAGGCTTTCCGGCCTTGTAATTGAGAAATAACGCACGACATGTATTGACAGGGACAGCTCGTTTCACGGGCGCTGCCGCCGAGGGGTTTTCCCCTGCCCCAACAAAGGAGGACGGCGTGTCTCCCAGTCCGTCACCGGAATACTCCGACCCCGTCCACATAGCGATGTTCAGAGATATCTTGAGAGCCGCAGGCTTTAGAGGAGTTGCGGTTGAGGTCAGTTCGGACGCCAAACGCCAAGCCATGGTCTTCCTGATTTCGGAATTCCGGAAGGGGAATAGAACAAGGACAGCATTGCTGTTTGCTCTGGAACATCGAGTTGTAGCGCCTGCACTCCTTCATCCGCCCGAAACTCGATCGAAAAATGAAGCCGCCGACATATGGCAGAATGGGGGAGATCGCTAATGCCCCTTTCTTTTCCAAACTCGGCACGTAGCATCGATGAAGCACACAGGCGCGTCCGTTTCCTTGGACATGATGGTGTGTTTCCGGTCCAGTTTTATGTATCCGCGGAAGTGCTGGCCAGCGGGTTATCCCAGCGAACTGCCAGCGAGGTCGATTATCTCGCTTCGTTCGATGCGCTTCGCCCCCGAATTCTAAAGGTCGCAAAGGCGGCCTATGCAGTGACACGCAACGGCACGATCACCCTTGATCTCAAACACTTCCGGTGAATGCAGTTCCTACCAAAGGATCTCGTCATGCAAAATCCTGTTACTACCCGTAAAAACGGTCGATCTGGAAAAGAAAAAACCTGGTACGTCAGTGAGTTTGCGTTGCGATTTCGCCTCGACAAGTTGGAGGAAAATCGCCTGAGGAAACTGCTGGGACCGATCGCCAGGGAGATCGACCTCCTCAGAAACGCCGGCAGGCTCCGGTAATGGTGGCCACGGTAATCCCGGTTGACTTTTCCACATTCTGGCATCTACCAGTGACCATAGAGCTGGCGGGTCGCCCGCAGGTGCAGGTTTGCGGTCCTCGCGATGCGCTGCGTTATCTCGCTGAAAACATCACCCATCAATATGGTCCCTGCTATAGCCGGGCTAGAAGGCGATGCCACGCTGCCCTCAGGAACCAGATAACGGCGGAGGACATGCGCGCTGATTTCCTCGCCGCTTGCGTCGAGTCTGACATGCGATCGAGATAGCTGTGCCGGCTTACTTACCGTATGCTGCAGATGAAAGACCGGTTCACACAGTCGCCAACCGAGGCGCGTCTCCTGCCTATCCGGTTCGCGCCAGCTGTTTTCTTCTCCGAATTGGATAAGCCCTGTCTTTCACCCGGACGACCGGTTTGCGACGGCGCCCATGACCACGCCACCCGGAAAAACGTCAGGTCGCATCAACAGGAGAGAAACCTCCTCAAACATCGTTGCGACCGCAGATCGCAAACAGACCAGAGGGCTGCAGTACCTGGAGGCCGATGCCGGCTCGGAGGGGCGGGGGGGCTCTAGACATGTGTTGCTGTGGTCCACCGGGACTACCGTCCCCGTGTTGACGGAGAGCGGTGATTCAATTCTCGCAGAGCTTCGCAAAGCGCCCTGCGTTCGGGCTATTGGCGTTCACGTAAAGAAAAGCTGAGACAGGCGTCCTGGTTTCCTTTCCGCCAGAGGCAGGATTGGCACGGTGGGCAACGATTTCCTCGCCCCACGATTGGACGCGTTCGAGGAACCACCGGTCGCCGTTGGAGCACTCACGACGTCGGCGATCGGTTAAGACGAGGCCACCCGTCAAGCGTATTTAAGCTCCGGAGCTGCAAGGTGATAGGGCTCAACGAGACAATCGGAAGGAATGCCCCATTCCTTGTGTAGCCGATGGATCATATCAACGGTCAGGGCGCGCTTCTTGTTCAGCACTTCGGATGCGCGGGAGCGGGATCCGAACAGCGTCGCGAGGTCGCCTTGGCTACGTCCTGTCAGCTCCATGTGAGCCTTGATAAGCTCGACCGGTTCGGGTGCCTCGACGGGGTAATGCTTGTCTTCGTATGCTCCGATCAGATCGGAAAGAACATCGAAGCGCATGCCGTCGGTGCTGAGAGGATCGGGCGGATTGTCGAAATACTGGCTGACCTCCGCAATGGCCCATGCGAGGTCGTCATCGCTTCTGATGGCGCGAATGTTGTCCATTACACTGTCTCCGGGTTGATCTGGTCGTATTCCTTGTGCGTGCCGATGAATTTAATCAGCACTCGCTTGTATGGGTAGGCAACGTGGACGATAAGCCGGTACTTGTTGCCCGAAATGTCGAAAATAATGCGATTGTCGGAAACAAAATCGACTGTCGCGCCAAATATTGCCTTCACGTCGGCCGGACTGGTCCATTCGGCCTTGCTGACGATCGCATGCCACGTTTTCAGAGGTGTTTCGGCCTGAAAGTGAAGCTCCCAAAACTGTTTCAACGTAGACTTGGCGATGATCTGCATGGGGACTACCTATCACATTCCCAAAACGGGAACAAGAGAAAATTCCCAAAACGGGAACAGCCGGGGCCTGTGGTGACGCCGAATCTCCAGTACAACCATGAAATTCATCTTACATTCTATCTTGAGGGTCAATCCGCCCGCAAAGGTGAGCGGCAACGCGCTGCGCCTCGTAAAAATCGGAACGGCCGGTGACGATTTCAAAGCCACCGCCGATGAGTTTTCTATAGATCGTAAAAAACTCCACTTCTGCGCGGGACTTGCTGCCCTCGATGCAGGTTCCGTCATACCCTTCTCCGGTTTTGTCAATGCAGCCGCCGAGTACGAGGGTTTCGAAAATCCGCAATCGGGTTTCCGCAGTCCGGTGCTGCAATTGAACAGCTCGGCTGATCTGAAGGCGCAATTCTCGGTTGGCACGTTTGAAAGGGTATGCGCATCAACGTGCGCCCTTCAATTCGGCCATCTTGGCACCGACTAGCCAAAGGCCTTTGAACTGCGATTCACAACCCTTGCCGAGGGCAAAGGTTCTTTCAAGGATATGAGCGCGCTTTATCCGGCGTTACGAATGGTGCGATGCCAACACCACTACGTCTTTTGTCTGCCTCGAGAGGGATGGCCCGCCCTCGTCGTGGCGATTCTTCATGAACGAATGGATCTCATGAAGAGTTTGGTTGATCGTCTGAACGAATGATGTTTGGACGGAGGCGGGATTACCTGAGCGCAAGACCGACAAATAGTTGTTATCGTGTGGCCAAAAAAGGGGGCGCGCCAGTTCTGTTCCCTTCAAGAGCAATCGCCTCAACTGATGCCGTCACTTGATGGCTTGGTTTGATGCCGTTGACCGCTGATGTTCCAAGGTTGCGGCGGCAAGATCAGACGGGTCTTTACCAGCGATGTTGACGACAGGTTGAGCGAAAGTGACGCCATTCTCCTGAAACGATTTTCGAAGAGATGCATATGCCGTACGTCGAATAAAGCTCTGCTGGCTGGTTGGGACGGTGATCATCGCGAAGCTGACTACAATTCCGTACTCCGCAAAGTCCTCGACGCCCTTAAGCTTAAGCGGCTCAATAAAGAAGCGGCCCAATTCGGGATCAGTGAGCAACGTCTGGCCGATCGCTTTACCGATCTTGCGGACTTTTTCCAGATCCGTGTCATACGGGACAGTCACAAGTATCTTGGTCTTGGACCAATCACGGCTCATGTTTTCCACTGCCCCCAACTCGCCAAAAGGAACAGTGAAAATCGGACCCCTGTGATGTCTTAACTTTACCGAGCGAAGGCTGAACCCCTCGACAGTTCCCCGGTAATCCTTTGCCTGAATGTATTCTCCCACCCGGAAAGCGTCGTCAATCAGATAGAAAAAGCCACTTATGATATCCCGCACCAACGCTTGTGAGCCAAAGCCGATCGCCACTCCAACAATGCCCGCTCCTGCGATGAGTGGACCGATGTCGACCCCGATCTGACGAAGGATCGTCAGGCTTGCAACAACAAGAATGGCGACCGCGAGCACATTCCGGAGGATTGGAAGCAATGTTTGCAGCCGCGTGAAATGCTCCCCCTCCCAATCAGTTGTGGGCGCAGGCGAAGAGATGCTTTGGCGGGCGAGCAGTCGCTCTATGGCGGCTTTCGAGAGATGCCAGATAACGTCGGCAACCAGAAGGACAAGTGCGCTCCTCAAGACGCCACTAAGAGCGTCATGTACCAACGGGACACCGTGACCAGGGAAGCTGACGTCCGTTTCCCACACAAATGCTATCCAGGCGAGAGCCAACAGGAATATCGACGCCCTCGCTCCGTTTCAAGCGCGGGCGTAAGAGTTTTATAAGGCCGGCCGCGACGTTGCTCCGGCCTCGACAGAACCATAGTCGGTAACAATTGAAGATAGAGTAGCGGGCACCTGTGCAGGTGCTCATGGTAGCCTTAGAAACCTCCACTCAACATCGTTGCGACCGCAGATCGCAAACAAACCAGAGGGCTGCAGTACCTGGAGGCCGATGCCGGCTCGGAGGGGCGGGGGCCCTCTAGACATGTGTTGCTGGCCCACCGCTACTACCGTCCTCGTGTTGACCAGGGAGAACGGTTCCGGGACCTGTCTTCCAAGACCGCCTTCCCGCTGTCCGGTGGTGCGCCGAGAGAATTCAATTCTCGCAGAGCTTCCCCACGAGCGCCAAGCTGATGGAGACTTCCTTTTCGAGAATGGTGATCACGCTTGCGACGCCGTACTCTCCCGCAGCGCGCGGCCCAGCATTACGCCCTCGCTCCCACACCGATCGCCTTGAGGATGTCTGTGTCGCGACGAATGCCAGCATCAAGCAGAAGTCTGGACCGACGGCCACGCGAATGCCGGTCGGGGCGCGGATCATGCTGGCGCAATCTATACCGCTGATTTTGTCCCCGAAATACTTGACGTTTATTTAGGTCGAAGGTTTGACTCGGCTCGAGAGCTGAACGAAGAGGACGGCTCATTACCTCTGCCCTCATTTTGGCGAGAGCAATTCGATTGGTTGACAATGCTCCATCACCCATTCCCGAACGCACCCGGCTTTTGTTCTCACGGAACGCTGCACAGTCGTGGAGATTGGCGCTCATGCGTGGGCGAGGCTCATGATCAAGACGAGATCAGGAGATAGGTTTTTACAGCATGGGTCAGGTTGGCTTTTCGGTAGGCCTTTTTACGCATAATCCCACCGCATGAGACGATAGTGAATTTATAGTCTGAAAAACTTGACAAAAACACTTAATGTCTGTCTTGCCTGGTTATCTTCCATCTAACCGCGACAACGGCAACGGGTATCGCCGTCACTGCGGGTCAACTCGATCCAAAACACTCGCCTTGTGGTCCTCGGGGATGCCCATACACCACAATCATTCAGCACAAGGCGCACAAGAGGTAAAAGGCCAGAGATGGCCCGTCATGACAACAAGTGCCGCCCACGAGGCAAGGTTCACCATTGGTCGTCACTAAGCGATCCGGCGACTTTCTTGCAAGACGGGCACACCAATATTTGAGGTTTCACGTGCGAGTACTTCCCGTCATTCCATCGATCATCTTCGGGATTGTGGCGATCGCAATTCTGAGCATTGTCTTCGGTTCGTGGTATACGATCGACCAGGGGGAGCGCGGCGTCATCTTGAGATACGGGGCCATTGCCGGAACCGCGGAGCCAGGGCTCGGATTCAAGCTGCCGGTCATCGATACCGTCGTACGGATATCGGTCCAGTCGAAAGCAGCGGTATACGACGCGATGGAAGCGTATAGTCGCGATCAGCAGCCGGCGACCGTTAAGCTGTCAGTGAACTACCGCATTCCAGTTGATCGGGTCGCTGCAGTTTACGAGCAGTACGGGTCGGAGGCAGGTCTGCTGGGGCGGCTGATTGAGCGTCGGGTGTTCGAAGAGACGAAGACGGTGTTCGGACGGTTCAACGCAGTTACCGCCATCCAGGAGCGTGGCAGGCTCAATCAGGAAATTGCTATGGCGATTCAAGAGGGTGTTCAGGGGCCGGTCACCATCGAGAGCGTACAGATCGAGAATATCGACTTCTCCGATTCCTACGAGGCCAGCATTGAGCAGCGCATGCTGGCTGAGGTGGAAGTCCAGAAACTGCGGCAGAATGCGGAGCGGGAAAAGGTGCAGGCCGAGATCACCGTTACCCAGGCCAATGCCAGTGCCGATGCACGCCGTGCAGACGCTCAGGCACAAGCCGATGCGGTACGTTTGCAGGCCCAGGCGGATGCTGAAGCAATCAGGTTACGTGGTGATGCTGAAGCTTTGGCCATCAAAGCGCGCGGCGACGCCCTGCGCAACAACCCGGGACTCGTTTCCCTGACCCAGGCCGAGAGATGGGACGGTCGGCTCCCGACCACGATGCTGCCGAATGGCGCGCTTCCGATGATCGACCTGCGCAATCCCGGTTTGCCGGACGTTGAGCAGAGCGAGGGCCAATGACCGCACCGCAAGCATGAGGCGCTGTCTACCGAGGGCGCCGACCACCCGCTGGTCTGCGAGCTACCAATGGCGACAAGATTCCCGGCAAAGAAGTCGGGCGCGCGTGCGGCAGCCGCCGACAGCTGGGGTGCGGCATATTCCTGCGCCCGTGCGATCATCGTTCCCCCGGTGAGACGGTCCGAGCCGTTGAAAGGCCACCGATCCCGCTTCTGCGCCTACCGGCAAAGATCGTTAGGGACCCGCGCCCGGTGCAGGTATGTGATGTAGGCCGTCGTCGCGCCGCAGACGTCTATGCGAAGAAGCAGTAATGGCATCGTGCCGCCCAGGATAATTTGCACGGCCTTGATGACAACTACGATGGTCCAACGCGTCCGGGTGCCACCGTATGCGGACGGGTATCGACCCGAACAGGTTGGTGAACTCTGCCCCATGCTTCGGGGGTGTGGACTGGCGAAGTTTCAATTTTCGTAAAGGCTCAGTCCCCTACAGCTACGCCTTCCCGTCGTGGATCGGCGCTGCCAGCCAAACCCTGGGGGTCATCTCGATAGCATGCAAACCGGAGTTCATCTCACCCGCCTTTACCTCGTAACCCATCGCCTTCAGGGGGCGACCAGTTCGTCCGCACTGGTGCCGGCCTCTATGTCATAAATGCCGAACCGGTTGACGAGATGCGGCTGGGCGACAATCGCTTCAACCGGCACGCCCCAGTCAATATAGGCGATCAGTGCCTGCGCCACGTAACCAATGATCTGACTGCCACCGGGTGAACCAATTGCAAGCAGCGGCTTTCCATCCTTCATCACGATAGTCGGAGCCATCGAGGAGGGTGGGCGTTTGCCGGGCTCAACGCGGTTGGCGACCGGCAGGCCGCCGTCATGGGTCTTGAAAGAGAAGTCCGTCAACTCGTTATTGAGCAGGAAACCGTTCGTCATCAGACGCGAACCGAACCCGTTTTCGATCGTCGTCGTCATCGAGACCACGTTGCCATCCTTGTCGACAATGATAAAATGGCTTGTGGAGTTGCGTAAATCGATTGACTATACTAGATTTGAGGAAATGTTATAAGGCGCCTCAAATGAAGCAAATCGACCTCATGTTCCGAACGATGGTCGCGGAGTTGCAGCAACGGACTTTTGATGCGCAGTGGTCGGCCGATTTCCCACCCACTGGTCGCTTTGTTTCGGTCAAGGTCGACAATCGCTCATACTGGTACTTCGACCAACCGGATGGCAAAGGTGGTCAAAAGCGGCGCTATGTCGGCCCTGCTGATGATGACGAAATCACAACCCGGGTTCAAGCCTTCAGGGGCGAAAAGGATGATTACCAGAACCGTCGAAAGATGGTGGCGGCACTGACGCGCGAAGCGGGTCTGATTGCTCCGGATCGCTTCACAGGCACAGTTGTTGAGACGTTGGCATCGGCTGGGTTATTCCGGCTCCGTGGTGTCCTCGTCGGCACAGTCGCGTTCCAATGTTATGCGGCCCATCTCGGTATCCGCCTGCCTATGGCTGCGATCCTGACAGGTGACGCGGATCTGGCTCAAGATTACGCGATCTCGAGCGAGGTCGAAGATTCAATTCCGCCGATTGTCGCTCTCCTTCAGTCCATCGATCCGTCATTCCGGGCCGTACCTCATGTTTCTGGTTCCCCTCGCTCCAATGCTTTCCGCAACTCGACCGGTTACCGAGTAGAGTTCCTGACGACAAACCGGGGATCGGAAGATTACGCGGATCAACCGGCGCAAATGCCGGCTCTCGGCGGCGCGTCTGCCGAACCTCTGCGATATATGGACTTCCTCATCCGTGATCCGGTGCGAACGATCTTGCTGCATGGTGCCGGTGTCTCGGTCGTGGTGCCCGATCCATCACGGTTCGCCGTTCACAAACTGATCGTGGCCGGTCGGCGTCAAGATGACGCCGGTGGAAGGGCAAAGAAAGAAAAGGACTTGCGTCAGGCCGGAATGCTGTTTGAGGCGTTGCAGGAAACCGGAGCTGGCCGCGATCTGGCAGATGCTCTTCGCGAAGCATGGGGCAGAGGCGCATCCTGGAGAAGTGCGATCACAGCGGGCGTTGATGCCGTCCAGAGGCAATATCAACCTTCCGTCCATCGCACGTTCGGCATTCTACCGGCTGATGAAATAGAAAAGTCCCGAGTCCTCTTGCGGGAAAAGAACGCTTAATAAGAAGCGTGGATATCCAGTCTAACAAAGGAAATCAATTGGATATGGTTATTCTGCCGGGTGCTTGGGTTCGAATCTCGTCAAGGTGGACGACTTGAAATTTGCCCATTCGTACGATCACGTGACAGCGGACACCTCGCGGCCCCAACGTCGTTAAGACCTCGTTGCCTGCTACAGCTTTTAGATATACCCCCGGTAGAGCGTGTCGATTAGAGTATGGAATTCTGCCGCGCTCTTGAAGCCAGGCAGGGCTTCTTCGGAAAGCGCGCCTTGAAGTACGATGGGTCGAGACTGTTGTATCACGCACGTGAAACGCTGACGATCGCGCGGCCAGATGTCGACCAGCCGGCGATCACGGCCATCCGAAAGTCCGCGCAAGAAATTCGAATTGCGCGAAGTCGGTTGAATGTCCAGGTTTCCGAAACTGGCACTCACCAAGGCCTCTTACGACATGATCAACCCGCCATCGACGTTGATTGTCTGGCCCGTGATGTAGGCCGCATCTTCGGAAGTCAGAAACGCGACCAGTGCCGCCACTTCGGCAGGCGTTCCGGCGCGGCGCATGGGAATGTTGCGCACCCATTCGGCCATCAGTTCGCCGGGCTTGTAATCGCCGAGCATCTGGCCCCACACACGGTCATTATAGTCCCACATTTCGGTGTGGATGATGCCGGGGCAAATGGCGTTGACGGTGATGCCCTCCGGTGCCAGTTCCTTGGCAAGGCTTTGCGTCAGGCCGACGACGCCGAACTTCGAGGCGGCGTAATGCGGGGTGTAAATGAAGCCCTGACGCGCCTGACCGGACGCAGTATTGACGAGGCGGCCCCTGGTGCCGCTTGCGCGGAAGCGGCGGATCGCCTCCTGGCAGCAGAGGAACGCGCCCTTGGTATTGACGTCGAGATTGAAATCCCACTGTTCCTGCGTCAGCTCTTCGATCTTCGAAATGGTGATGACGCCGGCGTTCTGGACGGAGATGGAAAGCGGGCCGATCGCCTCTTCGGCGGCGCCATAGGCCTCGCGTACCGCTGCCGCGTCCCGAACATCGAGGATCACGCCATGGGTGGCGACGCCGGTCTCGTCAGCAAGTTTTTTGGCGGCATCCTGCGTGTCCTTGTCGACAGAGGCGATGGCGACTTTTGCGCCTTCCTCAGCAAAACGGCGGGCGATGCCGTAACCGATCCCCTTGTTGCCTCCGGTCACGAATACGGATTGACCTTCAAAGCGCCTCATGTCTCCTCCTTTATGGGATTTTGGCTATGTTTCCTTGCCGACCAGTCGTTCGGCGGTGAATTTGTCGGTGACGAGCACGTCAATCACACCGGTTCTGAGTGCTCCGGCAATTGCCTCGGTCTTTTTCGAACCGCCGGCCAGCGCAATGACACGGTCGACATTGGAGAGGTTTTCGAGCGGCAGGCCGATGACCCGGTCGTCGAGCGGCGTCTTCACCGGCTTTCCCTCCTTGTCGAAGAACCGGAGCGATATGTCGCCCACGGCACCCGCCTGGGCGAGATCGGCAAGTTCCTTGGCGGAAAAAATGTTGCCGGAACGCGCAAGAAGCTCAGACGGCTCGACTGCACCAATACCGACGACGGCGAGCGTGATCGACCCGAAGAGATCGATGGTCTCGCGCACGAAGGGATCGGCAAGCATCAGAAGCTTTGCTTCCCGTGAGGTTGCGACCCCCGGCACTGGCAGCAGTTTCGGTTCGGCCTCCGTCAGCCGCGCCAGACGCGTGGTGATCTGGGTCGCGTGCGTCTGTACCGATGGGTCGCCCATGCCGCCCAGCGTCTGGACGATATAACGCGCCTTGGCGCCCTTAAGAGGGTGGATGTTTTCCACCATCTTGAAGATCGTCTGGCTCCAGCTGGAAACGCCGATGATCTCGTTCTGCGATAGTGTCACCTCGAGGAAATGCGCCGCCGCCTCGCCAATACGGGCCATGATGGCGCCGTCACGATCCTCGCTGCAATCGACGACGATGGCTTCCGGCAGGTCGAAACGGTCGCGAAGCTGTTCTTCCAGATCGCCATAGGTGCCGGGCGGTGGAATGATGCTGGTGCGCACGATGCCTTCTGCCTCGGCGCGCTTCAGCATACGCGAGACGGTCGCCTGCGAAAGATTGAGATGCTGGGCGATTTCCGCCTGACGCTTTTGTTCGCTGAAATACATCTGCGCTACGCGGGAAATCATTCGAAGTTCGTTTAACCTGCCCATAAGCCCTCCAGAGTGAATTTTTATTCACCATTACCCGAGGTTACAGGCAAGGTCGAGCGGGCAATCGCGTCGCGCCAGATGCCGAGCTGCTGCCGGCTTTCGCTGTTGGCAGGCGCGATGGTGTTGCCTTGGCTTGCAAGGTCAGCGACGGTCTTGAGATCGTTCCAGAAACCGAGGGAGAGGCCGGCGAGATAGGCCGCACCCAGTGCGGAAGCTTCCGGCGCATCGCGCTGGATGACCGGTTGTTCCAGCATGTCTGCGACGCATTGCATCAGGAAACGGTTCTGGCTCGGCCCGCCATCCACGAACAGCCGCCCGAAGCCGGAAGGCGACTGCGCGCGCATGGCGGCGAAGACGTCATGGACCTGAAAGGCGATGGAATCGGTGACGGCGCGGGCCATCTGGGCACGGGTGGTGCTGAAATTGATCTGGGAGAAAAGCGCTCGCGCATTCGTATCCCAATAGGGCGCGCCGAGGCCGACGAAGGCCGGTACGAAACCGGGGCCATTTGGCTCGGCGGTGGCAGCAAGTTCCACCAGCGCGGCGACATCGGGCAGGCCGAGAATCTCCGTCATCCAGGGCAGGGAGGCGGCCGAAACGAGAATATTGCCTTCAAAGGCGAAGGTCGGTTTGCCACCTAGTCGCCATGCAACGGTGGTGGTGATGCCACGTTCGGGCGCGATGAAATGCGGCAGGGTCGTCATGACCGATGAGCCGGTGCCGAAGGTCACCTTGCCGTCGCCGGGGTTGAAGGCGCCATGGCCGAAGAGGGCGGCGTGGCTGTCGCCTATTGCCGCGAGGATCGGCGTGCCGTCCTTGATGCCGGGAACGCCGAGCGTTACGCCGAATTCGCCGCTGCTGTCGCGCAGGTCGGGCAGGGCGTTGATATCGATGCGGAAGAGGTCGCAAAGCTCCTCGCTCCAGAGCTGGCGGTTGAGATCGAGCAGCTGGCTGCGGGCGGCATTGGAGGCGTCGCAGGCATGCACCTTGCCGCCGGTGAAGCAATGGATGAGCCAGCTATCGATTGTCCCGAGGCGAAGCCTGCGGCCCTTCGGTGCGCGCTCCAGAAGCCAGCGCATTTTTGCGCCCGGGAACATCGGATCGATCGGCAGGCCGGTCAGCGCCATGACGCGCCCGGAATGGCCATTTTCGATCAGTTCGGCGCAATCCTGTGCGGTGCGGCGGCATTGCCAGCTGAGCACCGGGCCGAGCGGTTCGCCGGTTTCGCCGTCCCAGATGGTCACGGATTCGCGCTGGTTGGAAATCGCGATGGCCGCGACATTGACGTCAGAGGGCGAGGCGGCAAGGCAGGCCGAGATTGCCGCACGGACCGAGGCCCAGATGCGGTTTGGCTCCTGTTCCACCCAGCCGGGCTGCGGATAGGCGATGCCGACCGGTGATGAGCCGCGCGCCAGCAACTCTCCGCTTTCCGAGACGAGAATGGCCTTGGAATTGGTGGTGCCCTGATCGATGGAAAGAATAGCGCGCATCATGGGAGTCTTTCGTCGGCAGTTTTTCGTTTCGGCCTTGCGGTGATTAAACGACGATATTGCAAAAAGGGTGTCGCCGCGCATCCGAAGACACGCGACGACCCTGGGAGGAGACTTACTTTCTCTTGATCAACGCTTCAGCCGCATCAGCTATTGCCACGGGTGCCATGCCGAATTCATCGAGCAGCCATTCGGCGGAACCGGTATGGGCAAAGACGCCGGGAACGCCGAGGCGTTTCATGGGCACGGGGGCCTGATCGACCACGACTTCGGCGATGGCGGAGCCGAGGCCGCCGAAGATCGAATGTTCCTCGGCCGTCAGGATCGCGCCGGTTTCCTTCGCGGCAGTGACGATAGCCGCCTCGTCGATAGGGCGCACGGTCGCCATGTTCAGTGCCCGCGCCTTGATGCCACGGGTCAACAGGATGTCGGCGGCCTTTACCATGCGGTGGGTCAGCGTGCCATTGGCGATCAACGTCAGGTCGGAACCCTCGCGCAGCAGGTTGGCGCGGCCGAGTTCGAAGACATGGCCTTCCGGCAGAAGATCCGGCACGCCGACACGCGACAGGCGCAGGAAGCAGGGACCGGCATAGTCCGCCGCCCATTTGACGGCTGCGGCCGTCTCGATGCGGTCGCAGGGGGCGATGACAGGCAGGTTCGGCAGAACGCGGGTCCAGGCAAAATCCTCAATGGAGTGGTGCGTCGGGCCCAGTTCGCCATAGGCCATGCCGGAGGATATGCCGATGAGCTTCACATTGGCGTTGGAATAGGCAAGGTCGGCCTTGATCTGTTCCAGAGCGCGGCCAGTGAGGAAGCATGATGCGCCGCAGACGAAGGGCAATTGCCCGCCATTGGCGAGACCGGCGCCGACGCCGACCATGTTCTGTTCGGCGATGCCGACATTGACGAGGCGTTCGGGGAATTTGGACTTGAAGCCGCCGAGCTTTGAAGAGCCGACCGAATCGTTGCAGACGGCGACGACTTTGTCGTTTGCGGCGGCCAGCGCCTCCAGCGTTTCGGCGAAGGCATCGCGGCAGTCATAAAGCTTGGCGGCGGTTACGGGCGCGTTCATCACAATGCCTCCGAAAGTTCTTCGACGGCGATTTCATATTGTTCCCTACTCGGAACCTTATGGTGCCAGTCGACGCGGTCCTGCATGAAGGAAATGCCGTGACCCTTGTTGGTGTGGGCGACGATGCAATGCGGGCGATTGCCGCGATGCTCCAGCGCCGGCACGACTTCCGCCATGGCGTTGCCGTTGATTTCACTCACTTCCCAGCCGAAAGCCTCGAGCTTCGGGCGAAGCGGCGCGACATCATTGGTATCCGAGAGTGCTGCGCCCTGCTGGAAGCGGTTGTGGTCGATGACCAGCGTCAGGTTGTTCAGGCCGAATTGTGCGGCGGACATGATGGCTTCCCAGTTGGAGCCTTCCTGCATCTCGCCGTCACCGGTCATCACATAGGTGTGGTAGTCTGCACCGGAAAGCTTGGCCGCCTTGGCCATGCCGACGGCAACCGGCAGCCCGTGACCGAGCGGGCCGGTATTGGTTTCGACGCCCGGCACCTTGTTACAGTTCGGATGGCCGTTGAGACGCGAATTCGGCTGCAGAAAGGTCGAGATTTCCTCTTCCGGGATGAAGCCGCGCTTGGCGAGCGTCACATAAAGCGCGCAGGCCGTATGGCCTTTCGACAGCACGAAACGGTCGCGGGCAGGGTTCTTCGGATCATCCGGCCAGATGCGCAGGACGCGGAAATAAAGGGCCGTCATGATGTCGATGGCGGACATTTCGCCGCCGACGTGGCCCGCACCCGCTTCAAAAACAGCCTGTACGTCGCGAAGGCGAATCTGGCGCGCAATGCGCTCTAGCTCCTGGGACTGCATGGAATCCTCTTCAAAACATGCGTGTGAATATTTATACAGCTATTTATATAATTGCAAAGATGGCGTTTCTGTCAAGCCGGAATTGCGGATTCTCTTGTTTCGTTCCGTGCTGGTTATTTTTGCCGCTGCATTCGCATTCATGGTGAAGAGCACCTGCCACTCTCATTCCTGTGCTCGTCACAGGAATCCAGTCAGCCCGGGCTCCTGGTCTGAAAGGGCTATTATCGCGGCGCAGACGCGCGTCGGCTGGATTTCTGTGGCGGGCACAGGAATGAGGTGGGGAGGTGGAGGGCCTCAGTTATCGCAGCTTCCGCAGGGCCCATCTCGCTATCCAAGCCTATTGACAAGCTTCTCGGAACTGGCTTATGCATCTTTCACCGATGATGAATAATTATTCTAATCGGTTTAAAAAATGCAAGACAGTCATCGGGAGGAGCCATGTCCGCGCTTGAACGCAATGAGGGTGTCACGCACACTAGGAGCCCGCTTGCCTGGCTGAGCGGTGCGACCGGGCCTCTTTTGGGCCTGCTGCTGCTCTGCGTGTTTTTGACCTTCGCCAGCGAGAATTTCCTGTCGCTTCGAAACGGGCTCAACATTCTCGACCAGATCACCGTTCTCGGCATCATGGCCGTTGGCATGACCTTCGTGATCCTGCTCGGCGGTATCGATCTGTCTGTCGGTTCAGTTCTGGCGCTTTCGATGATGATCATGGGCTGGACGGCCAATGTCGCGGGCATGCCGATGGGCATGGCCATCGTGCTGGCGCTGATTGCATCGGCCGCCTGCGGTCTCGTCGTCGGCATTCTGGTCACCGCCTTCCGGGTGCCGGCCTTTATCGCCACGCTTGCCATGATGTCTGTGGCGCGCGGCCTTGCCAATATGATCACGGACGGCCAGCAGATCGTCGGTTTCCCTGACTGGTTCATGATGCTCGCGATCGACCGCCATTTCGGCGTGCTGACCGCAACCGTGCTTTTGATGCTGGTCGTGGTGCTGATTTCCTGGGCTTTCCTGCGCTTCCGCGCGGAGGGCCGCACCGTCTATGCTGTTGGCGGCAACCCGGAAGTGGCGCGTCTTGCCGGCATCAACGTGCCGCTGGTCACCATCTGCGTTTATGTCGCCTGCGCGGTTCTGGCCGGTCTCGCGGGCATCGTTCTTGCGGCACGTCTCGACTCGGTGCAGCCCTCCAGCGGCTTCGGTTACGAGCTGGATACGATTGCGGCGGTCGTCATCGGCGGAACCTCGCTTTCAGGTGGTGCGGGCGGCATCGGCGGAACCCTTATCGGCGTGCTGATCATCGGCGTGCTGCGCAATGGCCTCAATCTGCTCAACGTTTCTCCCTTTTTGCAGCAGGTCATCATCGGTGTGGTCATCGTGCTGGCCGTGGGCGCTGAAACTTTGCGTCGCCGCAGAAGCTGAATTTGCCTACGGATGGTGTTGAGCCGTCCGCGCAATAAACGACCCTCCCGGCATGGGAGGCGTGAAAAACGGCCGGAGGGGAGGAGGTTTAATCTGCCCGAAGGTCAACAATCAACAAATGGAGGAATAATCATGAAATTTTCACGCATTCTGCTGACATCCGCCGCCCTTCTCGCCCTGTCGCTCGGTTCCGCCAACGCCGCTGAAGTCAAGAAGATCGGCCTTGCCGTCGCCAATCTGCAGGCGAACTTCTTCAACCAGATCAAGCAGGCCGTCGAAGCCGAAGCCAAGACGCGCGGTATCAGCGTCGTCACAGTGGATGCCAAGGGCGATGGCCCGACGCAGGTCAACCAGATCCAGGATCTGCTGACCCAGAACATCGACGCGCTGATCTATATTCCGGCCGGTGCCGCTGCCGCGACCGTTCCGGTAAAGCTTGCGAAAGCCGCCGGTGTTCCCGTCATCAACATCGACCGTAATGCTGATGGCGCCCCAGGCGATACCTTCCTCGCCACCGATTCCGTCGCTTCCGCTAAGTCGGTGTGCGATTACATCATCAAGCAGGCCGGTGGCTCGGGCAAGATGGTCATCATCCACGGCCAGAAGGGCACCACGCCTGAAGTCGACCGTACCAAGGGCTGCATGGAATCGGTCAAGGCCAATTCCGGCGTGAAGGTCGTTGCCGAACAGTGGTCCAACATGTGGAGCCAGGACGAAGGCTTCCAGATCATGCAGAACCTGCTGCAGGCTAACCCTGATGTCTCTATCGTCTTTGCGCAGGCTGACGGTCTGGCGCTTGGTGCGGCGCAGGCGATCAAGGTTGCCAACCCCTCGCAGAAGATCGTTGTCGGCGGCTTCGATGGCGATACTGCAGCGCTTGAGGCGCTGAAGAACGGCGTCTTCGACGTGACCGCGACGCAGCAGACCCAGAAGATGGGCCGCATGGCTGTCGAGATGGCCGTCAAGATCGTCGGCGGCGAGAAGGTTCCGGCCGTGCAGCTCTCCGATGCGACGCTGACCACCAAGGAAAACGTCGCAGGCTTCATCGCCAACCATCCCTGATCCGGCTGTCCCGCGCGTCCGGTCGGATGCGCGGGGCGTTCATTAGTTTGTCTTTATGCAATTTCGGATGCAAAGCCGTGGTGCGTCTTCGCCACGATTGTGTCCTGGGAGGTCCCGTCATGCGCGAGCCGGTTCTTTCGCTCCGTGGCATCAGCAAACGTTACGGTCCGCTCGAGGTTCTGAAAAACGTCGATCTCGACGTCCATGCCGGCGAAGTGGTGGCGTTGCTGGGTGAAAACGGCGCGGGCAAGTCCACGCTATCAGGCATCATCGCCGGTTCGCGTGAGCCGTCCGAGGGTACGATGGCATGGCGCGGCCAGCCCTATGCGCCGTCGTCGCCGCGTGAGGCGATCGACAAGGGCATCGTTCTCATCCACCAGGAGCTGAAGCTTCTGCCGGAGCTTTCCATTGCCGAAAACGTCTTCATTGGCCGCTGGCCGATGAAGAACGGCGTTGTCGACCGTGCCCAAATGGTGCGGCGGGCCCAACAGCAATTGGCGCGCCTCAACCTGCACATTCCCGCAACCCGCAAGGTGGCCGGTCTCTCGACCGCCAACCAGCAACTGATCGAAATCGCCAAGGCTCTGGCGCTGGACGCGAAGCTTCTGATCCTCGACGAACCGACGGCGGCGCTTGGCGGCGCGGAGACGCAGGCTCTGTTCGAGCAGGTGCGCAAGCTGCGCGCCGAGGGCGTGGGCATCATCTATATTTCCCACCGCATGGAAGAGATCAAACAGATCACCGACCGCATCGTCGTATTGCGCGACGGCGAGCGAGTGCATGAATTTGCCGATAGCGCGACGCCGGTGCGCGCCATCGTCGAAAGCATGGTCGGCCGCTCGCTGGAGCGCTTGTTCCCAGCGCTGCCTGAACCGCAGGACAAGGTGGTGCTGGAGGTCAAGGGGCTGACCAGTGCGACCAATGCCTTCCGCGACATCAGCTTCGGCGTTCGCGCCGGCGAAATCCTTGGCATTGCCGGTCTGATCGGCGCGGGACGCACCGAGTTGGTGCGTGCGATTTCCGGTGCCGATCCGACAAGTGCTGGTGAGGTTCTGCTGGATGGCAAGGTGCTGACGCTGAAAAGCCCGGCTGATGCCATCGCCAAGGGCATCGTCATGGTGCCGGAAGACCGCAAATTGCAGGGGCTGGTGGTGGAGCACGAGATCGGTGAAAATCTGATCTATGCCAATCTCGATCGCGTCGGCACCGGCTGGATCACACCGCGTATCAAGCGCGCCTTCACAAAAGAGGCCATCGCCAAATTCGGAGTGAAGGGCCGTAGTGAACAGCCGGCCTCGGATCTTTCCGGCGGCAACCAGCAGAAGGTGGTCATTGCCAAATGGCTTGCCCGCAATCCGCGCGTGGTGGTGCTTGATGAGCCGACCCGCGGCATCGATGTCGGTGCGCGGGCAGGTATTTACGATATCATTGTGGGTCTGGCGAAGAGCGGCGTGGCCCTCATCGTCGTCAGCTCCGATCTGGAAGAGGTGCTGGGCGTTTCGAACCGCATTCTCGTTCTGGCGCAGGGAAAACAGGCCGGCATCCTCAGCCGCGACGAAGCAAACGACGTCTCGGTCATGGAACTGGCAACCATCTGAAGAAGGAAACAGAGATGTCCACCATCACCCTCAACGCGCCGAAACTGTTTGATCTTTCTGGGCAGGTGGCGCTCGTCACCGGTGCCGGTTCCGGCATCGGCCAGCGGATCGCCATGGGCCTTGCCCAGTCCGGCGCCAATGTAGCGCTGCTCGACCGCCGCACCGATGATGGTCTGGCGCAGACGGCGGATTTCATCGCCAAGGCTGGACGCAAGTCGATCCAGATTGCTGCCGACGTCACCAGCAAGCAGGCGCTGACCGATGCGGTTGCGCGCACTGAAGCCGAGCTTGGTGCGCTCTCGCTCGCCGTCAATGCGGCCGGTATCGCCAATGCCAATCCGGCCGAGGAGATGGAGGAAAGCCAGTTCCAGACGATGATGGATATCAACCTGAAGGGCGTTTTCCTGTCCTGCCAGGCGGAAGCCAATGCCATGCTGAAGAACGGCCGCGGCGCGATCGTCAATATCGCTTCCATGTCCGGCGTCATTGTCAATCGCGGGCTGATGCAGTGCCATTACAACGCCTCGAAGGCGGGCGTCATCCATATGTCGAAATCCATGGCGATGGAGTGGGTGGGGCGCGGCATTCGCGTCAATACCATCTCGCCGGGTTACACGGCGACGCCGATGAACACGCGGCCGGAGATGGTGCACCAGACCAAGCTCTTTGAAGAGCAGACGCCGATGCAGCGCATGGCGGGCGTGGATGAAATGGTCGGCCCGGCGATCTTCTTGCTGTCAGATGCGGCGAGCTTCGTGACGGGCGTGGACCTGCTGGTGGATGGCGGTTTCTGCTGCTGGTAGGTTTTGGTCTCGGCGCTGGAGTTCTCTCACGGAATGAAAAACGCCCGGTTTGCACCGGGCGTTTTCGTATTCACAACAAAGAAGCGCAGATCAGGCGACCTGCTTCTGCACCACGTCCTCGACAACCTCGCCCTTGAGGTAAGAAACGAGATCCTTGATCGTCACGACGAGCAGGCCGTGGCGTTCGGCAAAGACTTCGAGCTGGGGCAGGCGGGCCATGGTGCCGTCGTCATTGGCGACTTCGCAGATGGTGCCGCAGGGGAATTTGCCCGCAAGACGGCAAAGATCGACGGCCGCTTCGGTATGACCGGTGCGGCCGAGAACGCCTTGCGGGTTGGCGCGCAGCGGGAAGATATGGCCGGGGCGGGCGAAGTCTTCGGGGCGTGAATCCTCCGATACCAGCGCGCGCACGGTCTTTGCCCGGTCGGCGGCGGAAATGCCTGTCGTGGTGCCCGGAATATAGTCCACCGAGACGGTGAACGCTGTCTTGAGGGATTCGGTATTGCGCGACACCATCAAGGGAATGTCGAGGGCATCCAGTCGCTCGCCCGGCATGGCGACGCAAATCAGCCCGCGCGCATGGTTCATCATGAAGGCGATCTGCTGCGGGGTAATGCTGTCGGAGGCGGCGATGACATCGCCTTCGTTTTCGCGGTCTTCGTCGTCAACGACAATCACCATCTGGCCACGGGAAATGGCTTCGATGGCGTCTTCAATTCCAGCAATGGTCATTTTCTTTCAAGCCTTTCAAGGGTTATGCCGTTTTGCGGCATTTTCGCGCTTCGAGAAGCGCCAAATATCCCTTGGGCGAACAATGCAATGCGAAGCCAGCTCACGCGCCAGCGTCCTATGCCTTGTCCTCTTCCATCCGGACTATACCGTCGGCTCCGGCCTCTCACCGGATCTGCTGACCTTCCGGCTTTGGAGACCGGAAGCGCTCGCGGGCTCCGGGAAAAATCCCGATACCGCCGGTGGGGAATTGCACCCCGCCCTGAGAACAAGGCCAACATAAATTATCAAATGGGAAGGAATCAAGGGGCAATGGCCCGTCGTTATCTCGAAAATCTCACCCTTTTTAGACGGCTCTGGGGCAAGCGTTTCGGCTTCTATAATTTTGGATTGCACGTGTCTGAGAGCTAGCCACTGGTTCCTCAGGATATTTCCAATGATGTAACCGGAGACTTGGCATCCGCGAGTCGTCTAAGGCCTTGATATTGGACGTAACTCGCGAGCTAGCTTGATGACAAAGGCAAGGCCGCCGGTTCGGATCCTTTCAAGGGCATCGTAACGTTAACCGGACATGGATCAAATTGTGGGATCTGGCTGCATGACCAGATTTAACCGTGATCCTCTTTATCGTCGCCACCGATTTACAGCGGAGGTGATTGCCCCTGCAGTTTGGCTGTACTTCAGGTTTCCGCTCAGCCTGCGGATGGTCGAGGATCTGCTGGCAGCGCGGGGCGTCATCGTCTCTCATCAAACCGTGCGCCTCTGGGCTGAGAAATTCGGTAGACACTTTGCCAATGATATCCGGAGGCGATCTGCCGGAAGGCTCGGCGACAAATGGATCTTGATGAGGTTGTCACCACCATGGGTGGAAAGAAACACTGGCTTTGGCGGGCCGTTGAACAGGATGGCTTTGTTCTCGACGCGCTGGTGCAAAGTCGCCGCAATGCCAAGGCTGCGAAACGTTTGATGCGCAAGATCCTGAAAGGGCAAAGCGGTTCGCCGCGTGTGATGATCACCGACAAGCTGCGCTCCTACGGCGCGGCGAAGCGGGAGATCATGCCCGGCGTCGAGCATCGTCCACACAAGGGACTGAACAATCGGGCGGAGAACTCCCGTCAGCCCGTACGACGAAGGGAAAGGATCATGAAGCGCTTCAAGTCAGCGCGACAGCTTCAGTGTTTCGTGTCCATCCACGACCCGATCGCAAACCTCTTTCACATTCCCCGCCACGATATTCCATCCGCTCACCATCGCGAACTGCGAACAGCAGCCTTGGATACTTGGCGTGACGTCGCTCGCCTTCAAACTGCCTGATCCCGGAAAATCGCACTACCTTGCCCTTGGCACATTAAGTTTATGGTGCCGTGGCGCCAGATCGCCCGCATTCATGCCGCATGCTGTTTGGCCTGATGGCGGGCGGTATTTCCGTCACTGCAGCGCATATCGGTCACATCAGTCCCGGCAATCGAAGGCAGGCTATGTATGTCCTGACTGGAAGGCGCGGGGATCGCGGGCGCGGAGCCCCTTGCCTTTTTTCCGAGATGTTCCCAATCGCCCCCGTCCTTGCTGCGCTCCATCTGGTGCCTCTGGCGAGCCCGTTACGTTTTTTCGGTTTGGAAAAAAGATTGTTGCCCACCAATAGAAGCGGCAGCGCGGGCATTGCCGGACTATGACGCAAGGCCGACCAACCCGAAGGTAGGACGCCGGAAGATCGGGCAGACGTCGGCTCGAGAAGTCAGGAGGCACGCGAGCAAGGACAGCCTCAAGGCTTGCACCATAACGCCTAGATGCTGGAACACACAAAGTCTCCCCAAAAGCGGGGAGACCGTCGCAAGTACTTCCACGATTCAGGCAGCCTTCCTGGCGGCCGGGGTTTTATTGATGGCTGTCACTGCAAGGTTGGTCAGCTTGTTGTTCGTCGCTTTCTCCTGATCGAGGATTTCGCTCAGAAGTTTGTGTGCTTCATCGTGACCGAGGTCTTTGGCCCATTCGCGCAACGAACCGTAGCGGGCGATTTCGTAATGCTCAACAGCCTGGCACGCGGCAAGAAGGCCAGCGTCCAGTGCAGTTCCTTCTGCCTCTTCCATGAGACCTTCTGCTTCCTTGATCAAGCCTTCAATAGCGTCGCATTTTTCACCGGAGGCCTTTTTGCCAATGGATTTGAAAACCTGATCGAGTTTCTTGATCTGCTCCTTTGTTTCCGCAAGGTGATCTTCGGCCGCTCTCTTCAACTCGGCGTTCTTGGCGGCCTTCGCGACTTTGGGCAACGCTTTGGTTATCGCGTTCTCGGCATAATAGACGTCCTGCAATGTGTGTTCAAAAATGTCCGCAAGCGTTTTCATGGGGTTCCTCCGATTTCCGATTGTTGACTACTCTAGGGGACAAATGCGCAATTGCCGCCTTGGTTCCCCGCAGCTCCTGTACGGACGGTCACATCCGCCGCCCACTCCGTTCCCGGGATGTCTCTAATGTGCATTTTTCCCGGTTCGCGTGGCGGTTTCGAACAGCAAGCCATCGGACCGACGTATGTCCCTCGGACGAAAGCTTTGATGGAACCGATGTCAGGGCAATCGCATTTTCGGGTCGTAAGGAGGCTCACGATGCGAGAGGACAAGACCGGGCAATATACCGTCGAGCAACTGCAGCAGGAGTACGCTGTCAGCTTGGCCAAGGCAGTCGAAGTGCTGGATCGGTACGGTGGTGACAGGGCAATAATTGAAAAACTTTTGAAGAGATTTCCGCATAGGAATGACGAAGCTGACCACTAAAGATTGCTGGGCCGAATGCCGACCTTTTTTGCGTGGGCTCGCGACGCACTCGGAGACCCGCGGCTCCGCGCGCTGCCAATTTTTCTAGTTCAGGCACTTTCTCGGCTGGTCGTTGAGAATGTGTGTGAACTCGTTAAGCGTCGCCTGCGACATTTGACTGAGGTCTGTATCCGGCGGCAGGAAACGAAAGCCCGGAATGCGGCAAACTCCGTACCGCGATCAAAGGTGAAGCTCTGACGCGCGAAGGCGGGCAGGGAAGAGAATGCACGAATGATTTTGTCCATGATCGGACGCGAGTGCCGGCTCGGGTTCTTGATCAGAACGGTATAGCGGCTTTTGCGCTCAACGAGTGATGTGACATTGGCATGGCCAAACGGACGCTCGAATATGATGAGGTCGCCCTCCCAATGACCAAACTGCGATCTGTTTCCAATGAAATCAGGCCTTTGGCCGATACGATGGCTTGCTGGAAAAGCACCATCGCGCGGTTTTCTGGAGCGGAGAGGACGACGCTTGCGGCGCGCTTCCGGCAGGTATTGATAGAGGCCGAGCGCATAATCTTCCTTGCTGTAAATGAACCGGTAGATCGTTTCGGCGGACACGCGAACAGGGCTTATTCCCTCCGACAGCAGACGCCCGGCGATCTGCTCGGGAGACCATCGAGCCTTGAGTTGACGGATGACGTCGGCTCGCAGATCCGGATGGCGTCGCAGCTTGCGCAAGCGTCTTCGTCGCTCGCGGGTCAGTTGATCAGCGATCGTCCCGAAGTAACCGGTGTACTGGGGAAGCTCACGGTCATGGAAGGTGTTGCGACGGATTTCGCGATAGATGGTTGACCTATGGCGTCCGAGCCGGCGGGCCATCTCGTTGATAGTGACTTTCTGATCAACGAGACGATGAAGAAGGCGACGATCGGCGAGGGTCAATTGCGAATAACATCCGGACATGCGAAAATCTCCAAAGTGAAGCCATTGAAATCACTGGCATGTCGCACTTGGAAATAGAATGTACCAACCCACGAATGTGGCAGCAAGGTTGGAATGTCGCGCATTGCGCAAAGTTAAAATGTCCCCTG